>JAFDVL010000009.1 GCA_018268995.1 Acidobacteriota bacterium | reverse complement strand
AAAGCCATGAAAATGGTTTCGGCTGCCAAATTGCGTCGCGCCCAGGAACGCGTGGTAGCTGCGCGCCCGTACACCATCAAAATGATGGAAATCATGAGCGACCTTTCCAAACGCGCACCAGAATTACAACATCCGCTGCTGGCCACTTCCAGAAAGCCAGTGGAAGGTCGTCAGGAAAGAGTGCTGCTGGTTTTAGTCACCGCAGACAAAGGATTGTGCGGCGGCTTCAATACAAACCTGAACCGCGCGGCAACTCAGTTTTTACGTCGCCATTCGGGGCAGCAGGTCGAACTTGTGCTGATCGGGCGTAAAGGCGTGGATTATTTTCGTCGGCGTGATGCCAGAATCCGTCGCGAATACATCGGTGTCACTGGCACCGGCAGAGTGAGCTTTGCCGATACCAGGAAAATTGCCGAGGAATTGATCGCAGATTTCACGGCGGAAGAAAATCCGGTGGATCATATTTACCTGATCTACAACGAATTCAAATCTGCCCTGTCACAACGTCCGGTTGAAGAAACGGTATTACCCATTGGGCGCATCCCGGATGAAGCAGATCAAGAGCAGTTGTTGCAATATTCCTACGAACAGCCGCCCAGTGAAATTTTCGGTACGCTGTTGCCCAAGATGGTCGAAACGCAGCTTTATCGAGCGTTGCTTGAATCCATTGCGTCAGAACACGGCGCGCGGATGACGGCGATGGATTCTGCCTCCAAGAACGCCAACGAGGTCATTGATAAGCTCACGCTGAACATGAACCGCGTGCGTCAGGCAGCCATCACGCGCGAAATTATCGAAGTTGTCAGCGGTGCTGCCGCGCTTTAATCGTAAGAAACTGGAGCGACCGGAAAGTCTTTAGCCTTCTGGTCGCTCCAAACTTCCGAACCTCCAGACTTTTCCGCCCCTTCCTCCTTCCCCCACTTTTGCAGTTGTTATGAGTGAGAACGTCAGCCGCTTACCGAACTCATTGCCTTTTATGCGTAAGCTGTTTTACTGGCTGCCGCCTTTTCTTTGGATGGCAGCGATTTTTATTTTCTCGACGGATTTGTTTTCCGCAGGCAATACGGGCGGGACGGTGACGAAAGTGCTGCGCTGGCTCTATCCAGCGATTAGCGAAGAGGGGCTGCAAACCGCGCATTTTCTGGTTCGCAAAGCAGGGCATTTCACGGTCTACGCGGTGCTGGCGTTCCTGCTAATCCGGGCATTTCGCAGTGGTGCAGTTGTGAGATGGCGGCGACAATGGGCAACCTATTCGTTCTTTATCGTTGGGATTTATGCCTTGTTGGATGAGTATCATCAAACCTTCACTACCAGCCGTTCGGGTTCGATTTATGACAGCATGATTGATTTGACGGGCGGGGCTTGTATGTTGTTTGTGCTGTGGTTGCTGAGCTTGCGCAAACCAACGTTCACAAAATCTGCTTCAGCGTCGCAAGACTAATGTTCGCGCCGCACAAAACGATGGCGACATTTTGCCCGATGAATTGCCGATGGAGCTTTTGAAAACCTGCAATGGCGACCGCGGCTGAGCCTTCAATCAGATGATGATGCGTTTCCAGCGTTAAGCGCAGCGCAGCGGCGATTTCCTCCTCACTCACCAGCACATACTCATCCACGAATCGCTGACATAGCTCAAACGTAATCGCGTCCGGCTCAAATCCACCCGCAGTGCCATCTGACAGCGTCGGCTTCGGTTCCAATTGAACGTGATGACCCGCTTTCACAGCCAGTGCCATTTCAGGGGAATTTTCTGGCAGACATCCAATCACCTTTATTCCCGGAAACTGTTGTTTCAAATAGCCAGCAATGCCGGAAATCAATCCGCCGCCGCCAACCGAAACAAACACAGCATCAAGCTTTTTGGATTGTCGTTCAAGCTCAACGCCAATTGTTCCCTGCCCGCCGATGATTTGCGGATCATTGTACGGCGAGATGTAAACCAGTCCTTTTTCACGCGCAAAACGTTGGGCATACATTTCAGTTGCCAGACAATCTATGCCGTGAGATTCAACCGTTGCACCATAGCGTTTGATGGCGGCCACTTTCGTAGGCGAGGCATTTTCAGGGACGAAAATCGTTCCGGCCAGATTTAAGGCGCGCAACCCAAATGCTGTAGCTGCGCCGTGATTGCCAGTTGAAGCTGTTACGACACCTCGCGCTTTTTCTTCCGCCGTGAGCGACAGTAATTTGTTCATCGCGCCACGTACCTTGAAAGACCCGGTATGTTGCAGGTTTTCGAGCTTGAGAAAAACGTCGGCGGAATACTGCTGACTCAATGCCAGCGAATATTCAAGCGGGGTTTCGCGGATGTAGGAACGAATGCGCCGTTCGGCTTGTAAGACTTCTTCGTAAACGTTCACCGGCATTGCTCCAGCCACAAGGCACGATAGAAACGCATCAAGCGGAGCGGGTCAGAGGTTTCTGCAATTTCCATCAGGCAATAGCGATTGTATTGTGCCTGTTTCATCAATCCGAAGAGTTCGCGCCAGGGGTATTCCGATTTGGATAATTCATTGATGTGTGCGCTGCGCAACCAGGGCTTCAATAGCTCGAAGTTTCTTTTTACTGAACCATTTTCCACATCGGTAGGATTTGAGTTCCAGCAAATGCCCACGTGCGGATGATCGGCAACTTCCATCATGCGACGCATTCGGGTGGGAACCTGTGATTCTGCTCCGTGTACTTCGACCCATATCTCTACTCCGCTGCCTTGTGCAGCCTCGCCACATTCGCGCAACGATTTGCCAATTTGTTCGAGCGTTTTTGCTTCCGGCACATCTTTCGGGATTCCATTCGGTCGCACCTTGACGCCAAGCGCACCGATGTCATGCGCTAACTCTGAGAAGCGTTTGCATTCATCAATATTTTTGCGTACGACATTTGGGTCAGGTGAATGGAATTCGCAGACGGAACCAAGGCTCAGCAATCGCACTTTGGAATCTGCAAAACGTTGCTTTACTTCCGTGCGCTGTGCTTTGGTCAAAGTCGGTTCGACGCCGTGTTTATGGGTGGTTCGTAACTCAACAGCAGTATAACCTGTGGCTTCGCAGTTCTTGATGATGGTGACAATATCCCAATCTTTGGCGATGTTGTACGTCACAATGCCAAGCTGGAAGCCACCACCACCGAGCGCGGGATTTTTTTTCGGCTGGGCGATGATCGTGGATGCGTCGAAAACTGACAAACTCGCAGCAGCAAAACTGGATTGCACAAATTTTCTTCGGGATGATTTCATCGAATGTTCCTCCGGGATCAGGTTAGTTCGGTTCCTGTGCATTGATGCCTTCCAAGTGAAAAGCTCTCAGCAATTGTTGGATGTGATCGTGACCGCGTGTTTCCAGGATCAAATCCAGTTCGACGCCGCCAACCTCAAGTTTCCCGAAAGCACGATTGTGGGTAACGTCCATGATGTTCGCGCCCGTGTCGGCGACGATTTGGCAAATCTTGGCTAATTCGCCAGGGCGATCACGAACAATGGCGCGGATGCGCACCAGACGACCGTCTTTTGCCAGACCGCGCTCGATGATTTTGGACAATAAGTTCGGATCAATATTGCCGCCACAAACCAGAATCGCAACGTTCTTCCACGACAACCCGGAAACTTTATGAAACAGTACGGCGGCCAGCGACGCTGCGCCCGCGCCCTCAACAACAGTCTTTTCGATTTCCAGGAGCTTCAAAATCGCACTGGCAATTTCTTCTTCTGACACGCTGACGACTTCGTCCACATAGTGCTGTACGACTTCCAGCGTGTGAATGCCCGCGCGTTTGACAGCAAGACCATCTGCAATCGTGGGCTCAATAGAAATTTCGGTGGGTTGACCCGCCAACAATGCAGCACGCATCGAAGCCGCATTTTCCGGTTCAACGCCAATGATTCGGATATTTGGCTGGAGCGTTTTCATGGCAACGGCAAGACCGCTAATCAAACCGCCGCCGCCAATGGGAACCACCACCGCATCGAATTTTATTTCTTCTTCCAATAACTCCAGGCCAATGGTTCCCTGCCCCGCGATCACCGCATCGTCGTCGAAGGCATGAACAAAGGTGAAGCCGTTTTCTTTGGCCAGTTGGCGCGCCTGGGCTAACGCTTCGTCATAATTTGCGCCGTGCAAAATTACTTCGCCGCCCAGGTCACGTGTGTTGGAAACCTTGATCAGCGGCGTCGGCTTCGGCATCACAATGACAGAGCGAATGCCCAGCCGTGTGGCATGATATGCGACACCTTGCGCGTGGTTGCCCGCGCTGGCTGCCACCACACCAGCCTGCTTTTCAGCTTCACTGAGTTGCAGCAATCTATTCAGCGCGCCTCTTTCTTTGAAGCTGCCCGTCATTTGCAGGTTTTCGAGCTTGAAGTAGGTGTGACAGCCGCAGAGCTTGCTAAGCGTTAATGAAACAGGGCAAGGCGTGTGATAGATCGCGCGGCCTAATCGTTCGCGCGCAGCTTGAACATCTTGGAGGGTAATCATCAGGGTTGATATTTAAAAATCGCGCCGTTCGTTCCAACGAGCCATCCGCAATCCGGCGCGATGAAAAAAAAGCGTGTCAAATCAGAGCGCGTCTTCAATTGGATTTGCTGCCAATGCACGCCGCCATCTGTCGTGTGCAACAGCACACCGCGATCACCTGCTGCCCAGCCTTCCGTCTTCGTCGTAAAGAAAACCGTATTCAAATTTTCTTCTGTCCCGGAAACCTGTGGTTGCCAGCGATTGCCACCATTCGTCGTGGTAATGATCGTACCGCCAGAGCCTACGGCCCAACCGCGCTTGGAGTCAATGAAATGAACGCCGCGCAACGTTTTTGTGATACCGGTGATTTGCTCGTTCCAGTTCTTTCCGCCATCCACTGTGCGCAAGGCAACGCCACCGCCGCCAACCGTCCAGGCATTGCTTTCATCCAGCGCGCTCACATCAAAAAACAGTTTATTGATCGGCAAAGCCTGTCGTTGCCATGTCTTGCCTGCATTGCGCGTAACCAGCATCAGACCCGCTTCGCCACAAGCCCAACCTACACGATCATCCACAAACACCATTCGCACGATGCCCAATCCGTTATACCGTTTCGGATCATCTGCTTTTAATTCATCATTGATTAATTCAATCTCGTCCCAGGTTTTACCACTATCCGAACTCGCCAGCATGAAAGCGCGGTTTTTCGGCAAATCACCAGCAGGACGATTGAAGATTGTATATTCGCCCAAGACAAACCCACGTTGCGGGTCGAGGAAATAAATATCGCGCAACATTTCCCGATTCAGCGGCGTGCGGCGCTCCCATCTTGCTCCGCCATCCTTGGTTGTCAGCAAAAGGCCGTTGCTGCCGACGACCCATCCTTGTTTGCGATCCGTAAAAAACACGCCAAGCAGCCGCGTCAGGACACCACTATCCTGCGCGCTCCACTGCCCCGATGGCGACTCAATATTGCCCTGCGCCCGTGCAGTAAGGGAACCAAGGGCAATGATGATTAAAAATAAAGCTGAGCATTTTGAAAGCATGTACATTTGGTTTCAGCGGTTCCTACAACAAGACCTAACTACAAAGTCAAAGCGGATATTTTGATTACTCTGGCCAACTTAAGGAAAAAAGGCAAACAAGAATGCCAATTCCTGTTTGCCTTATTGTCTTAATCACGCGCCACTCGAATCAAAAACGGCGTCCGCCAACGATCATCGGAAGCCAGGTGACAGTTTGGATAATCTGGAGGTATTTGCTAATGGTTTTGAAGCGATTGCCAGGAACAAACACCACGTCACCAGGAGCCAGAAATTCATCCACGCCTTTTCCTTTTTCTAACTCCTTAAAATTTACCGCAATCATATTGGTTTGTCCGTTCGGCATCGCACGTGCGATTTGCACTTTCCCTTTATCTCCGGTGGGAAGAATGCCACCTGAATTAATAATCGCTTCCCTGATGGTCATCCGCCGTGTCATTTCAAAGATTCCAGGTTTGGGCACATCACCATCCACCATATATTTCATGCTGCGCGATTGCACCAATTGCACTGTGACTTTGGGATCAATGATGTATTCATTTAGTTTCTCGGCGATTTCCTTTTGCACTTCTTCGGTCGTGCGACCACGAAGCACAATCGGCCCAATCAGCTTGTAATTGATTTTGCCATCCGGCGGAATGCTTTGATTAGCGAGCGAATAATCGGGCAGCTTGAAAACATCTACAGAAATGATGTCTTCCGGGCCAAGACGATAATTCTCAAAGTAGTTGCGCAGGTAAGAAACATCTGCCGCTTCCTCTTCAGAGCTTCGCTGGCGACGGATGCCCTGAATTTGCTCCTCGCTTAATCCTTTGTCTTCTTTGCTGACCACCCCATTGGGCTTCTTTTCATCTTGTGTCGCACTGGGCGAAGGTGATTCTTTCTCAGCCGCAGCGGTTTGCTTCACTTGCCCACTTTGCCCCATCACCTGTACTGATGCAGCAAGCGTAACTGTGAACAGTAACGCAAAGAATGAACGTTGGTAGGTATTTGATTTCATAAAGCTCTCCCAAAAAGCTACCAGCCCTCTATCGTCCTCGCCCAAACAAAACGATTTTGGCTGTTTGCAGCATGATCCAGATGTCGAAGAATAAGGACGCGTTTTTGATATAGTACAAATCGTATTGCAGCTTTTGCAACGCATCTTCGACCGAAGCACCATAATCGTATTTCACCTGTGCCCATCCCGTCAGCCCAGGTTCCACCAAATGGCGTTGTGAATAAAAGGGGATTAGTTCTGTGAGTTGCTCAACAAACACCGGACGTTCGGGGCGCGGGCCAACAAAGCTCATCTCGCCACGCAAGACGTTAATCAGTTGGGGGAGTTCATCTATTCTGACTTTGCGGATAAAGCGACCGACATACGTCGTACGATCATCATTTTTAGCCGCCCAAACCGGGCCATTTTTTTCAGCATCCAGTCGCATTGAACGAAACTTGATAATCGTGAAGGGATTGCCATTTTTACCAACGCGTTCCTGCTTATAAAAAGCCGGCCCAGGCGATTCCAATTTAATGGCAATGGCGGTTAGGACCCAAATCGGGAAGCTCACAACAATTCCGATCACAGCCAGCACGAAATTGAATAAGCGATGCATCACCGACCAGAAACGACTCCGTTTGCTGCCGCCGGAAAAGATGATCCAGCTGGGACGCAACATCTCAACGCTGATCTTGCCCATGATTCGTTCATACAGCGACGTGCCTTCTTCAATGACCGCACGCCCCTGCAACCGCAGCTTGAGCAATTGATCCACAGGCAAATGTCCCCGCCGATCTGATAACGCCACAACAACACGATCCACACGTTCGCGGTTCACAATCTCGTTCAGCTGGCCAACAACACCAATAACTGAGGGGTTAATCAGGCTTTTGCCAACCTGTGATGGGTCTTCGCTTACAAACCCAACGATCCGATAGCCAAAGTTTCGATTCCCCATGATTGCCTTGGCCAATTCCACCGCAGATGTATCTGTGCCAACAATCAAGACTCGTTCGCCAAAGCCTGGGTGACTTAAGACCCAATGGCTTAACACACGCCATCCGATCATCAGAAAAAGCGTAATAACTATCGTTCGGCTCGGCACGCCACCAATAGCTCCGGTCGGGTCTTCAGTATCTATATGCCCAATTTGAATTGTAGGAATGACGTAGAAAATGATTGCCAGGATGAAGCACGATGCCGCCAACGCCTGCAATATTTTGCGGCATAATTCGCGCAAGGAATGAATGATTTCCAGATCGTATAGATCAAAGAGATAAAAGGTAAGTTGGCAAACGCCTGCCGTTAGCAGGAGTTTGGTAAAGCCTTGTTGCCCTTCGCCCCACAGCAGGTCTTCATATTTTTCCGGGTATCGCCAATATAGGCTAAGCAACACCGCTAAGACGATGATGCCACTCTCAATTGCGACGAGAGTAAACGTTCTGAGCCAAATATCTCTTCGTACCATGACCGCTGTTATGCGAAGTCCGAAATAACCTTTTAGTCACACCCTGATCAACAAAGCAGTCGTTTAATTAACGTACCACCTATCTTTACACTGCCTGCTACCGGGCAAAATAATTATTTGGTGAATAGCGAGCATCCGGCAGGATGCTCTGCTCACCTGTCATATAACCTGAATCCACTTGCTAAAATTCCAATCGTCATAAAGTCGTTAGGAATTTGCGCCCTTCGATCCATCATTGGAAGGTGGTTCCTTCCGTGACCGCAATTTCAAGCGTTCAGCTAACGAACCAAGGCCGATCCGATCCAATAGGGATTGCCGTTCGTTCTGCCGTCCACTTCCATAGCCATAGCCATAGCCATAGCCGTAATAGCCATAATAGCCAACTTCAGACATTTGATCTGCACCATTCAAAACTACCCCTAAAATACGATTATGGGGTAATGCTTCAATGGCACGCTCCACCGTGCTATGCCCAGCCAATCCAGCCCGAACAACAATAATCACCGCATCGGCGTGATTGGCCAGCAAGCGAGCATCCGCGAAGGCAACAACGGGGGGTGCATCTATCAAAATGTAGTCGAAATACTTTCGCAATTCTGCAAGAGTTTCACCAACGCGTTCCTTTGACAGGAGTTCCGCTGGTTGGGCTTCTGCACGACTGGAGGACAGGATATACAGCGTGGAATCTGCCACGCGAACTATCGAAGGCAAAGCTTCACTGACTTCATTCAACACTTCGCCAAAGCCAAGTTCAAAATCCAGTCCTAAATAAGAGCTAATACTGGGACGCCGTAAATCGCTATCAATCACAAGCACACGTTTCTCTCTGGACTGGGCAATGGCCCAGGCGAGATTGAGAATCGTTGATGTTTTGCCTTCCCCCGCCACCGCACTGGTAACCAGAATAACCTGCGTTAGCTGTTTCTCAGCGGCGTGAAAAACCTGTGTTCGCAGCGTACGGTATTGCTCACAACCTGAAGATTGCGGATCAGTAAACAAAACCAGACGCGTATGTAAGCGCGTTTCATCAAGACAAATTGTGGTTGGGACGGATGGCTCAATCGTGATGGGAGAAACAAACTTCTGCTCTTTCCCCTCACGCGCTAAAGACGATGGTTTTGAAACAGGCACCAATCCATTTGGATTAGCTGAAGTGCCCTGACCATTTGTTGCAGATTTCAACCGACTTCCCTTTTCCTCAAAATCGGCAGGATGATCCAATTCCGCATCAGTGAGAAATGAAAAGACTGAGCCTTCATTGGAGCGTGGCGCACCGGGGCTGCCAATTCGATCCGGCATCTCAAAACGCAGTGGCTCAGGCACCACGGCTATCGGAGTGGGAGGATCAATGGCTCTGACAAGCGGATCGTTTTCTGGTTCCTGGTTTTCCTGTTGGCGCTGTAGCGCATCTAACACACGTCCCATGCAATACCTACTTCGATGATGTAAAAAAAGGGGGCATCATTTTCAGGCTAACCGCGATTTTCGGGGTCAGTTGTAACTACACCAAAATCCGCCTGGCTCTTGCCGTTGTTATCTGTTCCAGTGGCGGCTTTGAGAATTTCTGGAGGATTAACAGAAAGGGATGGCGCTGGTCGAGGTGCCATCCGTGAGGAATCCGAACGCAGACTAGACGAATTAGATTGAGGACGGGCTGAACGCAAGGGTTTCGCTTCTGCAGCCCGCAAGTGTTGCCGCCCCGGGGTTTCAAAATGCCGCCAATCTTCGTTTACTTCGTCCTTGACGATTGATCGCACAGGCAACCCACCCATCAGTGCTTCCGTTTCTTCGGCTTCGAGCGAGGGACGGATCAGATCTAATTCTTCTACTACTTCACTTACGATCTTTTGCGTGATCTGCTTCGCGCCACTTGCAAAACCGCTGAGCAAAGCATTATCGCAAATGTTATTTACCAATCGTGGCACACCTTCTGAGGCGCGATAAATCATAGCGACAGCATCTGTAGTAAACAGGTCGAGACGCGTCGCGCCTGCGGTTTTCAGTCTGGCGCGAATATAAACGGGCACTTCATCTGCCCGCAGTGGCTTAATTTCACAACGCAAGCTAATCCGCTGTTTCAATTGCCGAAGGGAAGGATCGTTGAGTACCTGGCGTAGTTCCGGTTGCCCGGCCAGAATGATTTGCAACTGCTTCTCAGTATATGTCTCGAAATTCAACAACAAGCGAATTTCTTCCAGCAATTCGTTGCTCAAGCCTTGCGCTTCATCAACGATCAGGACGCTGCGGAGCCCGCGTGCGTGTCGCGTCATCAGCAAGCGTCCTAATTTCATGAGCAACTCTGATTTGGAATCATACTGCGTCACCCCAAAACTAGCCGCGATATAGTGAAAAAACTCAGCAACGTTCAGACCGGGATTGAAAATGTAACAAGTCAGCACACTGCGATCCAGGCGAGCCAGCATGGCACGCAACATCGTCGTCTTGCCTGTCCCAACTTCTCCTGATGCAACGATCAATCCTTTTCCGTGCTGGATGCCATAGTGCAAATTAGCCATCACTTCGCGATGGCTGGCCGTGAAATAAAGGAAGCGTGGATCAGGGGTGAGACTGAAGGGGATGTCACGCAATCCATAAAATTCTCTGTACATATGCTTTTTCTTTCACTTGGTGGGGCGAGTTAGTAACTCCGTATTCGTTTTAATATGCCCCCGCAAATATATTCAGCACACGCGAGCGCTGAACAACAGTTACTAATACCGGGATTGACACCAGAATCAGTAGTAAGACTCCCGCAAATTGCACTAAGCGCAGCATTGCACGCTGTCGGCGCTCGTTATCCGTAACAATTTGGGGCACGGTCACGAGCAACGGCAAATGCATATAATGCTCGACATCGCGGGCATCTTGAATGGTAAAGAGAGAACGCGCCTCCACAGCCAGTGCAATGACCAGACCGGAAGCTAATCCCAGGAACAAAGACAGAACATAGAGCAACCAGCGTTGTGGAGCCACAGGTTTTTGCGGCACATAAGCAGGATCTTGCAGACGAAAAGTGTTGCCGCTCAACTCTGTCACCAGCTTGGAACCCCAATCTGCGTTATTTTTTTGCACCAGCAAATCATCGTAGCTCTTTTTTAATGTGTTGTAGTCACGCTCGATTTTTTGCACAGTTGCCTGTAGCGAAGGAATCATCTCTACTTTTGCGTTCAGACGATTGATCTCTGCTTGCAGCTGATTTAATTCATTCTGCTTAATATCTACTTCTCGCTTGCTTCCAGCAATGCGAAGTTTGAGGCCTTCAACTTCTGGCTTTTTTGCCTCAGCCCGTTGCTTTTGGATTTCTTCTCGATCTTCCGTTCTTTGCTTTTTCGCCTCAGCTTTCGCATCTTCAATCTGGTTTTCGATAGCTTCGATCTGAGCGCGAACCTCTTGCACTTCTGGATGTTTTTCTTTGTAAATCTTGAGCAAGCTGTTGAGTTTGGCTGTATAGTCCGCTTTTCTGGCTCTTAACGTGGCGGCCTCTTGTCCTTCTGCAAGTGATCGGATCGGGTCGGATTGAGAAAAATCGGTAGAATTAATGGTTGCCAGCATCTGCTCCATCATGACGATGTTGTTTTTAGCTGAATCAATCGAAGTTTGCATAGACTGACGCTGGAGTTGCAGGGCGTTGATTTGCGCCATCAGCGTTTTGTCGTTCCCTTCAATAGCCTCAGGATGTTCAGCCTGCATGCGGGCGCGCTGAGCTTCGATTTCTTCCAGTTGCTTCTTATTTTGTGTGAGGCGTTCTTCCATCTGATCCATCAGGCGCTTGGTTTCGATCACCTGAATATCAGTGTTGGAATTAATAAATCGCGTAGCAAGATCAGCCGTCACGTTTTTTACCGTTTCAGGGTCTGATCCTTTGAACATAATGGTGAAAGCATTTGCGCCGGAGCCGGTATTTTTCACTTGAATATCAATGTGCCTACGCATCTCGTCCAGAACTACCTCTTCCGGGGTATTTAATGCTTTCAGTTCACGATATAAGTTGAAGTTATCAATAATTTCTTTCAGACCAGTGCGACTGGTAACCAAGTTTCTAATTGTACCAAGGCGGGAAGTAATGTCTATTTGCGTAGGTTGTGTGACGACAGACCCATTGACCTTCGACTGCTCCACTAAAATCATGGTTTCGGAACCATAGACATCAGGCAAGCGGTAAATTGCATATGCCAACGTGGTCGCGACAATAATCAGCGGAACCAGAACAAAGAACTTCCGGCGCCAGATCATCCGCAAATATTCTGCTGGGGTTCTTACTCGAAAACTAGCCATTTTGACTCTCCTATATAACTCTCTCCGTAATCACCCTCTTAAAGCACCCTCACTGGTACTGATGCAGGGAATACGAGACTACTCCAGTTTTCCCTTACAACACAATCAGAAAGATAGAGTCCTCCTGTCACGAAGGTCTTGCCAGCCAATGATGTATCAGTGTCACCTTATCTTGAAGCGCGAACACTTCAACGAGGTAATGGGGGCTTAGTAAGAAGGCTCTTACTAGTTATTCGGGCAGGACACCTTGACTGTCTATTGTCACGGTGGGGGGAGCCAAACGTTAACTACATCGAATCAACTACGATAAACTAAAAGCGCCTCCGTAGTCACTTAAAACAGCGCTTGCAGAGGCGGCTCGAAATTGTTTCTTATGACGCGAACCTCTACGCAGGCCTGTTCTCATTATTTGCTCCAAATTCGCGCTTAGTTAGAGGTCAGATTATCCGGCTTATAGGAAGCTAGTCAACCACTGAATAATAATCTGTCCTTCTTACACCTGAACCTTGATTGACTTAAATAGGTAGATTTGGATTGCTGCCGGATCAATCAAAACCTAACCGTGCCCGTAAATACCTTTAGCTTATAATGCGCTAAGAGCTTAACGAAAAATCTCGTTTTCTATCACCTAAACCCTTTTCTCTTTAAAAGTTTACAGATCACTAATGAAGTGAGGTTATCTTACGTTTCAATTCCGGTCAAGATAAATGATCGGAGCGCATCCGGCAGAGGAAACGCGCTCAATGAACTTTATCTTACCTTAGTTTGGCAATCTCGCTTTTCACCGTATCAGCATCTCGATAATTGGCACCTCCGAACTTGAGCGCCTGTTCATATGCCTGTAAAGCCTTCCCCCGATCACTATTTTTCTGATAGGCCTCCGCGATATGCTTATGAAAAGCTGCTTCATTAGGGCGACGCTCAAGTGCTTTTTGATATTGCTCAATCGCAACACCATTCAGTCCCTTCTTGTAAAGGACATAGCCTAATGTATCGTAATAGCTGGCGACCGAAGGTGCGAGTTGAATGGCCTTTCTGGCATGTTCTGCGGCCTTGTCAAGATTCCCTTTTCCTTTATCTGCCATAATCCAGGCCAAATTGTTGAGCGCGATTGAGGCAACTGCTGTGCGAGCATCCAACCCCACAGATCTTTCGTAATTTTTGATCGCCTCATCATAACGTCCGCGCTCTTCCTCCATCATGCCCAAAAGTAAATGGGCTTGGGCTAATTGGCGCGGGTTATCGGGCCGTAGATTGACCACTTGTTGCAGTTCGTTAATAGCCTGATCAGCCTTATCCTGACTCTTGTAAAGTGCGAACTTTTTAAAATAGGCATCCGTGTATTGCGGATCAGCTTCCAACACCTGGCGTAACGCCATCTCAGTATTTGCGGTGTCTCCTTGCGCAGAGTATACGCGCACCTTTTGATCCAGCAAAAACGCCTTCTTAACCAGTTGTGCAGCGATCAAGGCATCCAGTTTTTGGAGTGCCAAAGCGTATTCTTTTTGGACTAAATAAACATTCACAATACTAGCAATGGCCGACTCATTAGCGGGGCTGAGATCCAGAGATTGATCAGCGAGCTGGCGCGCTGTTGCAACATCATTTTTGGTCAGCAAAACATTAATCAAATTACTGCGTGCCTCAAAATTACGCGGATCAATCTGCACTGCACGCTCCAGGTCAGCCTGTGCCCCAGCGACATCCTTCATTTGTACCTTGGCCACACCGCGTGCGGCATAGCCCTGGCTTTCCAGGCCCGGCAGGGATTCGGGTTCCAGACGCGAAGCCTGTAAGGCAGCAGCGTTCGATTTCAAGTAATTGATTCCACCAATAATTTTGTCTGCGGTTTTCACCGCTTCGTTAACTTCATCAGTCGTAGGTTTTGGCTGGCTCAACAAAATGCGGATCTTCATCAGCAAACCAGCTGGACTATCAGGATAATATTTCAGCAGGTCGTTCAGATAGGCTCTGGCTCGCTCTGGGTCGTTATCTCGTACTCTGGCATCCGCCATGAAATAGAGCCCCATCGAATGCTTGGGCTCATTCTTAAGAACCTGCTCAAGGTCAGAAACTGCATCCCTGATTTTGTTATTGGCGATATTGAGCCGACCACGCATGAGGAGCAAATCGGTATTTTGCTTGTCCAGCTTCAGTCCAGCTTCCAGCTGCTGCATGGCTCCGGCAAAATTGCCTTTGCCCATCAACAGGCCCGCCAATTGGGCATAAGCTTGTAAGTATTTCGGGCTTTGCTTGATCAGTTCCTGGTACTCATTGATGGCTTGGTCTACTTTGCCATCGCGCGCATGCAAATCAATCAACTGCGCACGCCCGGCATTTTTATCAGAACTAACTTCTGCTAACTTGCTTAAGTATTTCTCGGCTTCGGCAAAGTTCTTTTTGGCTTCATAGAAACGCGCAATAGCGGCTAAGGAGGAGCGATCTGCCGGATCGGAATCTACAGCCTGCTTGAGCTGAACTTCGGCTTCGTCCAACCGTTGATTGCTGTATAGAAAATCAGCAAAGGCCAAGTGCGCGACGCTGGATTTAGCATCTATATCCAGCGCTTGCTTGAAGAGTTTCTCAGCTTCTGCATCGAAGCGCGCTTTGTCCGCTTCCAGTTTCCCACGCTCCTGGTAGTAACGAGCATAGCTCAAATGACTCTCAACACGTTTAGGATTAAGCTCTATCGCGTGTTTCAAATCCTGTTCGGCTTCTGTCCATTTTCGTTGTGAAGTCCGAACACTGGCCCGCAAAATATAACCTTCGATGTTATTGGCATCCGCCTCCAGCACTTCGCGCGCCAGTTTTTCGGCGTCGGTCACATTGCTGGCATCGCGAACGAATTGCAGATAGATGTTGCCGAGCCGAATTTTGGCCTCCAGGTTCTTGGGATCAAGGTCAACCGTCACCTGCAAGGCATCAAACGCTTCCTGAATGTTGTTTAGCCCTAAACTTGCTTCGGCGAGTCCAAACGTTGCGGCGGCATATTTTTTATCCAGCAAAAGGGCATTGCGAAATTCGATGCGCGCCTCATTGAATTTCTTTTCCTTGAGATATTGTTTGCCTTTTTCTAAGTGCTTGAGCTTGGCTTTTTCAGGGTCTTCTTTGCAGGCCAGGGCGAAAAGGCATGTGCAGACTAACGTTGCAAGCACGAACAGACGAAAGGAGCGATGAGTGAGGTTGTAAAAAAACATGGGTTTTCAGTAATGGGTTGTTTGCTTAATTCTGGTTATTTGAACAGATAGCCAGCAGCTCATAATTAGTGATTAGGCGAGACCAGGAAACTACAGGAGGCTGTGCAAGAGCAACTACTTCATGGTTGAAACGGACATCAGCAAATGAACTGGCAGTTTATCTCAGTCGGACAGACGGGGGCAAGAAAAAGTTAAGCCACAGATTTCATTGACGAAAACGAGCACCTCGTATCGCTCAAGAAAACCGTGGCTTGGTAAGCAATAGCACGAAGATGGTCGTGCAGTGTAAAAATTCAATGAGAAAGTTGCTGATGTTGTGATAGCTGCTTGCGTATCATTAGTTCAGCCATTTCCGGGACAACCTCCCAGGCAATTTCCTGAATAGCCTGGGAGGAAAGCCGCTGAATCACGCGGTTCACAATTTCTTCAATCACAGCCTCAGAGATGGGTAACACATTATTCGTAACGGGTGGCGTCAGATTTCCTGTTTTGACATCCTGCACAGGAGACGGCGATGCCTCTGTAGCTAAGGGGGCATCTAAACTAATTTGGCCCATACCAACATCGAAAGATTGTGCGAAAGAAGCATCATCCACTTGCGCTTCCTGTGACAAAACATCTGCCGACGCGGATGATGCGGACGTGACCGATGGAAGCACGGCCAATAAAGGCATTTCATTGGACATGGAAACAGCAGTGGAAAGCATTGTCGCGCCTGCGCCATTTTGATCTGTTGTCAAAACTTCTGAAAGATCCAACACATCATCAACAGGTTCACTAAAAGCCACTGAAGCAGATGACATTGAAACAGAAGAAAAAGCCGCTGCTCCCATTTCTGCGGTTGAGGTTTCAGCCATTGAGGCCGCAGGTGACTGCCATTCTGTTGATGGAAAAACGGACAAATCAAGGGGCGGTAGAAAATCTGTTTTTGCGTCCTCATCTGAAACAGGCGATCCCATTGGAGGAATAGGCAGACTACCTTCCGAGAAGGATAATGGCGAGAGCGAATCGAATGAAGGCAGCGGCGAGGGAATCGAAGGCGAGGAACCGGACATTCCACTAAAAGCAGATTCCGGTTCAACGGCAGCGTTGGCTGTCGAGGTTAAAGACGACACAACTGCAAATTCTTCTTCTGGCTGACTGCTAACAGGAATTGAAGGCGTCAAAGGTATTATTGCTTCAGGAACAGCAGTAACAGTTGCTGCGGCTTCCTGCCGATTCGTTTCTACCGAAGCAGCAACAGGAGGTGAGACCGACAACAAATCTCGCACCGTTGTCACCAGCGTACGAATAGATTGAAACGGCTTGGTTAATTGCTGATCTGCGCCTACTTTTTTTGCGCGTTCAGGATCAAAGGGTTCAAATGCATGGACGAGCAAAATCACTGGCGTATGCTTGAATTGCGGGTGAGATTTTACGAACTCACAGACTTCGTAGCCATCTTTTCCTGGCATGAAGACATCAGCCATGACTAAATCCGGCTGAAGCGATTCGATCTGCTGCACAGCTTGTTCACCATTGCCAAGAGCAATGACTTCAATACCTTCTTCTGTCAAACTTAACTTGACAATCTTTTGGACAGTGATGCTGTCATCCGCCAGTAGGACTTTATGCCCCATAACGTTAACCTCCGAGAAAATATGCCTGGAAACTGGGCGATAGCGCTTGGGAGTTTTGGCATTTGCAATGCGTTCAGAGAGCTTGATTCGCGGTTGCTTGAGGGTTGTCTTGTTGTTATTTACTGGGACGTTGCACTTATCGAGGCAGACAAGCGTTGGAGGGCAGGGAGAAAGTAGCATTATCTACTTTCAGAAACAATAAAAAAAAGAAAACCGCCTCCTGACCCTAAGTACTCGCTCGAAAAGCACTCTATGATCTGAAAGCGGTTTTCCGCTACCCTATTATTTAAAGATTCCGAAGATCCCTTTCTTTTTCTTTTTCGGGTCTTCGGGTTTAGCTGCCGGTGTAGCCTCCGGTTTTGCACCTTCCGGTTGTGCAGCAGGATTTGCACCATTTCCGACTGGCTGTGACTTTAATTCCTCTGTCGCTGAAGTTTCCTGCCGATTACGCGGCCCGCTTCTCACCGTCTTGATGTCGCTGTTGGCATCCGGCACTGGAGTTGCGCGTTTTTGTTCTTCCTGTTCATCAATGCGCCCCTTGCGATCCACGAGGATTCCCTCTTTTCGGATGTCCAGGTTATTTTTTCCAAGAATCAATCGGAACTGCTCGACACGTCCTGGGCGAACAGGTGCAGGATTATTGTTTGAAGGTGCGGGAATAGGCTTGCCTAGCTTTTCCAGGAATTTTTTGGCGTCTGGTGCCAGTTCGCTGTTAGGAATGTCACGAACCAATTCCGTAAAATACGGCGTCGCTTCTTCCGGTAACTCCTGCTCAATCAGCGCGACTCCCAACATATAAAGAACTTCATCGCGATAAGTAAAGTTCTTGTACTTTTCGGCTTCCTTCAATCGCAACTCAACCGATTTGTAAGCCTGTCGCTTCCAGTAAGTCTGTGCCACATCCAGTTCGTGTAAGCCTCTGATTTGCTCAAGTTCATTGATGCTCTTGACGATCTGATCTTTCAAATTGGAGCTGCCGCATTTTTGCTGCGCAGCTTTGAGCTGGTAATACGCCTGATTGGCCTTGGTCATGTCGCGATTATATGCGCCCATTTGTCGCATATAAGACTCCGCCATCTTCAGGTACACATCGCAAACACGTGGGTGTGTCGGGAAGTATTGAACAAAGTCCCGATATTGCGCCACCGCCTGTTCCAGATTGCTTGAGCCACCTTCCAAATAGAAAGAATCCGCCACCGCCAGTTTCGAGAGCGACAAGTATTCGCTGTCAGGATAAGTGGAAATAATCACGTTATACGTCAGACGTGCTTCATCATAGCGGCCTTTGCGAAGTTTTTCAGAAGCCTGTTCGTAAAGCTCCTTGTCACGACCGGGAGCAGCAACGTTGTCGTTCTTAACTGAGTCTTTCCCTTTGCCACAACCTGCCATCAAACCAAGAAAGGTTGAGAGGAGCAAGGTCAGCGCCAAAGTGAGGCTTTTGTGATTCATAAAGAAACTCCTTTGAAATAACCAGGGAGTGCAGGCTCTTTGACCTGCTGGTAAAAATCTATCCGAAAATCAAACTCGTTGTGCTTCAGTAACGACTTGAAGCATCTGTTGCACGGCTTTGGCGGGGCTAGCCTGGCCAAAAATGGCTGACCCTGCCACCAAAATCTCGGCACCAGCTCCGGCAACAACAGCAGCGTTTTCCGCGCTAATGCCACCGTCAATTTCAATACGCGCCTGCGAACCACAGCTTTGTAGTAATGCACGCAACCGTTGGAGCTTGTTGAGCGATGACATTATAAACTGTTGTCCGCCAAAACCGGGATTCACAGACATTAATAAGACATAATCCACATCCTTCACAATCTCTTCGATAGCAGAAAGCGGTGTGGCTGGATTCAAAACAACGCCTGCGCGACAGCCAGCCTGACGAATAAAGCCAATCGTGCGATGCAAGTGAGAGGTCGCTTCGGGATGCACCGAAATCATATTTGCCCCTGCCCGCGCGAATTCGCCAATATATTTGTCAGGGTCTTCAATCATCAAATGACAATCTATCGGTAATTTCGTAATTCGTCGCACGGCCTGCACAATAAACGGCCCAACGGTAATATTGGGGACGAAATGCCCATCCATTACATCCACATGCACATACGCTGCTCCACCCTCCTCAACGGCAGCGATTTGCTCGCCTAATCGAGTGAAGTCTGCCGCAAGAATAGAAGGAGCGATCTCAACCATACAGCTTAATTATCCGTCTTCTTAGGACTTGGCTTGGGGGTAGCTTTAGGGGATGTTTTTGGCGAAGGCGTCACGGTGGATTTCGGCTTCCCCGTCTCGCCTTTCCCAGCGTCTTTACCTGCTACAGCTGTAGTTCCTTTTCCTTTGTCGCCCTCGGATTTCTTTTCGGCGGTGTCTTTATCTTTGCCCGCAGTGTCACCGGGAGAAGGACTAGGTTTCGGTTTGGGCTTGGGCGTTGCACTCGCTGCGGGCCTGGGAGTTGGCGTTGCTTTTGCGTCTTCCTTTTTCGCCTCAATCCCGGTGCTGATGGTTACGCTAACCATTTGTCCCGCCTTAACATTTGTGCCTGAATTGGGAATCTGATCGCTAACCAGGTTAGCCTGAATTTTCTCGTCCGTCGTGCGATTACGGACTTTCAGCCGCAGCCCTTCTGCTTCAAGCAATCGTTCTGCGTCCCCTTCCGATTTGCCGATCAAGTTCGGGACAGCCACTTCTTTTCCCTTTAATGAAAGGTAAATCACCAACCCGGCACTAAGCAAAAACGCGACCACAAGGATAACTGTGGTCAGCAGCTTCTGCACAAGGGAACTGTTAAGAGATGATAAATTAGAAGCCAAACCGTAACCCTACTCTATGATTTTTTTGGCGACCTCTAAAAGCGTAAAGTGAATTTTATGTGGTGCGATTCTCTACGTCACCCAGAAGACCACCTGTGAATTACGCTTTGGGGGGCAACTCTTATCGGAGCGAGCATGATCAACCCAATCGTGCTCCTGGTACAAGAAACTTTTACATGTGTCTTAAATCCCAGCGAGAAAGTCTAGTGTTGTCGCCGCCGAGAGTCAAACAGCAAGCTGATTTTATGATTCGTCATGAATCGTCGTTAGCTTGATGATTTCAAAATTTCGCACACCGTTGGGAGTCTGGACTTTGACTTCATCGCCTTCTTCTTTATTGAGCAGGCTTTTCCCAATGGGTGAAGAAGTTGAAATCAGACCTTTCTCAAAGTCCGATTCTTCCGGCGCGACCAACCGATAGGTAATTTCCACGCCGCGATCCATATCTTTCAGGACAACCGTAGAGCCGTAAGACGCCCGGTCACGTGGCAACTTGCTGATGTCAATGCTCGCCAGCTTGGCGATTTGTTGCTGCAATTGCTGAACGCGCGCGCGCACAAAGTCCTGCCGTTCCCGTGCCATTTTATATTCGGCGTTTTCAGAAAGATCACCGTGCGCGGCTGCGGTGCGCAGGGCGCGTGGCAATTCCACCGATAATTCATATTCGAGCGCTTTCAATTCCGCTGCGACTTTATCTCTTCCGCTTAATTCTGTTGCATCACTCACAATCTTTATTCCTTATGGGGCGTTCAAAGTTACGTTGTAACAACCAATAAAAAAACGCGACTGCCGCAAGCTGTGCGTTACTGTCATCAGTAGCAAAGCTGCGGCAGTCCAAAAAGCTACCACAGATTAGGTCTGGGGTGAAAGAGGTTTACACACCCAGCATGTCAACCAATTCCTGCACCGCGCCTGCCGATTTTTGTAAGGCAGCGCGCTCCTCGGTGGTTAGGTTAATCTGGATAATCTCCTCAATGCCGGTTGCGCCCAATTTCACGGGGACGCCAACGTATAATCCATTGATGCCGTATTCGCCTTCGAGATAGGCAGCGCAGGGCAGGATTTTCTTCTTATCTTTGAGAATCGTTTCGACCATTTCAACAGCGGCAGCAGAAGGCGCGTAGTAGGCCGAGCCAGTCTTGAGCAGGCTAACGATTTCAGCGCCGCCATTTGCCGTGCGCGTTACGATTTGATCAACCACTTCCTTTGGCAACAATTCCGTCACAGGAATCCCGGCGCAGGTTGAATAACGCGGCAGCGGCACCATCGTGTCGCCATGTCCGCCGAGCACAAACGCTGTCACGTTTTCAACCGAAACATTCAGCGCTTCAGCCAGGAAAGTGCGCATACGTGCTGAATCCAGCACACCGGCCATCCCGACAACCCGATTTTTTGGAAACCCTGATTTTTTGAAAGCAACCTGTGTCATCGCATCCAATGGATTAGAAACCACGATGATGATGCAGTTCGGCGATTGCTTGACGATTTCCTCGGTCACGCTGCCAACAATGCCAGCATTTGTGTTCAGCAAGTCATCACGGCTCATGCCAGGCTTGCGGGCAATGCCGGAGGTAATGACAACCACATCGGAGTTTGCTGTTTCACGATACCCATTGGTGCCGACCAATTTGCAATCGTAGCCCTCGACCGGGCCGGATTGTGCCAAATCCAGCGCTTTGCCTTGCGGCATGCCTTCGACGATGTCTACGAGTACGACATCACAGAGTTCTTTGTCCGCCAAACGATGCGCGGTGGTTGCGCCCACGTTTCCTGCGCCAACAACTGTAACTTTCTTTCGAGCCATATTGCTCTCTCACTTTCTTTCAGAATGGATTTTGATCTATCAGCAGACCGCGCAGTCTATGGTAGAAACAATGTGCGAGTCAACTTTGTAGAAAGCGAGTTCTTGCGACATAATCCGAAAAATCAACGATTCGCATTTCATGAACCAAGAGAAGATCGGCGGCTCGCCCGTCCAGAAAAGGTACAACGTTTTTCGCAAACAACCGCAAACATAAATCGCTATGACAACCAGGCGTGACTTTCTCCAACTATCCAGTGCGTTTCTCGTGTTACCGTTCACCCTCGCTGCCGCCAAAGAATTGCGCGGCGACGTAGCCATTATCGGTGGCGGATTGGGTGGTGTTGCTGCTGCGCTTGCGGCCTTACGCAATGGTCAAAAAGTAATTTTGACTGAAGAAACGGATTGGATCGGCGGCCAAACCACATCGCAGATTGTGCCGCCTGACGAACATCGGTACATCGAATCTTTTGGCGGCACCGCTACCTATCGCCGCTACCGCAGCGCTATCCGCGAATATTATCGTCAGCACTATCCCTTGACCGAAGCAGCACGCGCGACATTAAATTTGAACCCCGGCAACGGCAGCGTTTCGCGCATTTGCCACGAACCTCGCGTTTCTGTTGCCGTGCTGGAAGCAATGCTTGCGCCGTATGTAAGCAGTGGCTATTTGACCATCCTGCTCAAACACAAACCTATTGCCGCCGAAGTGCAAGGCAACAAGGTGCGCGCTGTGACAATAAAAAGCCTGGAAAGCGGGCAAACCCGCACCATCAACGCGCCGTATTTTCTGGATGCAACCGAACTTGGAGACTTGTTACCACTCACCAAAACTGAATACGTCACAGGCTTTGAATCCAAACAGCAGACAGGCGAATTGCACGCGCCCGAACAAGCACAGCCGCTGAATATGCAAGCCATCACGTGGTGCTTTGCGATGGAACACCGTGCAGGCGAAGACCACACGATTGATCGGCCTGAAGATTACCCATTCTGGCGCGATTACATTCCCAAACTCGACACACCGTGGCCCGGCAAGTTTCTGGCGTGGGAACAACCGCATCCACACACGCTGAAATCCCGCGTCGGCTCGATTGATCCCGAAGGCAATGGATTGCCGCCAAACGTCCAAAATTTCTGGACCTATCGCCGCATCATTGATCGAAAGAATTTTGCGACAGGGACATTTGCGGCAGACACAACCGTCGTGAACTGGCCGATGAATGATTATTTCCTCGGTCCGATTATCGAGGTCAGCGAAGCCGAAGCAGCGAAACATCTGCGCGGAGCAAAGCAATTAAGTTTGTCGTTTCTGTACTGGATGCAAACTGAAGCGCCGCGCCCGGATGGCGGCATTGGCTGGAAAGGCTTGCGCCTGCGCCCCGATATTACGGGCACAGAAGACGGCTTGGCCAAGTATCCATACATTCGTGAGTCACGTCGGATTCAGGCAGAATTCACTGTGCTGGAACAACACGTCGGCACAGAAGCCCGCACAGCAATACTCAACCAAAAAGCCGAAGACCTCACTGCCGAAGCGTTTGCGGATTCCGTTGGCGTTGGTTCATACCGCATTGATTTGCATATGAGCACAGGCGGCAACAATTACATTGATGTTAGTTCGCTGCCGTTTCAAATTCCGCTCGGCGCATTGATTCCGAAACGCGTAGAAAATCTGCTGCCCGCGTGCAAAAACCTGGGCGTAACGCACATCACGAACGGTTGCTATCGGCTGCATCCGGTAGAATGGAACATCGGCGAAGCCGCAGGAGCATTGGCCGCACAAGCCAATCTGCTCAAACAAACGCCGCGCAGCATCCGCAACAATAAAAAGCTGCTGGCTGACTTTCAGGCCAAGCTGCAACAACAGGGCGTCGAAATCGCGTGGCCCAAGCTGCGTCCCGTGTAAAAAGCTATGAAACGAATTTTGCAAGCTCCCATCATTTTGCTTTTCAGCCTGGCGTTGATTCCGCGCTTCGTCGCCTCAAGCCAAACCAAAGTGGATTTCGTGCGCGACATTCAGCCGATTTTGCAGACCTCCTGCGCGCCTTGTCATTTTGGCGATAAGCCGAAGGCGGATTTGCATCTGGGCAACAAAACACTTGCGCTCAAGCAAATCATTCCTGGCAACAGCAAAGATTCGCGGCTCGTGCATCGAATTTTGGGCGAAGGTGGCGAGAAGCGCATGCCGCTTGGACGCGAGGCATTGAAACCAGAGCAAATCGAACTCATCAAACGCTGGATTGAGGAAGGCGCAATCTGGCCGGACACCGCATCGGCAGAGGCAAAGCTGCAAAAGCACTGGGCGTTTGTTGCGCCCGTTCGTCCGGCAGTTCCCGCCGTCAAAACCAAAGCCTGGGCGCGCAATCCGATTGATGCCTTCATTCTTGCACGGCTGGAAAAGGAAAACCTCACGCCCTCATCGGAAGCCGATAAAATCACGTTGCTGCGCCGTTTGAGTTTGGACTTGATTGGCTTGCCCCCGACACCGGAAGAGGTAGATACGTTTCTGAAAGACACTTCGGCCAAAGCCTATGAAAAACAGGTCGAACGGTTGCTCGCGTCCCCGCATTACGGTGAAAAATGGGGCCGTCATTGGCTGGATGCAGCGCGCTATGCCGATTCGGATGGCTTTGAAAAAGACAAGCCGCGCTCGGTTTGGTTTTACCGCGATTGGGTCATCAATGCGCTGAATCGCGATTTGCCCTACGACCAATTCATCATCGAACAAATCGCAGGTGATCTCTTGCCAAATGCCACGCAGGAACAGCGCGTCGCCACAGGCTTTCTGCGTAATTCGATGATCAACGAAGAAGGCGGCGTAGACCCGGAGCAATTCCGCATGGAAGCGATGTTTGACCGCATGGACGCGATTGGCAAAAGTGTCCTCGGCCTCACGGTGAACTGCGCGCAATGCCACAATCACAAATACGATCCGCTCAAACAGGAAGAGTATTACCGGATGTTCGCCTTCCTGAACAATTCGTATGAAGGCGCGATGGCCGTCTACACGCCCGAAGAACAAATGAAACGCGCACACATTCTGAGCCAGACGCGCGAAATCGAAGCCAAATTGCAAGAGATCAAACCCGACTGGCAGGCGCAAATGAACGCGTGGGAAGACAAGGTCAAAAACGATCAGCCCAATTGGAAAATCGTGCAGCCGGAGGTCATAGATATTTCCACCGACGGCGCAAAATATCTGCCGCAAAAAGACGGTTCGTTTCTGGTCGGGGGCTACGCGCCAGCCAAGCATCGCGTGAAGATGGTTTTGAAAACGCAAGAGCCGAAAATCTCGGCGATTCGCTTGGAATTGCTGACCGATCCGAACTTGCCGTTTGGCGGCCCCGGTCGTTCGTACAAAGGCACTTGCGCGCTGACAGAATTTGAAATCGAAGCCGCGCCAATCAACGATCCGAAGAAAATCACCAAACTCAAAATCGCCAGCGCCACGGCAGACGCCAGCGCGCCTGAACGCGACCTGGAACCCAAGTTCAATGACAAAAGCGGCAAGCATCGCATTGAAGGGCTGATTCAATTTGCGATTGATGGCAAAGAAGACACGGGCTGGAGCATTGACGTCGGCCCCGGCTTGCGCAATCAGCCGCGCAAAGCCGTTTTCAATCTGGCCGAGCCAATCACCAATGAAAATGGGCTGATCCTGAGCTTTTACCTGAGCCAGCGTCACGGCGGATGGAACAACAACGACAATGAACAACAAGGCATCGGACGGCTTCGCCTGTCTTTGACGGATGCGGCTAATGTCACCGCCGATCCGCTAACCACAGGCGTGCGCGAAATTTTTGCGATTCCGCGCGATCAGCGCACTAAAGCGCAACTTGAAACCGTGTTCAGTTGTTGGCGGACGACGCTGCCGGAGTTCGCAACATACAACCAACAAATTGCCGAGCTGTGGAAACAACATCCCGCAGGCACTTCGCAACTGGTGATGAACGAGCGAACAGAAACACGCGAAACCTTCACGCTGAAACGCGGCGATTTTCTGCGTCCTGATAAAACCATCACGCCCGCAGTGCCTGCGTTTCTGAATCCGTTGCCTGCTGGCGCACCCGCGAATCGCCTCACGTTTGCCAAATGGCTCGTAGATCGGCAATCGCCCACGACCGCGCGCGCAATGGTGAATCGCATCTGGCAAAGCTATTTCGGCACAGGGCTGTACGCCACAGCCGAAGACATCGGCAAACAGGGTGAGGTTCCTTCGCATCCAGAACTGCTGGATTGGCTCGCCGTAGAATTTATGGAAGCTTCGAGTGCAGTATCAAAAGCCACTCCGCATTCCACGCTCCGCACTCCGCGTTGGAGTTTGAAGCATTTGCACCGCCTGATCGTGACTTCCGCCACTTATCGCCAATCGTCCAAAGTCACGCCGCAGTTGTTGGAAAAAGACCCATTCAATCGTTTGCTGGCGCGTGGCCCGCGCTTTCGGGTCGAAGGTGAAATCGTGCGCGACATTGCTTTGGCTGCGAGTGGATTGCTGAATGCCAAAGTCGGTGGCCCCAGTGTGTATCCGCCTGCACCAGAGTTTTTATATTTACCGCCCGTCAGCTACGGCACAAAAAATTGGAAAGAGGAAAAGGGCGAGAATCGTTATCGGCGGGCATTGTACACATTTCGTTTTCGTTCCGTTCCCTACCCCGTCCTGCAAGCATTTGATACGCCCAATGGCGATGTTTCCTGCGTACGCCGTGCCCAATCCAACACACCGCTGCAAGCGTTGACGACTTTGAACGAAACCATTTTTTTAGAAGCCGCACGCGCCCTGGCCTTGAAAACCTTGCAGGAAGGCGGCGCAACCGATGCAGCGCGCGTAACCTTTGCCTTTCGCCGCGTGCTGACGCGTAAGCCATCAGTGCAGGAAAGTGATGAATTGCTGCGATTGCTGAAGCAACAGCGCGAACGCTTCGCCAGTGGTTCTTTAAATCCTGAAAGTTTTGCGTTTTCGGACAAACCGCTGCCATTGCCCCAAGGCATCACCAATCCGCAACTTGCAGCCTGGACGGCAGTCACACGCGTGCTGCTCAATCTGGACGAAGCAATCACAAAGGAATAAGCCGGGCTGGTTGCGCCGACCAATTTGCAGCCGTACAATGCGCCTGTTCACTTTCAGGGGAAACACGGAAAAGAAGACTTAGCCAGACCGCTTTCCCGTGCCCTGCGTTATCAAGAACACAGTTTGGACTGAAGCGGAGTTCAGCCCACTCCCCAGATGTGCCGCCCGCGCCAAACGCGGATGCTGCACCAAGGCAATGGTGTCTGCCTAATCAGTAAGACGAAAAACAAAAACGAAAACTGCCACATAATTTTCAGGAGGGACGATGGTTGTCACCAACTCCAACGTAACGCAGTTGTTGCAAGCCTGGAACGCGGGGGATCAAGCGGCACTGGAAAAATTGCTGCCGCAGGTGCAAGCTGAACTCCATCGCCTGGCCGCACACTACATGCACCAGCAAACGCCGGATCATTTGCTGCAAGCCACTGCACTTGTCAATGAAGCCTGGTTGCACCTGATTGATTGGCGCAACGTCAGTTGGCAAAGCCGCGCACATTTCTTTGGCGTCGCGGCTATTTTGATGCGGCGCATTCTAGTAGACGAAGCCCGCAAGCAACAGGCGCAAAAACACGGCGGCAAAGCCATCCGCGTCACGCTTGGTGCAGCAGAAGAAATGGCGTGGCAGCAAAGCCCGGAATTGATCGCACTGGATGATGCACTGAAGACCTTAGCCCAATTCGATGAACGTCGCAGCCGCATCGTCGAGCTACGTTTTTTCGGTGGCTTGAGCGTCGAAGAAACTGCCGAAGTTCTGGGCGTATCACCGCGCACAATTGCCCGCGAATGGCGATTGGCACAAGCGTGGTTATACCGAGAGTTGAATAGGAAATGACCGCTTGAGAGCGCGTAGCCCTGGGAGCGCAGGCATCCCTGCCTACTTCAGACTTGGAGAGCAAATTCGCGACGAGAAAAATTACAGCGTACGAATACAAGCAGGCAAGGATGCCTGCGCTCCCAGGCGCTTCGCGTCTACAAAGGGAAGGGAAATTTTATGGAAAATCATCGTTGGCGCGAAATCGAACGCATCTTTGATGAAATGCTGGAATTGCCTGAAACGGAGCAAACCGCATTTCTGGCGCAAGCCTGCCGGGACGATGAATCATTACAACGCGAAGTAACTTCCCTGCTCGTTGCACACCGTCAAGCCAACGGTTTTCTGGGATCACAAGCAGCTCCAATTTCCGCGAAACAAGCCCTAGAAGATTCTGTGACTCTCACGACACAGCGCATCGGCGCTTACCAATTGCTCCGCGAACTGGCACAAGGCGGAATGGGGACAGTCTGGTTAGCAGAACGCGCTGACGAGCAATATCAGCAACAGGTCGCCATCAAACTGCTGAAAACGGAACATCCTGACATCGCACACCGACTACGCCACGAGCGGCAGATTCTGGCCAGCCTGAATCATCCCAACATTGCGCGCCTGCTCGACGGCGGTACGACCGACAGCGGACAACCGTACCTTGTGATGGAATACATCGAAGGCGTGCCGATTGATGTCTATTGCCAGCAACAACAGCTTTCCCTGCGTGAACGATTGCAGCTTTTCCGTCAAGTTTGTTCGGCAGTGCAATACGCCCATCAACACCTTATCATTCACCGCGACCTGAAGCCTGCAAACATTCTCGTGACTGCCGATGGCACGCCAAAGCTATTGGATTTCGGCATCGCCAAACTGCTGCAACCCGACCTGATGCAATCTTTCCAAACGCAGGCAGGCCAAACTCCAATGACGCCCGCCTACGCCAGTCCTGAACAAGTGCGCAACGAAACGCTCACGACCACTAGCGATGTGTATTCGTTGGGCGTTGTGTTGTATGAATTACTCACCGGACGCAGCCCGTATCAACTCACCACCAACACCTTCGGCGAATTGGCAAAAGCAATCTGCGAACAGGAACCGACGCGACCAAGCGCGCAAGAAGGAGAGAAAGAGGGACAGTGGGAAAGAGCGACAACAGGACAAGGTGATCCGTCCTCTCGCTCCGTCACTCCGTCACTCCCTCTCTCCTTCTCTCCGTCGCAACTTCGTGGTGATCTCGACAGCATTGTCCTGATGGCGCTACGCAAAGAACCAAATGAGCGATACGCTTCAGTCGAGCAATTCTCCACTGACATTCAACGCTACTTAGCTGGCTTGCCTACACTCGCGCGTAAAGGCACATTGGCCTATCGCGCAGTGAAATATGTACGCCGCTACAAAGTTCCCGTCGCCGCTGCTGCCTTGATTTTATTGTCGTTGGTCGGCGGCATCGGAGCTACGTCACGACAAGCCCAAATCGCACGCGCCGAACAGGCCAAAGCCGAAGCGCAAAGAATTCGTGCCGAACAAGCTTTAGCCGTTGCCGATGAGCAACGCCGCTTGGCCGAACAAGCGTTGGCCGAAGTCGAGGCGCAACGAACGCGCGCTGAAAACGCATTGACTACTGCTGAGCAACGCCGACGGCAAGCCGAAGCCGCGCGGGCTGAAGCCAATCAACAACGCGCTGTGGCTGAGACGCAACGACTCACCGCAGAAGCAGAACGTAACGTCGCGCAAACGCAACGCCAGCGTGCCGAAACACAGGAACTCTCGAATCGGCAATTGCTCTATACTTCGCGGATGGGCTTGGCACATCAGGCGTGGAACAACGCGAACATCGAACGGATGCGCGAACTGCTCACGCCCTATTTGCCGCAACCGAACGCGCCGGATTATCGCGGCTTTGAGTGGTATTACCTGTGGAGGCTCAGCCATCAGGAAGAACGTTCGTTTGCTCTTCCGGGACTTATCCACCTGACCGCGTTTTCCCTCGACAGCACGCAGCTTCTGACCGTAGCAGCGCAACAAAGCGATGTCGGCCCTGCTTCGCTTGGCACGGAAGTCGTCTGGCGCGACGCGGCCACGGGCGAGGTGCTGCGACGATATGAATACCCGGCTGTGAGCGCGGGGATCACGGCGCTGACGCAGGATCGCAAGGTGTTGGCGATGGCCCGTCTCGGCGACAAAGTCATTCGTGTCGTTTCGCTGACCACGGGAGCCGAACTGTACAAGATCGCAGACCTGCAAGGCGGCCTCAGTTGTTTTGCTTTCACTCCCAATGGCAATCAGATGATCGTTGGGTTTAGTGATGGTTCGATCAGCCTGTTGGAGTTGCCGAGCGGGCGCGAAATCTATCGCATCAAAAAAGACCTGCCGCGCATCTTTACCGTTGCCATCGCGCCGGATGGTCAGCGGTTCATCACCGGCAGCGCAGATCATAAACGCAACGTCTATCTCTGGGACCTGGCTTCCGGCACCGAATTGTTCGCACTGGGAGGCGTGTGGGCGAAGCCGCAAAACGCGTTGTTTTCTCCCGATGGGCGCATCGTCGTGGTGTCAGGGAATGGCCTCACGACCGCGTGGGAAGCGGCAACAGGCAAACAGCTTATGCAGCTCGAAAACAGAGGCCGTCGGCTGGCCTTCACACCCGACAGCCGCACGCTGATCATCGGTGGAGAGGACGCAGCAAAGCAATCCGAAATCACGTTTTTAGACACCACAACCTGGAAAGACAAAGCGGTGCAGCGCGGGCACGGCAATGTGATTTTCGCGCTGGCTGTTTCGCCCGACGGTCAACGGCTCGCGTCCGGCGCGGCAGATCACACCGTCAAGCTCTGGGATTTGACACGTGAGCGCGCCGACGATTCGCTGTACGATCCGAGAAAGATGAGAGCCTTTGCGCACATCGTGTTGACCCCGGATGGCAAGCGGTTGTTGACGGGGCAGAAAGAGCAATCCGTAACGGTATGGGATATGGCGACGCGACAGGAAATCACGACGTTGCGCCACCGCACGCCTTTGCCGCCAAACAGCCCTACGAATTTCCACGTCGCCGTTTCCGCCGACAGCCAATGGTACGCCACGGGCAATGCCGTGGAAGTCAAAGTCTGGGAAGCGGCCACTGGCAAAGAGGTCTTCACCCTTCCCTTGCCAACCCCCGCGACGGCGCTCAGCTTTGCGCCGGATGGCACGCTGGCCGTGAGCATTCACAACACTGTGCAACTCTGGGAGCCGCGCACCGGCAAAGCACGCAACTCAATGAAGGTGTACTTCGGCGGCATCGTGGGTTTGCGCTTCGCGGCGGACAGCGCAAGCCTCTACGTCGCCAGCACGAACAGTGTCGTCAGCGTGTGGGACGTGGCAACGGGCCAGATGCGCCGCGAATATCGTTGTGGCAACGCTGGCATTGAAACCTTTGCGTTATCGGCGGATGAACGTCTGTTTGCCACTGGCAGCCGTGAGGGGACGGCGCGGTTGTGGGACACGCAAACCGGACGCGAGTTGTTCGTTTTCAAAGGCCACGCGGCAGTTGTTACCGCCCTGGCGTTCTCACTGGATAACCGCCGGTTGGTCACGGGCAGTCAGGATCATACCGTCCGGCTCTGGGATGTGACGACGGGCGAAGAGTTGCTGGTCTTCAAAGAAAATCATTCCTGGATTGCTGACAATTCCATTGGCTTTTCGCCCGATGGCAAACTGCTCTACGCCGGGGATTGGGATCGGAACGTATGCTTCTGGCGCGCCGCCACGGAAGCGGAAATCACTTCGCGGTAACAGTAGCGCAAGCGAGCCATGCATTGGTTTCGACACAAGTCTTTGTGCCGGAGGCACGGTGGACATTAGCCGGGGGAAGCGAACGCGCCCCCCCCCGGAGGCAGCCGGAGGAGCAAACCAGCCCCAGCGGGGCGACATGCGAGTTTTCGTCCTGCGCCCCGCTGGGGCTGGCGACTCTGTGGTGGGCGGCTCCGGGGGTTCCGTTACCACTCCACCCCCGGCTAATTTCCCCTGTCCCTCCGGGACAACTCGCTTGCGCTACGCTTGCCAACGAAACGCTATTTCGCCTCTCGCTTCTTTCGTTGCGCTTGCAACCACTGCTCGACATACGGCGAAAGGCTGCTGCCCAATTCCCGGCAACGCGCGAAATCCTGTTCCGCTGCTGCGTCCTGCTTCAACTGCAACTGCACGATGCCGCGATTGCACCAGACTTGCGTAAACTGTGGGTTCAGCTTCAATGCCTCGTCGTAATCTGACACAGCGCGTTCCAGCTTGCCTTTGGCGAACCACGCCTCGCCGCGAGTGGCCCACACTTCAGCAATTGTCGGGTCGCATTGAATCGCTTTCTCTGCATCTGCCAACGCCTTGTCCGGCGCGCTTTGTTGCAGCCAGATTTCCGCGCGCTGATTATAGGCAAGTGCCAAGCGTGGATTGAGCCGCAACGCCTGTTGCAAATCGGCCAATGCGCCTGCGAGATCGCCCAAAAAGAACCGCGTGCCGCCCCGCCCCGCCCACGCTCTGGCATCTTTGGGCGCAAGATTCACCGCCTGCGTGTAATTCTGCAACGCCGCCGCAAAATCACGTCGCATGTGATTCGTCGCGCCGCGATTGATCCACGCACGCGGATCGCGGGGATTGATCGCGCTCGCGGCCTCGAAATCGCCGAGCGCCGCTTCGTACTCTTTGCGCTGCGTAAACAGAATGCCGCGACTCAAGTAGGCATCAAGATTGCGAGCATTGAGTCGCAGCGCCTTGTTGTAATCACTCAGCGCCCCTTCAGCATCGCCCTTGCGTTCGCGCGCGACGCCGCGATTGAAGTAGGCTTGATCCAGCGTTGGATCGGAAGATACGGCAAGCGAAAAGTCTTCAATTGCGCGTTCGACCTCGCCTTTCTTCAACCATTGATTGCCGCGTTCGAGATAAGAACTGGCGGAGTCGCGACGCGAGGTCTGGGCATACACCATAGTTGCCAGAAACAGGCTTAACACCAATATTAATAAGGCTCTCATTCACATCGCTCCTTTCGCAGGCAAATACACGACAGCCTAATGCGGCCCCTGTGTGTTTGCTTTTTAGCGTTCAGGCCAATGGCTGAAACGGAATGCTGAATATTTGCTGCTATCGGGTAAGACGAAATGCGGGCGGGAAAACTGCCAGACAAAGAGAGATTTTTTAGCGAGCAGGATTATTGCCGAATTGAAGGCTGCGTGAAGACAGGGGTTAAGAGTACAAACTTTAGTTTGGCTTTGCAGGCCCAAAACAAGCTGAAGCTTGAACCCTTGACACTTCTTTCTCAGGGCGATGCCAACTAAGCCAATTCTAACCAATCATCGCAGCCGCCTTTTCAGCGACGGCAATCACGATGGATAGCCATTTGTCTGGGTTGGGAAAATGGAAGCGTCCACGACGCGCAGGCCAGGACGCAACCGGCGGAACCTGCGCCAATGAGGAAGTAATCAAACGGAGCCATAATGGTTTCTCAGGTGAGGAAGCAGGCAAGGCCCGACAACTAAACCTTGCCTGCGTGTCTGGGTGGCCGGATTAATTTAGTTTCTTCAACGGGAACGGGGGCGTCGAAGAATCAATGGACTGGACGAATCGTAATAAGGCGCGGAAGAAAACCGGATTATCCAGCACATCATTGGCAGGATTCGTCAGGCCCGCTTGCCGATGCGGCTTTTGCTTGAGCAAATCTTCCAAAGTTTCCGCCGAGCCATTGTGGAATAGCTCGCCCATTGCATGAACTCCCAGCAGCGAAGGCGGCGCATAGCCATCCGCTCCGAGCGGGGCGGCTCCGTTCTGCCGGATTTCATTGCTATTCGCCGCACTGAACGTGCCGACTTTGCGTAGCAAACGAATCACCTGCCCATTAACGATTTCACTGGCAGCAGGTGGCGGCGTGTAATCGCGACGTGCTGACGACCAGCCCGGGCCGGAGTGGCAATTCACACAGCCCATTTGCTCAAACACCTGTCGGCCAAGTGCCAGTTCACGTCCCAAAGGCGTAAATGGAGCGACATTTGAAAACGGCGAGATCGGCGTGCGAATGCGGGCAACGTATTCTGCTAATGAATCCAGCGCGCGGCTGCGGCCTGTATTCGCCAGCGGAAAGGCGTTAAGCGTTGGGTCTTGCGTGACGCCATCTGCCAGCGTGATCAGCCCCAGCCCGCCGGAAACGCCGCGAATGTTGTTTTCAAAATCCTGCACTTCGTCAAAGATTGCTGAGTAATTCAGAATCTTTTGGTCTTGAGGATTATGCGGATTGAACGAGCCGTTCAAATGCACCGAACGACGCGGGCCTGCCCCGAAAATCCAGACGACGGCGTCTGTCGTCCCGAAGGCATGGCACGAAATGCAACCGCTCCAGCCACCGCTGGAAAGCCGTTGTCCGATGACGCCTTCCGCCCCCAGTTCGGGCAAACTCACACCCGTGCTGCTGTGAAAGATCGCTTTGCCAATGTGAACTCTGGCCTCAAGCGTGCCAGGGGGCGGCAGGTCAGCGGCTTTGACCACAGACTTGACCGTGTTGGTTTCCAGGTTCAGCACATACACATCCCGCGAAACTTCGTTCATCACATAGGCACGATTGTCAGTGCTGTTGATGACGATGCCGCGCGGATTTTGTCCGACCGGAATGCGAATGACATTGCCAGAGCCACCTGCTTGCGTCGGAGCGTTGATCGTAGGCGTTCCGTTCGCGTCCAACACGACTTTGACAACGATGTTCGCGGCTTGCGCAACCACATACCCCTCGTTGCTGTTGCGCTTGAAAGCGATGTGCCACGGGACACCCAGAAACAAACGATTCGGTGTCGCAGCCTCAAACTGAATGCCGCGATTCATGTTGATCGTCTGCTTTTGCCCGCCAACTTCGCCTTCTTTGTCTGTTGTCGTGTCAATGACGTTGAGGAATGATTGCACGTTGACGTTGAATCGCACCGGGCCATCAGGTGAGGCTGCGTTGTTGGGCAAGTAGGCTTTGTCGCCTTTGATGACAACCGCGTTGAGGAAGTTCGGAAATGCCCCCGTCGGCACGGTAAACGTCGCCGGATCGGTTGCTGGAATCCGTTTGAGCGCGGAGCCGTTTGCGTTGAAGCCAACGTCGGCCATTGGAGCCAACGCAACTTCTTTGACGACGCGATCATTGCGGGTGGAAATCACGGTGACGCGACCTTCTTTGTAATCATCCGCGCCGATCACTGTGCCGGGACGTTGCACGGCGAAGAACTGTGTGACGTAGACTTTTTCATCATCATCTCGCGCATCGCCATCGTTGGTAATGGCAATTCCGCGTGGTTGCAATCCAACATTGCGGATGGTTCTGACCACACGCCAGCGATTTGTGTCAATCACCGAAATATCGTTGGAAGTCGCATTGGCAACATATAGCTTGTCCCCGTTGGGCGTGAAGGCAATGCCGTAAGGTTCTGTGCCGACGCGGATGTTATCTACCACGCGGCGCGTTCTGGCATTGATGATTGAGATCGTACCGCTGACCGTATTGCTGACCGCAACCCACCGATCATCAGGCGAAATCGCAAGGTTGTTTGGTTCGCGTCCAACACGGATTTCGCCGTCTTTGACATTGGCATCATCGTGGACGTTAATGATCGAAACCGAATTGTTATCCGGGTTGACGACCCACACAAAACGGTCGTCCGAGGTCACAGCAATTGGGCCGGAGGCCGTAGGCGGATTCTTATTAAACCGTCCATCGAAATCGTCGGCCTTCGCAAACGAGCGATTGCCGCGCGGCCACAGCATCGCTGCTCCGACCGCGAGAAAAACAAAACAACAGATAATCTTGATACGAGTATTCATTTTCCCCCCTTTTGGAATTTTTAGAACGACGGGAAGTCGCTCCTACCCCAGTGCTGTGAGCGGTAACGAACCGTTGCGCCCAGCTTTCTGATCCTGGTGTCAACTTCCCCTGACTGCTTCAGTTGTCCAAAGAATGCCTTGCAGGTAAAATGAACGCCGTTTTAGGGATAAACTTCCCCCATCCCCCAAAAAGCGGTCTATTTTTATCCACTCAGTCTTCGGTCTTTTTGTGCAGGGTAAGAGTTTGCACTCTTGGAGGCAGAAGAGTCTTAAGGAATACTTCAAATTGTTTTGAGATTCTTTTCAAAGAATTATGAAAGAGGCTAAGACCAGTCAGGATACGGTTTTATACCAATTCGAGGGGTTTCGCCTGGAGCGTGAAGAGCGCATTCTGTGGCGCGACGGAGTTCCGATTCCGCTGACGCCAAAAGCATTTGAGACCTTGCTGGTTTTGGTCGAAAACAGCGGGCGCGTCTTAACCAAAGAAGAGTTGCTCAACCGCATTTGGCCAGACACCAAAGTTGAAGAAACAACCCTGGCGCAAAACATTTCAACGTTGCGAAAAGCGCTGGGGCCAGATGGACAGCAATTGATCCAAACGATTCCGAAGCGAGGGTATCGTTTTACCGTTAACGTTACAGCAATTCAGGAAAACGGATTTGCTTCTTACGCTCAGGGAACGGCCCTGAGCGAGATGCAAACACAGGAATATGACGCTGTCGCAGAAGCACAAACACCCACATCACAACCCGAAACGAAAAAGCTCTTGCCCTATCAGTTGGCGATTGCGTTATCCCTGATCATTGTCCCACTGGCGTTCGCCTACTTTGCGTTCTTTCGACAACCAGCCAAAACGAATCCTGGAATCACAGCACCTCGCACGCTGGCAATCATGCCGTTTCGCAATCTCAAGCAGGAAGCAACCACTGACTTTCTTGGATTTTCACTGGCGGATTCGATCATCACGAAACTTGGTTATGTCAGTTCGCTGACCGTGCGTCCATCATCCTATGTAGACAAATACCGCGATCAGAATATTGATCCCAAACGCGTCGCCGTTGATTTGAATATCAATACGTTGCTGACAGGCACATACATCAAAGAAGGCGATGAATTGCGCATCACGGCTCAATTAGTGGATGTCGTGACCAATGAAATTCTGTGGAAAGATGCGCTGGCACTGAAATACGAAAATCTGATGACGGTGCAGGATCGTGTTGCTGAGCAAGTCATCCGTGGCTTGCAACTCAATCTGACTTCAGCAGAGGCAGAACGATTGAAACGCGATGTTCCGCAAAACCCATTAGCCTATGAATATTATCTTCGTGGGATTGATCTGTACGCTATCAACAAACTGCCACAAGCAATTGAAATGATCGAGAAATCCCTGGCAGTTGACGGCAACTATGCACTGGCTTGGGCACATCTCGGCTCAGCGTATACAGCAAAGGCTTCGGTTAATCTCGGAGGTCGTGAAGATTATGCCAAGGCCCAGCAAGCGTATCAAAAAGCGCTGGCGCTGAACCCGGAGCAAAACGAAGCCCGTATTTCGATGGCAACTTTTCTGACCGATACGAATCGCGTCGAACAGGCGGTGCCGCTCCTGCGTGAAGTGCTCAAAACCAATCCCACATTGGCGCAGGCCCATTGGGAATTGAGCTATGCGTATCGCTTCGGTGGAATGCTGAAAGAATCGCTGGAAGAAGTCGAGCGAGCGCGACAACTCGACACGGAAGTCAAAGCCAACAACTCCGTTCCTGCGACCTATCTTTATCTGGGGCAATACGACGCCTTTCTGAACAAACTGCCCCGTACCAGTTCGCCGTACATTGGGTTTTATCGTGGGTTGGGATTTTATTATCAAAAGGATTTTTCGCGCGCTACGACGGAATTCAATCAAGCCTTTGAGGCAAGTCGCGAATTGCTGCATACCAATATCGGGAAAGCGTTGTCATTTGTCATTGCCGGGCAAAATCAAGTCGGGATTGCACAATTGAAAGAAACAGAAAAGGTGATTGAGGCGCGCGGGGTAAATGATGCCGAAGCGATTTACAAAATTGCGCAGGCGTATGCCGTACTGGGAGACACGGCAGCGGCGCTTCGCGTGCTGCGACACAGCGTGGAAGGTGGATTTTTTTGTTATCCGTATTTTACGAACGATCCCTTGCTTGATTCACTCCGCAAGGACAAAGAATTCGCGGTATTGTTGGAATTGGCGCGCAAACGCCATGAAGAATTCAAAAGAACTTTTTTCTAAACTATCGTGGCCTTTCGAGTCCGCGCGGTGAATAGTTTTGCCGGCTCGACCAGCTACAATCCATTCTTGAGGGCTGACTCCCGGCAGCGTCAGTCTACAAATGGAACTCTCCTTTCACCGTCCAATAAGTAGCACTCAAGCGGTATGGCAAGCAGTAAATATGGGCGTGTGCCTGACACGATTCTGAAAGAGCAGATGAACGATCCAGCTTATTTTTTATATCAATTCGGCCCCTTCCGGCTTGATCCGCAGGAAAGATTACTTTGGCGGACAGACGAGATTGTCTGGTTGACCCCCAAAGCCTTCGATACGTTGCTCGTGTTGCTGGAAAATAGTGGACAGCTTGTGAGCAAAGACGATTTGATGGATCGTGTCTGGCCGAATACTTATGTGGAAGAAGCCAATCTGGCACAAAACGTTTCCACCTTGCGCAAAGCCTTAGGCGAAAACAGCGATGGCATCAAATACATCGAAACCTTGCCTCGGCGCGGCTATCGCTTTGTTGCTCCCGTACAGAAAATCCCCGCAGAAAAATCCATCCCGGACAAAAGCGAAGAGTTACCGCCATCAACTGAAGATACGGCATCAACTCCAGACCCCAGTCATCCCGTCACACCAATAGCTGAGGGCCAGACCACAAAGCCACAAAGAGCAAGAATTCTTTTTATCGGCCTGGCGATGCTGTTTGTGGTGCTGCTGGTCGGAGTCTTTCTAGCATTTAAGTGGCAGCAAAAAAACTCCCCGCAGGCACGACGCTTAGCAGTCTTGCCATTTCGTAATCTCAAACCAGATGCAGCAACCGATTATTTAGGCTTTCCGCTCGCGGATGCCATCATCACGAAACTTGGTTATGTCAGTGCGTTGACCGTGAAACCGTCGTCCTATGTCAGCCAGTACCGAAATCAGGAATTCGATGTGCGCAAGGCGGCGACGGACTTGAACGTTGATACCTTGTTGGTTGGCAGCTATCTGAAAGAAGAAAGCCATTTGCGTGTCACCGCCCAGTTGATTGACGTGGTGGCGGATAGATTGCTTTGGAAAGATGAAATTGATTTGAAAGATACAGGTCAGTTGATCCTACAGGATCGTGTCGCACAGGAAATTATTCGCGGCTTGCATTTGTCCTTAACCTCTGCTGAATCTGCACGATTGCAACGCGACGTGCCGGATAATGCACAGGCATATGAATTTTATCTGCGTGGGGTGGATTTATACGCGAGCAATGAATTCAATCTGGCCACGCAGATGTTGGAACAATCGGTGCGTCTTTCGCCCAATTATCCGCTGGCCTGGGCACACCTCGGACGCGCACACACGGCTAAGGCTGCGTTTGAATTCGGTGGTGAAGAATATTACCGCAAGGCACAGAGCGATTATGAAAAAGCATTGTCGCTAAATCCTGACTTGATCGAAGCACGCATTTTCATGGCAAACCTGTTCACCGATACGGGACGTGTCGAACAGGCGGTGCCACTGTTACGTGAAGCGCTGGCAACAAACCCAAACCATCCTGAAGCGCACTGGGAACTCGGCTACGCTTATCGGTTCGGCGGAATGCTGAAAGAATCTATTGCAGAAGGCGAACGCGCGCGGCAACTTGACCCTGAAGTAAAGCTCAACAGCTCAGCTTTCAATAGTTATTTTTATGATGGGCAATACGAAAAGTTCCTTTCCAGTTTGCCGACCAAAACCCCTTCAGCCTTTATTATGTTTTATCGTGGTCTGGGTCATTACTACTTAAAGAACTGGGAACGCGCCATGTCTGATTTTGACGATGCCTACCAAAGCAATCCGACCTCGTTATACATCCAAATCGGTCACGCCTTACGATTGCACGTCGCCCGACAAACCACACAGGGGTTGGAACAATTGCGCGCTATCGAACAACAAGTTGAAAGGCAAAAAGTGACTGATGCCGAAGCACTGTACAAGGTCGCGCAAGCCTTTGCTGAACTAGGCGATAAATCTGCCGCGTTGCGGCTGCTTCGGCGTAGCATTGAAGGCGGATTTTTTTGCTATCCGTACTTCGTCAATGATCCGCTGCTCAGCAATTTGCGCGGTGAGGCCGAGTACACAAAGCTGCTGGAGATAGCACGACAACGGCACGAGGAATTCAAGCGGCAATTTTTTGCCCGATAATCCAAGTCGAATTGTTAACGGTCACTCTCTTTGGCAGATTCACCTAAAACAGCTGGCATAAAGCATTCATTTGGTTATAATGAGCGCAAAGGAGATCATCACCATGAAAGTGCAATCAAAATCAATTTTCGGGAAATCACTCTCGCGTCGTAACTTTCTGCGAACCACTACGGCAGCAGGCGCGGGACTGCTGATCGTTCCGGCAGCCACCGCTTTCGGATACAAAGCCAATTCATCGCTGGGGCTTGGCATTATTGGCTGCGGCGGACGTGGCAATTACGACGGCGGCGAATTTGTCGCCAACACCGACGTACGTGTCACGGCACTGATGGACATCTTTGAAGACAAGGTGCTGGCAGCACGCGCCAATTTCGACAAAAAGGCCGAAGAAAAAGGCCACGGCAAAATTGCCGAAACGAACCTTTTCAAAGGCCACAAGTCTTATGAAAAATTGGTGCAATCCAAAGATGTAGATTTGGTGCTCGTCACCAGCCCACCGTATTTCCATCCTGATCATCTGGAAGCGGCAGTCAGCGCGGGCAAGCACGTGTATCTTGAAAAACCCGTTGCGACCGATGTCACGGGTTGTCTGAAGGTGATGAATATCGGCAAGAAATACAACGGCAAAGTCAGCATGCACGTCGGATTGCAAAAGCGGTACGATGTGGGCTATCGCGGCATGATTGAGCGTATTCACGCGGGCGAAATTGGCGACATCGTGCTGGGCCAGACGTTCTATTACACCAATGATCTGGGACGCCAGAACAAGCCCGGCATGATAGATCTGGAAGCGCGCATTCGCAACTGGGTCTTTGACCGTGCCTTGTCCGGCGACATTCTGGTTGAGCAAAACATTCACATTCTGGACATCGTCAACTGGGCGCTGAAATCGCATCCGATCAAAGCTACAGGCACCAATGGTCGTGCGTTGCGCAAACAGGTGGATGGCGTTCCGGCAGATTATCTGTGCAGCGACCACTTCATCCTGACCTACACCTATCCGGGTGATGTTCATATCAGCTTCAACTCGAACCAGTTCAAGAACAAAGGCTATCGCCAATCCGGCGAACGCTTCTTTGGCACCAAAGGCGCGTCCGATTCGTTGCAAAGCGGCCCGGCCACCATCAGCTACAATCAAGTCGCAGAAGGCCAAAAAACAGCCGACAAAATTGATTGCGGCAAGGTTGATTTGCACGCAGCCGTTGGTACGAAGATGAAAGCCCTGGTCGAAAGCATCAAAACGGGCAAGTTCGACAACCAGTGCGAACATGGAGCCGAAACAACGCTGACAACGATTCTGGGTCGGATGGCTGCTTACGAAGGCCACGAAGTGAGTTGGGACAAGATGATGAAATCCAACGAAAAATGGAACCTGAAGTTGAATCTTGATTCGCTCGGCGCTGGCAGCACAGTGACGATGCGGTAAAACCATGCAGTGAAATGCACACGCTACGAAAGGACAGCAAATTTAATTGCTGTCCTTTTTTCTTCTCAAGCTATTTTCCCACGTCATTTCGGACATGCAATCATTTGCAAAGTTTTCGCTTGCCCTCTAAGCTTTTGTTCGCCAATGAATAGTATTAACTCTCAATCCGAACAAAAATCACACGTGCGTTATTCTATTGTCGTCCCGTTTCACAACGAAGAACTGAACATAACTCCGATGTACGAACGCCTCACGAAAGTGATGGAATCGGTGACAGATGAGTATGAGTTAATTCTGGTAGACGACGGCAGCACAGATCGCACGCAGGCATTAATTCGGGACATTGCCGCCCTTGATCCGCGCGTTTTAGGCGTGCGGCTACGTCGAAACTTTGGTCAAACAGCCGGTCTTGCCGCTGGTTTTGATCGAGCACAAGGTGAAATCATCATCGCGATGGACGGCGACCAGCAGCACAAGCCGGAAGATATTCCGCGCTTTATCGAAAAGATTGAAGAAGGCGGCTACGATGTTGTCAGTGGCTGGCGACAGCATCGGCGCGATGGCTTCTTGCGGACGTTTCCTTCGCTGATTGCCAATCGGCTAATGGCACAGGCTTCCGGCGTGCCTCTGCACGATTTCGGCACAACCTTCAAAGCCTACCGCCGCGAAATCCTGGAACGCATTCCGTTGTACGGACAAATGCACCGCTTCATTCCAGCACTGGCGCATATTGAAGGCGCTTCGATTGTCGAGGTGCCCATCGAAGACATGCCGCGCGGTGGAGGTAAATCGCATTACGGCATTTCGCGCACGTTTCGCGTGCTGTTCGATATTTTGACAATTCGATTTTTGCTGCGTTATATGGCCAGACCACTTTATTTCTTCGGCAAAATCGGCCTGACAATGATTGTCTTGTCGGGAATGATTGCGACGTGGTTGCTGGCGAAAAAGCTTGTCTGGCACGAAGACATCTTCATCAAAAACGGGCCGCTGTTGCTCTTCTGCGCCGTAACATTTCTGGGCGGGATGCAATTTCTCGGTTTAGGCTTTATCGGCGATTTGTTCGCTCGTTTATATTATGCGCCGGAGCAACGAACCACTTACAGCGTTGCTCGCATTTATCGCAGTGAGTTGCCGGGGAAGCCAAAGAGCCTGCTGGAAAAATAATCAGTACCAAGACCGGTAGGGAGCGTCCAATAGTATAGGGTCGCGCTCCCTACCGGTCTCGGTACTGACTTATCGGCGCAATCCTCGCCCCATTCGCTTGAGCCAATTGTCCTGCAATTAATCGGTAAACATCAGGATTAAAAACCAACCCGACGTGCGTTCCTGACACTTCAAAATTGCTTGCCGGGTCTTCATTCACACACATTTGCCAATCCACAACACCATCGGCCCTGGTGTAAATCGCAGTGTTCAGCACTTGTTGCGGCCAGGGCTTTTGCAATGCCAGGATCGAAGCACAGTCACAATACCCTGTAAAGCAATGCGGCACGTCGGCGGATTGCACACGCTGACGCACACGCCGACTGAGCCAAAGAACATACGAATGGGCGCGAATGCCGCGAAAGGGCGAGCCAAGTGTAATGACAGAGGCGACGAATTCAGGCCGTCGCGCGGTGGCAATCCGCGCCAACAATCCGCCTAAACTATGCCCGATCAAATGCACTTTCCCATTCGTTTCAGTCGCAGCGGTTTCAATTGTTTGCAGCAGGCGGTCAAGCGATCTTTCAATGCAGTCATTGTTTCGTTCCAATCCCGACGGATAAGCGCGATAGCCAATGCGAGCCAGCCATTTCGTCAGACAATTGGTATACACATCACGACACATAAAGCCGGGGATCGTAATTACGGCCTGAGCTTTCCCAAATGGAATCCCTTTGCCGTAAAATACGGGAGCGGCCCAGAGTTGCACCCATTCCCGAATCAGGGCCGCCTCGCGCCAGAGGGGAATGCGCACAGATTGTTGATGCTTTTGAAAAGGTTCCGTTAATAGGGACATAAATTGTCTGTTTGACACCCTCTTTGCCCGTGGCCTACACTGAACATATCCGTCGCTGGGGGCGTTCAGGTTGCGCGCCTATTTTTACAGCGACAGCGGTCTGCCGCAAACAGTTTGTTGCTAACAATTGTTTTCGGCGTTGTTTTAAGGAGCGTGTAGTGAGTACCATTCTGAATTACCTGCCTTTCATCATTATTCTGTGCGCAATGGTGACAATCCACGAATTCGGGCATTTTATCGTCGCCAAAATTCTGGGCATTCCGGCAGAAGTGTTTTCTGTTGGCTTCGGCCCTCGCCTCTTTGGCTTCAACTGGGGCGGCACAGATTTCCGACTGAGTGCAATCCCGTTGGGCGGATACGTTAAGTTTCGCGGCGAAAATCTGGAAATGATTCAGGGTAAAAGCGAAGGCTCAGTGGAAGAATTCCTCTCGCACCCGAAATGGAAACGCTTTTTGGTGGCGTTGGCAGGCCCGGCATTTAATATTTTCACGGCGATTTTAATTCCGATGGCGGCGATTATGATTGGCTTTCAGGAAAGCGCACAAAATTCCCAGCCCATCATCATCGGCAATGTTGTCAAAGATTCTCCAGCGGAAAAAGCGGGACTGCAACCGATGGATCGCATTGTGGTTTCCAATGGCGTCAAAGACCCGGCCTTCAATGATTTCAAGCTGGATGTAACGCTCCGCGCTGACGAAGACATCCCAATGACAATTGACCGCAACGGACAGTTAATCAATGTCGTTGTGCGTCCGAAAGCCGATGGACAAGGCCAGGGAGCGCGCATCGGTATTGAGCCGTATCTGAAAAATATTCTGGTTTCTTCGGTCAAGCCAGACTCGGCAGCAGCGCAGGCAGGTGTCCAACCGCAAGATCGCATCACAACGATTAACGGTCAGCCGATCATGACCTGGAGCAAAACCTTTGACATTGTGAAGGAAGGGAAAGGCAAAGACACCACGCTGGGCCTTGAGCGCGGCAGTCAAACCGTTATCGCTACCGTTAAGGTAAGTGATCCGGTAAAAAGCGATTTGTTTGGGATTGGCGCTGAACTGCAACAAGAAACCGTTTTTATCAGAAAAACAGGGATTGGTGCGGCCTTAGGATTTGCGCTTGATTACAACTGGCGCATCCTGAAAATCACTGGCGTAGCCTTCAAACAAATCATTGTGGGGCGCTTGTCAGCCCGCGATTCCTTGTCTGGCCCGATTGGCATGGCCAAGATGACGGCGGATGCGTTTGAATCCGGTGGTTGGGCAGAAACGATTCAGTTAATGGGCTTACTGAGTTTGAATCTCGGCATTATGAACCTGTTGCCCATTCCAGTGCTGGACGGTGGCATGATCCTGCTGCTGATAGTCGAAGCGCTGCTTGGTCTGGTGGGGCTATCGCTCACCATGAAGGTGCGCGAACGATTCCAGCAAGTGGGGTTCGTAGCCCTGATGCTGTTGATGGGCTTTGTCATTTTCAATGACATTGCCCGGTTGTTGCCGTTTGGTAAGTCAAATAACCAGACACCTGCGGCACAATCCTCTCCGGCACCGCAACCAAGCAAATAAGCAAGCAAGGAAAACGGGCGATTTCAGGAATGAGTCGCCCATTTTTGTTTCACTAATTATTCAGTCCTCATCCCCCATTAAAACTTAGCAGGCATTGACCACTCGAACTCTTGCGTTTAGAGTAAGCGCCATTCGATTGCGGAAAATTTCGACCTTCGCTCGCAGTCGCCAAATCGCAGTATTACCGATTCCAAATTACGCGGATGCTTTGCACGACAATCTTGACCATCCGCTAATGAACCACAGGAGGATTTGATGTCATTATTTGCGACAAAGCCTATTGATCAAATCATCGCCGAGGCTCAAGAGTCTGGCGAACACACACTCAAAAAAACGCTTAGTGCAATGGACCTGACGCTGCTTGGCGTCGGCGCGATCATTGGCACCGGAATCTTTGTGCTAACGGGACAAGCCGCCGGGAAACACGCAGGCCCCGCCGTGGTGGTTTCGATGATCCTCGCCGGGATTGTCAGCGCATTTGCAGCTCTTTGCTATTCAGAATTTGCCGCGAGCGTGCCGATTTCAGGGTCTGCGTACGCTTATGGCTATGGCACGCTGGGCGAATTTGTGGCGTGGATTATCGGTTGGGATTTGATCCTGGAATATGCGTTTGGCGCGGCAACAGTTGCCGTCGGGTGGTCAGGATATGTGGTTAGCTTATTAAAAGACATCAGCCAATGGGTAGGATTCTCAGTAAATTTACCTGCAATTTTAACGAAGGGGCCGTGGGACAAAGTAACTCTCGCGGATGGGAGCGAGGTTTCCGGTCTCATCAATCTTCCCGGCCTGTTGATTGCGATTGGCGTGACGTGGCTGCTGATTAAGGGAATCAAGGAATCGGCCTCCTTCAACTCGATCATCGTGATGATCAAGGTGCTGGTCGTTGTGCTATTTATCATCGCGGGCATTGGGTATGTCAATAAAGGCAATTTAGGTATGGGTTGTGCGCCCGGCACGCCAGGATGCGCGGACTTTATGCCCTTTGGATTTGCCGGTGTTATCACTGGAGCTGCCGTAATTTTCTTTGCCTATATCGGCTTTGATGCAGTCTCTACCGCCGCACAGGAAGCCAAAAACCCACAACGCGACATGCCGATGGGCATTCTGGGTTCGCTGGCGATTTGTACGGTACTTTATGTGCTGGTCGCAGGAATCATGGTGGGACTGGTGGATTACAAGTTGCTGACTAACGCAGCAGCTCCGATTGCTGTGGCAGTGGATGCAGCATTGAATCAGGCACAAGGCACAACAATGGGGAAAATCCTGCAAGTCTTCCCGACCATTATCAAAGTCGGAGCCGTGCTTGGCCTAAGTTCAACGATGGTGGTGATGGTCATGGGACAGCCACGCGTTTTCTATTCCATGTCCAAGGACGGATTGCTCCCAACCTGGGCCGCCAAAATTCATCCCAAATACCAGACCCCCCACGTCACAACGGCAATTACCGGTGTAATCGTCGCCATCTTGTCAGGATTTGTGCCCATCAGCCTGCTTGGTGAGTTAGTGAGTATCGGAACCTTGTTTGCGTTTGTAATTGTTGGCACAGGCATCATCATTTTGCGCCGAACTAATCCGGGAATGAATCGGCCTTTCAAGGTACCCCTTTCACCTTTCATTCCCATTGCGACGGTTGTTTCAGCGGCGTATTTGATGAACAGTCTGCCGCTTGACACATGGATTCGCCTGATTATCTGGATGTCTATTGGATTGGTGGTGTACTTCGCTTACAGCTATTCCCACAGCAGACTTAGCGAAGAAAGCAGCGCGACGCTCGAAACCAGCACTATTGAGAACGCTACGCCGCCTGTGGCCGCCATCGTAGCGATTATCCTGACTATCATTCTGACCATCTGGCAGGTCTGGAAGTACATTCCAAATGCTGGCCCTGTTGAGTACGGAATTCGCCTTTTCTTCTGGGTAGTCGTCGGGCTATTGGTTGCTATGCTGATGTATGGCAGCAAGGCCAATCGCGGCGCACGAAGTGCTCAGGTCAAAACCACTGGCCTGATTGTTTCATTAGCGAACTTGGTTGTGTGGGCAGGAATTACCTATTGGTTCTTTGTTCACTATGCTGAATTACACGGTAAGTAAGTAATCAGGAAATCATTCCATCCAAGTGGCGACGAATTTCAGGAAATGCCAAAAGCATCGCTGAAATTCGTCGCCACAAGTATTTTGTTGCAATACAGGCCGCGCCTATAGTTTACTTTTTATCTCTGACATTTGCCCTGCAAGAAATTTATCTGGAGCCATTGATGAAACTGAAAGCTACGTCGTTTGTGTTCGCCCTCTCTCTATGCTTAGGCTTATCGGCCATTGCGCAGGAAAAGCCTAAAACAAACGCCAAAGAAGATGCGGCAAAAATTGAGGTACAAGAACCTGACGAAGATGAAGAGTTACGCAAAGCCATTGAAGGCTCTGGCGGCAGTGAGCAGCAAATGCTCGAAAATCTCGAAGCTTTTCTTAAGAAATATCCGACCAGCAGTCGCCGCGACGAAATCGAACGCGAACTGTACAAAATGGCCGGCAATATTCGCGATAAAAACCGCCAGATCACATACGCTGAAAAACTGGTAGCGAGTAATCCGCAAGACCTCGAAAAAATGACGTTTCTGGTTTCGACTCTGCGCGACCGCAAAGGTACAGGCGATCTAGCCAAAGCACTCAGCTACGGCGACAAATTAGTGAAGGCAGTAGAAGATATTTTTGCATCCCGTATCAAACCCGCACGGATGAGTCCTGGACAATGGGAACAACAGAAGGGCCGTACAATTGCTTCGGTGTACCTGCTACGCGGACAAATACACAATGATCTCGGCAATCTCGACCAGGCTGAATCTGATTTGCATAAGAGTTATAAACAATCGCCTCTTGCCTCTGCTGCTGCAACCCTTGCCGCCATCGCAGAAAAACGAAAGAACACGGATCAGGCAATTGACTATTACCTCCAGGCATTTATTCGTTCAATTGAAGCCCCTGAAGGAGCAGATCGAGACGAAATCCGCCGCAAGTTAGGGCAGCTATACACAGCCAAGAACGGCTCTGAGCAGGGATTGGGCGATAAGTTGCTAAAAACCTACGATGTAATCACAAAGGATAATGCCGAGCGCTTAGCCAAAATCGAACCGCCGAATCCAAATGAGAACGTTACTAATCCTCTTGAGTATAAGCTGACCAAGCTCAACGGTGGCGATGTACGTCTGAGCGATTACAAAGGCAAAGTCATTATTACGAACTTTTGGGCAACGTGGTGCGGGCCGTGTCGCATAGAAATGCCCGAACTTGAACGTGCAATGGAGAAATATAAAAATGATAAAGACGTCATTTTTTTAGCCATCAATACAGATGATGACCGAAACTATGTTGAGCCTTATGTGAAAGGGCAAAAGATCAAATTGCCTGTCGTTTATGCTAATTATCTGGATGCAGAGTTCAGGGTCACCTCTATTCCCACCACCATTATCTTTGACCGCCAGGGCCAGGTTGCCTTTCGACAAGCGGGCTTTAATTCGCGCGAAGATTTTGTCGCAATGATCAGCGAAAAAATTGAGGCAGCGAAAAAACGATGAGTTAATCAGAGTTAAAGCCTTTATTTAGAAGTAAATATCGCCTTGCGTTCGCGGCCATTGGGCAGTATATTGTGCCCGCGCCATTCAAGCTAATATTCCTAATTTACTTTATGTGCTTAATGTCCCGTAGCGCCTATTGGCAATTAGGAGGTCATTTCTCCTCCTATATCTATCCGTGCTCTGCCTCTCCTGGAGCGAAGCGTGCTGCGATTTATCTGCCGTAAATTGCGATAAATATTTTTTTAGTTTCTTGGTGCAATAAACATTTTCGTTGGGTTGTAAATACAGTGGGTTTTCCAGGGTAAAAGCCTAAAAATGGGAGTTGTCACGGTCTTGTAATAAAAAAGCGACTAGGCATTGTTACAAACTTGCCTAGCCTCGCCTGCGCATGCCTTCCGACAAACCCAGTAAGCCAAAGCGATTTTTAAGATAGATGACCCAGCCGTTACCGACAAAGCAACATCTATTAGCTGTCCTCTTAGAGGATTATTATCACGTTGGTGCGTTCGATTACTTAATCCAGCGCGGTCAATGGTCGCGTTTTGAAGCCAGATTTGAACACAACACCATCGTCGCGCTCGACTTGTTAGATCGGTTTCAGGCTAAGGTTACCTTCTTTTCATTAGGCTGGATTGCCGAACGCCAGCCGGAAATTATTCGGGAAATCACCCGGCGCGGACACGAAATCGCGATCTATTCCAACCTTGATCTGACGCGAACCAATCCAACTGAATTCAAAGAGGATGTTTTGCGTGCCCGTGAATCGCTTGAAGAGGCAGGCGGTAAACAGGTCTTAGGTTTTCGGGCGGCGCAACGATGGCAACTAAAGAATGCGCTGTGGGCGCTGGAGACGTTGGCCGCAGAGGGTTTTAGTTACGATGCCAGCATTGCTCCAACGATGGAAGTATTGCGGTCGCACCCTGAACGAAGATTCGCCCATCAACTTCAGTTAGGGGAAAAGCAATTCTGGGAGTTTCCCGTTTCAACTTTTAAGTTGCCAGGGTTTCTGATGCCAATCGCCGGGGGCAATTTCTTTCGGCAATTCCCTCATACGATCATCAAACAAGCCGTCAGAAAATGGCACGAATCGTTCGATGCCCCCTTTGTAATGTACTTCCATGTCTGGGAACTGGATCGCTTACAACCGCGCATCAACAGTGCTTCTTCACTAGCCAAAATCCGGCATTATCGCAATTTGGGGAAGATGTATTGGGTGATTGAGGATTACTTAAAAAAATACAACTTCACATCTTTTGCTGACTATTTAAGCTTAGATACAACGCCGCGACCTGATTTTGTAAAAAGTAAGTCCGTCAAATCCAGAGATATAATCAAGGTACAATCTTCAGAAGCAGCTAAAGTACCTGTAAGTATCGTCATCCCCTGCTTCAATGAAGAATCTTCGCTGCCATATCTGGCGAATACTTTAGTAAGTGTCGAAGAAACACTCTCAGATAAGTACAGACCAACCTTTATTTTTGTAGATGATTGCAGCACAGACAAAACGAACGAGCTACTAAAAAAACTTTTCGGCGCAAAGGCGAATTTTACTATCGTTCGCCACGAAAAGAATCGTGGAGTAGCAGCGGCAATTATGACTGGCATTGGTGCAGCTAAAACGGAAATCGTTTGCTCAATGGATTGCGATTGTACCTATGATCCGCACGAATTAAAAAACATGATTCCGTTGTTACAAACAGATGTTTCGTTGGTAACGGCTTCTCCTTATCACCCTGAGGGCAAAGTCTTAAATGTCCCAGCCTGGCGATTGACCTTATCAAAAGGGTCTTCGTTTCTCTATCGTCAGGTTCTTCGTCAAAAACTTGCAACGTACACAAGTTGTTTCCGTGTGTATAGAAAAAGCGCGGTTGATAAATTAGTAATTGAAGAAGATGGGTTCCTCGGTGTAGCCGAGTTACTCGGTAAGTTAGATATACAAAGAAAGAAAATCGTAGAGTATCCAGCCACATTAGCGGTGCGATTATTCGGATACTCTAAGATGAAACTCTTAAAAACAATTCTTGGACATTTGAAGCTCTTGTCCCGGTTATTAAAGCTTCGTTTGTCATCTCGCAACACGATTAGTGATGGTTCGCAACAAAAACTGCAAATAAGAGATGTTACTATTAAGTAACTCCCCGTAATCTGCCACGATTACGAGCCAAAAGAACCACCTAACACTTAGAAAAAGCACCCGTAGATTATCTACCTACAGCTTTAAGGATACGACCAATGACTACTACCGTATTACCATCTACAGAAATCCTTACATTGCCTTCTGACCAGGATGCTTCTGGGCGAACTCTGGGCGAGGAAGAAATTGCCCTTGTGGCCGAAGCAATTCGCACTGGCACCTTGACCAGCACTAAAGGACAGTTCGTCAAGAAGCTGGAAAACCGTTTTGCGGAAATACTGGACGTGAAGCATGCCTATGCCTGTACTTCCGGCTCTGCCGCTGTTCATCTTGCAGTCGCAGCGATTGATCCCGAACCCGGCGATGAAGTCATCACGACGTCAATCACCGATATGGGAGCCTTGACGCCGATTCTGTATCAAGGCGCGATTCCGGTTTTTGCCGACGTAGATCCCAAAACCTGGAATGTAACAGCCGAAACCATTGAACCGTGCCTGAGCGAACGCACACGCGCCATTATCGTCACACACCTGTTCGGAAATCCGTGCGAGATGGCAGAAATTATGCAATTGGCGCAGTCACGCAATATTCCTGTCATTGAAGATACGGCACAAGCCTTTCTTGCTAAACATCATGGGCGATACGTGGCCACAATTGGCGACATCGGCTGCTTCAGCTTGCAACAAGGCAAACACATCACGACTGGCGAAGGTGGACTAGTCGTCACCAATGATGATGCACTTGCACGCCGTATCTTCCTGCTAATCAATAAAGCATTTGGCTATGGTGATCCGAATCCTGATCATTATTTCATCGCGCTGAATTATCGAATGAATGAAATTACAGGTGCGGTGGCATTAGCACAACTCGACAAAATGTACTGGTCAGTCCAACAACGTCGTCGCACGGCCAATCAGTTATCTGAATTACTGATCGGAGTGCGTGGTATTGAAACGCCGTATGTAGCCCCCGGCAATGAAAGCAGTTACTGGAAATATTGCCTGCGCGTTGATGGCGCGGTGATTCCCGGCGGTGCGGTTGGGTTAGCAAAGAAACTCAAGGAAGAGCGCGGCATATTCTCTGCGCCTCGTTACATTCAGAAGCCTGCATTCCAATGTCAGGTACTGGCAGAACAGCGCACCTTCGGCAATAGTCGCTGGCCGTTTACACTCGCACGGCCTGAAGCAGTTGATTACAGCCCCAGCAAATTCCCTGGCACTTTTTCTGGCCTGGAAAGCATTCTCGTCCTGCCCTGGAACGAACGCTACAACGACGAACACGTTCATTACATCGCTGACTCGATTCATCAAGCAGTGAACGAATTAGCGAATTAACCAGAGGAACAAGACGATGGCTGAAGAAGTCATTCGCTTCGGCTTGGTTGGGGCTGGCGGCATCGCCCAAGCATACGCCCAAGCATTCAAGAATTTAAAAATCGCCCGTCTCGTCGGAGTAGCCGATGTCAATGTCGAAGCTGCTCGCAAATTGGGCGAACAGATTGGCTGTCGCAGCTACGACTCCTATGAAGCACTCGGTGATGAATGGCCGTTGGACGCAGTGATCATTTGCACACCGCCCGTTAGTCATCCCGAAATTGCCCTGCATTTTTGCCAGCGTAAGGTCCATGTGCTCTGTGAAAAGCCCTTGAGCATTGATGTCAGCAGCGCCGAGTTGATGTTGGATACGGCGCGTCGTTGTGGAGTGAAGCTCACAATGGCGTCCAAATTTCGCTATGTGGAAGATGTGGTACGAGCCAAAAGCATCGTGCGATCTGGCATTTTGGGCGACATTCTGCTGATCGAAAACGCTTTTACCTCGCGCATTGATATGTCCACACGCTGGAATTCACAGCGTGAAATTAGCGGTGGCGGCGTGCTAATTGATAACGGCACGCATTCAGCGGACATCATGCGCTACTTTCTGGGGCCGGTCAGTGAAGTGCAGGTGATCGAAGGTGTGCGCGCGCACAACCTGGCGGTTGAAGAATGCGCGCAAGTGTTTGTACGAAGCTCCGACGGGGTGCTGGGACGTATTGATCTTTCGTGGAGCATCAACAAAGAACTGGAAAGTTACATCAATATTCACGGCACCAAAGGCACAGTTGTCGTAGGGTGGAAGTCGTCGAAATACAGGCAAAATACCAGCAATGAATGGATCGTGTTCGGCAACGGCTATGACAAAGTGCAGGCGTTTCGCAGCAATATCATCAACTTCTGCGGCGGCATTCGCGGCGAAGAAGCGTTGCTGGTGACTCCACAAGATGCCATTGCTTCGGTGGAAGTGATCGAAGCTGCCTATACAGCATTGGCGCGCAATCAATGGACAAAGGTCAGCCACGCACTGGATCAAAATTATCTGCGGCTGGTGGATCAGGAATCTTCTTTGAGGAAGATCGCATGAGCGTTCGCATTCATCCGACTGCCCTCATTGAAAGCAATGTTGAAATCGGGGCAGGCACGAGCGTTTGGGATAATGTTCATATTCGCCACTCCAGCACAATTGGCGAAGAATGCATCATCGGCGAAAAGACGTACGTTGCGTATGGCGTCCACATCGGGCATCGCGTCAAAATCAATGCGATGGTGTACATCTGCAATGCTGTGACAATTGAAGACGGTGTGATGATCAGTGCGGGTACGATTTTCACGAATGATCGTTTCCCACGTGCGACAACGCCGGATTTGAAACAATTGCGGTCGTCTGATCCCGATGAACATACGTTGCCAACGCTGGTCAAAGCAGGTGCGACAATTGGCGCAGGCTGCACGATTGGCAATGACCTGAGCATCGGGCGTTTTGCGATGATCGGGATGGGATCGCTAGTGACAAAGTCAGTGCCGGACTTCCATCTGGTGATTGGGCATCCGGCGAAATCGGTGGGCGCGGTTTGTCGTTGCGGTCAATTGTTGTTGCGCTTTGCAGAAGCAACAGAAAAGCAGATCGTTGATTGCAGCGTGTGCGGCTTGCCCTATGAGATTAACGACCAAATTGTGACGGAGCTAAATCCGCCGCAATAGCCAAAGAGTTTTTCAGTGTGTTCCGGCAGGAGGCATTCACCATTTTGGGGAATGTGCGACTGACTTGATTTTCAAATCAGAAAAAGGCGGAGACAACGAACTTCGCTTGACCGATAGAACTATTACCGAATGAAAGCAAACACAGAGTCCTGGGCAGTCGTGGGTGGGGGAATGCTTGGTCTGACCCTCGCACATCGGCTGACCCAGGCAGGAAAACAAGTCACGTTGTATGAAAGCGCGCCGTACCTGGGTGGCTTAGCCAGTGCCTGGGAATTCGGCGGCATCACATGGGATCGGCATTACCACGTTACGCTCCTGTCGGACACTTTTCTTTGCTCCTTGCTCAATGAATTAGGACTCGAACAAGAAATGCAGTGGGTCGAAACGCGCACCGGATTTTATACCGATGACAAGCTGTATTCGATGTCGAATACAGTGGAATTTTTGAAATTCCCGCCGCTCAATCTGCTTGATAAATTCCGCCTGGGGGCCACGATTTTTTACGCCTCTAAAATCCAGGATTGGAAAAAGCTTGAAAGTATCCCCGTTGCAGATTGGCTCAAAAAACTTTCCGGCAAACGGACGTTTGAAAAAATCTGGTTGCCGTTGTTACGCGCAAAATTAGGTGACAATTACCAGCAAACATCAGCAGCCTTTATCTGGACAACGATTGCGCGGATGTATGCTGCCCGACGAACCGGGCTGAAGAAAGAAATGTTTGGATACCTGCCCGGTGGCTATGCACGCGTGTTAGGACGATTTGCTGAAGTTCTAAAAAGCGAAGGTGTCACGCTCAGACTTCACAGCGGGATTAGCAAAGCGACTTCTGTAATGAATGATGTGGTCAGACTTGAAATGACGGATGGCACCACAGCGGATCACGATCAGGTTGTCTTCACTGTACCGGGTAATGTTGCGGCGCAGGTTTGCACGCAGCTAAGTGAAGCAGAAAAACACAAACTGAACGAAGTGCAATATCAAGGCATCATCTGTGCCTCCGTACTCCTCAAGAAACCTTTGGCCGGATTTTATGTCACGAACATCACTGCGGATTGGGTTCCCTTCACTGCCGTGATTGAAATGTCGGCGTTAGTAGATCCAAGAGAATTTGGCGGGCAAACGCTCGTCTATCTGCCAAAGTATTTTGCGGCAGGTGATTCCATTCTGAACCTTTCTGACGAAGCAATTGAAGCCAGGTTCATTACGGCGTTGGTGCGCATGTATCCGCATATCAAGCGCGATGATGTGCTGGCATTCAAAGTCTCGCGCGTTCGCAATGTGTTTCCGTTGCCAACCTTGCATTATTCAGACAACGTTCCTGCGATGGAAACATCCGTGCCAGGCGTGTTCATTGTGAATTCATCGCATATTTTGAACGGCACATTAAATGTAAATGAAGGCATCAAGCTGGCAGAACAAGTGATGCCGAAATTGTTGTCTGCCTCGAAGGCCAAGCCCGTAGCGTTGCGGCAAGTGGCTTGAATTTGAATGTTGGACGTTGTGGGCAACGGCCAACATTCAAAGAACGATGTGCATTGACAGTAGATTGGAAAGAACCTCTCAGAGCAACAAACAAGATGTTTGTTGTACAGTTTATGCAACGAACGAAACCCATCGCTAGTTTATCGCTCGATCTCGACAATCAATGGTCGTATATGAAAACGCATGGCGATGCGGGATGGGAAAGCTTTCCGTCGTATCTGGATATTGTTGTGCCGCGCGTGTTGAGCTTTCTGAAACAGATTCAGCAACCCATTACATTTTTCATTGTCGGGCAGGATGCTGCGCTGGAGAAGAATGCGCAGGCGCTGGCGTCTCTCGCAGAAGCGGGACACGAAATCGGCAACCATTCGTTTCATCACGAACCGTGGTTGCATTTGTACACCGAACAACAAATCGAAGAGGAAATCGCGCAGGCAGAAGAGCAGATTGAACGCGTCACAGGAAAACGCACAACAGGCTTTCGCGGCCCTGGCTTTAGTTGTTCAGAACCCTTGTTGCGCGTACTGAAACGGCGCGGCTATGAATACGATTGCTCGACATTTCCCACGTATTTGGGGCCGTTGGCGCGTGCGTATTACTTTGCGACGGCAAAGCTCACGCCGGAAGAACGTGAAAAGCGGAAAGCGTTATTTGGCAAGTTCTCTGAAGGATTACGCCCGCTCAAGCCATATCAATGGCAACTTGCTGAAGGCGAGTTGATCGAAATCCCGGTCACGACGTTACCTGTTTTCAAGACTCCGATTCATATCAGTTATCTGTTGTATGCCAGCAGCTATTCCCCTGCGCTGGCGAAGTTGTATTTCCGCACTGCACTAACGATGTGCAAGTTGGCAGGAGTGCAACCGTCAATCCTTCTGCATCCACTGGATTTTCTGGGCTGTGATGATGTGAAGGAATTGGCCTTCTTTCCTGGCATGCAAATGACCGGGAAGCGAAAGGTCTCTATTGTCCACGAGATGCTTGCGATGTTGCGTTCAGAATTTGCAGTCGTCCCAATGAAGCAACATGCAGAGGCAATCAAAAAGTCGGAACTAATGTTGGTCAGTCCGGCGAGCCTCACCTACGACAAGCAATTTGCAAATTAGCAAAACGAGATACGGCCTCCTCACGGAATGTGTCCCGAACTTCAGTCCTGAACTGAAGTTATTCTGATTAGGAGCGTTTATGATAACCAAGGCTTTGATCCCTGCGGCTGGCCGCGGGATACGGGCTTTTCCGAAAACCCAATACCTACCGAAACCATTACTCGAAATTGACGGCAAAACCTTACTTCAGCGCAACATCGAAATTTTGCGCGATGAACTTAATATTCATGACATCACGATCATTGTCGGCTACGAAGGCGAGCAAATCATCAGTCGCTTTGGCAGCGGCGCGGCGCTGGATGTTTCATTGCGCTATCTGAAATGCAACGATCCAGACATCGGCCTGGCGCGCGGCATGCTGCTGGCCGAGGAAGTCTTACAGGAACCATTCGTCACAATCCTTGGCGACGAGTTGTATCATCATTCCAATCATCAACAATTGCGGGCGCAGTTCAACGCAGAAACAAAAGCGATTTGCGGCGTTTTACAAACCAGAGACCTGCATCAAATCAAGAAAAACTATTCGCTCAAGATCAACGACAACCACATCGTTTCTTTAATCGAAAAGCCAGAGATCATTGAAAACAATTTGCTCGGCTGCGGCACGTTTGTTTTCACGCCTGAGATTTTTACGACGATCAGGCAAACGCCCATTTCTCCTCGTTCTGGTCGCATAGAATTAATTGACGCGATCAACTCGTTGGCTACGCAGACTGGAAGCGTTCGCCCGTTTTTCCTGGAAGGCAAATACTTCAACATCAACACCGTGGACGATTACAACTACGCGCAATACAAAATACGCGCGGAGCGATTCGAGAATTGCAAAGTCAGTGTCGTGATCCCGGCCTACAACGAAGAGCAATCCATCGGCTTCGTCGTGGATGATTTCAAGGATCAGGTGGACGAAGTGCTGGTCGTGAATAATTCTTCGCTGGACAACACGGCACAAGTCGCGGCAGCAGCCGGAGCGCGCGTCGAAACGGCGAAACTCACAGGCTACGGTGATACGATTCGCTACGGGCTGGATCGCGCCATTGGCGATATTCTGGTCGTTGTTGAGGCAGATCATTCCTTCAAATCCCGTGACCTGAGCAAGCTGCTGGAATATCTGAAAGACGCAGACATGGTGATTGGCACGCGCACCACAAAAGAATTGGTCGAACAGGCAGCGAATATGCGCGGGCTGTTGCGTTGGGGCAATGTGCTTGTGGCCAAAGGAGTGGAACTTCTGTGGTGGTCACAACAACCGCGCTTTACGGATGTTGGATGTACTTACCGCGCGTTGTGGCGCGAAACATATCAAGGCATTCGGCCCTTGCTGAAAGGCGTCGGGCCGGAACTGGCACCGGAAATGATGGTCGCCGTGTTGCAAGTCAACAAACGTATCATCGAAGTTCCGGTGTCCTACCACGTTCGCATTGGAGGCGAATCCAAGCATTCCGCCAACTACTTCAAAATCGCGCAGACAGCACTGAGAATGCTGCGCACGATCTTTCGGCATCGGTTTGGCCGACGCGATTTCAAATTGCTGAATGAATTACAACCTGTCATGACGACAAAATCACTGCGTTAGGACAAGGTCTGGAGGCGGCCTGAATCAAGGTCGTTTCTGTCGGTCAGATGATGCTGAAGCTATGAAGAAATTTTCGCTGATTTTCGTCGTTGTTTTTCTGTTGGGTGCGGCAATCCGAATGGCAGACCTGCGGCATACGGTAGATCGCCCCTCCTGGCGTGAATGTGATGTGGCAGGAATAGCCCGCAGTTTTTATCGCGAGGACATGAACCTGTTTTATCCGCGCGTTGACTGGCGTGGCGATGGCCCCGGCTATGCCGAGATGGAGTTTCCTTTCTATCCCTGGTTAATTGCGGCGGGATACAAGCTATTTGGCTTTGACGAACGTCTGGGCCGGATCATTAACTTTGTCTTTTCGCTGCTGACGCTCATCAGTTTTTATCGGCTGGCGCGGTATTTATTGCCGCCTGTGGGAGCCATCGTTGCCTTTATTTTTTTCACCTTTAATCCACTCCTCATCAACATTTCGACTTCATTGCAACCAGAAGGACTGATGTTTTTGGGCTATGTGCTGGCGGGATATTTCTTCATTCGCTGGCTGGACAGTGAGGCAATCTGGCATTTCATCGTCGCTTGTACAGCAACGGCGTTAGCCATTCTGGCAAAAGCTCCAGCAGCGCATATTGGTTTATTTTTTACGCTGCTGCTGCTTGGCAAATACAGTCTGGCCGCGATCAAGCAGGTTCGGCTGTGGCTCTTTGCCGTCGTGGCGTTGTTGCCCGGAGCATTGTGGTATGTCCACGCGCACAAATTCTGGTTGCAATACGGCAACTCGCTGGGCGTTTCCAACGAATATCATTGGGCAGGATTGGATTTATTCACCGATCCGTCGTTCATCGTTGGGATCAGCCGTTCGGAGCTTTTTTATGTGTTGATGCCGACGGGAATCATTCTGGCCCTGCTTGGCGTGTTTCTGAAATGGCGCGAAAAGCCTGTCAATTATGGGCTGAGCTGGCTTTTTGCGGCGGTGACTTATTACCTGATTGCGGCGCGAACCACCAGCGATCAATGGGCTGCCTATTATCACGTTGTCTCCCTGCCTGGCTATGCATTGCTGATCGGCAGCGGCATTGAAGCCATTCGACAATTAAAAACCGACCTACGTTGGAACAAGGCATTGAAAGCCGCAGGCATTTTCAGTCTGGCAGGCATTCTCTTATTTCAAATGCGGCAAATTGTCGTTGATGCAAAAGCCTGGAAACCATCAGAATTAATGAACTGTGCGAAATCATTCGCGGCGATGATTTCCAGAAATGAATTGATTCTGGTCACTGGTGGCGTCTGTCAGGATGAAGGATTTCCGGTCGCATATAACGCCTCGTTTATGATGTATTGGGCTGACCGCAAAGGCTTCAATGTTTGTATTGAAGAGCAATCCCTGGAATCCATCGCAACATTCATTAAGCGGGGAGCGAAATACTACCTCGCCGCCAAAAGCACTTTCCGGTATAAAAAACATCTTGAAGAAGACTTGCGACAAATCTATCCTGTGCTGGCGGAATGCAATGATTATTGCTTATTCCAACTCAAGCCCCTCGACGTGAGAGATTAAATGTCCAATCTAACAGCAATATTAACCATGACCCATCCCCCATTGCTCATTCTTTTATCTTGAGAGTTTCGTCTTTCCTGCCCACGGTCGTACAGCGTAATGGTGAGTGATCAATGAAGCTTCACCCCAAGCAAACATCCAGCAACGTGCAAGTGACGCCAAATAACTTGAATCCGTCCCTGCTTAAATTAGCCGCTCTACTTTTAATTGCGCTCTTGCTGCGGATTATTTTCTGGCATGGGATTTCGCCGGGCGATCCTTTTACCTATAGCTTATCTGCCTGGGACATTGCACAGGGGAAATGGAATCCAGCCTATTTTTATGAGCAGACGACACGGTGGGGAGTACTGTTTCCGTTGGCAGCCAGCTACAAATTATTCGGAGTGGATAACTTCAGTTCGATGCTCTGGCCGCTGCTGACCTCGGTTGGAACTGTAGCCATAGCGTATCTGATGGCGCTACATTTAAAAAATGAACAGGCCGCGCTGCTGGCAGGAATCATCGTTGCGACGTTTCCGCTGGAAATCATTTACGCTTCGCAGCCAATGGCCGATTGTCCGCTGAGTTTTTGGTTATTGCTAAGCCTGTATCTTTTCGTGCGTGCTGACAAAAGCGAATCTCACAAGCACAAACGATGGTTTTATTTCTTCGGCGGCGTCGCGCTGGCGCTGGCATATGCAACCAAATTTGTTGCGGTTCTGATCGCGCCGTTCTTTCTGCTCGTGCTGTTCTTCAGACGACGGATTGAATGGAATTGGAGCTGGTTCGCACTTGGCTTTGTGTTTGTTTTTGCCTTTGAGTTTTTCGTCTTTTGGCAGGTGATGGGAAGCGGGTTTGCACGGTTGAATCTGGTGCTACACGATCAAACGTCCAATGCCCCAATCACCGCAGGTGGGTTTCAGGTGCAAAACAGTGTGGGGCTGTATCTTTACTGGATGTTCGTGGATTTTCATTATGTGGGGTTGAGCTTGCTGGTGTCGTTGGGAATGCTGCTGCATCGAATAAAAAAATACTGGCGAGCCAAACAAAACATCCTGGGTGAAAGTTGGATGCCGTTTCTCTGGGCACTGACATTTTTATTGGTTCTGAGCGTTTATCCCACCAGCACAAAGCCGTACGTGCCGTTGTACAAAATCGAAGCTTATATGCTGATGTTCACTGCACCATTCCTAGTGTTGGCGGCTGTCTGGCTCAGTGAGTACGCCAGGAAATTGCAATGGACAGTGATTGCGCTGATTGTGCTGAGTTCGCTCTCATTTGTGTATTTATTACGCGAGGGCTATCACGCTCACAGAGACAATGCTCGCGCCATCTTTGCTTTTGCACAAAAGTATCAGGATCGCCCGGTGTATATGCACCGCAGCGATCAACGCTTTCTTCAATACTTCGCTGGTTTTCAGCAGGACGAAAGATACAAAAACTTCCGGCTCCCGAAGCCGGATGAAGATGTGCATACAACTCCGCCGATTAAGTTCGAGCACACGTATGTGGCGATCAATTCGTATTTGCTGAGCTATCACAAAGAAGATTCGTACCCGCCTGAAATTATCAATCCGCCGCCCGGCTGGCGCGAGGTGTATCGCTATCAACGTCAGCCAAACTGGCTGCGAAAATATGTTGAAGGGACAACCAACTGGCTTTCGCAACGAGGCTTGCTGCAAAGCAATCTAGCGCAGCAGATCAACAACAAATTTGCCAACTGGTCACATACAAAACCGGTTGTGATTTACGCTACGGATTAGAAATGCTTTGTCCGATTTGCAATCAATCTAGTCAGGTGACATTTACAGCTCACGGCTATGGAATCCGCGATTGCTCAGCTTGTCACCATCGCTTCGCCGATGTTTCAGTTGACGCGACACACACGCAACAAGTGTACGATGACCAATATTTTCAGGGTGGCGGCGCGGGTTACCCGGATTACCTGGGCGAAGCGCGCATCCTGCGCAATCACGGACGATGGTACGGCAAGCGATTAGCGAATTATCTGTCAGCGGGAACGATGCTGGACGTAGGCGCAGCAGCCGGCTTCGTGCTCCAGGGCTTTATGGATTGTGGATGGCAGGGGCACGGCATTGAGCCAAATCCGAAGATGGCGTCGTATGCGCGTGAAACGCTGGGGATTCCGGTGCAGGCAGGCGCATTGGAAAACTTACAGACCACTGAACCATATGACCTCGTCAGCATGATTCAAGTCGTCGCCCATTTCGCCGATTTGCGACGCGCCTTGCAAGTGGCCTGTGATGCGACAAAACCTTCAGGATATTGGCTCATCGAAACCTGGAACAAAGATAGCCTTGCGGCACGATTCTTTGGCCAGAACTGGCATGAATACAGCCCGCCAAGCGTGTTGCATTGGTTTTCGCCGACGACGCTGAAGTCACTGGCTGCACAATATGGATTTCGAGAAGTCGCATGCGGCAGACCCTCAAAATGGATCAACGGCGGTCACGCAAAATCATTGTTGCAATACAAGCTGGAAGGAATACCGCTAGGAAACCAGGCAGGGAGGCTCTTGAATTTGCTGCCGGAATATTTGCCGTTGCCCTATCTGGCAGATGATTTGTTCTGGATGCTGTTGCGGAAAGAGGATTTGCCACAGATTCGTCAGATGAACGCAGACGCTGTACCGTAGACTGTCCAGTCTGCGGCTGATGCCAAGAACGTCCTGTTTTGATCAAGGAAATTGTCGCTGTGACTCCGCAGACTGGACAGTCTACGGTACGGTGTTCCTCCCCGATGTTCTTACTTGATCTTGACCTTAACCGTGTTTGCAGCCTGTCCCTGCACTGTCAGATGAATATCCACCTCGCCGCGTCCAATCAGGCTGCGAGGCAGTAGTAAATTCACTTGATCCAACCCCACATACGTTCCCTGCGCACCGATAAAATCAATTGGGGTAATTACACCGCCAACAAAAGCTGATGCCTTCAGATTCTGCCCGCGCAGGCCAGTGCCGTACAAGATCAAAAAGACGCGATCTGTTTCAATCCCAAGATCAATCGGGAGCGCAACGAACTTCTCTATCGTGGGATCATACGTCACCACTTTTTCTTCACTGCGCGAACCATCGCCACGAATTCTTGTCACTTCGCCCGCCGCAATCCCCTGTCCATCAGTCGTGGCAGAAAACAATCCGGGCATAACGTTTGTGATTTGAATGAACTCCGTTTGCGCAGGAATGCCGGGGCTGTTGATTTCAACTTTTGCCGTGCCCGTCGCAGTGTCAGCGGGGATTTGATAATTGACCTGCGTTGGCGACACATAAAACAAAGAGGCAAATCGCTGTCGTCCTAAACTGTCTTTGACTGTGACGGTCGTGCCTGCCAGATTCGTCGGCAACGGAGTGCCCGTTGCACTGCCAGAGGCAGTGGCCAGGTTTGTGCCAAAGGCCGAAGCGATTGCCCCGCGCGCCAACACGACACGACGATAGCTTGCGGCAGAAACGCTGGTAACGCCAGCTACAGCATTCGTCACAATCGAGCGGATTGGGGCGGAAGAAACAGCTTTGCCTTTGTTGTCTGTCGCGCGGGCAATGAATTGATGGCTGCCAGATGGAAGTGAATTCAAGGTCAGGCTATACGGCGCAGCGGCAGCTTCTCCAAGCTTCGTCGTCCCATCGAAAAATTCAACCTTCGCAATACTCCCATCGGCATCGCTGGCGACGGCATCCAGTCGAATATTCGATTGCGCGGCAAATAAAGAACCGTTGCTTACGCCAACGATACTGACCGCAGGCGGCACATCGTTAATGACTTCGCTCGTAAACAGGCGGAAGGTTTGATATTGCTGAGGCGCAAAAGTGAGCGGGAGCGTACCATCATTGGGTGCAACTGAATCCAGATTGGTTTCAATGTGTGATGTGCGATTGGCACTGGTGATAGAATTGGCCAATTGCAAGGAAGTATTTGTCGCTTGATTCGCGACATTGTACACACGGGCAATGATGCCTTGCCCGATACCTTCTTCTGCCGGTTTGATTGACCACAACAACACATTCGGATCGGAAATATTCACCAGCGAATAGGTCGTTTCAGGATAGCCGCTCCCACCTGTAATCAGTTGTGCAACGAAGGGATTCTGATGCTCCAGAGCAAAGCGCATTGCCGCCGTTCCGTCGTATTCGCCATGTGTTCTCAAGGCGAAGCGTTGCAAGAATTTTGCGTCACCTGCCTGATCTGAAATTCCAAGGCGAGCGCCGTCAACCTGCCCACCAACCAGCGGTGAAAGCTGCGGCGTGTTGGTGTCCAGCGTCAGCACGTCGCTATTGCCAACGCGCATGAAATAACAATCCGCATTCGACAGGGTCACGCCTGTGTTATTGCTGCCTGTCATATCGGCAAAATGGTTGAGCGTTTGCCAATCCAGCCGCGCGCCGCGATCTGCATAATGTCCGCCTTGTGCCAGTTGCTTAGCGCGAATGACTGCGCCAACTTCTTCATGCCACGTATCGGGATTGTCCAGATTAAAGCTGTATCCCCACGTATGAACCTCGCTGAAATTCTGGTTAATTTCATTGCGGATTTCGATGCGGTCGGAATCGCGGAATAAAGTGATGCGTGTGGTGTGTTGCAACGGGGCAGTAGCGATAGTTTTGATCGTCACAGAAACCGGGCCAACGCTTTCGACCTCAAAACTGCCTTCGCTTGCGCCAAGATCATTGATGAATCTGCCATTAATTTCGCGGGCAAATTCCTGATCGCCGCGTGTCTTGTCAATCAGGCTTTTGATCGCGCCATTGTTGCCAATCGTCAGACGATAAAACGCATTCTCAATCACATTGCCGGAAACGCTGGCGGCATCAGAAAAATTGCCCGGCGTGCCGGAGCGAATCTCAAAGACTTTATAACCAACGGGCGGAATGTCGCTCGCCAGCACCCGTAAATAGCGCTGCCCATCAATCGTCACGAATTGCGAAGGCGTTTCCAATCCAGTGCTGACATCCACCACATGCATCGGATCAGTTTCAGCATAGGCGACATCGGCAACATCGGTGCGCGTCCAGCTCAATTGATTGAAGGCATAGAAACGTTTGTTGCTGCTTGGATTTGGAATCATTGCGCCCAGCGCGGCGGCGGAATCTTTTGCCAGGGTATCCACGTACCCAGTGATTTGATTCGCAATTTTTCGCTGCCATTCATCACGCTGTTCCCGAATCGCGCCATCCGCCGTCCAATCGTGTTCCCAGAAAAGCCCCAAATTCATCCACGTCTGATCACGTTCGGCGACGTGGTCACGCATAAAGTTCGGATTTTTCAGACTCACTAAAGTTTGAATGGCTTCAGCCCCGCGCAGCTTCTCAACGCCGCGCTTGACGCTGGCTGAGACCTCTGCCATTGAGGCACATAATATATCCCATTCGTTGCCGTAGCTTGCCGTGTGCGGTTGGACGCTTGCGCCATAACTGGATTCAAAGTCGCGGAAGAAATCTTCCTGATTGGAAACGACAATCTGGCGATTTGCATTGGAGTTAGTTTGGGCAAACGTTACGAAACTATCGGTCAAGGTTTTCGCATCATCGCCGCCTTTGCCGAAAATGCCGATCACGTTGTAAGGCCAATTGGTCAGGAAGTTTTGATTCGTCTCGACAGTATTCACTGCACGTTCAGGAAAGCGACATTCCTGATAATCCCCAATCGAAGCGCCTTCATACGGGTAAAAGTAATTCCATTTCATCAGCACGCGACTGCCATCCAGCCCCTGCCACCAATAAATGTCTGGTCGGTTTCCGCCATAAGGAGTTTTGGAGGCGCAACCGCAAATGCCGCGCCAACTGTATTTCGCACCCGCTCCAGCCCAGAGCGCGCCCAGCCCCAGGGGGATCGTCGCGTTTTCCATCGCCACAGCCAGCGGGAACCGCAAACCAAACCGCCGTTCAAGCGAGCCGGGATAATACATACCCCGTAGCACAGCTTCGGAGGGTTGCGCGCCATAGGTCGAAACCAATGCATTCAGCGGCGCACTGATATGCCCATCACGAACGCGATTGATCAGGCGATCAAAGTCCGCCTGCGATTTGTTTTTCTCGTAAGTCCACAGCCAAAAGCTGCCATCACAGTTCCAACGGCTTTGGTGTGCAGAGGGATTATTGGCGGTAGCGTCGGCGAGGTTTAAATAGTAATCCAACGTTTCCAGAAAGATTTGCCGATGCTCTTCTTCGTCCAGGGCGTAAACATAATCAGTATGATCGTCGAGCGCGATATAAATCTTTTTTTGCTGAGCGAACGCGGCCTGACCCAATAAAAATAGGGCGAACAGATACACCAGAATTTGCTTTTTCATCGTAGTTTCCTCGTTTTATTTCGCAAGCAGACAAAATCAACTGGGGGGAGTGCCGCTTGCTTTTTATTCAAGTGGCGAGGATAGAAATATTTTTGCTGCTCTGTTACGAGCACGTGCCGGCTAAGTTGTGGGAGCTTATAAAAACTGCGTCAGCTTAGCATAATTCAGTCTATTCGTCGCTGAATAATGTGTTTTGAGAAAGAACCGTGCAGACGGCAGAAGCCCGACTGTGAAGGAGGGCGTAACAGAAACCACGCCCTCCTTCACAGTCGGGCTTCTGCCGTCTCTCTAAAACCGTTCCCAGCCTTCTCTCGACTTGCTTCGTAGTTTAGAATAGCGCTCGAAACACCCGGTTTTGTGTGAGATACAAAATGACAAGTCAGGAGCCAGCCACTACTGGAAAACTTGAATTGCGTTTGCTTGGGTCAGTTTGCATCTGTGTTGATGGCCTGCTGATCGAAGAACGTGTATGGACTCGCCGCAAAGCCAAAGCCCTGCTCAAAATTCTCGCCCTCACACCACAGCATCAACTCCATCGCGAACAGTTAATGGAATTCTTATGGCCGGAACAAGAGCCTGAGCTAGCCGCCAATAATCTGAACAAAATCATTCACGCGGCACGACGTGCGCTGGAACCGGAGCTAAAATCCGGCACCGATTCACGCTTTATTCTGACGCACGACCAACACGTATTATTACGCGCCCCCGGTGGTTTGTGGATTGATGTCGAAGAATTTGAGCAATGCGCAACCGTTGCACTCAAGACCAAAGCCATCAGTGATTATGAAGCGGCGTTGAAGTTATATGCCGGAGAGTTGCTGGCCGAAGATCGTTACGAAGACTGGGCAGCGGCCCGGCGGGAGCGCTTAAGTCGGCTGGCTGAACGATTGCTTTCTGAATCCGCGCAAATCTATGAAGCAGCCGGGCAATGGCAGCAAAGCATTGAACAAATCCAGCACCTGATCGCCTTCAATCCGTCTCATGAATCCGCTCATCGGCAACTCATGCGTCTGTACGCCTTGATTGGCAGTCGGCATGAAGCGTTGTCACAATTCCAACGGTGCCAGGCTATTTTGCGCAAAGAACTAGATGCAGAGCCGGAACCCAAAACAATTGCCTTGTATGAGCAAATTGCGGCGGGACAAATTCAGCCTGTGCTGCAAAGTGCGGAGCTTCGACTAAATGCCATAGCTCCCTCGCCCCTGGCAAAAAAGGAAGAAGCGCTGGCCGTCGCTCCCGCTACGGCTGAACCAATTCCGATTCCCCGTAAGTCTTCCCGCCTGCTGATCGGTGCGCTTATCGCGCTTTTGTTGATTGGCACGCTGGCCGGAGCATTTTTCTTCCGTAGCCGAAATCAACAAGAGGTCGAGGCTATTGCCGTTTTGCCATTTACCAGTGCCGATGCGAACGTTGAGTATTTAAGCGATGGCATCACAGAAAGCCTGATTAACAGCCTTTCCCATTTGCCAAACCTGCGCGTGATGGCGCGCACGACCTCGTTTCGGTACAAAGGTCGCGAAGTTGATCCGCAAAAAATCGGCAGCGAACTGAAAGTTCAGGCCCTGCTAACCGGGCGGGTTTTACAACGTGGCGATGATCTGGTCATTCAGGCAGAGTTGATTGATGTCAAAGATGGCGCGCAACTTTGGGGCGAACAATACAATCGCAAATTGGCCGACTTGCTTTCTGTCCAATCTGAGATTTCGCGTGAGATCACGGCAAAATTACAGTTGCGGTTGACGAATGAACAGCAACAGCTTGTGGCCAAGCAGCATACTGAAAACATCGAAGCGTATCAGGCTTATCTAAAAGGCCGGTTTTATTGGAATAAACGCACTGCCGAAGGAGTAAAAAAATCTGTCGAATATTATCAGCAAGCCATCAAAGTAGACCCGAATTATGCCTTGGCGTATGCGGGACTGGCCGATGCTTTCGCCGTCTGGCCGGATGATTCCCTAACGCGATTGGAAACAGCAAAACGCGTCAAATCCACGGCAATCAAAGCGGTTGAGTTGGATGAGACGCTCGCTGAAGCGCATACCTCTCTGGCTTTTGCCAAAATGATTCAGGATCGGGATTTGACAGGTGCAGAAGCATCATTTAATCGTAGCCTTCAACTCAACCCGAACTATCCGACCGCACATCATTGGTATGCGTATGACCTGGTTGCTCAGGGGCGACTTGACGAAGCAATCCAACAAATCAAGCGCGCCCAGGAACTCGACCCAGTTTCGCTGAGCATCAATAACGATGTTGGAGAAATTTACTGGTTTGCGCGTCAGTACGATCAGGCCATTGAACGCTGCCGCAAAACGTTGGAAATGGACGCCACCTTTATCCCAGCGCATCAAACAATTGGCCTGGCCTATGCCCAAAAGGGTTTGCATCAGCAAGCCATTGCAGCGTTGAAAAAAGCGGTTGAGATGTCTGCCAATAACGCCTACATCCTGGCGCTGCTGGGCTACACATACGGAGCAGCAGGTCAACGAAGCGAAGCCGAAGCAACGCTCGCGCAACTGAAACAGTTATCAGCCACAAAATATGTCTCCCCTTTTCATTTGGCATTGGTTCACCTGCAACTCGGTGATTTTGATCGCGTGTTTGAGCTGCTGAATCAAGCCCACGATGAACATGTTTTTTCCATGCTACTGATCAAAGCTGATCCGCGTCTCGACAAATTACGCGCTGATCCGCGCTACGCCGCGCTGCTGCAACGGCTCAAAAGTACAATACCCTGAAAATTAACTTGCACTGCCGCTGTCTCCTTCACCCTCTTAAGTCCAATTATTTCTGCACTTCCATTTTGGAACGCATTTGGAACCTCACTGGAAGCACGAAACTTCGGCAAGCGGAACTTTTGTGGAAGGGCGATTTTGTAGGATGTCTTTGTTTATTGATGCCATTAGGAGAAGGAAGGGTTAGGCAATGAAACTTTACAGTTCGTTTTTAGTCCGTTGCTGGGTGATTCAAGAAGAGTCGGAAAAATCCGTCGCTGAAAAGCTTGTCTTTGATATTGAACATATCCAAAAAGGTGAGCACCAACGAGCAGCTTCCGCAGAGGAAGCAATGCAGTGGATGGTGACGGCCTGTCGCAATCATCAACCTGACGAGATGGAAGAAGAGAGTTCGTTACAAGCTAAAAATTGTTAGGGAGGTAACTGACTATGCAGTCACCCGCAGCAACTGCACCCAATTCGCAAAGCCACGTACGAGATTTAGCGCGAACCGAAACTGATCGGCAATTGACTGCGCTGCTGGTGGCTATCGCACAAGGTAAGCAAGAGGCGTTTACCGACTTTTACGACCAGTCGAACCGCCTTGTCTTCAGCCTTGCGTTACGCATTCTGAATGACCGTGGTTTGGCGGAAGAAGTAACAACAGATGTTTATATGCAAGTCTGGCGACAAGCAGGGAATTTTGAAGCGGTGCGTGGCACGCCGCTCTCTTGGTTGATGACGATTGCGCGCACGCGTTCGATTGATCGGCTGCGCTCTTCCTCACATTTGCGCCAGGAAACTGAATCGCTGGATGTGGTGATGCATCACGCCGTCACAGCTGACAATCCTGAAAGAAACACTCTCTATACCGAGCGACAAAAACTTGTGCGCGCCGCATTGAATCAGCTGCTTCCAGAACAGCGGCGACTGATCGAATCGGCGTATTTTGAAGGACTCAGTCAATCTGAACTGGCAGAGAAATTCAACTTACCGCTGGGAACGGTGAAAACCCGAGTCAGAGCTGGAATGCTGGTATTAAAGAACTATCTGTCAGCGCAGTTTTTGGAGAGTTAAAATCAATCCGCAAGATAATCAGGACTGCGTTTCCAGCCAATAATCATCGAATAAAAATTATTCCATCCGTGCAAAGCCACCATCAGCAAATGTCCCGGTATAAACGCCAAAAACCCGGCCATTGCGACAAAGTGAAAGACGCGAACAAATCCAAATCCCCCCAGCAATTGCACAAACCACGAAAATTGCACAGGCTTTGATAAAGCAATGCCTGTCAGAACAGCTCCGATGCCAAGCAAAATCGCGCTGGTATAGGCAAGTTTTTGTAGTGGATTGTACGGCTCAAGCTGCGGCGGCTTGGGTTGAAAGAAAAAGTAATGCCGCACCATCGGCCAAATGCCGCGCAATTCTTTCGGCTGCAAAATGACCTGTCGCCAGTGTCCGCTGAGGGACAAGTAAAGCACATACGCCAGCCCGGTTGCCGTAAACAAAAAAGCAAAGCTGTAATGCCATTGCAACGCCCCGCCGAGCCAGCCGCCAAGGCCTAAAACTGCGGGCACGTGTACCAAGTCTTTCTGCGGAATTTTGTCGCCGAAGCTGGGAAACGCCATAAAAATTTGCAGCCCACTCGCCGTCATCACCAACAACGAAATAGCATTGAGCCAATGCGTAAAACGCACGAGCCACGGATGCTCGCGCGTATACGTTTCGTGCTTGCCTTTGCGCTCAGCTTCGATTGCCGGAATTGCTAATCCTGATTTAGTCACTGCCATATTTTTGCCTTTGCCCTTTGATTTCTGGTAGTGGCTGAAGGTAGAGAAATGAAGGCAGAAGCCCGACTGTGAAGGAGGGCGTATTACGCACTGCTTCCGCGCCCTCCTTCACAGGCGGGCTTCCGCCTTTATCTCCCGTGGTTGACCCACCACCTGATTTCTTTCTCAAATCCCGCCGTACCACGAATAGCCCTGATCTTCCCAAAAGCCTGTTTCACGGCTTAAGACATTCGACACTCGCAACGTGAAAAGATGCTTGGCGGATTTGTAGCCAAGCTTGATCGGCGTATGAATTCTGAGCGGCGCGCCGTGTTCTTTGGTCAGTGGCTGCCCATACATTTCGTAGCAAAGCAATGTTTGCGGATGCTGACAGCTTGCGATGTCATACGAAGTGAAGTAATCATCAAGGCATGTGAATTCGACAAATCGCGCCTGCGGATCAGCGCCGACCAATTGCAGAAAATCGGCCAATCGCGCACCTCCGAAGTTGCCAATGACATTCCAGCCTTCGATGCAAATATGCTTCACATTTTGCACCTGCTTCGGCAATGCTTTGATTTGCTCCAGCGTGTATTCACCGGGGCGCGCAACCATCCCTTCGACAATCAACTTCCAATTGGCGAGATCAGCTTCTGCGTCATAGGTCGAATAGCTATTGATGGGAAATTTATCAAAGGCCGTCACCTCACGGTCGCTAAATGTGGGCGCGAGCTGTTGTCGGCGAAAGAACGTTTCCGAAGCGCGATCACTCAAGGCCAGTCCGCGCTTGATGAGCTTTTCGTTGACGCTCGGAACTGCGATTGCGCCCAGCGCAGCGAGTGGCAGCATCTTCAACCATTCGCGGCGTTGTATTCGCCGTAGACCACGTTGATCCAGATGGAGATTATCTGTCTTCATGATTTTCTTCCCCTGAGAGAACAAAAGGCGTCGCAAGCTTTCGCTCACAGACGCCTTTCTTCTGTTTGCAGACCAACACCTATCTAGTTCGGCAACAACACGCGATCAATCACGTGAATCACGCCGTTCGATTGATTCACGTTCGTGATAGTAATCGTCGCCGCACCACCCTTGGCATCCATCACCTTGATGTTGTCGCCGCTCATCGTCAGGGTTAACTCTGCACCTTGCACTGTTTTCAGCATTGTTTTTCCGCCACCTTGCTTAATCATGCGCTCCAACGCCTTTGAATTCAGGCGTCCCGCAACCACGTGATAGGTCAACACGGCAGTCAACGTGCCTTTGTTTTCCGGCTTGAGCAGCGTTGGCACAGTACCTTTCGGCAACATATCGAACGCAGAGTTTACTGGTGCAAACACAGTGAACGGCCCTGTGCCTTGCAACGTTTCGACCAAACCGGCGGCTTTGACCGCGGCGACAAGCGTGGTGTGATCGGCAGAATTCACCGCATTCTCAATGATGTTTTTATTGGCATACATCGGTGCGCCACCAACAGTGACAGGCTTTTGCGCAAATGCAATGCTGGTAAAGACAGTCCCGATAGCTAATAAAAACAGTGCGATTCTTGCTTTCATAATGTTCTCCTTGATCTTTCTTGCTTAATCTTTTTCAGGGCTTATTCCCTGTTTCATTCACACCTACGCGCAGGGAAAGAGGAATGGATTTAGGGCGACACAACTTTTTTGATGAATAAAAAATAAGCAGCGTGCGGAGTGGAAAAGCAAAAGGGCGGAATCTTGTCGTCCTTTATCCAAGATTCCGCCCAGGCTAATTTTGATTTTTGTTGCTCTTACATTCCACCTTCGTCTGCCGATGGCCCATACAGCGCAGGCACGGGCACATCGTTCATTCGCAGGTAAACACAAAGTTGCGCACGGTGATGAATGATGTGATTGAAGATCATTCCGCGTAAACAGGCAACGCGCGGCATGGTGAACAACACTTTGCCGCCACCCAACAAAGACCAGTCTTTCATCATTGCTTCATCGCTGGTTGCAGCCAAGGCGGCGCGCGCAGCGGCCAAGCCGTTATCGAACTTCTCCAACAACTCAGCACGAGATTTGATTGGCGCTTCACGGTATGGTTCGCTGCCCTCCGGCTGGACATCAAAGCTATCTTGCGTCAGTGTGATCGTCGCCCAATTCACCATATTGGCAATGTGCGTAGCCAAGCCTGCCAGCGTCATAGACTTTTCATGCGGACGCCAATCCAGGTTGTCTTCGGGAACACGCTCCAATGTTTTCCGAGTCCCGGCCATCTCCTGATCGAATTCTGGTAGTAAAGATTGTGCAATAGACATGAAGATTTCTCCTTGATTGATAAACTGATCAGTAGACCAAGATGAAGTAGTCACCGAGCAGTATACGCATAGTGACGGGTAAACCGTAAAATATTGCCCGCTGAAATCAGCACAGGATTCATCATTAACGGGCCAACAGTAAATGCTACTTCTTCGCCTCTGCCTCCCAATTCAAAATCACGCTGACGGGCGCTGGTTTTCCGACCAGCGTCCCAACCAGAAATCGCTGCCCGTCCGGTGTCACATCATATTCAGTCGTAGGGTTAAAAAGTTGTGGCATCAGATGTGTTTTGAATAAGGCAACAGGAGCATCTGCCTCGAAAGTAGTGCCGCCTGTTTTCACTGCAACCGTCATCATCTGCCCATCTGTAGCAACATAAAATAGTTCCCGCCCATCACGTCGCCAACGAGGATGATTGCCGCCTTGTGGAGAGACTCGCACTTTAACGCCGCCCAGTTTCCCTTCTGCCGTGAACGGTTGCACGTAGATTTCATAGCTACCCGATTCATCCGAGACATAAGCCAGCCAGCGCCCATCAGGCGAAAACTGTCCCTGGGATTCTGAGAACTCAGTAGCCAGTAGCGTATACGCCTGACGGTCGCCAAAAAGTGGTAGGCACCACACATCCCAGCGATTCCCTTGTTTGGGAAAAGTGTAAACAATGAACCGTCCATCCGGCGACCAATCCGTGGTACGAGCCGGGATGTTCATTAAACGCTCTTCTGTTCCCGTACCGCTGGTTGCTGTTTTGAAAAGACCACTCGTGCTGGCATCTGGCGCACCTCTAAAATGGGCGATCTGGCTCCCATCCGGTGACCAGATTGGAAGTTGATCGTACCAGGGACTCGTCGTCACTCGGAGCGGGAGATTCCGCGCCAGATCAATCACCCAAATGTCGTCATTGCGAACTTGCGGGTCGGTGCGAAAGAGAGCAACTTTTTTTCCATCTGGCGAGAGACGCGGGTGATGTCCGTTCGTCGAATTGCTGGGCGGGCCGACGACACCACGCTGGTTGCCCTCACGATCAAACCAGACAAGCTGATAAGGCGGTCGCCGATCTCCCTGCCAGATCAGCACGCCATTCGTCGAGACGGAAAAAGGGACGCCAATGATCAGAGCATTGTTATTCGATTGGCTGATGGGAACGGCCTCGCCTTTAATTTCCAGCCTCTCAGCATCAAACGCCTGCGCCATTAATGCCCCATTGCGCACAAAGACGATCCAGCCGGGCGGCGCGTACAAAGCAGGCCCACCATCGGACAGCACCTGTTTCACCTCTGTGGAATCAAGGGAACCAACGAAAACTTTTGGCTCACTTACATTGTCAATCAGGCGATAGAGGAAGTGACGACCATCGGGCAGGAAAGATGGGTTCAGGTGCGTGGGGACGTACCCCTTAAAATCCAACGGCACTTTCTGTGGCTGACCACCTGTGTCGGGGATTTGGAACAAATCACTGCCGGAAGATAGTTGAAAGAGGATGACGCCTGTATGACTCCAGGCTGCGCCATGAAATCTGACTGCATCAGCAAGTTCCTGTGGACGCCCGCCATTAAGATCAAGTCGTCGCAGCTTCCCTTTGGAAGCAAATCCAATCGAGCGGCTGTCCGGCGACCAGAAAGGACTCATCGGGTCTTCTGTGCCGGGGAGCAACTGCGCGTCGGAGGCATTGAGCGAGCGCACCCAGAGTTGTCGTTTGCCATCGGCAGAGCGGCCTGTAAACAGCAGTTTCTGTCCATCGGGTGAGACGATACAAGAGTCCCACGATGCATTGTCAAACGTCAGGTTCTCTGGCGGCACAAACGCCAGCCGCGCGGACTGCGGTGCAGTTGCCGAACGCTTGAAGAAGTACGCAAAACTCATCACGAGAACCGCCAAGCCCAACACCCCTGCGGCCAGCATCCAGCCACGATCCCGCCAGCCGCTCCGCTTGATGGATGTTGTGTTGAGCGTAGATACGACTGCGGTGCGATTCGCACCCGATGTGCTGGGCGTGGACAACGCTTCGAGTGCAAAGCCCAGATCGTGCGCCGAATGAAAGCGGCGTTCTGGTTTTTTCTCCAAACAACGGCGCACGATTTTTTCTAACGCGGGCGAAATCCTGGCGTTGATTTCGCTCAATTCGGGCGGGTCTGCTTTCAGAATCGCGTTCATCACTTCGACGTGCGAATCGCCCGTGAACGCGCGTTTGCCGCTCAACATTTCAAACAGAATGATGCCGAAGCTGAAAATATCGGAGCGTTGCTCCACGTCTTTTCCCAGCACTTGTTCGGGCGACATATACGCCACCGTTCCCATCACTGTGCCCGGATTGGTGAGCTGCTTTGACATAGGGGAGCGGTCGCAGCTTGGCTAAACCAAAATCCAAAATCTTGACGCGCCCGTCGTTCGTAACAAATAAATTCTCTGGCTTCAGATCACGATGAACAATGCCCTTCTCGTGCGCCGCCGCTAGGCCCTCCGCCACCTGCTCGGCATAGTCAACTGCCAGCCGCAGCGACATCGGGCCGCGCTGCAAGACAGCGCGCAAATCTTCGCCTTCCAGCAATTCCATCACGATGAAGGGATGGCCCTCGTGCGTGCCAAAGTCATACGCCGTCAAAATATTGGGATGATTGAGCGCCCCAACGGCGCGGGCTTCCTGCTCAAAGCGACGCAACCGCGTAGGATCGCTGGTATAGGAAGCAGGTAAAACTTTCAGCGCGACTTCGCGGTGCAGGTGGGTGTCGGTGGCACGCCAGACTTCGCCCATCCCGCCTGCCCCCAAATGCGCGAGCAAGCGATAATGGCCCATCATTCGCCCCACAATCGTTGCGGCTTTGTCAGTGGCGAGTACTTCTGTCGCTACCTGTACCGCGAGATTGTCAAAAGAACTTTCCACCTCCGCTTTCGCCAGCAACGCTTCCACTTCCTCGCGCAAGGCTTTCTCGTCGGCACAGGCTTCGGCTAGAAATGCCGCGCGCTGCGGCGGCTCGCGTTCGAGCGCGGCATAGAACAGCGTTTCGATGTGTTGCCAGCGTTCTGGCGTCATGGCAGGTGCCATTGCAAGCGTCAGGGCTTCGTCGTTCTCGTGCATTCGTCACTTCCCTATTGCTCGTTGTAACCAGGCTTTGGCCAACGTCCATTCGCGCATCACGGTGCCGGGTGAAACCTGCAAAACCTCTGCTGTTTCCTCAATGCTCAAGCCACCAAAAAATCGTAGCTCTACCAAGCGGCTCTTGCGCTCGTCAAACCGCGCCATTTCGGTCAGTGCATCATCCAGCGCGACCATCTCGGCGGAGCGATCCACCGACACTTCTGCCGCTTCTTCCAGCGTCACCTGCAACGCTGTGCCTCCGCGCCGCGCCGCGTGGCGCGTGCGCGCATAGTCCACCAAAATGCGCCGCATCAATTGCGCCGACACCGCAAAGAATTGCGCACGGTTCTGCCATTGCATCTGCTTCTGATCCACCAATCGCAAGTAAGCTTCATTGACGAGGTCAGTGGTTTGCAGCGTATGCCCCGCACGTTCGCCCGCCAGATAGCGATGTGCCAGCCGCCGCAGCTCCGCATAGACCAGCGGCATCAACCGATCCAACGCCGCGTGATCGCCATCGCCCCAGGCCAGCAACAAATGCGTCATTTCCGAGGTTGCAGTCGAGTCCATAATCTCCTGTTGCCGATTGTGTCTTGAGAGTAATGTCTTACCAGGCTTGTTCGTAGACGGCGCAAATTATACTCTCTCTTCCACTCAACCCGAAGACTCAGTAAAAAAAACTTGCGCGGTCGTTAGAGGTTTTTGCCGCAAATTCCGCGTCTATCAATGGGAATGAAAATAATCAAGTAACGATTCAGCCTCTTTGCCGCGTTAGCGGCAGTTTGAATTTAGCCGCCGCGATGCGGCGGAGTAACGAACCAAGTAAGGAGAACGATAACCATGCGCAAGTTCACGCTTTTGTTTGCCATCGGAATGCTGTGCGGCGTTGTGCTGACGGCACAAGCCCAGACGTCAACCACCGCGACGATCACCGGGATTATCACCGACACCAGCGGCGCGGTTATCGCCGGGGCAGATATTGAGTTGCTTGACGAGTCTACCAACCAAACCCAGAAACTCGTGACCGATGCGGCGGGGCGCTATGACTTCAGCAAAGTCTTGCCGGGGGAGTACAAACTCACCGCCAAATCCAGCGGCTTTCGCCAGTCAGTCGTGTCAGCGCTCAAGATTGAGATCGCCAAATCGTACACCGTCAACCTGACGCTGGAAGTCGGTAGTGTTAGTGAAATTGTGCAAATCACCACCAGCGTCGCCGTCGGCTTGCAGCGCAGCGATGCGACTGTCGGCGCAGTCATCGGTGGCGAACAACTGCTGCGTTTGCCCAGCATCAATCGCGGTGCGGCGACGTTGCTCTCCTTGCAACCGCTAGTGCAACCAACACGCGGCAACCTCTTGGTTACGAGCGGTCAGGTGGCGGGCGCACGCAGCGAGCAGAGTACGTTTAATCTGGACGGCGCGGACGCGACTGATCTGGTAACGGGCACCAATGGCCTGATCGGCGGGCCGGGTGCCATTGACCACCAAGGGCCGTCGCCGATGATTCCTGTCCCGGCAGAAAGTATTGAGGAATTCCGCGTCAGCACGACCAATCCCAACGCCACCTTCGGACGTTCGGCAGGCGGACAGGTTTCGATGGTGACTAAGCGTGGCACGAATCAACTGCACGGCTCAGCGTATTGGTATCATCAGAACGACAATCTGAATGCCAACCGATGGCAAGCAAATCGCCTCGGCATCAAACAGCCAGAGTTGAAAGACAACCGCTTTGGCGTCAGTTTGGGTGGGCCGCTCTGGCGCGACAAGACATTTCTCTTCGGTCATTACGAAGGACGGCGTTTTCCGCAATCAGCCATCGTCGCGCGGCTGGTACCGACCGCGTCTCTCAAACAAGGCATCCTGCGCTTCCGCGATGCGGCAGGCACGATCAACAGCTTCGACCTGAAAACCTTTGATCCGCGCACTCTCGGCGTCAGCCCCGTGATCCAAGCTTTCTGGAACAAGTTTCCAGCGGGTAACGATTCGACACTTGGTGATGGCCTCAATACCACCGGCTTTGCGGGGCCGACTGATGCCACGCGGCGCATGGATTTCGCGGTGGCGCGACTGGATCACTTCATCAACGAAAAATGGAATTTCAACGCAACTTATCGCTATGCCCGACAGCGTTTCAATGAGCCAGGCCAGGTAGATTTCGCAGGCATCCTGCCCGGCAATACATCAGGAAAAATTGCCACGTTGAGCGCCATTCCCGTCGAGCCGCGCTATGCCAGCGCCCGGCTCACAGGCCAACTCACGCCTACGCTCATCAATGAGTTCGTCTTCGGATACGCACGCAATTGGTATGCGCTCAAACGGCAGAAACCGATTCCCCAAATTGCAGGCACGACGGGCGCGTTGTTGGTTGCTTCTGGCACGCTCTCGCAAGGATTCGATGCTGAGACAATCAACGCGCGCGACCGCATCTGGAATGACCGCGTCTGGCAATATGGCGATAATCTGACCTGGGTCAAACGCAACCACAACGTGCAATTCGGCGGCACGTGGCGACGCATGCCCGTCGTTCAGGAACGCACTGACAAGAGCGCATTAGGTTCGTTGACTTCGTTGGTTTATGAATTGAACGCACGGACTGCGACCAGCGTTCCGGCGGCCAATCGCCCGGCGACCTGCGGCAGCGGTGTAACAACCAATTGCCTGCAAACGGGTGATGTCGCGCGTTGGAATGATTTGTACACAGGCGCACTCGGCATTGTGGACAGAGCTGGGATTCTGGCGATGCGCGACAGTCAGTTGAACCTGCTGCCCTTGAATACGCCGATTCAGATTGATAGTCAGTATCACTCGCTGGAATTTTACGGCAACGATGTCTGGCGGCTGCGGAACAATCTGACTCTCACGGCGGGGCTGACCTACGCGCTGCAAACCGCGCCCGTGGACAAGAACGGCAGGCAAAGCTTCATCATTGACACAGCGACGAAGCAAATCATTACGTCGAAGGATTATCTGGAACAGCGCCGCCAAGCCGCTTTGCAAGGCAACGTTTACAATCCGACGCTGGGTTGGTTGCCGATTCGAGAATCAGGGCGTGATCGCATTTACCCGACAGACAAGAATAACTTCGGCCCGCGCCTTTCGGCGGCGTGGACACCGAACTTCCGCGCTGACTGGCTACGCAAACTCACGGGTGAGCAAAAGACGGTGCTACGCGGCGGTTATTCAGTCACGTATGATCGCATCAACGCCACGGCAATCATTGCCCTGCCGATCTTTGGCGTCGCCTTCGTGCAGACGAGCGCGTGCGAAGGGCCGCGCCGCGATGGAACCTGTGTGCTGGGCAGCAATCCCACCAATGCCTTCCGAATTGGCGTGGACGGCACAACCGTACCGCTGCCCATTGTGAGCCAAGGCACATCGCCCGTGATCCCCGGCGGGAGCGCTGTTCCCGGTTCAAACACTTCGGCAGAGACCTTGCAATTCTCCATTGACCCAGACCTCACGCACGGCTATTCGCACAGCATTGATTTCACGATCCAGCGCGAATTGCCGGGCAACTTTCTGGTTGAGGTCGGCTATGCCGGACGATTGAGCCGCAATCTGCAACAAACGATCCAGCTCAACAGCGTGCCATTGTTTATGAAAGACAGCGCGTCAGGCCAGAGCTTCGCACAAGCGTATGACGCAGTCGCTACGGCTTTGCGCACGGGTCAGTCGCCCGCCGCACAACCCTGGTTCGAGAATCAATTCAGGGGCGCGACGTTCTGTGGCACAGGAGCATGCACAGCGGCGCTCGTGGCGGCGCAGGGTGGCAACTTCCAAATCGGAGCAGTCAATACGCTCTTCAACTTCCTGAATACCCGGCGTCCGGCGGGGCCAATTATCAATCGGCAGGTAACCAATATTTCGGTGCGCACCAACGGCGGATTGTCGAATTATCACGCCCTGTTCGCCACCGTGACCAAACGCTTTTCCAGCGGGATGAGCTTCACGGCGAACTACACGCTTTCGCGGGCGCTGGATCAACTGGGCGTGAATCAGGAACTCTTCGGCTCTGGCGGTAGCAGTAACTCCAACGGTTTTGATCTCAACCTCGATTACGGCCCGGCGCTCTTTGACCGAACGCATGTTTTCAACTCGCTCTTCAGTTACGAATTGCCTATCGGCAAAGGCAAGCGATGGAACGTCGGTAACACCGTGCTGAACCGAATTGTAGGCGGCTGGTATCTCAGCGGCATCTACACCGCCAACAGCGGACTGCCGCTCAGTGTCGGACAACACGCGCAAGCGTTTGGCGGCGACCCAAACGATTTCGCAATCGTGTCGGGCGCGATTCCGAAGGGCAAGCTGGATTTCGGCAATGCAGTCAATGCCTCTGCTGGCGTCAATGGTGTCGGGACAAATGCGGGTGGAAGCGGGCCGGGACTTAATTACTTTGCTAACCCGGAAGCCGCTTACAACAGCTTCCGCCCGATTCTGCTCAGTCAGGACACGCGGCACGGGCGCGGTGTGCTGCGTGGCTTCCCACGCTGGAACCTTGATCTGTCTATTGGCAAGAAAACGCAGATCACCGAGCGGCTGAAGACTGTTTTCAGCTTTGACATGATCAATGCACTGAATCGAGTGGAATTCAACGACCCCGGCATGGATTTACGCAATCGCGGCGCGTTCGGCGTCATCACGTCCCAGTTCGCCAGCCCACGCCAGATTCAACTCGGCTTGCGGTTGGAGTTCTGAGGCAAGAGGTTGTCTTGATTGCCGGGCAGAGCAACGGGTGAGCGGTTCCGCCTTTGAACTTTTGCGCCTGCCACTGTCGAGGAATTGCCTGATCGAATCGGCGTAGGCTTCATTATCGGCTTGAAAATCGTAGGCATTATTTCTTCATTTCCGCCATCCAGTTCAGAATCACGCTGACGGGCGCGGGTTCTCCCACGAGCGTTCCAATCAGGAATCGTTGCCCGTCCGGTGTCACGTCATAGTCAATCCCCCAGTGCGTCAATCCCATCATCAGGCGCGTTTTGAATAAGGCTTGCGGCGGCTCAAACGTAGCGCCATTGAACTTCACCGCCATCATCTGCCCATCTGCGGCGACGTAAAACAATTCCTTTCCATCGCGCCGCCAGCGGGGGCAATTGCCGCCATTGGTCGAGATGCGCTTTTTGTCGCCGCCTACTTTCCCTTCCGTAGTGAACGATTGCACATAGATTTCATAGCTACTGGAGTCATCCGACGCATAAGCCAGCCAACGTCCGTCAGGCGAGAGTTGGGGATTATGTTCGTCAAATTCCCCGTTGATGATTTCGTAGGGCTGGCGGTCGCCAAAGGATGGCAGCACCGAGATATTCCGGCGCATTTTCTGACCACCTCCCATTGAGGTGCAGACAATAAACCGGCCATCCGCCGACCAGTCAAAGGTGTTATAGCCTCCTTTCAGTAACATCTCATCTGTGCCTGTCCCATTGGCCGCTCTTTGGTAAATTCCATTAGCGCCTGCTCTGATTGAATGGAAAGCAACGCGGCTGCTATCCGGCGACCAGATCGAGAACCTGTCCAAGCCCGCATCGGAAGACAGCCGGACAGGAATATTGCTTGCCAGGTCAATCACCCAGACATCCAAGTTCCGCGTCTGTGGATCATTGCGATTGAAGGCGACGCGCCTCCCGTCCGGTGAAAAACGCGGATAGTATCCAATCGTCATCTCATTAGTAGGGCCAACAACGCCACGCTGATTCCCCTCGCGGTCAAACCAGCTAAGCTGATGCTTCTGCCGCCGACTGCCCTGCCAGATCAAGACACCACTTTCTGAGATGGAAAAGGAAACACCGGGGGCAATGGGGGTGCCGGTTGATGGTGTGAAGCTGATTGCTTCGCCCTTCAGTTCCAGCCGGTCAGCATCAAACGATTGCGCCATCAGTGCTCCATTGCGTACAAAGAACAACCAGCCCGGCGGCGCATACACCGGGGCGCTAGCATCAGC
>JAFDVL010000099.1 GCA_018268995.1 Acidobacteriota bacterium | reverse complement strand
TGCGAACGCGGCATCAAAACCTTTGAGACGTACACGCGCAATACGATGGATATTGCCGCGATTCCCGTTATCAAGAAGCTTTCGCATTTGCCAATCGTGGCTGATCCCAGTCACGCCACAGGCCGCCGTGATAAAGTTCCGCCGATGGCTCGTGCCGCAGTTGCCGCAGGGGCTGACGGATTGTTGATTGAAGTCCACAACGAACCGGAACGCGCCCTTTGTGATGGTGCGCAATCCCTCCTGCCTGAACAATTCGACAAATTAATGGAGCAATTACGACTCATCGCCCCGGCAGTTGACCGAACGATATGAAACAGATTTTTTCATTGGGTTTTCTCCTCGCACTTTTCACCTGTTCCGCATTTGCGCAAAGCGAAGCGCAATTACAACAGGCCTTTGAAGGCAAAACTGTCCTTGTGAAAATTGATATGCCTGCGACACATCAGGGCATAGACCTTTATCCAGAGCGCAATCGCCCTACGGATTTTGACGCATACTCGAAGCGACTGAAAAACTTCGGTATCTCCATTCGCAACGGCGACACGGCGATGATTACCAAGGTTCGCCTGAAGGACAAAAATATCGAATTTCAACTAGGTGGTGGCGGCTATGGCACCGCAGGTGATGAGACGGATACGGGCACGAATTTCACCTCTGCGCCGAAATCGCGCCGGGAGAAAGATTTGGAAGAGGCGCTGAAACAGGAAACCGATTCGCGCCGCCGCAAGGAACTGCAAGATGATTTGAATTATGAGCGACGGCAACGCGAACGCGAAGACAATCGCAATCGCGCCATTGCCGAAGATGCCGCAGAAGCCAAGCGCGAACGGATTGCCAGAAAACGATTGGAAGGCGGTTCCCGATTCAATATTTGGTTTGAGCAGAAAATTCAGCCAGCCAGCATTACCCCCGCTGCTGTGATGGAAATCCTGAGCGAATATGTGGAATTTTCTGGCCGCGCGTCAAATCGCCCAGAAGACACTCGCCCAACAGCCGCATTATTCAACCCGGAAGTTCTCTTGCGCTTGCGCAAAGGGCTGACACGCAACGATGTCGAAGCCTTATTGGGCAGGCCGATGCGTGTGTCTGAAAAAGGAGATGCCAGCAATCGAATCATCGTTTGGTACTATCAGGTCGAAGACCGCGATGTGCAGATTGAATTATTTGAAGATGTGCTGGTTCGATATGCGATTACATCCCGATAATGCACAAATTTAAGCAAATAACGATTGTCGGCTGTGGCCTGCTCGGAGGCTCTTTTGCACTGGCCTTGCGTCGTGCGGGCTGGCAGGGAACGGTCACGGTTTGTGGTGGTTCCCGAAGCCCTCAGCTTGCTGTGGAACTCGGAATTGCCAGGGCGATTGAGACTTCTTTCGCCAAAGACGAGACATGCCAATCGGACCTGATCTTTCTTGCCGCACCCATCGGGGGGATCATAGATTTCTTGAAAAAGCACGGCCATCAAATTAAGCCGGGTGCAATCGTCACCGATGCAGGTAGCACCAAAGTCGAAATCTGTCAGATCGCCAACGAAGCTTTGTCGCCAGAAGCAGTTTTCATCGGTGGGCATCCGATGGCGGGCAGTGAAAATTCCGGCATTGAATACGCGCGGGCAGAATTGTTTGAAGGCGCAACCTGGGCGCTCATGGAATCTGCGCATGAATCAGAACTGCTGGAAGTAAAAGCCCTGATCGAAAAGATTGGTGCCCGTGTCTTGCTGACGCGTCCGGTCGAACACGATCAGGCAGTCGCAATGATCAGCCACTTGCCCCAATTGGTTTCCAGTTCATTGGCAGATTTGCTGAATGAAGAAAACACTGACTTAAAGCGACGCCTTGCGGCAACAGGTTGGCGAGATATGACGCGGCTGGCGGGCAGTTCGTGGAATGTCTGGCGCGACATTGTGCTGACAAACCAGCCGAATATCAGCGCCGCAGTAGGCGCATTGATTGATGAATTGCAAATTCTCAAAGAAGCTCTCGACACCCGTGATTTTAATCAGGTGCGAGAGCTTTTCAGCGCCGCGAATCAATCCGTCGAAACGCAGCGTTCTCTGCATTATCAACCCTTCAAAAAATTATCTTAATCGTTCCGCTTGAACTTCCCTTTGAAGCCTGCTGCTTTGGCACCGCTGTTGGGAGCATTGTTTTTGGCCTCAGTGGCGATGGCTTTCAGGTCAGCAGCGATAGTCTGCACATCTGATTTACTCACGCCCGAAGCGGTCAAAATCTCCTGTGCATCGGCAATTGCCTGATTGACCTCCTCAACCGGAATGTTGGCGCTGTTCATGACTTTGTATAGATCGTTCGTGAGCTGCGCTTTTTCTTTGTTATCCAGACTGCCATCCGCCATCGCTTCCGCCAAATCATTGGCGAGTTGTTGCACTAACGCCTGATCCGGTCTGGTTGCACCATCCGCCATCGCCAGCAAATCATTTTTCAATGCTTGCTTTTGTTCCGCCGTGACCTGTGATCCTTGTTTGATTGCCGCCAGATCCGCTTGCAGTTTCTGAATGTTCTGCTGCTGCGCTGGTGTGAGATGAGTGCCCGTTGATTTATTGCGTTCGGTGGTGCGATTGGCTTTCAGATCAGATGCGGGAGCGCTGACTTGCTGACCTGGTTTTTGTGCCCGCCCGCCGGGTCTTTGAGCGTGTGTGGCAACGGAAAGGGTGAACATCGTGATGGTTAATAAACTGATCGTAATAACTTTCATGGTTTCCTCCGATAGATCGTGTGGACTTGCGTGTTTCTGGGTACGCACGCATCCGGCGTGCTATGCCGAGCTAAAGGTGGCACGCCGGATGCGTGCGTACCCAAGGGAAGTTAGTTGGCGAAATGATCGTGAATGCGTTCCATAAACTGAGCTTGAATCTTCTCGGCCTTGGCGCGTTGTTCGGGTGTTAGCACGGCGTAGATTTGCGATTTGACGCGTTCTTTTTCAACAATCAACTGGGTCAGCGTCTGGCCTTGCTTACTGGCGATGGCTTGCACTTGTTGTTCATTGAATTGCCCGTTGTTTGTTGCCTGTTGCAACTCTTTCCGGGTTGTCGCTAATTGCTCAACTAAAGGCTGCACGACAGGCTTTTCGGCTGTCACAATGGCTTTGATCTGTTGTTGCTGGGCTTCCGTTAAATCCAACACGACGGTCGCGCGCTGCAATGCTTTTTCGATGAACTTCTCTGGATTGCCAGCGAATCCGCGCCCCCCAAAACGATGTTGCCCGCCAAATGGACGATGTGACGCCACGGCGAAAATCGCTCCTGTGATGACCAAAGCGAGAACGCTGACTGTGATGATAATTTTCTTCTTCATAGTGTTTCCTTTCTGATAATCCTTCTTCCTCTCAGCTTCGGGGTGCGAACGCTTCGCCTCCCGCCTTCTCTGTCAGGATTGCATTTCCCTGACGCGATGGATTAGACAACAATTCGAGGTGCTGTGGTGTATTGACTTGGTCAAGGCTTGGTAAAAGATTGTCAGCCGCGCATTGACACTTCTTTACAATCAGAAATGCGAAGTTGCGATAGCATAAACTTGTGGAGGCGATATGGATCGAATCTTACTTATTGACGATGATATTGAATTATGTGAATTGGTCGGTGAATTTTTGACTTCAGAAGGCTTCACTGTCACATCTGTTCACGATGGCGAGCAAGGCGTGAATCAGGTGTTGGCCAATGATTACGGGTTAATCGTGCTGGATGTGATGTTACCCAGCCTGAACGGCTTTGAGGTCTTGCGACGTGTCCGCAGTGTGAAACGAACGCCCATCATTATGCTGACCGCTCGCGGCGAGGATGTTGATCGCATCATTGGGTTGGAGCTGGGGGCGGATGATTATTTGCCCAAGCCCTTCAACCCGCGTGAACTTGTGGCCCGCATCCGCGCGGTGCTGCGGCGGATGCAGCCGACTGCGCCGAAAGAATCAGGAGAAGAGAAACTTATTGTCGGAGAGATTGAACTGAGTAAATCGTCGCGTGTTGTTCGCTGCAATGGCCTGCTGATTGACTTAACCAGTGCAGAATTTGATTTGTTGGAGCTGCTGATGCAAGCCGCCGGAAAGGTTGTGACGCGTGAAGAAATCGCCCGGCTTGCGCTTGGCAAAGAGTACTCGCCCTTTGATCGAAGCATTGATATGCACGTCAGCAATCTGCGCAAAAAGATCGGCGAGAGAAATGACGGCATTGAACGCATTAAATCGGTGCGCGGAATTGGTTACATTTACACCCGGTAAATATGACTCACAGTTTGTTTCTAAAAATCTTTTTCTGGTTTTGGGTAACCATCGGGTTATTGATCATCGGTGCTTACCTTGTTGTCGAAGCTACGGAGTCCATGCCGCTGGCACAACGTTGGGTGGATGTCAGGAACAATGCCATCGGCGTCTATGCCCAGAATGCAGCAGAGATTTATGAGAAAAAGGGCGAAGCTGAGTTGAGCGAATATTTTGTTCGCTGGGAGCGGGGATTTCGGGTTAGGGGCGCAATTTATAATGCGCAAGGGCGCTTCATCGCCGGAATGCCATTAGCTGCCCAGGCTTCTCAACTCGCCGTTTCGGCGTTGTCGTCAGAACGTGTTGTCTCCGACAGTTCGGCTGAAGAAACGATGGCAGCAAAATTAGTTCACACCACGCAGGGCAACCGTTATGTGGTCGTGAGTGAAATGCCGGGCGGCCCGATTCTTTTCTCGCGTGTGCCGTTGCGAGTGCGGGCGTTGCGCGGCATTGCCATCTTCTCAATGGCCGGATTGTTTTGCTACTTGCTGGCCCGGTATTTGACCATCCCTGTCGTCAAATTGCGTGAGGCTACCCAACGATTTGCGGCTGGGGATTTGACGGCGCGCGTGGGCACGACCACGGGGCGCAGGCGTGATGAATTGGTGGATTTGGGGCGCGATTTTGATGCAATGGCGGAACGCATCGAAGGCTTAATGAATGCACAACGACGATTGATCAGTGATGTCTCGCACGAACTTCGTTCTCCGCTCACTCGATTAAATGTCTCGCTGGAACTGGCCAAACAACGAGCCGGAACGGAAGCCGCACCGATGTTGCAACGGATCGAACGCGAGGCGGATCGCTTAAGCGAATTGATCGGACAATTGCTGACACTATCAAAGCTCGAAAACAAGAACGAACCGGCTGGAAAAGAACTGGTTGATTTGTCTCAATTGGTTGCTGAAATTTGTGCCGATGCGGATTTTGAAGCACGGGCCAGGAATCGCGGTGTAAAGGTCTTGCGCAACGATGCCTGCAAGCTGTCCGGGTCATCTGAGTTGTTGCGCCGAGCCATTGAAAATGTGATCCGCAATGCGATTCGTTATACTGCCGAAGGCACCTCCGTCGAAGTCTCGTTACAACGAACCAATCAAAACGCGCTGATTACAATTCGGGATTACGGTGCAGGCGTGCCCGAAGCTTCCTTATCAGACTTGTTTCGTCCTTTCTATCGCGTCGCTGATGCGCGGGATCGGCAAACCGGCGGCATCGGTTTAGGTTTGGCCATCACAGAACGCGCGATTAAGTTACACGACGGAAATGTAACGGCTAGGAATTCCGACAACGGCGGCTTGATCGTTGAATTGCAATTACCGCTATTCCAATTAGAATCTCACCCGTGAGGGACGGCGCAGCTCAGGGTTGCGTTGTTCCTTACGACTGGGGTTCTGTAGAGGCCACTGCTTTTTGCTGCACGTGGCTATGCCTGCGGCTGTAGCCAAAATAAATCACGATCCCAATTGCCATCCAAACGATCAGGCGCATCCACGTATCAAACGGCAAACTAAACATCAGGAACAGCGAAATCCCGACACCGGCCAGAGGCACGACTGGAACCCAAGGTGTTTTGAAGGGGCGATGGATGTCAGGCCGTTGTTTGCGCAAAATCCAGACACCAAAGCACACAATGATAAAGGCAAATAATGTCCCGATGCTGACCAGATCGCCGAGGACGCTGATTGGCAGGAGGCCCGCAAAGATTGCAATGAACAACCCAACAGTCAACGTCGAAATCCAGGGCGTTTTGAAACGAGGATGAATCACGCTGGCCCATTTGGGGAGTAACCCATCTTTCGACATCGTGTAGAAAATTCGGGATTGTCCCATCAATGTCGTCAGCATCACAGTGCTCAAACCTGCGATTGATCCGCCCTTGACCAACAGGCTGCCCCATTTAACGCCCGTTGCATCAATTGCCAACGCTACAGGCGCAGCGACATTCAGTCGAGAATAATGTATGACGCCGGTCAGGATCGTTCCCACCGCCAAATACAGCACGGTGCAGATTGCAAGTGAACCAAGAAGGCCAATGGGCATATCCCGTTGTGGGTTGCGTGCTTCCTGGGCGGCAGTGGAAACGGCATCGAAGCCGATGTAGGCAAAAAAGATGCTGGACGCACCCCGCGCTATGCCCGACCATCCGAACTCTCCAAAATTGCCCTTGTTCGGCGGAATGTACGGATGCCAGTTTTCTGCGGCTAGCTGTGGATTGTGCCAGAGAAAGTTGGCCGCGATGACAATGAAAATGATGACGGTCGCAACCTTGATAAAAACTGCGATGACATTAAAGTTCGCCGATTCACGTACCCCAATCACCAGAATCAAACTCACTACACAAACAGCCAGGAACGCTGGCACATTAAAGATAGCCGTTTCGTGTGGCAGGCTGTCTGCGCTGATCCCGGCGGCTTTGATGGTCGGCTCGATGGCGGTTAGGAGTTCCCAGCGTCCTTGAAAAAAATAGACCTCGCGTCCGGGTGTTTCGATCCATTGTGGCGGTAAGTGAATCCCCATGTCCTGCAACAGACTCACCAGATTGCCGCTTAGCCCTGACGCGACTGTCGCAGCGCTGAAAGCATATTCAAGCACTAAATCCCAGCCGATCACCCAGGCGACAAACTCTCCCATCGAAGCATATCCATACGTGTAGGCTGAACCGGAAATCGGAATCATGGCCGCCAATTCGGCATAGCAAATCCCCGCGAATGCACAACCAATCCCGGCCAGGACAAACGATAACGCTACGGCGGGGCCTGTGAATTGCGCGGCTGCGCTGCCTGTAATGACAAAAATACCTGCACCGATCACGGCACCGATTCCGAGTGCGATCAGGTTCAGCGGGCCTAATACCCGTTTGAGTCCATGTTGCCCTTCGGCTTTTGCTTCAGACAGAATCTGGTCGAGTGGTTTCGTCACAAAGAGTTTGTTCATGCGATTTTCCTGTTGAAAAATAGGGTTTCAGCGGGATTCTAATGACCAGTGGGCAAACGTCTGTAAGCTTATGTGATGATCTGGTAGGACGTTGTGACGAATGGGAAGCAGGCAGGGACGAAGCGATTACATGGATTGGCCAAGCAACGATTGAAAATGTTCGCGGTAACTGCGGCTGAGTGTTAGTTCTGTGCCGTCCTTGAGGATGACGTGATATTCCCCATGTGACCAGGGATGCAATTCCTTGATGCGGTCAAGATTGACGATTTGCGAGCGATGGATGCGGGCAAAACGTTTTGGATCAAGTTGTGTTTCCAGTCCGCTAATGGTTTCGCGCAAGAGATGCGATTCTTTTTTGACGTGCAAGCAGACATAGTTCCCTTCGGCTTCGATCCAATCAATCTCATCGGTTCTGAGAAATAACACGCGACCATTCGCTTTGATCACCAATCGCTCAAGATGAGTGGAGGCAGGGTTGGTTTGCTGTTTTTCCAGGAGGGCCAGGATGCGCTCATTGACCTCGCTGCTGCGCGATTGTCGCATCGTTTCTTTGGCTCGTTGCAGTGCTTTGCTGAATCGTTCGCGGTCAAAGGGCTTGAGCAGGTAATCCAGTGCATAAACTTCAAATGCACGTACAGCATATTGATCATAGGCTGTCACAAAAATTACGAAAGGCATTTGTTGCGGGTCGAGGGCCGAGAGCACTGCGAAACCATCCAGCACCGGCATCTGCACATCCAGGAACACCAGATCAGGGCGATGTTGTCGAATCAGATTGATGGCTTCACGTCCGCTGGCACATTCCCCAATGATTTCCACCTCTGTGTCGCCGCGCAACATTTCACGAATGACGGTTCGTCCGAGCAATTCATCATCAACAATTAAGACGCGAATCGGTGTTTGATTCATAAAGCTTCTGTGTTTTCACTCTTCAGCCGGAATGGCGATGGTGACCAACACACCACCGGATTTGGCATTTTGAATCTCAAAGCGAAAAGTTTTTCCATACAGTTGTTGCAGCCGTGCTTCAGTGTTTGCCAGCCCCACGCCGCCCCGCGTCGCACGATTGCTGTTGTGCGGTAATTGTAAGCCGATACCATTATCTTCGACTTCGATTTGCAGAAACTCTTGTCGGCGATGGGCACGGAGTGTGATTTCGCCAAAGCCGGTACGCTTGACTACCGCATAGCGAATTGCATTCTCAACAATCGGTTGCAGGATCAGGTTTGGAACTTTGATGTCCAATGTGTCTGGCTCGATTTCCATCTGAATTGTTAAGCGATCCTGAAAGCGGATTCGTTCAATGTCCAAATAGCTGCGCAGAAACTCCATTTCTTGCCGCAGCGTGACAACTTGTGTTCCGACATTGTCCAATGTCAGGCGCAGAAAGTCGCCGAGTCTGGCCGTCATCTTGTTCGCCGTTTCGACATCGGTGAGTTGTAAGGCAGAAATTGAGTTTAAGGTATTAAAGAGAAAGTGCGGTTGCAGTTGCATCCGCAATGCCTGCAACTCTGCCTGCACCAGTTTGGTTTCCAGTTGCGAAGTGCGCAATTCGCCCGCCTGATACCGTTCGTAATAATCAATCACATTGCTCACCAACAGAATCGTCCCATAACACATCAAACCTGTCTGTAAATTGAAAAACAAATCGGAGGCGTACAGATCAGACAAAGTTGGTTTGTTCCGATAGGCATCAACGTAGAGAACCCGGCAGAGTGGCAGGTAAATGATGCGATGGGTGAGGGAAAGTAAAACCGCTGCCCCCAGGTGAACCGCTGCATTGGGCAGCCAGGTTTGCAATTCCAGAGGAAACTTTCGTGTGATGGAGAAAACGACAGGTGCCATTGCTGCCCATAAAATCCAGTAGGGGATTTCCCAAACCAGCATCTGTCGCAAGGTTGGCGGCGTCGAAAATATCTCGACGTAATGATGGGCAAAATAGTAGTAGTTAAGAGTGAAGGTGAAGGCGATCAACAACCACCCGACGGCAATTGAAGTCCAGAGAATGCGGTGTCGCTGCCACATCTTACTCTTGAGAAGTGATCAGGCAGGTGTCTGCCTGATGGATTGACGGGTTATTCTTTTGCCTCATTTACTGGCAGATTCGATCCACGCGGATCAGAGGCGGTGGCCCAGCCGTCATCCATGCGTCCAATCATGCCGTGAAACAAAATGTCCGTGCCCTCCAGAATGACCAGCACGTCGCCGACTGTCACGCTTGGGTTCATGACTTGAAATTTTACGACCGTGGCTTTGTTGTCGTTTTGCTCAATCGTGATGTAGTCGAAATCTTTTTTTTCAATGACCAGTGACTGGGCATTTGTTAATGAAGTATTTGAATTAGACATTTTCTTGATTCCTTGCTGAGATTTCCTGCGGAGGTTCATCTTCCCCCAATCGTTCCCGCAGGAACTTGACCGATTTATCATACGCATCAGCAATTTGCTTTTCGCGGTATGAAACAAATGGAAGCCATTGGTCATTGACAAGGACTTCTAATTCGTCAGTTTGGGGATTTTGTCGCGTTAGTAATGACATAAAGCTACTACTCAGGGTTGATTTGCACGAGGGATGGACGTCTTGACTCTTCAATCTTTTTCCACCTCGTGTTGCATTCGCGGCATTGATAATACACTACTTCATCGTCCATACCTGTTTTGTCCAGGAATTGTGTGACGTAGGCCTGCGTTGCTGATCCTTCCAATCGTTGGAACTTGGCACAAGCACAACGCGGATTCGCCTCACTCATAGTGAAAATTCCGCGACGACAGGGGTATGGTCGGAAGGGCGTTCCCAGGTTCTGGGGATTTTATCAATCCAGGCTGCGACGCATTTTTCGGCTAATGGATTCGAGGCCCAAACGTGGTCTATGCGCAATCCCATATTGCGCCGGAATCCACCCTCGCGATAGTTCCACCACGAATAAAATCCACCCTCGGATTGATATTGTCGAAAGGTGTCAACCAAGCCCCAGTCTTTGATTTCCTGCAAGGCTTCGCGTTCCTGCGGGCTGCAATGGATTTGCCCAGCCCAGGCGACCGGATCATAAACGTCGCGATCATCGGGCGCGATGTTGAAATCTCCACATAACGCGACCGGCGTGTTGGGATCGCATCTGGCGTCTAAATAATGGCGCAGGTTTTTCATCCAGCCGAGCTTGTAAACAAACTTTTCCGAATCCAGCGCCTGCCCATTAGGGAAGTACGTGTTGATGACCCGAATCCCGTTATAGGTGGCGGAAAGAAAGCGGCGTTGCCCGGTTGCTGCATCTCCATCAAATCCTGTCTCAATGTCATGCGGTTCAATCAGGGAAATAATCGCGACCCCGTTGTAGGAGGGCTGACCATAGTGAGTCACGAAATAGCCTGCCTCGCGAAAGGGCTGTGCGGGAAACTTTTCGTCAACACATTTGATTTCCTGTAGGCATAAAACTTCCGTCGGATTATCCGCCAGCCAATTCAGAACCTGCTGCAACCGCACGCCAATTGAATTCACATTCCAGGTAGCAATTTTCATCTTTTTGAGTGATACGATAATGTTTTAGGCTTAATGAATTCACATCTTGTCATCCGAGCTTTGACGAAGTCAAGCAGGGACAAATCAGAAGATTATCGAGAAAATTTATGAAAACAATCGCCGCCCGTATTCTTGATCAATTGGGCATTGCCTACGAACTGCGTGCCTATGAAGTGAATGAAGATGAACTGGATGCTGTGACCGTCGCTCGCAAAGTGGACATGCCACCCGAAGCAGTTTTCAAAACCTTAGTTGCACGCGGTGACAAACACGGCGTTTTGATGGCGATGGTCGCTGCCGATCAGGAACTGGATTTAAAAAAACTGGCTCCCATCAGTGGCAATAAAAAAATTGATCTGGTTGCAGTGAAAGAATTACTTGGGTTGACGGGATATATTCGTGGCGGAGTTTCGCCGCTGGGGGCGAAGAAAAAATTTCCGGTGTTTATTGATGAAACGGTGATTTTGCACGATCAGATCAGTATCAGCGCGGGGCAACGAGGTCTGCAAATTATCCTTGCTCCTGATGCCCTACAACAGGTCACGGAGGCAACTTTAGCTGACATCAGCAAATGAGGTTTTTTGTCAAACTGCAAACCCTTCTCACGAACCTTGACAAGCTAACGATGGTCGTTATTATTCGAGCAGGCCAATAAACTCTTTGCCTAATAAATAATTTAACAAGAAAGAAATCTATGCCTCGACGATGGTTATTTAAAACGGAGCCGAATGAGTATTCTTTTAGCGATCTTGAGCATGAAAAGAAAACAGTGTGGGACGGCGTGGGAAATAATTTAGCCCTGAAAAATCTGCGGGAAGTTCGTTTGGGCGATGAAATTTTGATCTATCATTCAGGGGATGAAAAAGCGATAGTTGGATTGGCAGAAGCGATCAGCGATGCCTACCCTGATCCGAAGGAAGTGGATGAAAAAGTGGTGGTAGTAAATCTGAAACCGAAAAGACGTCTTGCTCGCCCCTTAACACTTTCTGAAATCAAAGCGATTAATGAACTCAGCGACTTTGATCTGGTTCGCCTGCCAAGATTATCTGTGATGCCTGTCTCGCCCGATCAATGGACAATTTTACAAGATACGTTAAAGACGTAGCGGCTTTTCGTTAAGTCGGGTTACTTTTTCGCGCCTTTTCGATAGGCGTACATGCCATCGAAAGCGTATTCGACCTGCCCGGCTTTGCTTGGCACAAAGACGATGAAACTCTCTTGTCCTTCTCCGTAGAGAAACGCAAAAGGGCCAATCTTTTTCAGTGTAAATTCTTTCTGCTCCTGCCGCAGTAGAAGCTGTTGGTTGCGAGCGAAGACCTCAAACGTTTGCGGTGCGTGCAAGTATTTTCCGGGCGCTTCTTTCAACTCCGCTTCCGTGATTGGTTTCGCTTCATTCGTAGATTGGGTATCCGCTGTTCCGACAGGCAAAAACAGATTCAGTGCCTTTTGCCCAACTTTCTGAAGCGTCTCGCCGCTTTTATTCGTCAGGACGATGACCGCAACACGATGTTCCGGTGCCATGTAAATCATCGAACCGTAACCCGTGCTGAATCCACCGTGACTTACCATTGGAATGCCGCGATAACGATTCACCATCAATCCATAGCCATGTCCTTCATTTTCGTCAAAAGGCATCTTGATATGTTTGGTTGAGAGTTTGGTGATGACATTAGCAGGGAGCGTTTGCTTTCCATCCAAAAGACCCGCATTCAGGAACGCAATTGCAGACCGCGAGAGTTCGTTAACGCTGGAGTACATCGAACCCGCTGGCCACATCGCATTGTTATTGAAGGCTGGGCGAATGATGACAGGGCGATTGGATTCAAGTTTGTGACCAATCGCCAGCGGATAGGTTAATGCTTCCAGCGGACGCAATGAAGTGCGTTCCATTCCCAATGGCCTGAAAAGCTGCGCTTTCATTGCCTCGGCATAAGGCTGTTTCGCCACCTCTTCCAGCACCAACCCTGCCAGCCAGTATCCCGCACTTGAATACGAATAAATCCTGCCCGGTTCGCCATAGAACACATCATCTTTCCAGGCACGAATCATCTTTGCCAACGCGTCATCGTCATTGGATTTTACGGTCGCGGCAAAATCTCGAAGTCCCGCAGTGTGGCTGAGCAATTGATGCAAGGTTGTCTTCGCTAATCTCGGCGATAGGCCGCGAACGTAGGTTCCAATGGGAGCATCAAGCCTGAGTTTGCCTTCTTCAGCCAGCTGTACCAAAGCGGCAGCCGTGAACATTTTAGTGGTTGAGCCAAGGCGAAATAATGTGTCGGGTGTGATCGGTGCTGGAAACTCAACGCTGGTGACGCCATAGCCTTTGGCAAAAACGATCTTGTCTCCCTGAACAATCGCGATTGCTGCACCAGGCGTTTTAGCCTCCTTCAGTGCATCCAGGACAAACTGATCAAAGGAGTTATCCAGTTTTGCAGAGGATGATGTTTGGGCGAATGCGATGCTGGCAATCAGCCAAAGCATCACGACCAATTGAACTGAAAAACATTTATGTCCCATTTGTATGAAGTGGTTGATTCACTTGGCGTTCAAAGATCATGGGATTTAAGGCATGCGTTTAGCGAATTGATCTTCGCCGCTTGACCTGAACTGTCGCCTATTCCGCAGGATTCAGATTGGTTATTTTCGATTGAAAGTACGTTTCGTTGAAATCGGCCCATTTGGCCCAGTGTGATTTAATTCAATCACAATTGTTTTTCCCTCATCAGCGATTGTCCATTTGCGCTGCATCGTGGTTGTTACCTTGCCCTCAGGCGTGTCGAATGTCGCCGTTTCACGAACTTCAAATCCTTTGCCATCCTCATTCCATTTGGCGATCCGCTTGCCGGTCGTCTGTTGGCCTGATTGCAGGCGAGCGGGGAAGTCAGCCTCCTGCCCATTGAAGGTATAACTATCGTGAATCGTCTGGACATCATCTCCGATGAACAAATCTGTTTCCAGCTCGAGTTTGTCGCCTTCCTGTTTGACCCGCATCTTTTGCTCCATGTTTTCAGGCAGGCCAGAGGATTTCGCTTTGTCCATCATCCACTGACCAGAGAAATTAGCCTTTTCCCCGGCAATGGCGAGCAGCGGTAGCAGAAGGATAAGAACGATGATTAATTTAGTGCGTGTCATAATAATCCCCAGATGCAAGAGGATCAGTACCTCGACTGGCAGGGCGCATTGCATAATTCAAATGCTACCAGGCTCGGCACTGATCAATCATTATTTTGCCTTCATTGTTTTGCCGTAGATGAGATTGCACCTGTTCCACGTTGATAATTTGGATAGGCAGGTTTTTTCGGTGTCGGAAGAGGTTTTTTCTTCAGCCCATCCAACACGACTTCGACCGCTTTCTCTAATTGTGGATCGCGTCCGGCGCGCCAGGCTTGTGGATCAAGATCAATCTCAACGTCAGGTGCTACGCCAATATTTTCCACTGCCCATTCGCCGCGCGTATTGAAAAATGCCACGCGCGGTGCTGTGACGCGTGCTCCATCCATCAGCAGTGGTTCACCGTAGATGCCAACCAATCCACCCCAGGAACGTTTGCCGACCAACGGGCCGAGAGCGGTTTCCTTGAAATAAAAAGGCAGTGCATCGCCACCAGAAGAGGAGTATTCATTTACGATCATTGCCTTCGGCCCAAAGATGCCACCCACTGGCGTGGTAAAGATTTCGCCCTCTCGTGTGGTGAAATAATTCAGCACCGTCCGTCGCAGGTAATCAATGATGTAATCTGGTGTCGAACCACCGCCATTGAATCGTTCGTCCACAATTACGCCCTCCTTACCCACCTGTGAGAAGAAGTAGCGATTGAAGCTGGAAAAACCAAGACCGCCTGTGTCAGGAACAAACACATAAGCTACTCGTCCGTTGGTGAGCTTATCTACTTTTCGCAGATTGTCTTCAACCCAGGCCCGATTGCGGATTGCCAGTTCCTGTCCCAACGGAATCACCGTCACCTCGCGGGCACCTGTGCCTGTCGGATCAGCGCCAACTTTGATCACCACCGATTTGCCTGCGGTGTTTTCAAAGAAGCTGTAAATATTGTCATTGGACGTTAGATTGCGACCATTCACCGCCAGCAAATATTCGCCCGCTTTGACATTGACGCCCGGCTGCGTGAGCGGTGCGCGCAGGTTCGGTGTCCAGTTTTCACCGTTGTAGACACGAGCAAAGCGAAAGCGTCCGTTTTCAAGAGCGTAATCACAGCCAAGTAATCCGACTGAGACCTGCGCAGGCTGTGGGATGTCACCTGCTCCGGTGTTGTGATGGCCGACGGTGATGTTGCCGAGCATTTCCTGAAAGAGATAAACCAGATCAGCCCGATGTGCGATGCGATCTAAAAATGGTTCGTATTTTTTGATGGCCGCATTCAGATCAAGCCCATGTAAATTGGGGTCATAAAAGAAATCGCGTTGTTGCCGCCAGACTTCATAGAACATCTGCTTCCATTCAGCCCGCGGATCAACACGAACCTCCAGTTCGGCCAGATTCAATGCGCCTTCGCCGGGACGTAAAGGTTGCGTGGTCGAAGCGATGGTGTAACGCGGCCCTTGCTGCAACAGCATTTTTTCGCCATTCGCAGAAATATCGAAGCGGTTCAGCCCTTCGGTCACTTTGTCGAATTTGCGCTTATCCAGATCGAACCGATGCAGCGTGAGCCCCGGCCCTGCGTTCGTTGCTTCGGCGAGGAAAACCGTTCCTGCTTTGCCTGTTGAGAGTGCGACGAAGTTGCGGGCAGGAATTGGCAGGGAAACGATGCGCTGATCAATGTCTTCAAAATCAATTGTGACTGCGACGTTTTTGTTGCGGTCGTTGCTGCCTGCCGGATTGGATGGCGGTTTTGGCGTTTCACCTTGTCCTGTGGTGGCGGAGTCTTTCTTTTCCTCAGTGACTTTTTCTTCATCACTTTCCGGTGCAAGTGGCGAAGGATCAGTTTTGCGCAAAACTATCGCATAGACATTCCGTGTAATCTGATGCGGGCCGCTCGACATATCCAGCCAGCCTGTCGTTGGGCCGACATCGGTGCTAGCGGTGAAGTATAAATACTTCCCATTTTTATCGAACGCCACGTACAACGCATCACTCATTCCGTCACTCAACTGCGTGGCTTTGTTCGATTCCAGTGAATAAACATAGACACCGCGCAGATGGCTCTTGAGTTGTTTGGTGTAGCTCAGCCATTTGCTATCGGGCGACCAGACCGGCGTCATTGTGTAAAACGGAATCTCGTATGTGTCAGTATCAACCTTTACCGGGCTGCCTTTTTCAATATCCACATACCAGACATTCAGCCGCTTGTCACAATAGGCAATCTTTTTGCTGTCGGGTGACCAAGTGGGCGAATAAAAGAACGATGCAGGCGTCCCCAGATTGATTTTCTTTACCTCTCCCAAACCGCTTTGATCGCGTAGATGAAGCGCGTATTCGCCCGATTCATCGCTGAAGTATGCAATCCATTTTCCATCCGGTGACCACGACGGATCACGTTCCATCACGCCGGGTGTGTTGGTCAGGTTGCGAACATTCCCTTTTTCCGCCGGGACGCTCAGAACTTCGCCGCGTGCTTCAAAGACAGCCCGGACGCCCGTTGGGGACAAGCTGTAGTTGCGAATTTGATTCAAGACTTTTTCATAACGCGGGCGCACCGAAGGCAGGTCGGCATCCAAGCGAATATCCACTTTGTTCGCCTTGTTGGTTTTCAAATCATAAAGGTACAACGAACCAAATTGATCATAGACGATTCCTCCTGGCCCGGCGGACGCTGAAACCAGATCAAAGCCATCTCCGCGTACGACGGGCGTGACTTTGCGGTTGGCTGTGTCGTACACGTGCAGGCCAACAGAACCATTGCGATCAGAGAGAAAGTACACTTTGCCGGGCTGTTCTTTGGGCCAGACTGCATTAAAGTCGTTGGAGTTTTCGCGTGGGATTTCTTCGACTCGCGAATCTGCTAAATTCATCAGCCAGATTTTGGATGTCCGCCCGCCTCGATACTTCTTCCATTGCGTGAAGGCGCGGAGCAATGGTTCATATGCCAGCCGTGATCCATCCGGGGAATAGGTTCCATCGTGGCCCATTGGCAATGGCAATGCTGAGGGGAAAACGCCATCCATCGCTATCGTGTACAACCGAGAATAAGGATAACGACTCTGCGGGCAATCGCGCATCGAACGAAAAAGAATTTGTTTTCCATCCGGCGTCCAGCCTGTGACTGCATCTGGCAACGGATGCCACGTCAGGCGGCGCGGCACTCCGCCCTCGGCAGAGACGACGTAGACATCCGTGTTGCCATCGTATTGCCCTGTGAAGGCAATCCATTTGCCATCGGGAGAGAAAAATGGATTGGATTCACTTCCGACACCGGTCGTTAGTTGTTTTGCCTCACCGCCGGTACGCGACACAATCCATAAATCTCCCGCAAAGGCAAAAGCGATATGGGATTGACTGAGTGTTGGACGTTGGAGTAATAGGCGATCTGTCGTTTGGCTAAAACCCGTAACTGAACAAACGATGAAAAGCGTTGTAGCGAGGCAAATTAATTTCATTGCTGGGTCCTTCTCTCTAAAATAATAACCAGCGTGGGCAAAGCATTCACAAGATGAGTGTCGAATCCTGCTACTTGCTGTGGCCACGCTGGCTAACTCAAGAACTTTAATTACCTGCGACTGCCGCAGGTAAGGGCTTGTCTACGCGGGGCCGATTCGCCAGATTGCCCAGCTCCCAGGCCGTGGCATAAATCGTCCGTGCGACTTTCTCCATCTGCTGAAAATCTATTTTCTCAATCGAGTCTGACGGGCGGTGATAATCGGCGTGATTGCCATCCATGTAAAAAATGATGGGAACCCCTTTGCGCGCGTAGTTGAAATGATCGCTCCGGTAAAAATAGCGTTCGGGGTCATTGGGATCGTCATATTTGTAGTTGAGCTTCAGATTCAGCAGTGATTTGTTGACTCGTTCGCTCAATTCGCCAAGTTCAGTGCTCATCATCTTGGAGCCAATGACAAAGATTTCGCCAGGATCGGGCAAGGCTTGATTGGCTGGATTCGTATCGCCCGCAGCCTTTGCACGTCCGATCATATCAATGTTCAGCTGCGTGATGATTTGATTGATTGGAATGGGCGGATTGTCGGTCAAATATTCTGATCCCCATAAACCGTGTTCTTCGCCTGCATGCCAGACAAATAACATCGAACGTTTCGGGCGCGGGCCTTTGGCGAAGGCTTCGGCAATGGCCATCACCGCAGTTGTGCCGGAGCCATCGTCGTCAGCACCATTGTAAATAGTATCGCCTGTGGCATCCGGCGCGCCGATGCCGACGTGGTCGTAATGTGCTCCAATCGTGACGTACTCATTCTTCAAGACCGGATCGCTGCCTTCCAGTTTAGCTACGATATTGCGCGTGGTCACTGCCTCAGCTTTTGCTGCAATGGAAAGACTGAGTTTTTTCGCGGTCAAATCAAAACCTGGCAACGGTTCGCCTGTGTAGGCGCGGCTGACAATCATTGAGGCGTTTTGTTTTTCGCCCTGAAACAAAGCCGTCAGAAACTTCGGCGAAGCCAGAAGGATTGGAATTTGCGGATTTGCGCTGCCCGGCTTTTCAAACGAAACATCGCCTTTTTCCAAAATGGATTTATATGCTGTTGCCCAATTGGCTAAAGTTCCGAAGCTCGAAACGATGATCAATGCTTTCGCCCCATTTTTCTGGGCATATAAAACCGATGACAACCAATCTTCGCCCATCTTCCCCGTCAGGTCATTTGGCGACAATCCCTTGGGAAAACCAGATGCCGAGATCATGACTTTGTCTTTGACCTCCAAGCCTTGATACGCGTTGAGATTTTTGCCTTTGTGAACCCAGCCATGCCCGACATAAACCAGCGGAGCCGTAAAGGTTCCTTGCATCAATGTCACCGGATAGAAATCTTCGCCACAACTAAATCGTTGCCCATTCAGCTCAGCCCACGAATTTGTCGGATCAAGCTTTGTCAGCTTAACTGTGAAGGGCTGGAAGTATGTGCCATTCGCGCCGCCCGGTTGTAATCCCCAACGCGACAGATGGCTGGCGATATATTTGGCGGCAATATTTAATCCGCGCGAAGGCGTGTCTCGGCCCTCCAACTCATCTGATGCGATGAATTCCAGATAGTCTTTTATCTGGGCAGCCGTAATGCCTTCGACATTTCCAAACGTCGGAGTTGACTGTTTGGCGGTCTTCGTTTGGGCCGATACTTGTGACGATGTTGTTGCTGCCACCAGGCTCAACACGAGAGCAAGACCGGCAAAATAAAATCTGAAATTGTGCATCGCGAATCCTTTGCTGTTGGAGTGAGGCGCGTAGAAAGTCAGGTGGTTACGCACTTGCTACTGTCGTTACCGGCATCAGCCTTCGACGCGCCTTTTGCAAACAATGGGATCGTACGAAGTGGCAGGGAAGATGTCTTGATGAGTGTTTGAATTACCCCTCAAGAAATTATCAAGAAAGCATCAAGGCAGGCTCAAGTCCTTAAAATGCAGAGGCTTCAGGTTGGCAGGAAATCGCTGACCACCACCACGTCGTTGACGAAAAAGCCGCGCTCACAGGCCAATGTTTTTCCGTCTGGTGACCAGGCAAACCGAAAGATCAGATCAGATTTGAAATTCGTCAATTGTTTGGCGGGACTGCCGTCAATTGGTTGCGCCCAAATATTGGAGACGCCGTTTTTGGTGTCAACGTAAGTAATCCACTGTCCGTCGTTGCTCCAGCGAACAACAGAAAAATCCTGTGCGATGAGGTCGAAAATTTTGCTGGGTGTGCCTCCGTCAATTGGAACCAGTGCGAGCTTAAAGACAAGGTCTTTGGGCATCGCATAAAAAAGCGCGACGGATTTTCCATCTGGCGAGACGACGGGATTAAAGGCGGAGTCAGAAAGAAACTGAACGGGTTCACCGCCATTTGCTGGAACCTTCCAGACCGTGGGCAAGTCCGAAATGATGTTCGTATAGTAAATCCATTTCCCGTCAGGTGAGATGCTGGGGTAATAATCTGTCTGGCCTTTGGTGACGCGGCTGATATTTTGCCCCTCGGCATCCATCCGCCAAATGCTATATCCTCCGCCCCGGTTGGAAACGAAAGCCACGAAGGGCGTTTCAGAACTTGAAACCGTCGGTGCAAGGTCAATGTTCGGGTCAACCGTCAGTTGGCGCGCATTGCTGCCGTCCGAATTCATCAGCCATAAATCCGCATTGCCACTGGCATACGAGCCAAAGATGAGTTCGTTATTCCTGAGCCAGGCCAATCCCAGTTTGTGCGCGTAATTATCCATGCTGGCACCACCAATTTGGACAGCACGGCTGGCATCCGCTTCAGGCACCACCCAAAGGCTGGAAACGCGCGAGGATTGAATCGTTACCAACTTGCTGAGATCACTATTAGGGCTGAGCTTGGAGTACAAATTCAGATCATTTGTGATGCGGCTGGGCGATCCCGTCGGATAGGGAAAATGCCACAGTTGCGTGGTGCTGAGCGGCGAATCCTGACTCCGTGCCACCGCAATCAATCCGTGTCCATCCTTGCGCCATGTGATCTGGCCGACCTGCTTCCAGGGATGCGTACTCAGCGATATTTCTTTTCCATCGCTGGCGTTTATTCCCACCAGATTCATGAACGGGCCATTCGCGTTTGTTGATCCCGCCGCGCAGGCCAGAACGTTGCCATCCGGCGACCACGCGACACCATCATTCGCCGAAAAGTATTCGGGCCGTTTGCGGGTTGCGACCGTTTTTTGTTCTCGTCCATCTGTGTCCGCCACCAAAATGTAAGACTCGCTTTTCAGCGGATCAATGCGAACAAAGGCGAGTTGCTTTCCATCTGGCGAGAACGCGACGGGACTATCAATGTCTTCAATCAACTTCGTCGCCGCACCGCCCAACACGGGCATCCGATACAGCGTGCCGAAAATGACCGGACGCGTATAGACAAGGTAATAAAGGTAATTTCCATCCGGCGAAAAAGTCAGTCCCAGGTAATCCACCTCTGCCGGAGCGATCACTTGCACATTGTTGGCGGCGGCTAATTGCCGTACCCAGACGCTCTGTTTACCGGCATCGTCCAGCACAAACGCCACGTATTTTGAATCGGGCGAGAGCGCCGGGAAGGCGGCCTTGCCAATCGTGGTGAGCTTGGTGATTTGCATCGTGTGCGATGAAGGCACAATGCTGGGAAATCGCCGGAGAAGGTAATACGCAAATGCAATTCCAACCAGCAGAAACAACGTCACGACGGCAATGACTGTCTTAGATCGGAGAAGCGCCTGCCAATTTGAAAGGGGGGAAGGTGCTTGTGGCAAGGGCAATGTTTCAGGCGGGATTGCCAGTGCTTGCTGAAACCCGTTGCTTGCTGTCGGGGACAGCAAACCATACGAGCCGTTCACGGTTTTCCCCTGTCCATCGGCGGCTTCTGTGATTTCCTGGACTGTGGCAACAAACCGATACCCACGACGAGGCACCGTTTCGATAAAGCGATGCCCCGCAGATTCTTCATTCAACGCCTTACGCAATAGAAATACATACTGTGCCAGCGTGCCATCTTCAACAAAGGTATCGGGCCAGAGCGTGCGATGAAGAAAATCTTTGTCGAGAATTCGTCCCCGATTTTCGACCATCACGCGCAGGACATCGAAGACCTTGGGCGGTAACGGGATCACTTCACCCTGTCGTTTGAGCTGGCATTCGGTGGTATCCAGACAAAAATCATCAAAGACATATAGTTGTTTGGCTGGCTCTACCATAGATACTGCGAGAACGATCAGGGCTATTTTTTCAGGCGCGCAATTTCCTCAAAATACTTCGTGAACATTTTAATCCCGCCCGCAGTCTGGCCCCAATCGTAATTTTCATTTTTCGCGTGGTAGCCGTGTTCGGGCAGACTCAGTCCCAAAAAAGTAATCGGGCATTTCAGATGATTTTGCATCGTGACGACCGCACCAATGGAGCCACCTTCGCGTGTGAACGCGGGTTCCTTGCCAAAAGCAAATTTCATCGCCGCCCGTCCTGCATCGGCATATGGCCCGGTGAAATCGCCGAGGAACGGTTGCAAGGCGTGTTCAGCATTGACCTTGACGTCAGGATTGATTTGTTTCACGAAATCTTTGACGAGCTTGAGAATTTTCGCCGGGCTTTGATTCGGCACCAGCCGCATTGAGATCTTCGCTTCGGCTTTGTGCGGCACAATCGTCTTGACGCCAGGGCCGCTGTAGCCTCCGACAATGCCATGCAATTCAAACGTCGGCATAGACATGATCGCCTGCAACACATCGCCTTCGTCTTTCAAATTCGGGCGCAGTGATTTGATTTCGTGGGCTTTTTTGAAGCCTTTGCTCGTGAAGCCGGAATTCACGAAGCTGGCGATTTCCGCCTTCGTCGCTTTCCGCACGTCGTCGTAAAATCCTTTGATCTTCACCTTGCCTGTGTTCGCGTCATAACACTTTGCAATCACATCGCAAAGCTCGCCAATCGGGTTGCGTGCCGCGCCGCCGACCAGCCCTGAATGCACATCTTTAGTATGCGTTTCAAGGGTAAGCGTGATTGCCTGCAACCCGCGCAATCCGTAGGGCACTGCTGGTTTGCCGCGTGCAATCCAGATGGTATCGGACACCAGCACAGAATCGGTTTTGAGCCTTTGTTTATTGGCTTTGACAAAGCTTTCAAAATTCGGCGAACCGATTTCTTCTTCCAGTTCCCAGATGAATTTTACATTGATCGGTACGCCGTTTTCGATAGCGTATTTCGTCGCAAACATCGCCGTCAGACCCGGCCCTTTGTCGTCTGTCGTGCCACGTCCTTCGTAGCGGTCGCCGACCTTGTCGAATGTGAACGGCGCTTTGTTCCATTCCGAAGCGTCGGCGGGCTGTACGTCCATGTGGTTGTAAATCGCCACCGTCGGATTGTTTGGATCAGTGATGATTTCACCGACAACAACAGGATTGCCTTTGGTTGGGATGGCTTCGGCTTTGGCTCCGATGCCCTTGAGAAATTCGACTGCTGTATCGGCGCAGCGTTGAATATCGCCTTTGCGTTCCGGGTCCATGCTGATGCTCGGAATGTTGACGAGCGTGGCGAGTTTTTCTTCAAATTCCGGGCGAATGTTGTTGATATAGTTGTTGAGGTTGGAATAAAGGGAAGTGGTCATAATAAATCAATTCGAGTTAAGGAATGCGACGGATTGAGTTCACATATTCTTCCGCTTCACTGGCTTCCCAGATCAGGTGTCACCAGTCCGCCGCTTCGCTGATGGTTTGTTTGGGGGAAATCAGAAACACGCCCGGCGAATCCTGCTGGGCAATAAACTCTGCAAAGTGATATGGCATTGTTTTCAAATCGTGCGACACCAACATCCGACCTTCTGCCGCTGCCATTCGCAGCACTTCCGGGTCAGGAACTCCATGCAATCCAAGTACAGAGGCAGTTTGAAAATCAATCTGCGAATTCAATCGCATCACCGCACGCACAATTCTTTCATCCAGATCATTGTCTGCTTGATATTTTATTTTCATGGCTGCGGCGTAGATACTGCCTGCATGATTTCGTCGGTTCGTTTGTGAATTGCTGGATATTGATTGCGCAACTGATCGGCCATTTCTGTTTCGGATCGTTCCGCTTGCTTCAGATATTCATCAATCGTGGGTTGTTGGTCGAGATAGAAAAAAATCGCTGCGTACACCTGCTTCAAACTCAGCACTGGAAAACATTCGCGAATCGTTTCCGGCGAAAGACCTTCGCGCCAACGATAGACAAGTGAATCCAGCGAGACACGCGTCCCCGTGATCCAATAGCCACCATCACGTTGTTCGATGTAATTCTCAATCATACGAAAACTCCGCCTGCATCATACTACTTTGCACGCTCCGCCAACAGCAGCGCTTTCATCTGCGCAACAATCTTCATGTACTTTGGATCATTAGCGAAGTTCTTCAATTCGTTCGGATCAACTTGATAATCATACAACTCCACGCCTTTCCGGCCCTCGTCCCATTCGGTGTAACGATAACGTTCGTTGCGAACGCTGTAGCCCATAAAGAATCCATTCTGTGCATTGCCACGTCGTTGTTGTGTGATCGCGGGCTTGTCCCATTTCGCATTCGGACTCGTCAGTAAGGGACGTAAGCTCTTGCCTGCCAGATTCGTCGGCGCACCGCGCAAGCCGCATAAGTCGGCGAGCGTCGGATAAAAGTCCAGGGCTTCAACCGTGCGGCCTGAGGCCTTACCTTTGGCAGTCACGCCCGGCCCGGCGAAAATCATTGGCGTGCGCGCGGAGCCTTCAAACAGCGATTGTTTCATCCATTGGCCGTGTTGCCCAAGTAAGTAGCCGTGATCGCTCCAAAACACGACGATGGTATTTTCCGTCAAGCCCAACCGATCCAGCGCGTCCAAAAGCTTACCGACCTGTGCGTCCATAAAACTGATCGAAGCGTAATACGCCTGAATGGATTGACGCTGCCCCAATTCATCCACGCCGAAATGCCAATCTTGTGATTGCAACGCGGCGGGCAACAATCGTTCACGCTCGCCCGGCACATCCTCAGCGGCTTTGATTTTTTCGAGCGGGTAGAGGTCGAAATATTTTTTCGGCGCGATGTATGGGCAATGCGGGCGATAAAAGCCTGCCGCGATGAAAAACGGTTTGTCCTTGTTTTGTTCGAGCAGCTTGATCGTTTCCAGCGCGACTTTGCCGTCCGTATGTTCTTCGTCTGGCGCGGGCGAAGCGTAGAACGAAAGGGACGCACCGAGTCCGCGTTTTGGCGTTAGGTTCGTTAGGACTTTTTCTTCATCCTTGTCCACACCACGCGGATTCACACGCACATCCCACGACGGCGCATCATCCAATCCGTCCGTCCCGATTTGCCCCGGATTGCCATAGTGATAAATTTTGCCGACACGCGCGGCAACGTAGCCGTTTTTCTGAAACAACTGCGCCATTGTCACGACATCGGGCAGCGTTTCGCGGAAGTGCTTTTGCAGGTCGTACACCTTTGTTGTGTCAGGCCGAAGCCCTGTCATCATTGACGAACGGCTTGGTGAGCAGAGCGGAAACTGATTGTACGCGCGGTCAAACTTGACGCCCCGTTTTGCCAGCCGATCAATGTTCGGCGATTTGACGAGCGGATGTCCGTAGCAACCAAGATCGTTGTTGAGATCATCGGACGAGATAAACAAGACATTCGGTTTGCGCTGTGCAATGACTGCAACTGAGAACAGCAGAAGCACAAGCAGTAAATAAATTACTTTTTTCATAAAGTTTTTCGACGCGTAGCCCTGGGAGCGCAGGCATCCTTGCCTGCTACGAGCGCTTTCAAGATCGCTCGTTTGTAATCCAATGAGATCATTTGATTCTGAACATAGCTAGTTTGCATTGGATCGCTCGCAAATAGCAGGCAAGGATGCCTGCGCTCCCAGGGGCTTCGCGTTATTTTGATTTCATCGCTAACTTCAATGCCTGCGTAGTCACATAATACTTCGCCAGCATATTCGGCACTTCCCAATCAGGGAGTTTGCCTGCTTCCAAAAACTTGAAGTATTTGCTTGCCACCATTGAGAAATGCGCTTCGTGGCCATCGCGGAATGTTTCGGGGATCGTGACTTGCCATCCGTCTTTTGTGTCTTTGAGGGCGATGCCTTTGTACTTGGCTTGCAACGCTTCAACTGTCTTTTTCAACTCTTCGCCAACGGCGGCTTTGTCTTTCGCGTTTGTGGGCGTCACATACAATTCCGGCTTAAAGTTTTCTTCTTTGCCTTGCTTGATTGTGACAATTGCCTTCGATCCTTTCATCACTGAAAAATGCGTGTCGCCAGTACCTGTGGGCGCTTCGTAATTCCAAACGACCGATACTTTGGAATGGACGCCTTTGGTTTTGAAGGTGAACTCGCCGTTGGAGTACAACTGCAAATTACCTTTCGGATCGAGCTTGGATTTCAAGTAATCAGGAAATTCGGGCGTGTTGGTGGACTTCGAGAATTGTTCTTTGCTCACGCTTGTCGTCCAACGTCGGGCTTTGAGCAATTCTAAATCTGTCAGCGCCATCGTCTGATCGGGAAAGCATTCCCAGAAGATCAAATCCACCAGGTGTGTCGTCACATCCACAATCCCTTCGCCTTGTTGCGCTGTATCGTAAAACCACGCAGGACGCACAAGCGGTTTGTCCGACACGATTTTATAAAGGTGATGCACGCTGATTTTTGTGACCGAAGGATCATCCGGTGTGCCTTTTTGCAGTTCACCAAACAATGCAGACGCGTTGGCCAATTCCTTTTGGAGCATTGTCGTGATTTCGTACCGCTCAGTCATAATGTCGTAGAGCAACACATTTTTGGCCTTCGCTGATTCAAACGCGGCTTTTAAGGTTTCATATCCTGCCTCGTCAATGGCCATCGGCTTGTCAGACAGAACATTCAATCCGGCGTCAACGCTTTTCTTGATGTACTCAATTTTATGCTGGTTGTTGCCTGCAAGGACGACAACATTGCCGGGCTTTTCGCTCAGCATTTTTTCAAGCGCGTCGGTGCCCTTGTAGACTTTTGTTTCCCACTTCGTCGGATTGCTGGCACGGGTGTTGTAGCTTTCGATGCGTTTCAGATGTTCGTTCAAATCAAAGCCATCAGGTGCGTAAACATTGACGGTGGGCGACACCAGCTCATTCATGGATTTCTGCACCAGCGCCGCGTGGAAGTGGCCGGGATTCAGCGTCATCAACTTGTATTTGGCAGTAGTGGCAGATTTGGAATCAGTCATTGCAGGTTTCGTTGCGTCAGGCTGTGAAGCGCAGGCCGCGAGCAAGCACAACCCAAAACTCAGGGCGAGAAAAATTACTTTGGTTTTCATCGAAGAATCTCAAAAGGGAAGTTGCTAATTATCCACGAAGCAACACGAAGGAGCACGAAGTAGTTTCTGTTTTGTAACTTGCTTAGTGAATCTTCGTGTCGCTTCGTGGAAGAAAAATTGAATCAAAAATTATCACACCACGCATACGCATCAATGCAGGCCACTTCGCCTTCTTTGGTGCGCGCATCTTTGACGCCGTGTTCCATTCCGACGACGCCTTTGAAGCCTTTGCTGTGAATGTGCTTGAAAATATTGCGATAGTTCATTTCACCGGTTGTCGGCTCCTTGCGTCCGGGATTGTCGCCCGCCTGGAAATACGCCACCTCATCCCAGCCCAGATCAATGTTCGGGATGATGTTTCCTTCGGTGATTTGCTGATGATACATATCATAGAGAATCTTGACCGAAGGCGAGTTGACCGCGCGACAGATCATATATCCTTGCGAAATCCGATTCAGGAAAAGCTTGGGATGATCGCGCCGTGTGTTGAGCGGTTCCATCACCATAATCAAGCCTGCTTTTTCGCAGATTTCAGCACAGCGACGAAACATATCAATCACACTCGCGGTTTGATAATCCCAATCTAGGCGTTCATCGTGACAACCGGGCACGACCGTACACCATTTCGCGTTGCAGCGTTTGGCGATTTCGACCGCCTCGCGGATTTCTTTTAGAATCGGTTCGCGCATATCCGGCTTCCAGGTCGTGATGGCGAAGGTCGGTTTATCGAAATCCTTATGCGCTACAAAAACGCCCATTGTCATTTTCAGATCAGCCAGTCCACGGCCAATTTTTTCCTGATCTGCGACAGGACGTTGTGGCATGCCGTTGTCTTCGATGGCGTTGAATCCCTGCTCTTTGAAAAACTGCAATTGCGTCAGCAAGTCGTCGCCTGTGTGGTTCTTGAACATGCCAAAATGCGGGGCATAGTTCAGTTTGAAATTGTGTTTTGGTGCGGGTGTTGTGGCGCTCAGGTTGATGTCGTGTCGTGTCGTCGCCGCTGTCGCGGTGAGACCCGTGGCAATAAAATCTCGTCGGTTCATTTTTCCTCCAGATAGGGTTGATAGGAATTGCGCTGGCTACAATAAATCGAATGGCGGGGGATTGGCAATAACGCGCTGAACGATCTGGGTACGCGCGCATCTTGCGTGCTAAACTACCTGCCGTCATCATTCACTTGAAATGGTTTTCCCGTATAACTTGCACGCAGGATGCGTGCGCACCCAAGGAGTTCCTCATGCCCGTCAAAGAAGATTTTGCAAAAACCTTTGGTCAAGGTTGGATCAGCGGCTATCTCTCGGTCTTTTTCGGCGTCCTCTCATTCATCGCCGTGTTGTGTTTCATGTTTCCGTCTTACCTGACGACACCGGATTTGCGCAAAGCTTATCCCGTTGAGATATTGCGGATCATTCTGATGGTGTTATTGATTGCGTCCTTTATCCTCGGCCTGATCAGCTTTTTGCTGAATCGGCAAAAGCGGTTAGCGGTCACAGGCATTTTATTTTCTGCGGCAGCGATAATGCTTGGCGGATGGAATGTGCAGGCGGGCGCAGTGCATGAAACGCCATTTCCGATTGGGCTGGATTGGCTCGTGTTGGATTTGGTCTTGCTTGCCGTGATTTTTATTCCGATTGAAGTGTTGTTCCCGCAAAAAGTGCAGCAATACACGTTGCACGGCGAATGGAAAACAGATTTCACGTATTTCGTCATTAGCCATTTGTTTGTGCAGGTCTTCGGCATCATTGCACAAGCGCCCGCAACCATTCTGTTTGGCAATTTGGGCTTGAAAGGATTTCAGGCGAAAGTCCAATCGTTACCTCTCCTTGTGCAATTCCTTCTCGCCCTTTTTTGCAGTGATGTCTTTCAATACTGGTCACATCGCCTGTTCCACGAAGTCGAACGATTATGGATATTTCATTCGATTCATCATTCGACCGTTGCAATGGATTGGTTGGCTGGATCGCGCACGCATTTCATAGATATGTTTGTCACGCGCGCCGTATCATTCATCCCTGTGTATTTACTGGGCATCACGCCTGCCGCCTTTGCGATCTATATCGTCGTGATTTCGTTTCATGCGGTCTTCATTCACGCAAATGTGAATTGGAAGTTCGGCTGGCTGAAGTACATCATTTCAACGCCGCAATTTCACCATTGGCATCACACGTCCGACCCCGCTGCGTACAACAAAAACTATGCGGTGTTCTTCTCGTTCATTGATCGGATGTTTGGCACGTTTTACCTGCCGGGCGATGAGTTCCCGAAAGAGTATGGTGTGAATATGCCGAACTATCCAAAAGGATTTCTGGCGCAGTTCTCTTATCCGTTTCGTGCAAAGTGAGTCACCGGCAAACAGATAAATATTTGGAGCAACAAACAAGATGTTTGTTGTACAGTTTCTGTGTTCAGGTAGCGCAAACATCTTGTTTGTGCCTCCAATATCCGCCTTTGTTGGCGGGAAGTGATTGAGCGTACAATCCCGACATCATGGACAAAACCGAATCCACAATTGCTGTCATTGCCTTTGCTGTCTTTATTGCCAGCACCTTGCTGGAATGGTGGTATTGGCAGCGTAAAGGCGAGCGGAAATACATCCTGAAAGATTCCCTAGCAAATTATGCGTTGGTGTTTATGCAGGTTGTTTTCGATACGCTTGGCAAGGCTTTGTTTGTGATTCTGGCCTTGGGATGGATTCGTGCTCACGGCTTGCAACTCATCACCGCAGAAACGGAAACGACATGGTGGGGAATTGCGCTCTGCTTTTTAGGGGTGGATTTGGGGTTTTATTGGTTTCATCGTGCCAGCCATCGTGTCCGCGCTTTGTGGGCAATTCACGTCACGCATCATTCGTCCGAGTTAATGAACTTTTCGGTCGCGTTGCGGCAACCGGTGTTGGAGCATTTGATTGACTGGTTATGGTTCGTTCCGCTCGCGTTTGTGGGCTTTTCGGCGAAGCTGATTTTGTTGTGCTACGGGTTCAATTTGATCTATCAGTTTTTCATTCACACCGAAGTTGTGTATAAGTTTCCGCGCTGGATTGAATGGATTTTCAATACGCCCTCCCATCATCGTGTCCATCACGGTCGCAATGCCGAATACATTGATACGAATTATGCGGGCGTGTTTATTTTCTGGGATCGGATCTTCGGCAGTTTTGTCGAAGAAAAAGCGCCCGTGCAATATGGCATTTTGCATCCGGTTCATTCCTATAATCCGTTCTATCTGGCGTTTCATTTATGGGCAGACATTTGGCGCGATGTTGTACAGCCCTCGTCATTCTGGATCAAACTGAAAATGATTTTTGCGCCGCCAGGATGGCCAGAAGAATATCGAAGGAGATTATTGGCCACGAATTAACACGAATCTACACGAATCAATTCAAATCTTGTATGCCACAGATTCACACAGATTTACACAGATTCAATTTCACAATCAAAAAATAATCTGTGGCAATCTGTGTAATCTGTGGCTTATAAAATCTGTCTTTCATTCGTGAAAATTCGTGGCAAAAAATATGATTACCTGTGAATTGGAATATGACGCGAAAGCGAAATTGGGCGAGGGGCCGTGCTGGGATGCGCGGAATCAACTTCTGTACTGGGTAGACATCGAACGATTTGAAGTGCATGCCTACAATCCAGCAACCAAAACAGACCGTGCCATTAATGTTGGCCAACACGTCGGCGCGGCAGTTGTCCGGCAATCAGGCGGCTTGCTGCTGGCATTACGCGAAGGCTTCTTTCATCTCGACCCGATAACAGAACAGCTCACTCACCTCATCGATCCTGAACCGGAATGCCCGGAAAATCGCTTCAATGATGGCAAATGCGACCCGATGGGACGATTCTGGGCGGGGACAATGCACCTGCCGGAAACCGAAATGAACTGCGGCCATTTGTACTGCCTCGACAAGGATTTGAGTGTGCGGCGACGCGTAGATGACGTCTCCATTTCAAATGGACTGGCGTGGAGTGCCGACGAAAAGACGATGTACTTTGTTGATTCTCCAACCCGCGTGTGTGTCGCATTTGATTATGACAAAGCCACGGGTGGCATCAGCAATCGCCGCGTCGTCGTTGAGATTCCTGAAGGCGAAGGCTGGCCGGATGGAATGACGATTGATGCCGAAGGCATGTTGTGGATTGCATTGTGGGATGGTTGGCAAGTCAGGCGCTATAATCCGCAGAACGGGGCTTTGCTGAATGCCATTCAGGTTCCTGTTGCACGTCCAACTTCGGCGGTTTTTGGCGGCGAAAATCTTGACACACTTTACATAACCTCCGCCAGCACTCGTTTGCCTGCGGAAGCTTTGGCTGAGCAACCACTCGCGGGAGGCATTTTTAAAGCCAATCCGGGCGTGCGCGGTACGCCTACGTTTGAGTTTGCCGGATGAGTGAAGAAGTAATTCGCCTGTCAAAACTCATGGCTGAACGCGGACTTTGCTCTCGTCGCGAAGCTGATAGTTTTATTGAACGCGGCTTGGTCATCGTTGACGGACAGGTTGTCAATCAACTCGGCACAAAAGTTTCGAGAGAGGTGAAAATTACTCTCACGCGACAGGCGCGCAAACAACAAACCTCCCTGGTCACCATTCTCCTGAATAAACCCAGTGGCTATGTTTCCGCCCAGCCCGAACCCGGATACAAACCTGCGATTCAGTTGATTACGCAGGAAAACAGTTTTGGCGCACAAAATCTGAAGCCTGAATACTTGAAGGGCTTAGCCGTTGCTGGCAGGTTGGACATTGATTCGCAGGGACTTTTGCTGTTTACGCAGGATGGGCGCATCGCCAGGCAGATCGTCGGAGAAAATTCCAACATCGAAAAAGAGTATCTCGTCCGTGTCAATGGATCGTTATCCGATGAGGCTTTGCAATTACTTCGGCATGGATTAGAGCTTGATGGAAAACCCCTAAAACCGGCACGCGTTGAGTGGATCAATCAGGAACAATTGCGATTTGTTCTGCGTGAAGGTCGCAAACGGCAGATTCGCCGGATGTGCGAACTGGTCGGCTTGAAAGTGTTGGGGCTGAAGCGTGTGCGAATTGGGAACATCAAGCTGGGAAATTTGCCAGAAGGGAAGTGGCGCTTTCTTCAGCCGGAGGAGCGGATTTTGTAAGTTTGTAGCTCCGTCGTTGCAGCCGCTGGTCGTCTTTTGGGGGAGGCACAACCGAAGCAATATTCTCTCAGCTAATGATTCCTGCAACCTCTTGATAGCGCTCAGGCTGCAAAAATTACGCCTCAGATCGCCGCTTTGCCCTTCTTATTCCTCCAGCCGTACTCCTGCACCCACCTCCTGATTTCCTCAATTATTTATAAATTTAAAAGCGATGACTGAAACGTTTTTGTCTGAAGCCTCACATACTTCCGTGCGATTCACTTGGTGATGAAGACCATCGCATATCCAGAGCGAGTGCAGTGCGGACATCAGCGACACGTATGGAGCTGATAGACCTGCCTCCTCCTATCGCGCCCTGTTCATTACAAAATTGAGATTGGATTGTACCCAAACCAGTACTAAAGCGATTTGTTAACCACCTACTGGTTCATCGTTTGAAACGAAACCTGGCGGCGACACTCAACACATGCAAGGAGAAACGAAATGACGGATTTGAAGGAAGCGCTGCGGCGACTCAGAAAAACACCTGGATTTACCATGACTGCGGTAATTACGCTCGCCCTGGGGATTGGCGCGACGACCGCCATCTTCACCCTCGTTCATCAGGTGATGCTCAAGTCGCTGCCGGTCACCAAGCCCGAAGAACTCTGGCGCGTGGGCGACAAAGTCCGCTGCTGCAACTGGGGCGGGTATACGCAAGGCAGCGACGGCAATTTTTCGCTCTTCTCCTACGAAGCTTACAAGCATTTCCGCGACAACACGCCTGAATTCGTTGATCTTGCTGCACTACAGGCCGGCAATGCACCGCTCGGTGTCCGCCGCGCGGGAGCGCAGGGGCCGATTGACACGCGCAATGGCCAATACGTCTCCGGCAATTTCTTCCGCACCCTCGGCATCAATCCCTGGATTGGGCGCTTGATGAGCGATGCCGATGATCAGCCAGGCGCGCCGCCTGTCGCCGTCATGAGTTATCACGTCTGGAGCGAGAAATACGGCTCTGATCCTTCGGTGGTGGGCGCGGGCTATCAAATCAATGGCCATAACTTCACTGTGATCGGCGTTGCTCCGCCCGGCTTCTACGGTGCGAAGCTCGCCAGCGGTGGCATGCCGGACATCTGGATTCCGACCAACATCGAACCGCTGTTCGGCGGCGAGGGCAATCGCCTCAAACGCCCCAATGCGAACTGGCTCGACCTCATCGGGCGCGTCAAACCGGGTGTGAATCCCCAGACGCTTGAAGCCAAGCTGCGCGTCGAACTCCAAAGCTGGCTTGCGAGCCATGAGGGCGATATGGAGCCCGGAGAAAAGCAGACCTGGCGTCAGCAAACTTTGAATCTCATTCCTGGCGGTGCTGGTACGGCAGCCATGCGTGACCAATACAAGGATGGCTTGAAGCTGCTGCTCATCGCCGCTGGCTGTGTACTGCTGGTCGCTTGCGGCAATCTTGCCAATCTCATGCTTGCACGCGGACTGAAGGAACGTGCGCAAATATCGTTGCGGGTCGCGCTTGGCGCGTCGCGCGGTCGGCTGGTGCGCAAAGCGATGGTGGAGTCTACGTTGCTCGCCATCATCGGCGGGGTTTTCGGCATCGTCGTCGCTTACGGCGGCAGTAAGCTCATTCTGTATCTCGCGTTCCAGAGCGGCAGCAGCACGGCGCGATATATTCCGGTAGAGGCGTCGCCCTCCTGGCCCGTGCTGCTCTTTACACTCGCGGTCTCGCTGCTCACCGGCATCCTGTTCGGCGTTGCACCCGCGTGGATGACTTCGCATGTTGATCCTATCGAAGCCTTGCGCGGCAGCAATCGTTCCGTGCGCGGCGGCAGTTCCTTCGCCCAAAAAGCGCTGGTGATCGCGCAAGCCGCGATGTCACTCGTCCTGCTTTCCGCCGCTGCTCTCCTGGGCCAGAGCCTGCGCAATCTTGAGCACCAGAATTTTGGGTTTGAAACGCAGGATCGCTATCTCGTTTCCATTAACCCGACACTCGGCGATTACAAGCCCGAACAAATGGAGCAGGTCTACCGTCGGATTGACGAGCGATTGCTGAAAGTCCCTGGCGTGCGCATGGTCGCGCCCGTGCTTTATGCGCCGATGAGCGGCGATAGTTGGAACGAAGGCATTCGCATCGCAGGCCGCCCCGAACCCGGTCCAAAGGAAGACACCGGGGCCGGCTGGGCGCGCGTCATGCCCGGTTTTTTTGAAACGCTCGGCACCCAAATTATGCAGGGCCGCGCCATCGAAGAGCAGGACACCGCCACGACGCGCCCAATTGCCGTCGTCAACGAAGCCTTCGTGCGACGTTTCTTCAAAGACCAGAACCCAATCGGTCAACACTTCGGAATGAACCGCATTCAATACGCCAACACCTTCGAAATCGTCGGTGTGGTGCGCGACCTCCGCTACATGACCTATAGTTACAAAGACCCGATCCGCCCGATGTTCTGGCTGAGCGAAACGCAAAGTGTCAAATACGACGATGCGCGATTCACCACCTTCGACCTCAATTCCCACTTCCTCTACAACATCGTTATCTGGGCCCCCGGCAGTCCGCCCGGCCTCGAAGCCGAGGTGCGCAAAGCGATCACGGACGTCGAACCCAACCTGGTGGTTTACAGCGTGAATTCGTACGCAACAGTGCTGGCGGGCGCGTTTCGGCAGCAGAACATGATCGCCACTCTCACCATGCTTTTCGGCGCACTCGGGCTGGTGCTGGTTGCGGTGGGTTTGTATGGCGTGCTGGCCTACACCGTCGAACAGCGGACGCACGAGATTGGCGTGCGGATGGCGCTCGGCGCTGATCGCACTAATGTCGTGGGGATGGTCCTTCGCAGCGCATTCTTCCAGGTTGGGATCGGACTTGGGCTGGGAGTCCCGCTCGCCATCAGCGCTGGCTGGCTCATGACGAATCAACTCTTCGGCGTCTCTCCCTGGGACCCGTATATGCTCACGCTCGCTACCTTATTCCTCTGCGCCGCTTCGCTCCTGGCATCTTGGATTCCCGCTGCGCGCGCCGCGAGCGTTGATCCGATGATCGCGCTACGCACTGAATAGCTGGATGTGGCGTCGCATTGCCAATCGAGAAATTTCATCTACGGCGGCGCAATTGAAGAGACCGACAGTAAAGTCCGATAGGCGCTGAATGGCAGTAAAAAGGGCTGTTGGAGATTGCTCCAACAGCCAATGAATTCATGAGTAGAGGAAATTTAACCAAAAAGTCGTAAGCCAATGACCGTGCAGAATCGTCAGGAAATCAAAAGCTGACAAACCCTTTGATTCACTTCGCAATGTTAGACGCCGATGCGAGAATAAAGTTTCATTTCCGGCGGGAATTTACATTCCTTACATTGCAAAAAATGATTGCACTCCCTAAACGACGCTGAAAAAGATTTTGTGACAGAACGTTGAAAAAAAAGTTTTGGGGAAGACGTGGCCGTTTATTGGAGCCACGAATTGACACGAATTTTCACGATAGATCTTCGCCACAGATTCACACAGATTCACACAGATTGCAGATCACATTTAGAAAGTAATCTGTGGCAATCTGTCTAATCTGTGGCTTATAAAATCTGCCTTCCATTCGTGAAAATTCGTGTCAATTCGTGGCTAGATTCCTCAACCCTTAAAAAAGTGAAGATTTAATATAATCGGGAGACGCCATTGCCGGGGGTTGAAACCATGATGGCACCTTCGGCGACGGCATCTCGATTTTGTGGGGCATAAAATTTTGCTTGAACGTGCTGAAGCAGAGATTCGACGTGATCCTCCGTTGTCAAGGCAAGCACATTCCCACCGAAGCCACCGCCAATCAGTCGCGCCCCTAAAACATTTGTGTCTTGCATGAGGATTTCGTGCAATTGATTTACCAAAGGAGTGCTGATTTCATAAAGATCGCGCAGGCTTTCGTGTGTCGCGTTCAGCAACTCGCCAAGAAACCTCATGGATGAATGCGCATCGTTGGAATTTTTCAGATAGGTTACCGCTTGTGAAATCCGTTTGACCTCGCCCAAATGATGTAAGGCTCGTTTATGTAATTTCAGCGGTTCGTGATTACGTTCCTGAATCAGAGCCGGGAAGGCGCGTCTGCATTCCTCGTATACCTCCGGAAATTGATGCCGAATTTCGGCGGGGTGAATTGCATCAGGCAATTCTTTGATCAATGTCGCTGCCAAATCTGGGGATAGTCCTTCCTGCTTCCATTCGGAATGCCGCCGCAAAAAAGCGGGAATCAATAATCGTGACACCGCAGCGCGTTCGTTGTAGGCGAGCATAACTTCCCGTCCTTTGTCCGCGGGGTGCGAAAAGAAGGTAATCCACTTGTAGCCGCCTTCCGGCAGCGGAACCAAACTGGTTTGATGCTGCGCATATTGGACGTGAACGGCATGGTGTCGTTCCGCCAGGCAAATGGTTGTGTGATCAAGCGCTCCTCCGCGTGTTCCCACGTACCATTCTGCCTGGGCTGAATCCTGCGCCAGTTCTGCCGGGGAGAATGGGATGTCATTGATCTCTCGGAATGCCGCGCCAGCCAAAACTGTGAGTGCCGAAGACGACGAAGACCCGCCCTGTGGAGGAATGGAGGAGCCGATGACGAAATCAAAGCCGTGTCGCCTTTTCAGCATCGTTTTGTGAAGCGCAAAAAAGACCGCGCCGTTGACATAGTTGCCCCAATGCGGATTTGGGGTTGGCCGATCATACAAATACTCTAGCCAGGTCTGATGCGGTTGTGGCTTACCTTCGCTGAGATCGAAGGTAAAGGGCGGAAACTGGTTATTGGTTGAAGCACCCCGAACAATTCCTGCCTCATTCCGGCGATACACCATCACCATTTCATGTTCGTGACTTCCAAAAGGCAACGAGGCAGTTGGCAAGTACGAAACATAATCCACATGTTCGCCCAGAATATTGATTCTGGCGGGTGCGCGGAACACATGGTCTTTCCCCGCGCCAAAGAGTTCCTCAAAGAGCGCAAGTGGTTTGTGGTAATGGCTGGCTAGTTCTGTTCCTTGCATAGCGAATTTTAGCTTGGCTACCATACCGCATTGTATGTTCAGGCGTCGAGCGATAGAGTAACGCCCCATTTCAATTCTGGGATTAGGAAATCCCAAAATCGAACATCTGTTGGTAGACGGTTGCTGAACGAAAAACTCTAACACTAACATTCGCGCGTTTTGGCTCTGTGGCATACGATTTGGATAACACAACCAACGCGTTGGAAGGCTGACTTCACAGTTGGCTTGTCAATCGGCAAAGGAGATTGGACCCATGAAACTCACATACATCAAGCACTCCCTGATCGTGCTTGCTCTCGGCTTCTCTGTTGCATTCCTGCTGCCACAGAGAACCGCTAATTCCCAGACTACCCCCCAAAACGAGAAAACAATTGAGCAGACACACAAAGATATTCGGTCGTTGACGGGGCTTCCTGATTCACAACTGACGCACATCATGAATTACTTTAATGCCTCGCTGGGCGTCCAATGTACGTTTTGCCACGTGCGCGAAAACAATGCGATGGCATTTGATAAAGATCACGAACATAAAACCATCGCCCGCGAAATGATTAAGTTGGTGCAGGACATCAATAAAAATAATTTCAATGGGCGCAACGAAATTTCCTGTTTTACCTGTCATCAGGGACGCCCCATGCCTGCCGCAATGCCTTCATTTCCATTGCCCGCTCCAATGGGTGCCGGGCCTCGTCCTGGTGGTGCTCCCGGTGCCGGGCCTGCTAGCCCGCCGCCCGCACCGACTCCCGCTCCAACAGCAGAGCAAGTGTGGGATAAATATGTAGCCGCTGTCGGTGGTAAAGATGCAATTTCCAAACTCAAGAACAGTATCGTCAAAGGTTCATTTGTGATGAACAACGGGCAGACAATGGAATTGGAAATCACTTCGGATGCAGGCAACATCCATTCGTTGCTGAAAGGTCAAAACAGCGAGATGCGTGGTGCCTATACAGGGGCTACCGGATGGTCAAAGGATCAACGCGGACAACGTGAAATGAACCGCAATGAAATCGCCAATGCCAAAGCCTTACTGGAAAATCTGGCTGTCATTAAACTTGCCGAACCCTATCCTAAACTAAGCTTAAGCCCGCGCCGTACGAAAATCGGCGACCGTGAAGCTTTTGTGATGCGCGGCACGCGTGATGACAAGTCTTTGACGTTGTATTTCGACGCAGAGACCGGTTTATTGCTGCGTAAAGTCGAAGTCGCACAGAGCTTTGTCGGCAGGATTCCTGAACAGGTTGACTACGAGGACTACCGCGACGTGGATGGAGTCAAATTGCCGATGACCATTAAGACCTATTCTGTGATTGGGCCGAATAACGGAACGCGCAAACTGACCGAGGTAAAATTTAACCAGAGCATTGATCGCACGATTTTCAGTGCTCCGAAATAAGTCAATAGACAAGAGGCAAATATCAAAATCGAGAGGGCGGAAGACTTCTTTCTTTCGATTCTGCAACAGAAAAATTTCTTCTGACCTTTTGCCATTTGCCCTTTGATATTTGCCTTTTGATTTTTTTACTATGATTACTTTACGAAATATAGAACGATACTACGAACACGGAGCCACCAAGACGTGGGTGTTGCGCCGGGTCAGTCTTGAGATTGAAGAAGGCGAATTTATCTCCATCATGGGGCCATCTGGAGCTGGAAAATCCACGCTGCTGCATATTTTGGGGATGCACGATAATGCCTGGTTGGGGGAGTATTATTTCTTCGATCAGGCCGTCCATAAGCTCAAACCGAAAGACCGCGCCACATTGCGCAATCAGCAGATCGGATTCGTCTTTCAAAGCTATCATTTGCTTGATCACATGACGGTGTACGAAAATCTTGAAGTGCCTTTGTCCTATCGTGATTTCAAAAAAACTGAACGGCAGGCGATTGTGGGAGATATGTTGGATCGTTTCGGGATGGTCGGGAAGAAGGATTTATACCCGACGCAGCTTTCAGGTGGGCAACAGCAATTGGTCGGCGTCGCCCGCGCGATGGTGGCAAATCCCAAACTGATTCTGGCAGACGAACCCACCGGAAACCTACATTCAGCGCAAGGGAAAGAAATCATGGAGCTCTTCAAGAAGCTTAATGATGCTGGCACCACGATCATTCAGGTCACACATTCAGAAGCGAATGCCGCCTACAGCAATCGCATCATCAAACTAGCAGACGGTTGGGTGGTGGAAGAGTAATCTTGAGTGCCCCCCGCTCAGGGAATCAAATGAATCAATTTAGCCCGAAAATCCTTATTGCTGACGACCAGCGCGACGTTTTGGAAGCTTTGCGTCTTTTGCTCAAAGCTGAAGGTTGGAAAATCGAAGACGCAACTTCGCCCGCCAGAGTTCTATCTCTGATCGCAGAACAAGAATTCGATGTCGCGTTAATTGATTTGAACTATGCGCGCGATACAACTTCAGGCAAAGAAGGCCTGGAGTTAATGACGAAGATCACGGAATTGGATAGTTCGTTGCCGATTGTCGTGATGACTGCCTGGGGGAGCGTGGATGTCGCTGTCGAAGCGATGCGGCGAGGTGCCCGCGATTTCATCCAGAAACCGTGGGAAAATGCACGCTTGCTTTCGATCCTTCGTACACAGGCAGAACTCAGTCGGGCCTTGCGTCAAGGGCAGCGCCTGGCTGCCGAAAACGAAATGTTGCGGGCTGAACGTGGCCCCACAATGATTGCGGAAGCACCTGCGATGCAGCCCGTAATTGAAATGATCGCGCGTGTGGCACCGTCGGATGCAAACGTCCTGATTACAGGCGAAAACGGAACGGGTAAAGGAGTCGTGGCGCGCGCGCTTCACATTGCCTCCAACCGGGCACACAAACCGTTGGTGACGGTAAACATTGGCGGATTGTCGGAAGGCGTATTTGAAAGCGAGTTGTTTGGACACGTCAAAGGTGCATTCACCGACGCCAAAACAGACCGCGTTGGACGATTTGAATTGGCGGATGGAGGAACGTTATTTTTAGATGAAATTGCGAACGTGCCGATTTCACAACAGCCGAAAATGCTGCGTGTGCTGGAAACCGGCGAATTTGAACGGGTCGGTTCTTCAAAAACGCGCAAAGTAAATGCGCGGATTATTTCTGCAACGAATGCTGAACTCAAAAAAGAAGTGGATGCCGGGCATTTTCGCCGTGACCTTTTATTTCGGCTGAATACGATTGAAATCCATTTGCCGCCTTTGCGGGAACGGCGCGAAGATATTGCCCCGCTGGCGCAGCATTTCTTATGGCAACAACTGCAACGGTATCGTAAGAATCTGGATGGATTTGACGTGGCTGCCACACAGGCGATGCTGAAATATGATTGGCCGGGCAATGTGCGTGAATTGGAACACACAATTGAACGTGCCGTGTTGATGGCTACCGGCCCAGCGATTCGGGCAGCCGATCTAGGCCTGCGGACAGCTTCTGAGAGTTCCTCCAGCATTGAGGAGTTAAGTCTGGAAGAAGTCGAAGCTTTACTGATTAAAAAATCACTGGCCCGTTGTGATGGCAATGTGAGCCGTGCGGCTGAATCGTTAGGGCTGAGCCGCAGTGCCTTGTATCGCAGATTGGAAAAATACGGACTTTGACTTTTCGTTCGGACGCCTGACCACTGATTGGTCGGCTCAGGTTCCCCGCCAAATTGCGCATGAGCTTACCCGCCAACAAAGCCAAACAACGTTACCAATCTCGACGGCGGAAGCGACTTTTTCATGACCAGACTGTAGTGGTACTTGCTTTAATGTCTGGCTTGCCCGCCGTGGCGGTCGCTTTAATTTTGCTGTGGTCAGGCGATTATTCTCCCAAAGTGCAATGGACGTTGACCTTATTTATCAGTGGTTTCTGGTTGGGTTTTGCCATTGCCTTGCGTGATCGCGTCGTGCGGCCTTTGCAAACGATTTCCAACTTGCTGGCAGCCTTGCACGAAGAGGATTTCTCCGTGCGTGCGCGGGGCGCAACCCGTGACGATGCGTTAGGCGAATTGTTGATTGAGGTCAATTCGCTGAGCGAAACAATGCGCCAGCAGAAGATGGGTGCCTTGGAGGCGACCTCGTTGTTGCGTGCGGTCATGTCAGAAATCGAAGTCGCAGTGTTTGCATTTGATAACGACCAGAAATTGCGTTTGGTGAATCGGGCCGGAGAAAAATTGCTGGCTCAACCGATGGAACGATTAATGGGGCAAAGCGCAACCCAGGTGGGGCTGAAAGATGCGTTGGACGTCACTGGATTTCAGACCCGGCAACTCAGTTTTCCGGGCGGGATTGGTAAATATGGCGTGCGGCACGGAAGCATTCGTCAAAGTGGGGTATCTCACGATTTATTGGTCATTTCTGATTTGAGTCAGGCGCTTCGTGAAGAAGAACGCCAGGCCTGGCAACGCATCGTGCGCGTTTTAGGGCACGAATTGAATAACTCCCTCACTCCGATCAAATCTATCGCTGGCAGCTTAGGATTGTTACTCAGTCGGACGCCACGACCGGAGGACTGGGAAAGCGATGTGCAACGCGGGCTAGATGTCATTGCCTCACGGGCAGAATCGCTCAATCGTTTTATGAGTGCCTATGCGCAACTCGCAAAATTGCCGCAACCGACCTTGCGCAGCGTAGATATTGCCGCCTTACTCCGACGCGTTGTCTCGTTGGAAACTCGCTTGTCGGTAACGTTGAATCCCGGCCCTGAGATCACTATTCAGGCGGATGGCGACCAGCTTGAACAATTGCTGATTAACATCATCCGCAATGCCGTGGACGCCGGACTTGAAACGCATAGCCATGAAGTTTGTGTCGGCTGGGCAAAGAACTCCCAATTGGAGATTACGGTTGAAGATTTTGGACCAGGATTAGCAGGCACCACAAATCTCTTCGTCCCGTTTTTTACCACGAAACCCAAAGGGTCAGGCATCGGGCTTGTATTGAGCCGAAATATTGCCGAAGCACATGGCGGCAGCCTGACACTTGAGAACAAGAAAACGGGGCACGGCTGTATCGCCCGCTTACGCCTCCCGCTGAAATAAAAAACATCATCCCCCTTAGTTGCATCCCCGCATCCGCCACATTATGCTTTCACTCTGTCTTCCCCCTTCTGACAGATCCAAAGAGCTATTTACAGGTGAGGGACTATGAAACATTCGATGCGCTTTGTCAGAACAATCTCAATTTTCTGTTTATTCTTCGTTGTGGTTATCGGCACGCCAGAAGCACAAAAAACGCGAAAGCGTCCCGTGACCAAACGACCAGTGGTCAAAACGACGACGCCCGTGCAGCCAGCCGCAGAACCTGCCTACACCCCTGGCAATGTCATCGAACACGGCTATGTTGCGGGATATAACGAAGGCTATCTTTCGGGCAAGTCTGATTACAACGCGAACACGCCAAAGGATTTTCAGCGCTCGACAATCTATCAGGATGCAAATCGCGGCTACGATAAGCAATTTGGCGAATTAGCCGAATACCAACGCGGGTTCAAGGCTGGGTATGAAATTGGCTATAACGACGGATACATCGGACGGGATAAAAACGAGAAGATGCCTGCGAATCTGAACACAAAGCCACCGACCGTCGCTGAAAACCCAAGCATGGCACCCGTCAGGTCTCGCACGCCGAACAAGCCGCGTTTCGCGATTGCGCCAGACACAGCAGTAAAAATTCGTCTTGAAACACCGATCAGTACCAAGACAAATCAGGAAGGTGACAAATTCACTGCGTTTGTGGTCGAACCGCAGGAATACGAAGGGGCAGTTGTCGAAGGGCATATCGCCAAGCTCAAACGTTCTGGCAAACTGACAGGGCAAACCGAACTCGCCTTGGAGTTTGATCGCATCACGTTCAAAGATGGCACGACTTCCGATTTTCGCGCACAGGTCGAACGGGTTTACGCCACGGAAAAAGTCAAAACCATTGACGACGAAGGCAATGTCCAAAGCGGCGACACGACTAAAGACACTACCATTCGCAGCGCTGGCGGAGCCGCGATTGGCGCAATCATCGGCGCGATTGGCGGCGGCGGCAAAGGCGCAGCCATCGGCGCAATTTTAGGCGCAACTGTGGGCGCTGGATCGGTCTTCATTCAAGGTAAGGATTTGCAATTCGATCAGGGCACCGAAATTCAAGTGCGGACATTAGGCCCGAAGAAATAAGCGGAACAGCAGGAGCCTGCCGCGTGGTCGCATAGGCTGCGCGGCAGTTGCTTTTTTTAGCGATTGGATCAGCGCAGCTATAAATATTGCAAGGCGTCGTTTGCCGTCAGCCTTGTCAGTCGTTGCCCGTCTTCGCTGCCCGTCGCCAAATACTCATACTCAATTTCGTACAAATAATAAGTGTCGCACTCCGAGCACTGCAAAAGGCTGGGCGAGCGTGTCTGGCCCGGTTTGATGTCGTGTACAAACTGTAACGATTTGGACACGTCTGGTAAAAACGTATTTTCGTCCTCGCGCCCGTGTTTCTGAAAACCGAACTCCACTTCTTTCAACTGCGAACAAATGCTGCATAGATCGAACGTTTTGCGTTTTTGGGCTTCAGGTGCGGCGGCTGACGATTGCGCGGCGGCCTTGCGCTCGACTTCCATTCGTTTCGCCCACAAAATCGCTTCCCATCCTCTGTCCACGATGCGCGGAAAGATGCGCGATTGCCCAGTCGAAAAATGCAACTCCGCGTGATTCAGCGCCCCTTTGCCGTATTTGAGCGGCATGTACACGAGCTTGATTTTTTGCAAATCGTCCCACAAAAACCGCTTCCCATCGCGCCGCGTCACGCCTTCTTCGTCCAGCGCTTTGGCTCCGCGCCGATATTCCAACAGCGTTACGCCGCCCCACAATCCAAGCGGCAAAATCGCAAACAACAGCAGCGGCAGCACCGGAACCGTGATCGCCATATACCCCAGCCCAAAGGCCGGAAAACCTGTCATCGCTCCCATAATCGCAAGGCGCGTGTAGTACGACCGATCAAGTTGTAATTCGATGGTTTTCATCGTGCCTCAAATCTCCGAAAAGTTTGCATAGCCCTGATGCTGTGAACCCTTTACAACTTCAAGCGCAATACGACCAGCATAATCAATCCGCCAAACATCCACCAATAAGCCGTATGCAATTGCCCCTGTTTCAGCGGCAGCCAGGTTTCATAATGTTGCCGCAAGGCGGTCGGGTCATTCAAATGAACTGTCGCCGTTTCGGTCAGCATCACTTGCAAACAATGATACAGCGCCACCATCCACGCCAGCAGCGGAGCCGTGAACACGCCTTTCATCACGACATTCGCATCTTCCGGGATGAATTTCGCAAAGCCGAG
>JAFDVL010000098.1 GCA_018268995.1 Acidobacteriota bacterium | reverse complement strand
GATCATTTCCTGCGCACAAAAATCAAACCGCTTTTTATTGACTGGAATCCTGCCAGCGGCGACCTCGACGCCCTGAAATCATTGATCGAAACGGGCATCGTGCAATATCGCAAAGATTACGCGGCGTATTATGACCGCTGCAAACATCCTGATTCGCCCGCGATGCGCGACGCCAATCCAACCGTAGTTTTGATTCCTGGCATCGGCATGATCGCGTTCGGCAAAAATAAATCGGAATCGCGCGTGACAGGCGAATTTTATAACTGCGCAATTGAAGTGATGCGCGGCGCAGAAGCGATTGACGAGTACGAAGCGATGGACGAACAGGAAGCGTTCGACATCGAATACTGGTTGCTCGAAGAAGCAAAATTGCGCCGCATGCCACCAGAAAAAGAATTAGATCGTCAGGTGATCGTAGTGATTGGCGCGGGCGCAGGCATTGGCAAAGCTACGGCGCATCGGTTAGTGAAAGAAGGCGCACACATCGTTTGTGTAGATTTGGACGAAAACGCGGCAAAAGAAACCGCACAGGAAATCATCAAACAATACGGCGCAGGCATTGGCGTTGCCGGAACTGGCATCAGTAATTGCGGCCCTGCAATTGGTCTTGCGTGCAACATCACCGACCGCGCGAGCGTGCAAAAAATGTTCGCCGATGCGCTGCTTGCCTACGGCGGAATGGATACTGTGGTCGTTACCGCAGGCATTTTCGTTCCGCCTGACAAATCCGGCTATATTCCAGATCAATTGTGGGACAAAACATTTGCCATCAACGTGACAGGCGCGTATATCGTTGCCGACGAAGCAAACAAAGTTTTCAAGCGGCAAGGCTTGCCCGCAAACGTTGTGTTGACGACCAGCGCCAACGCTGTCGTAGCGAAAAAGGGAAGTCTCGCTTATGACACAAGCAAAGCTGCGGCAAATCATTTGGTGCGCGAATTGGCGATTGAACTTTCGCCGCTCGTGCGCGTGAATGCGGTCGCGCCCGCTACGGTGGTAAAGGGCAGCACAATGTTCCCGCGTGATCGCGTGATCGCTTCGCTGGCGAAATATGCGATTGAATTTAGCGAAGACGAAGACACCGAAGCCTTGCGCGAAAAATTGGCAAATTTCTACGCCAAGCGCACACTCACGCAAGTCGCGATTGAACCGGACGATCAGGCCGAAGCTATTTTCCTGTTGGTGTCAAAACGCTTAGGCAAAACAACTGGACACGTCATCCCGGTGGATGGCGGACTACAAGATGGATTTTTACGATAAAGAAAAGAATCACCGCAAAGGAGCAACGGAGCAAAGGGACAAAGAATGTTCATTGATTTAGATTCTTTGCGTCTTTGTTTCTTTGCTTCTTTGCGGTAAAGCTTTTGCAAAAGGGTGAAATTATGACTGCACATTTTGAAATCAACGACAACTTTATTGCCGAACAAAACCAAAAGGCGAAAGCCTGGTTGGAAGAAGATTACGAACATCTTGGCAAACAACTGCAACGACGCGGCGTCAATATCGAAGATGTCACTGCACAGGCGCAAGCCTTTCAGGTGGCAGTGCCTTCGTGGGGCGTCGGCACAGGCGGAACACGCTTTGCCCGTTTTCCCGGTGTTGGCGAGCCGCGTGGCATTTATGAAAAGCTTCAGGATTGCGCGACGATCAATCAGCTCGTGCGCGCGACGCCTGCCGTGTCGCTGCATATCCCGTGGGACAAACCGCAGGACGCAAATGACCTGCGCGCGTATGCTTCATCGCTGGGGCTTGGCTTTGATGCAATGAACTCGAATACATTTCAGGATCAGGCGGGGCAAAAGCTTTCGTACAAGTTTGGCAGCCTCACGCATCCCGACCGTGCTGTGCGCGAACAGGCGATTGAGCACAACATCGAATGTATTGAGATTGGCCAGAAACTCGGCTCCAAGGCGCACACGGTTTGGATTGGCGATGGCGGAAACTTTCCGGGGCAGCAGCATTTCCGGCGCACGCTGGAACGCTATCTGGAAAGCATGCGCGACATTTACAAAGCCTTACCCGCCGATTGGCGCGTGTTCATGGAACACAAGATGTATGAACCCGCGTTTTATTCGACCGTCATCAACGATTGGGGCACGAGCTATTTCTGTGCAACGCAGTTGGGGCCGCAGGCGCAATGCCTCGTAGACCTTGGTCATCACGCGCCGAACGTCAACATTGAAATGATCGTCGCGCGGCTAATTCAGGCAGGCAAACTCGGCGGCTTCCATTTCAATGACAGCAAATATGGCGACGATGATTTGGATGCCGGCTCGATCAAGCCTTTCCAACTGTTCCTTGTTTTCAATGAACTCGTAGACGCTCAAACCGATGGCACGCCGGATTTCAATCCTGCCTACATGCTTGACCAATCGCACAATGTTAGTGATCCGATTGAATCGCTGATGCTCAGCGCCGTCGAACTGCAACGTGCCTATGTGCAAGCCCGGTTAGTGGATCGCGCGGCATTGTCAGAAGCGCAAGTTAAGTGCGATGCACTGGGGGCGCTGACTACACTCAAGCAAGCCTTCACGACGGACGTTGCTCCTGTCATTGCGATGGCGCGAATGCGAGCTGGTGGCGCGATTGATCCGCTCGCTACCTATCGTGCAAGTGGCTATCGCCAACGCAAAGCCGAAGAACGTCCCGCGCAAATTGGCGTCTCGGCAGGCATCGTTTAATTTGTCATTGGCCACTGGTCATTTGTCATTTGTCGTTGGTCAGTGGCAATGTATCCTGAGCCAGTTTTTCAGGTTATGTGATACATCAAACCAATGACAAATGACGAATGACCAATAACAAATGACGAAATCCTCTCTTTATATCGCTGTTGATCTTGGTGCTGGCAGTGGGCGTGTATTCCTCGCAGGAATCGGTGCAAATGAATTGTTGCTGGAAGAAGTTCGCCGCTTTCAATATCCGCCGCGCCGTGTTGCCGGGCATTTACGTTGGGATTGGAATCACATCTTCACGGAAATCAAAGCTGGGTTGCGGTCGGCAGCCAGGCGTGCTGAAGTGCTTGGCCGCCCGATTTATAGCCTTGGCGTGGATAGCTGGGCGGTGGATTATGGCCTGATTGACGCAGGCGGAAATCTGATCGAAGACCCGATTTGCTATCGAGATAAGCGCACGGCAGAAACCCTGCCGCAACTCTTCGCCCAGATGCCACGCGAAGAAATCTACGCCCGCACAGGCATTCAGTTTCTCACCTTAAATACCCTTTTGCAGCTTTACGCCCACACCCAGGAAGGCATTGCGGCTCAGGCCCATCAACTGTTGCTTGTGCCTGATCTGATCAACTTTTTGCTGACGGGAAATGCCCGCACCGAATACACCAATGCCACAACGATGCAAATGGTAAATGCTGAAACGCGGTCGTGGGATGACGTGATTCTTCAGCGGCTGGGGCTGCCTGGGCATTTGCTGACAGAGATTATTCCGGCGGGCACTGAGGTCGGGCAACTCAAGGCTGAAATGGCACAGGAGCTCGGATTACACGGGGTGAAAGTGATTGCTCCCGCGACGCACGACACAGGCAGCGCTGTGATTGGCGCACCGCTGCAACCGGATTGGGCGTACATTTCCTCTGGCACGTGGTCACTGGTTGGTGTCGAACTGGATGCACCGCTCATCAATGCTGAAACAGCGCGGCACAATTTCACCAACGAAGGCGGCGCGTTCAGCACCATTCGGTTTCTGAAAAATGTGATGGGATTGTGGGTGCTGGAATCCTGTCGCAAAGAATGGCAACAACGTGGGTTGACGGTAGATTACGATGTATTGCTGCGCGAAGTCGCCGCACGCACGGATTTCCCTGCGCTGTTTTTCCCGGATGACGAACGGCTGTTCAATCCTGTCAGCATGATTGCCGCAATCAAACAACAGCTTGCCGAAACTGGACAAACGATTGACGATGATCCGGTCACAATGACAAAGGCGATTCTGGATTCCCTGGCGTTGCGTTACGCCTCTGTGATTTACACCATTGAGACTTTGACCGGAAAATCAATTCAGGGTGTGCAAATTGTCGGCGGCGGATCGCAGAATGCCTATCTGAATCAAGCCACTGCGAATGCGACCCAAAAGCCTGTGTTGGCGGGGCCGATAGAGGCAACAGTGCTGGGCAATATTCTGGTGCAGGCGATTGCCGCCGGACGTTTCGCTAATCTGGCAGACGCGCGTCAATATGTGGCAGCCAATATCCAGTGTCGCCGATTTACGTCGCAGACGTCGGTTGTCTGGGAAGATGCGACTCGGCGTTATCGTGAAATCGAGGCGCAATTATTCTCCAAAGGAGACTCAGGAATATAGAAGAGCATCCCCACAATCCGCACGCCGGGTCTTTTCTCTCATTTCCTCAATATATCAGGCCCCCTTATGAATTTTGGCTACACTCCTGAAAGCTTTGGCTGGCTCATTCTGCTTGTCTTTGGCACGGTCATCGCCTTTGCCGTTTTGCTATTGCTGACGCGCCTGACGCTACGATTGATGGGCATCAAGAAAGACGGTCTTGTCGTCGCTGCCTTCTTTGGTTTCGCGCTGGTTGCGCTGCTTGGATTGTCTCTGGCGCTGGACAGTTTTGGTGAACAGGTCACGGCGCAAATTACATCCAAACGGGAAACGGTGACCGTGAATCGGCGCGGCGATTGGCGTCATACTTATCTACTGGGGTTACGTCTGGATGCCAAGGGGCTGACGTTGCCTGTTCCCAGCAATGTAGATTCGACGTTGCTCGAAAGCTTCCTCAAAGATACGGGGACGCAATTTTCCACGTATAGCCCGGATGTCGTCACGTATGATCGGGTGCACGAAGGCGACCCTTTTTCGTTGCGCGTGCTGCGTGTTGGCGGTTTGAGCCTGACGCGTCCCGCCAACCAAAATACTTTTACGTTTTTGCCCTTGGCCTGGCTGCTGGCAATCCTGGCAGGAATCGTCCTGATGGTGTTGCTGTGGCGCAAGCTTTGGTGGCTCTTTCTGCTGATCATTGTGTTGCTGGTCGTCACGGTGCCGATGGTGAATGCCTATCGAGATCAACAAGCCGCAGACCATCTTGCCAATAAAACCGAACGGGCAACCGCGACCGTGCAGGATGTGCGGCGCGTGACGGAATGGGATTTCATTCGGCGCGGTGGCAGAAACCGTGGCGAATATGCGCTCCGTCAACCCTATGAGATCGTCGAACTTCAATTTACCCCGCGCGGTGCCCGGAGCGCAGTCATCGGCGTAGATGCAGTTGACGTGGCTGCGAATGCCGCCCCAATGTTTACCAAAGGGCAAACCGTTGAGATTCAATATGCCCATGACCAGCCGCGCAACGTTCGTCTGGATGGCCACACAAGAAACTGGCATTGGCGTGATATGGTGGGTGTGTACATTGATTCAGCGCTTATCCTCGGCACGATTGTTTTGTTTTTGTTGTTGCTTGCGTGGTTCGGCTGGCGTCGGAAAAAATCAAAGCCGCTCACGCCAGAGGCTCAGTAACCGCCCGCAGGTTCAGCCTTTTCAATTTGGATTTCGCCCGCACCGTTTCCTGAATCTTCACACGTCGCCACCGTCGGGATCGTTTCCCTGTTCACAATAGCGCTCCTTGAATTTCTGAAATGAATGCCGCAAAGTGAATCATCAGCGCATAAGAAGCGCAATTGAGCTATGAACAACTTTGTCTTTCGTCAAAACAACGACTTAACCTACTTAGTCTGTGAACCCATTGAACAACTCGGTTTTATCAATGCCTTCAGCACGCGACAAGCGAGTGAATCCAGCGAATTCACGCTCGGCCATTTCAGTGCTGAGCAGCGCGAACAGATGACCGTGAATCGTGACCGCTTCAAGGCCGCAGTCGGCGCACCACAAGCCACGCTTGTCACCGCAAAACAAATTCATTCCGCCGATGTTCGCTCAATTGAAAACTACGAAGACGCCACACGCGATCCGCAACCGGGCGATGCGTTGACGGCGAACTTGCCCAATTTATTGCTCGGAATTCAAACGGCGGATTGTCTGCCGATTGTGCTGGTGGACACGCGCACGCGCGCCTTTGCAGGCGTTCACGCAGGCTGGCGCGGAACCTTTCAGGAAATCGTCACCCGCACCGTCGAACGAATGCAGCAAGCCTACGGCTCGCGCCCCGAAGATTTGCACGTCGCACTCGGCCCCGCGATTTGTGCCGAAAACTTTGAGGTCGGCCCCGAAGTGCTGGCGCAATTTCGCAGCAAGTTTCGCTACGCCGATGCGCTGATTTCTAACGAACAAGCGAATGGCAAAGGCCACATTGATCTGAACCGTTGCAACGCACAGCAATTGATTGACGCGGGTGTGAAGCCCGAAAACATTTACGACAGCGCGCTCTGCACTGTCGCGCGCAATGATTTGTTTTTCAGTTACCGCAAAGAGCGCGGGCACGAACGATATGTCGGCAGATTGATGTGCGTCGTCGGGCAGGTTTCGTGATGACCAGCAAACACCGATGCGGGGCTGGTGTCGGCGCATCGCCAGCGAGTTAGTTTCCTTCTCTCAAAACAACAAGATCATGCTTTATAACAACCAGAAAAATATTCGGGGGGCGGCATTGTGTCGGGCGCTTTTCGTCATCGCGCTGATGTTTGGCGGCGCGGCTGACAGTTGGGCGCTAGACCCGCGCAAAGCGTTGACTCAATATGTTCACGACGTTTGGACAACGACCGAAGGGCTACCGCAGGATGAAGTCAGTGCTATCGTGCAAGACAGCATCGGTTACATCTGGTTTGGTACGCAGGAAGGGCTAGTCAGGTTCGACGGCGTGAACTTCACGGTTTTTGATTCGCGCAACACGGAGGCCTTTCGCACGAGTTTCATTCATGGCCTTTTTGCTGACAGTCGAGGCAATCTTTGGATCGGCGCGAGCGGACTCCTGCGTTACCGGGCTGGCAAGTTCGATTTCTTCGGGAAAGATAATGGTTTGTGGCCGAACGCTGATGTCAAACGTTTCTCTGAAGACGCGGCGGGCAATCTCTGGCTCGGTTACAGTACAGGCACCGAAAAGGACAGCATTCATGGATTGGTCAAATTCAAAGACGAGCAGGGGCAGATTTTTACCACCAAAGATGGCCTCTCAGCCAATCCCGTCAAAGCCACCATTTCGGACAAGCAGGGAAATTTGTGGATCGCCACCGCCAATGGCCTGAATCTTCTGCGCGACGGCAAGTTTACGCACTACACCACCGCCGACGGGCTGTCGGATAACTTTATCAGCACTGTTTATGTGGATCGTGCCGGGAATCTTTGGGTCGGCACGGGCAATGGCCTGAATCGTTTCAAAGACGGCCAATTCACGCAGTTCACGACCAAACAAGGATTGTCCAACAACTACATTCGCTCCCTGCTGGAAGATCGTGACGGGATTCTCTGGGTTGGGACAGAAAACGGTTTGAGTCGAATGGTGGCCGGGAAAATCGAGACCGTCAAAGGCATCGAAGAGCTGGAGAACGACGGGATTCTTGCGCTGTTAGAAGATAAAGAAGGCAGCCTTTGGATTGGCACGGATGGCTCCGGCCTGCATCGTTTGCGCGACGGAAAATTTACCGTTTTCGGCCCGCCGGAAGGATTGTTGGGGGCCGCCGTGTACGCAATTTTTGAGGCACCGGACGGACGCATGTTGATTGGCACCAATCCGGGGGGCTTGAGCGTCTTATCTGATGGTCGTGTCGAGACCTATTCAGTTGCCGACGACCCGTTCAGCAATCGAGTTCGGATGATTGCGCAGGATAAGTCCGGGGTTTTCTGGCTTGGCACACGCAACGGAATCATCCGATTCGAAGACGGGCGATTCAAAGACGGGCAATTCAAAGACGGACGCTATCAGGCGCACTTTTTCGGTGCTGCCATGACCCAGGTTTTTGGTCGCTCTTTTTATGAGGCACGCGACCAGACGCTCTGGTTCGGCACCGATGCCGGATTAAAGCAGGTGGTCGGCGGGAAAATTGTTCCGCATCCGCAGTTTGATGCGTATCGCACGAAAACCATTGTGGATATTCTTGAAGATCGCAGCGGGCGGATTTGGATTGGGATGAACCATGGCACTGGTTATTTTCAGGGCAACGTCTACACCGTTTATCCGACCGCCCCCTTAAGTGTTTCCAATGTGCAGGACATTCACGAAGACGACGACGGTGTTTTGTGGTTCGCCACCTGGGGGCGGGGATTGATGCGCCTGAAAGGTGACAAGCTCACGACGTATACCAGCAAAGACGGTCTTTTCGATGACACGCAATGGGCTGTGCTCGACGACGGTGTGGGCAATTTGTGGATGGGCAGCAATCGCGGGCTGTTTCGTGTGGCGAAACAGGAACTGGACGATTTTGCCGAAGGGCGCAGCAACCGCATCCATTCGGTTGTGTATGGCGAAGCGGACGGCCTGCGCAAAAGCGAAACCAACCAGGGCAAACCTTCGGCGCTTCGTGCGCGGGACGGCAGATTGTGGTTTTCGACGACCGCTGGCGCAGTCGTGATTGATCCGAAAAACATCAGGACAAACCCTGTTCCGCCTCCCGTCGTGCTTGAAAAAGTTCTGGTGGACGAGCAACCAATTGCGCCGAATATCCCGCTGGTGATTCCGCCGGGCGCAAGGAGCGTCGAATTTCGCTATGCCGGGTTGAGTTTCATTCAGCCGAAAAGGATGAAATACAAGTACAAGCTCGAAGGCTACGACACGCATTGGATTGAGGCGGAGACGCGCCGCAGTGCCTTTTACACGAATCTGCCGCCGGGCAATTACGAATTCAAAGTCATCGCGGCGAACAGTGATGATGTGTGGAACGAGCAAGGCACAAGCTTTGCGTTTCGCGCCACCGCGCCTTTCTGGCAAAGATGGTGGTTTATCGGGTTGAGTTTACTCGTTATCGCCGGAGCCGCAATTTTGTTTTACCGCTGGCGCGTGTCCACCTTAGAACAGGAAAAACTGGCGCAGCGCAGATATGCCCATCGGCTCATCGAATCGCAGGAACAAGAACGCAAACGCATCGCGGCTGAGTTGCACGATGGACTGGGACAAAGTTTGCTGGTCATCAAAAATCGCACAATCCTCGGCAAGAAGCTGGCCGAGGACAGCGATAAAGTGAAAGCGCAGCTCGACGAAATTTCCAGTGCCACCGGGCAGGCGCTCGACGAAGTCCGCAGCATTGCCTACAACCTGCGCCCGTATCATCTCGAACGTTTGGGCTTGCAAGCATCCATTGAAGCGATGATCGAAAAAGTCCGCGAGGCCACAGGCATAGAAATCAATGCACGGGTCGCACTGTCTGACGAAGTCTTTGCCAACGACGACGACGTGACGTTTTATCGCGTGATTCAGGAATGCCTGAACAACATCATCAAGCACGCCGAAGCGACCGCCGTCGAACTCAACATCGTGCAAACCGAAACCGAAGTTACGGCACGCATTCAGGACAACGGACGCGGCTTTGCGATTACGGTTGAAAAACAAGCGGGCGGGTTCGGTTTGATTGGCCTGGCAGAACGCATTCGGATGCTTGGCGGCACGCATGCGATTTCCTCCGAAGCAGGTAAGGGAACGGCTGTGACGATTAACATTCCGAGGGACAGGGAATGACGGACAAAATCAAAATCTTCATCGCCGACGATCACCCGATTTTTCGCGGCGGCTTGCGGCAACTGATCGCGCTCGAACTGAATCTGGAAGTCATTGGCGAAGCGAAAGACGGTGCGGAGGCGATTGAGCGATTGCTGCATTGTCAGGCCGATGTCGCGCTGCTGGACATTGATATGCCGAAGGCGAGCGGCTTTGATGTGTTGACTGCCGTACGGGAAAAAGGCGTGGCATTGCACTTCATTTTTCTGACGATGCACAAGGACGAACAGTTCCTGAATGCCGCATTGGATTTGGGCGTCAAAGGATTTCTGGTCAAAGACAGTGCCGCTGAAGAAGTCATTGATTGCATCAATGCCGTCGTCAACGGCGAGGAATTTATTAGCCCGCAATTAACCAGCTTCCTGCTCAAACGAGTTCGGCAAGCGCAAGCCAAGCCCGCCCAAGCCTCGCTGCTTGACCAATTGACACCGACCGAGCGCAAAGTGCTGCGCCTCATTGCCGACTACAAAACCAACAAAGAAATCGCCGCCGAGCTGAATATGGGCGTGCGCACCGTCGAACAACATCGCCTGAACATCTGTGAAAAATTCGACCTCAAAGGCCGCCACGCGCTGATGAAGTTTGCCAGTGAAAATATCGAAGGGATGAGGGATGAACCAAACCATTTCTGATTCATCCTTCATCCTTCATCCCTCATCCCTATGGAGCGCTCGAATGATTTCCGTATCGAGAATTGCTGATGCCAAACAGATCGAGGTACGCTCCGGCTGTGCGGACGCTATTTGGCGCGCGTTCCGTTCCAGGTGAAGGTCGTGCCGCCGGAGGTGCCATTTCCGGTGATGGCGTTGCCGTCGGTAGACAGCGTGAACTGGCCTTTTCCGCCCGCTTTGATCTCCGGCTGGGAGTAGTCGTAGATCAGCGTCCGCGTACCTTTCCGTATAATGCCCTGAAGGACGCCGTTATACTGAGTTGCGCCATCGGTGTTAATGAACTGTCCCGTGACAAAGGTGTCGTAGAGCAACGGGTTCGGCCCAGGGGTGATCCTGAGAATAAGGGTGTAGTGGCCGTTCTGGTTGGTCACGGTCTGCCAGCCGCCCTCAAAAGCCTGTACCGGCACCACTGGTGGGCCGGTGGGAGCGTTTTCCGACGGTGGCAGGTTGGTTGGCACAATGCGCCACGGCAGGCCGATCAAATTGGTGCCGCCGTCGCGGACATCAACCGTGGCGCGACGGGCGATGGAATGCTCCCTCATAAGCCATATCTGGGTTTCGCCGCTGTCTTTGTTGTGCCACAGAATGTCGCAAGCTCCGTCGCGATTAAAATCGTCCGCACCGACTATCCTCCAGGGCAACCCTACAAACATTGGCTTTCCGTCCTCCCCCAGCACCGTTCTTCGCCCAATAACATTGCGGTCATTCATCAGCCATATCTGCGTCTCATTGCTTGAACTGTTGTGCCAGAGAATATCCGTTCTACCATCCGAGTTAAAGTCGCCGCTTGAGACGATGCGCCACGGGAGGCCGACGAGAAGAGGCTTACCGCCTTCGTCCAGAACCGTTGCCCTGCCGGTCATTCGATGGGCGTTCATTCGCCAGATTTGCGTTTCGCCGCTGGCGCTGTTGTGCCAGATGATTTGTCCCGGAGCCGTCGCCACAATGCTCCAGGGCGGTCCGACAAAAATTGGTTTACCGCCTTCGTCCAGAACGGTTCCCCAATTGGTTCGAGCTTCTCTATTCATGTACCAGAGTTGTGTTTCATTGCTGGTGCTGTTATGCCAAAGCAAATCAGTACTGCCATCACTATTGAAGTCTCTGCTGCCCACGATGCGCCAAGGGTCCCTGACCTGAATTGGCTTGCTGTCGAGCGTGACGGTCGAGCGGCTGACCCTCGATGAACCAGACATGTGCCAGATATGGGTTTCGCGGTTTGATTCGTTGAGCCATAGAATGTCGGCGTTGGAATCGTTATTGAAGTCGTTTCTGATCGGTGGCCGCCAGGTTGTGACGGCACTACCTCGTAAATCGTCGCGAATGTATCGGAAGTAGGGATCGTCGGAATTTTCTCGCACCTGGTTTTGAACTCGCGTTCCACCGAACCAATTGTCCACGATTGCTGCTTGCTGCTCGATATTGAAGTCCGCCCAGGGCAGCGCACCCTCTGAGGTGTAGTCATAGGCGCTGCTGATGAAGTTGCCGATCTGTGTAATAAGCCCCTTACAGACCCATCCAGGCACAAATTTCTTATGATGAATTTGCCAGACATGGGTCAATTCATGAATGAAAAGCTGCCCTGGTCTATCTCCTTCACCTCGTACATGGGTGAGCGGATGGTCGTAAGCATAGGCCCCGATGTTGATATAAATTTTGTTGCCGCCTCCTGGCATAGTGAAGGCCCTGCCCTCTAAGTTTTCCAGGTTGGTCAGTAAGATATTCTGAGCGGGAGGGAGCGACCCTTTGAAAACCTTGTCCGCAAAATCATATTCCTGAGCGGTCAGTGGCCGATATTTGATAAGCGCCTTCGTCATTAGTCCCGCTTGTACGCCAGTCGTAACCGCTAAAACCAGACCTCCTCCAGACGCGATAACCGCCACACCGCCAACGATCCCCATAGCGCCCGCAAATTCGAGACTATCAAACGCCTGGACCATTTCGTCGCCGAGTGCGATTACGGCGCGAACGGAACCACGAGCCGCCCCTCCAGTAATTTCGACGACGACTTTTGAGATATCTTCGATGAAGCCGATCACACCGGCCTTCGAGTAATCTTTACTGACAGACATCTTGCCAGCTTTGATCGCTGGCCAGTTGGCCCGGATGAACTGATGAAATCCGGTAATATCTTTATCGCTGTCACGGCGGGGGCTGCGCGTCAGCGTGGTGGACTCCGTGCCTTCGACATGGCCGCTATGTTGCAGAGCGAAAGCCGTGCCGTTGGACGCACCAAAGACGGCGCGCACCACGAAGTTATAGTCAAGGCCCCCGGTGGCACGCATATGGAAATGCGCTTTGTAGGTGCCGTCGCTGCGTAGCGTCAGGTCAACAACACCCCTTAGTGCGGTTCCCGACGGAGTAGTAATGTCTTGTCGAAATTGAGCCTCTTCCACCTGCCCAACAGTGGGTTGAACGAAGGCCATGAGAAGTATAAATGCTGACATTGCAATACCCACGACCTGCCGCCCCGAAGTATAGCGTCGGGCGGAAGGCATAAGAGCACCGAGCAACGTCTTCATAAATGGGGCCAAAAAGACTTTTGAAGCTTGGTTCATCATAAGAATGTCTCCTTAACTTTTTGTCTCCTGCTTTGTCGGGTTGATTGCCGTTTTCGTTCGAGCGAACAAAAACCAGCGCAAAATTTTCTTTGATTGTAAGCAGTAAGAAAACTGGATGTAACTGCGTAGATAGACAGGGTGGGCCGAAAATTTTCAGAAGCTAATTGAAAAGTTTAGCCCGCGAAGTCGGGCGGCAAGAATAAAGCCCAGGGTGAAGCGAATGCGCAACCCTGGGTACAATTGCGATGTCACCGATAGCCCCCGATAGTGGGGCGATAGTCGTGAGCAGCTAACAATTGTTTCATCTGTCGCCCACTTTCGTGGGCTGGCGGTTTGTATTGACGAGTTCCCAGGGTTCCGGCTCTTGCCTTCACCTTGGGCTTTACTCTTGCCGCCTGCATCCGCAGGCTATCTGCGGAACTTTTCAAATAGCTTCTTAGATAATTTTCTCGCGCAGGGCTTTGGCGACCGCTTCGGTTTTGGAATGGACTTGCAGTTTTTGGTAGATGTTTTTTAAGTGAAACGAAACTGTGCTTTTCGAGATGCCGAGTTCGCGGGCGGCGGTTTTGTAGTGATGTCCCTCCACCAGCAATTTCAGCAGTTCGGTTTCTTGTGGCGTGAGGCGATAATCGGCGGTTTCGGGCGGACGGAATTGGCGGAAAAGTTTGACGACGCGGGCCGCAATTTGCGGCGACATTGGCGAACCACCAGCGACGGCTTCCTGCAAGGATTCGAGCAAGCGCGCCGGGGGCGTATTTTTAAGCAAATAGCCGTTTGCGCCATTGCAGAGAGCATTGAAAATTTCGCGGTCGTTGTCGTAAATGGTTAAGGCAATAATCGGAACTTCGGCAAAAATCTGGCGCAACCTTTCGATTCCTTCAATGCCGGACATTTTCGGTAGCCCCAAGTCCGTCAAAATAATATCAGGCTTATCGCGTTCGATTCCTGCCAACGCCGTCTCCATCATTCCGTAGCTCATCACGCATTTGTAGCCCGCCGTGCCGTTAATCAGCGCAACCAGACCTTCACGCACTTCGCGCAAATCTTCGATGACAACCACCCGCACTGGCTGACTGGTAATTTGAAGAGGTTGATTGGCGGTTGAAATCATTTCAGATTTGTAACTATTCAGCCCTCTTCGTCCCAGCGGGACGCTTGAGCTTAGGCAGGTCATTTATGGCCTGTTGGGTAAATAAAGAAGCGCCCGCGTCGCGTAGCGACGATTGAATTGGCGACCATTCAATCGTCGCTACGCGACACATAAATCTTTGGCTAACCTATACAGGCCATAAATGACCTGCCTAAATTCAAATGCCGCTACGCGGCTGAATAGTTACTCAAATTTCAGGTTAGCACAAGAAAGTCGCTTTGTTACCTACGCACCTGCGTAGGTGGACTTTGGCAAGGGCAATGCAAATTTTACGGCTGTTCCTTTTTCTGTTTGCGAATCTATGTTCAGACTTCCGCCGAGCGTTTTGGCACGCCGCGCCATACTCCGCAACCCGTGTCCGTCACTTTCCACATCAGGTGCAACCCCCTTGCCGTTATCTTTGATCTGCAAACTCAAAATTGAATTTTCGCAGGCGAAATCAATTTCGACTTTGGTGCAATCCGAATGACGGGCGGCATTATTGACGGCTTCTTTGAAGATCAGCAGCACATCGCGCCGCACGCCCACGCTCAATTTCAAATCCGAATCCGACGAAGGAGTGTGAAATTTCAGGTCAATGTCGCGGTAAGTAAAAACCTCTTCGGCGTGTTGACGCATCCGGCGCGTCAAATCGAGCAGGCGGTCGTGGTCGGGCGAAATTGCCCAGACAATATCATTCATCGAAGCCACCGATTCACGGGCTATCTCGGCAATCGAAGTTAAGAGATTTCCATTGCCGTTCGTCGTTTGCTGATTGGCAACTTCGCTCAGCAGTGAAATGCGGGTTAAGTTTGCACCAATATCATCGTGCAAATCGGTCGCAATCCGCGTCCGCATTCGTTCCATTTCAAGCAGACGCGCCAGACGATTTTTGTAAAAAAGATAAATTACGAAAGCCGTTAGAAGTAAGATTCCCAGAATAAACCACCAACGCTGCCAGAGCGGTGCGGCGATGCGAAAGTTAAGCGTCGCCGGAGTTTGACTGTAAATTCTATCCGCAGTAATGGCGCGGACTTCAAAACGATATTCGCTTGAGGCGAGATTCGCAAAATTGACCGTTCGCTCATTCGTCGGAGTCCAATCCGAATCATTCAACCGATATTCATACTTTAGTTTTTCGCCCAGAGATGCGCCCAACCCAATAAAATCAACCGTAATTTGTCGCTGTTGCGCATCAAGTTCCAGTTGCGGAATGTTGGTTTCACCCAAAACCGAAACGACTTGCGGAACGCCGGAAACGCGCAAACCATTGATTAAAATGGTCGGCGGTTGGCGGGTGCGGGGCGGTTCGGGAACGAACTTTGCCAAGCCTTCGTGAGTGCCAAACCAGAGATTGTTGTGACGGTCGCGGTAGGCGACTTCGACAAAATCATTGGGCAAGCCATCGGCAGTAGTAAAATTTTCGATGTTACCCGTGTCGGGATTCAGGCGGTCAATCCCTTGCCACGTTCCCACATAAATTCGCCCGAATTCATCTTCAGTAACGGTAGAAATGGCGTTGCTGGTCAAGCCGTTGGCAGATGCATATTTTGTAAATTCAAAGCGGTCGGAATTCGTTTCATCAAGCCGCCGCAACCCGTCATTGGTTGAGGGAATCCACAGCCGTCCGCGACTGTCAACAAACAAATCCATTATCGAACCCGAAGGTGCGCCTTCGGCTTGCGTGACAATGCGAAACTGACCATTGCGATAGCGAATGAGTGCGCTATTCCCATTGTCGCTGCTCGCACCAATCCAAATATTCCCGTGACGATCTTCGACCACAGCCGTGCCGATGCGCGAGTTTGAAAGCCCAAGTTGCGCGGTGTAATTATGCCAAATATTCTTCGCCCGCTCCCAACGCAGCAGTTCGTAATAATCCCCGACAGTTAAAATCCAAATGTCGCCGCGTGAATCTTCAAAGAGCCGAAAAACCTCAGTATCTTTCGCGCTGGTTGTAATTTTCTCAAGTTTCGCACGATCAAGCTTTTCAAAGTTTGTTTTATTGGCCGAACGAAAAAGCCCATACCCGCTCGGAATCCACCACGCCCCCATACTGTCCTGCCGAACGGTATGCTCCCAGCCCCAGCCGTGATAATCCACATTTAGGGGCAAATTCGGTTTGACCAAAGAAAACTTGTCGCCATCCAAACGGCTGATAATCCGTTCATTTTGGGGAAACGCGAGCGCAAACAATTCTCCGCTCGAATTTTCAAAAATCGAATTCACTGTGTCAAAAAATAGCCCGTCTGCCCCTTTGTAAGTCGTAAAGCCGTAGCGGGCAATTTTTTTCGCCCCGCACGGCGAACCCGTCCACAAATTTCCATCGTTGTCTTCGCCGAGGGTCAGAAGATTGTTACATAACCCGTTTTTCGCCGAGTAATTTTTGCAAACAGATTGGTTGCCTTCGCCTTGCCAACGACATAAACCTGAAAGTGTTGCCAACCAGATTTGACCATCACTTGTTTCGTGAATATCACGAACCCAATTTGCCCCCAGACCATCTTTGGTCGTGTAGCATTTTTTGATTGGATGCTCGCTTGCTTCTGCATCAATCAGGCAGACACCACCCAATTTATCGCTTCGCATGCTCATCCAAATCTGTCCGTCACGACCTTCCAGCAGGTCTGTAATTTTGTTGTCCGGGAGTTCGGTTGCGGTATTAAATTGCCGGACATTGCCGTTTGGCGAGAGGCGAAATAAACCGCTGCCCAAAGTGCCAATCCACAGTGTGTGGTGACGGTCTTCGAGAATTGTATGGATATAAAGCGAGTTCGGTTCAGGTGCGACAATCGTTGCACCGCTCCACAAAACCAGATATTGCCCCAAAGAAACCGATTCAAATGAAACCTTCCCGCCTGTTTCAATCAATTTATAAAGCCCACCGCTAGTGCCAACCCAAACCCGTCCGGCTTTGTCTTCCATCAATGTCAGAATTTTTTCCGCCTTCGGATTGTCCGGCAAAAAGACTGTGAACAACGGGTTTTCCGCTGAACCGCGCAGACCAAGCGGATTCAGCCGCGCCAAACCTTTGTCTGTCGCAATGTAAATTGCACCGGTTTTTGTTTCCAGAAAATCTTCGACAATGCGATGCGGCAACCCATCGGCAGTCGTAAAATTCGTCATCCCTACGCCGTCAAAACGCGAGATACCGTCATCGGTGCAAAGCCATATAAATCCGCGTGAATCACGGCGAATTTGCTTTACCTCGTCACGCTGTAACCCATCGGCAACAGTGTAAGATTTAATGGGAAGAAGTTCGGCAAAAATCGGAAGTGTGCAAAACAAAACGACCACAGCAAAAAATATGACCGAAAATAATTTTCGACGTAATTTGCCCAAGCCGCTTTTTCTTTGGCTTAAATACGACTGCATCGTGCCTTTACTATGGCATTTTCATTGATTGCTTGACAAGAATTCTAACCTTCTCTTATCCCTCATCCTTCTTGCTTGTTAAAATTGCTCCATCCGTAGAACTACGGAGAAAAAATCGTAGTTGCACGGATTTTCAGCCACCCATAAATCCACGACAATCATTCCCACCATGAACATTCTGATCGTTGAGGATAACCCCCTGATGCGCGCGATGATTCGAGAGACCGTCAGCGAATTGGCGGACATCATCACCGAATGCGAAGACGGTGACGAAGCATTTGCCGCATATCAAACGAACCTCCCCCACTGGGTTTTGATGGATTTGCAAATGCCGCGCGTGGACGGCTTCACGGCAAGTCGGCAAATCAAATCCGCATACCCAAACGCACAGATTTGCATGGTCACAGATTACGGCGATGCCCGCACGCGCAAGCAAGCACTAGCCGCTGGCGCAACAGCATTCGTCCTCAAAGAAAATCTTGATGAATTGAAAGTGTTGATTGCCGCAGCGATTTGATTGCTATGGTCAATGGATAGTTTCAATGCACCGATTGGTTGTACCAAAATCAAAGTCAGTATTCACCTGCTGGAGAAACGACACCTATGAAACGCGAACAAAATGAAAGACCGATCAAGCTGAAGAGATTAACCAAAAAAGAATTTTTCAAGAATTGGTTAAAGGTAAGTATTGCCTTATCAATGCTACTGACGACTTTGTTGCCCCAAACTTTGTTGGCGTGGGATGCGGGGACAGAAAGCCGTCGGCATATTGAAGGCACAGGCGGGGAAAATAAAATAACCATTTTTGATACGCGCTCCTATTGGGCAAAAACTACGGCATTCGTCAATAGCGGACGGGTGGCTGATTGTCCGGCAGGCTACACGAACACAGGCGCAACTTGTTATCGCGGCCCCGATACATACGGCGCTCCTTCGATCCTGGCAAGTTGTCCGGCAGGCTATACCAATATGGGGCTTGATTGCCAAAAGGGAGCAAATATTTTTGATCGAACCACAAAAATGGTTTGTCCTTCGGGATACTTCATGGGAGCGGCAAAGAGATGCTTTCAAAACTGTCGCGAGGGTTATACGAACAACGGCGAAACGTGTGGGAGAGGAGCCGACACATTGGGCGTGTCTCGCATGACTTGTGCGGCCAATGAGGAGAGGGTGATCGTGAGCGGTACGAATATTCCGCGCTGTTACCAGAAGCCTGTCTGCCCATCAGGATTTGAATACTGGGGACTGCTTTGTTACATCGCCGCACCGGGGGTCAAACGAACGGCGGTCAGCACCGTGACCATGGAAGTTAAGCAAGGCGGAAACACGCATCTTTGGATTGTCAATCGGGCCTTAGACCTACTGGCACGATCCGGTGACCCGGCGGCAGTCGCCTTTGCAGCGAAAATGAATGAGCCTGCCGTACGAACTCGTTGGGAAGATGGGTTGTGGGATGGCGATGGTCCTGCTCACGTAGATTATCCCGAAAATATGGGCACTCACTTCTATAACCCAACCGGAAAGGATTGGAATGGCAATCCAACCAGTGTGACGACCTACAACATCGTCAAAGGAAGCATTCTTCCGATTGTTACAGGAATCGGCGGAGCATTAGTTACAGGGCCAGTCAGCATTGTTACAGCACCTGCCGCTGGTGCTGTCGGGGGTACAGTCATCAGTGATGAGATTGGGAAGGCGATGTTCAAAAACAAAAAGTCATGTGCAAACGGACGTGAATGTGCAACAGCTCAAATAGCAAAAGTCAAAGGCGGGTTGAACGCAACCAATGCTTACGATTTAGGTCTGGCACTACACTACATGACGGATTTAACGCAACCAATGCACACGAGCAGCTATGACGGCTTTAAGATTCCAAACAATCTGCATCCGCAATACGAATATTATGCTCCGTTTGTGCAGGGGAATTCGCCATCAAGCGGAATGTCGTGGGATAAGCGTTGGTTTTCTCAAAATGCAGATTCCGTTTTGCTGCAAACAGCACAAAAGTCCAATGGATTTGCCCCAAGGCTCTCGAAGGCACTTCATATGAATGGCGACGCGGGAATTGTCACGATCCAGGGCTTTAATGGGATTGGCCCATACACCGGATATAACATTTACAACGATACAGAAATTAACAGGATTACCGCCGAAATCCTGCGGGATGCTTACCAAAGCACGGCGAGCTATCTCTACGCAGTTTCCAAGGAAGTGAAGTGAACCCAAATACGACCAAAACTGTTTTGAAATTTATGGGAGAAGCGAAACTTATGAAACGCGAACCAATCACCATCCATCACGTTCCGACCGTCGTGAAATTGATCAAAAACACAGGCGCAACAATCCTGGTGCTGACACTCGCATTCTTATTGCTACAAGGGCAGACGCAAGCGCAAGCGCTGGTACAGTACCCTCCCCAAAAAATGCCGGGAGCGGCCAGAGACATTGATGCCAAGAACGGGCATGTCTGGATCATCGGCACGGTTGCGGTGGGGAACGATTACGATATTCGTAAGCTGGTGGGATCAACCTGGACAGCGGTTGATGGAGCCGCCAGACGCATTGCCGTGGATAAATCAGGCAACCCCTGGGTCATTAATTCGCTGGGAAACATTTATCGTCGCGTCAATAACGTGTGGCAACAGATGCCGGGGCCACTTCGCGCGACCCCAGTGGATATTGCCATTTCCAACAGCGACGAGGTCTGGATTACCGCGAATGATGGACATGTCCGCCGCTGGACTGGCTCCGAGTGGACAATCCTAGTTGCGCTCAACGCCAAACATGTGATCTTCACACCAAACCCTGATCAATTTTTCGTGGTGGATCAGGACGGCAAAAGATTCTTTAGGGAATCGCCGACGTCCTGGCTTGCGGCAAAGGATACGACGGGTTTGGCGGACAAGTACGCTGAGTATGCGATGGAGGTCAATGGGACGAAATGGGGCGTTGATTCATCCTTCAATATCTTCAAGCTGATGCCAGATAAGATCGTCGAAAAACCAGGTGTCGTCACGAACAAACCTGTCGCTCCCAGCCCGCCCCCGGCGCAATCCGGGCCAACAGCGAAGGAACAAGCTTGTTTCGACGCGATGCAGAACGTTCCGTATGATCTGGCAGGTCATAAATCATGGGATGAAGTCCACCTGCGCAAACTGTGCAAAGGCACGCCTGATCCGAATCAGACAATTCGATGTTTTCAATCAATCATTCGGAATTATGACGATTGGAAGCGTGGCATTTCTTCTTGTCAAGCTGTGAATGGCGTAGTGGAGTTTGAGGCGACCAATAATCCCGGAAGTCTCGCCTCAAAATCAGCCTTATCTTCAACCGATATGAATCAGGTGCTGTCATGGATCTCTACCATGGTTTCATCTACACGGCTTCCGTTTTGTTATCGGCAATCCTTTGGACGCGGTGCTGGACAGGGGTTATCGTCATCGTTCGGCTGTGCCGCAGGGTTAGAACAGGGTGGTCAATTATGTTACCCGAAATGCAAGCCAGGTCATGTCGGAGCAGGGCCTATTTGCTGGGGGAGCTGCCCTTCAGGGTTTAAGGACATCGGAGCTTTATGCCAAAAACCTGCCTCATATGGGCGGGGCGCAGGTTGGATCGGACTCGTTGGGAAAACCGCCGTTCAGCGATGCGAAGAAGGCAATCGAACCAAAGGCGACGGAGGTTCACCCGCCGGTCAGTCGTGTGAAATGGTGGGAGCATTTGCTTATCCGAAATGTAAGCCGGGTTTTTATAATGTCGGAGCCAATCTTTGCTCGCCGAAATGTCCTGACGGTTACGCTGATACCGGCACTGACTGCGCGAAAACTTCCTATGGACGCGGTGCCGGCGAACCTTTTACCTGTAAGGCTGGGATGGAACGAGATGGTTTGACTTGTTATACCCCTTGCCGCGCCAATTATAGCGGAGTGGGTCCGGTTTGCTGGCAAAATTGTCCGAGCCAAACGCCCGTGAATTGCGGTGCAGGTTGTGCGACAACCAGCAAGGATTGCGGAATGGCGATCAGTGATATGGTGATTTCACCGATTATGGCTGCTGTTAGTCTCGCCACGCTTGGAACTGCTTCAGGAGCAACCGTTGCGGTCAACGCAACCAAAGGAACAGCCCAGGTTGCCACCAAAGCGAGCCAAATACTCACCAAAATGAAGGCGATTTACGCAAGCATTGAAGCGGAGATCAAAGTCGCCAAGTTATCAAGCCAAGCCTACAAAACATCCTCCTCAATCATCAACCAACGTGATCTCGTCATCAAAGAGTTTTCCGAGAACTTTGCAGAGATGACCAGCTACGAAATCAACAAAAAGATTGACGAAAGCTTCAGTCCAAAAGCTGCGGCAGAGATCAAACTAGAATGGGCGAAACACCATTTTGTATTGATGGGGGCAACCAATGCGGATGTAACCTTCAGGAACGTTTTGACCCTAGTTTCTGTCGCTGATCCTTCCGGTTTGCTGGCCGTCGAAAAGGCTTTTTATCATCCCGTTTGCAAAAACGACACACCATTTCCCAAAGTCAAAGCCAATTACTAATCAATCATTGAGACGCTCAGGGCGAATTGTCTCTGAGCGTCTCGTTTTCAAATCAATTATGAAGGAAATTATGACGAGGCAACCATCCAACTTTCTACTACAAACTGCCGCGCTTGTGACCGTCCTGTGTTTTTCAGTTTTTCCTGTTTCGGCTCAGAAAAAAGTGAAGCCCCCGACCTCCGATGCAACCGCTGAGAAGCAAGCCATCGAAAAAATTGTGCGGGAATATTTATTGGAAAACCCCGAAGTTCTGCGTGAAGCGATGCAGGCGTTGCAAGCCAAAGAAGAAAAAGCCAAAAGCGAGCTGATTGCGAAGAATCTAAAAACACTAAAGTCTGAAATCTATTCGGATCAGGATTCACCGATAGTTGGAAATTCCAAAGGCGATGTTTCGGTTGTGGTATTTTTTGATTATAACTGCGGGTATTGTCGAAAAACATTGCCGAATCTCGAACATCTGACAGCCAACGACAAGTCACTGCGAATCATTTACAAAGAGTTTCCGATTATGAATCCCCAATCGGAAGTTGTTGCCCGTGCGGCGTTGGCAGCAAACCGACAAGGAAAGTATCTTGAGTTTCACAAGGCGCTGTTAGAAACCGAAGCGGTCGGCGAAGAAGCGGTCAGGATGATTTCAGAGAAGCTGAACCTCAATGCCGAGCAATTCCAAAAGGATATGCACGACGCAAAAATTGCCGAAGCGTTGTCTCGGAATGCCAGACTTGCGACGTCTTTGGAGATCGCCGGAACCCCGGCTTACATCATCGGAGATCAGATCATTCCCGGTGCGATAGATACTGATTCACTGTCGCAAATCATTACTGCGGCACGTGCGAATCTTCCGAAGACAGAGAGTGTAAAGGTCGCTGCAAAGGTCAAGTGAGGAACCAAACGCGGCGATCAATGATGCCATTTTTACAAGCATCGCCTTGTCTGCGATGCCGTCAGAAATGTTCTTTTCCTATCCAACAACTCCAATCGTATAATGTCGCGGCGGATTGTTCTAAACACTCTACCTTGCATCAACGCCGAACGATGAACGATTGCGATCAACCAAATTTCTGCTGGCACACAACGTTGGCATCGCTGCTGTTTTTGCTGTGCTTTTCCGCAGTCGCGCCCGCACAGGAATATGGCTTTGACGTGTGGACGACGGCGAACGGCTTGCCGCAAAACACCGTGACGGGAGTCGTGCAAACGCCCGATGGCTATTTGTGGCTGAGTACGTTTGACGGGCTGGCGCGGTTTGATGGCGTGCGGTTTACGATCTTCGACAAGGGCAACACCAAAGGCATCGTCAATAATCGCTTTGCGCGCCTTTTCGCCGACCGCACGGGCGCGGTTTATGCCTATACGGAAAATTACGTCGTGACCGTTTATCGCCAGGGCGTTTTTAATTCGTATTCAGATTTTGCCACTGCGGGGGAGCCTATTGCTGCCATTGTGAGTGATGCCAATGGGAACGCCGTCGTTGAAACGGCCAAAGGGTATTACGCGCTGCAAGGCGACCGGTTTGTGCTTACCTCCGACCAAAAAGAATCAGACGGCAAACAGAATTATTGGCAGATTTATTGGGGACGATTCGGCGCCAAATGGGTGATTGAGCAAAACCAAACCGCGCGGCATAAAGACGGACAAGTCACAGCCTATCCACTCAAACTAACCCAGGAAGAACTAGGCGCAAGTAACAGCCTTGCACCATACGAAGACAGTCATGGTGCGTTATGGGTGAGAAGAAGATCGCCCGCTTTTGAACTCTGGCGCTTGCAAGATGGCAAGGTGACCGTCTTGACGAAAAAGGAAATCCCGGCCTTAAACGAACTCTATCCGAATCAGGTTATGGAAGACGCCGACGGTGGCATCTGGTTCCTTTTTTCAGGTCTTACGGTGCCCAAGCCGAGCCAGTTGGTGCGCTTCAAGGAGAATCAATTCACGTCGTATCAATTGAACGAGGCAGTCGGCGCAGGTGCCAGCCTCACCGACCACGAAGGCAACTTTTGGTTGGCGACTTCAACGGGATTGCGGCGTTTGCGGCGGAAACTGATCACGACGCTCTCCGCCAAAGACGGGCTGAACAGCAATGAAGTCTATCCGCTCCTGCAAACGCAAAACGGAGATATTTTCATCGGCACGACACAGGGCGTAAATCGTTACGCGGACGGGAAAATCTGGGATTTGAAACTGAACTACGCGACGGGGGTTCCGCTTTATTTGCGCGGTTTCTGGGAAGACAACCAGACAAACTTATGGCTCGGCTTCCAAGGCGAAGGCGGATTCGGGCGCTTTGCAGCACCTTCTTCCGTAAAACGAATCGGGAAAAACGATCTGCCCAACGGCGTGACCGACTTTGCCTCTGACCCGGCAGGCAACGTTTGGATAGCGACGGACGAAGGCATATTCAAATACAAAGACGATCAGGAAATCGCACATTACACGACCACCGATGGCTTGCCCCACAACGCCGTCATCACCATTCATTTCGACCGCAACGGCACTCTTTGGGCGGGAACGTATGATGGATTGGCGCAAGGCAAAGACGGCAGATTTGTTAGCTACAACGCCGAAGCTGGCAGCCCGAAAGGATTCGTCCGCGCGATCTATGAAGATGCAGACGGCGTGCTGTGGTTTGGAACGTATGGTGATGGTTTGGTGCGTTATAAAAACGGCAGGTTTTTCAATTATCGCGTCGAACACGGGCTATTCAATAACGGTGTCTTTGCCATCCTCGAAGACAAACGCGGCAACTTCTGGATGTCCAGC
>JAFDVL010000097.1 GCA_018268995.1 Acidobacteriota bacterium | reverse complement strand
AAACTTAATTTACAGTGTACTGAAGCACCAATGACATATTTTCTTGCGATAGATCAAAGCACTTCTGCTACGAAAGCGTTGCTGTTCGATGCTGTCGGAAACCTACTCGACAAAGAATCGCGCGAACACGAACAGCATTATCCGCAACCTGGCTGGGTCGAACATGACGCCGAAGAGATTTGGCAAAACACGTTGCTGACGCTTCAGGCATTGTTGGCGCGTCACGCGGAGGTAAACATCGCCAGCTTGAGTATCACCAATCAGCGCGAGACTATTGTCGTATTTGATCGCGATTCAGGCAGGCCGCTGCATCCCGCAATCGTGTGGCAATGCCGCCGCAGCGTGGCGCTGTGCGAAGAGCACACGAAGCACGAAGAGTTGATTCAAGCGCGAACGGGCTTGCGGCTGGATGCTTATTTTTCGGCTTCCAAAATTCAATGGCTGATTCGCCATCATCCTGAACTCAAAGCGAAACTTGAAACAGGCGAAGCACTGATCGGAACGATGGATTGCTATTTGATTTATCGGCTGACGGGTGGAGCCATCTTTGCCACCGATTACACCAATGCTTGTCGCACATTGCTCTTCGATATTGATCGTTTGCGTTGGGACGAAGAGTTGTGCGCGCTGTTTGAAGTCCCCGTGCAAGCGTTGCCGGAAGTCCGCGAGAGTTCCGCGCAGTTTGGCGAAGCAACGCTGGCAGAAAGAACGCTGCCGATTTGCGGCGTCATGGGCGATTCGCAAGCGGCGTTGTTTGCGCAACGCTGTTTCGCGCCGGGTTCTGCCAAAGTGACGTTCGGCACAGGCTCGTCCATCCTGCTGAACATTGGTGCGGAATTGCAGTCGCCTCCGCCGGGCGTAGTCACGACGTTGGCGTGGGTCTTGAACGGCACACCCACGTATGCGTTTGAAGGCATCATCATCAGTTCAGCGGCAACGCTGGCGTGGTTGCGCGATCAGTTGGGCGTGCTACACGATTTCGCTGAAATCGAACCCCTTGCCCGCGAACTGCCCGATAACGAAGGCGTCTATCTCGTACCTGCATTCATGGGCTTAGGCTTGCCGCATTGGCAACCGTCTGCGCGCGCTGCCATCGTGGGACTGAGCGCGCAAAGTGACCGCCGCCACGTGGTTCGCGCTGGACTGGAATCCATTGCGTATCAACTGCGTGATGCGATTGATGCAATGCGCAAAGATAACGAGATTCCGTTGCACCGCTTGCACGGCGATGGCGGCGCAACGACGAATCAATTGCTGATGCAATTCACGGCTGATTTGATCGGCGTCCCGCTCAATGTGGCGACGATGTCGGATTGCTCGCCGCTGGGCGCGATGTTCTCAGGCATGCTGGGACTGAATGTTCGCCGCTCTTTGGATGAACTGGCGGCGTTGCCGCAAACCGATGTCGTCTATCAACCAGTAATGGCTGCCGAGCAGTCCGAGCGTTTTTATGCGGGCTGGCAACGCGCCGTCCGGCAAACGCTTTGCGCGTAACCTTTCACACACGATGACAAACTTGATCAGCAAAAAACTCCTGACCTTCGCAGTTTTCATGCTGCTGGCGGGCGCGTGCAAGCTCTGGACGATTCGCCCGATTGAATCAACCGAGCAAAAGCCCGCTGCGGCTTCGGCCCAATTCGATGCGGCTGGCTATGTGGCGTCCATTTGGGACAGCAAAGTCGTGCCGCTGGTCAACGAAAAATCTGTCGAACTGACAACCTTGCTCGCCGCGTTGGAAGCCGATGCCGAAGCCGCGAAAAAACAATATGGCAGTGGAGACAGCGGCACGCACTTTCTGGTCAAAGGCACAGGCCGCGTCAGCCGTTTTGACAGCGCGTCGCAAAACCGCACGCTGGCCATCACGGTGCCCAATCAAAAGACTGAAATTCTCATTCAGGTTGGCCCCGTGTTTCGCGGCACGGCGCTGCGCGATGCGGTAGGCTTCATTCAGTTCAATCAGTTCGTCAACCAACTGCAATACGCCGATGTCGCCAACCAGTTGCACGAGCGCGTTGCCGCCTCCGTCCTCAAAAATATTGATCTCACCAAAGCACAAGGCCGGCAGGTTTCTTTCGCTGGCGCATTCACGCTGGCTGACCGCAACAAGATCGTTATCACACCTGTGAGCCTGGCTTTTGATCCTAAAGGGGGAGGCGCACACTGATGCAACAGTCTGACGTAGTGCTGCGCGCTGAATCCATCACGAAAGTTTTTTCCGGCACAGTTGCGCTGCGCGGCGTTGACTTCAATGTCTATCGCGGCAAGGTCAATGTGCTGATCGGTGAGAATGGCGCAGGCAAGTCTACGTTGATGAAAATTCTGGCGGGCGTCGAGCAGGCTACGTCAGGCAGGCTGTTGCTGGATGGCGAGGAAGCGCGCATCACAAACACACACGAAGCCGCGCAACACGGTATTGGCATCATTTATCAGGAACTCAATCTGTTCCCCAATCTCAGCGTCACCGAAAATATTTTCATGGCGCGCGAACTGACGGCGCGCGGTGTCATCAACGAACAGGCACAGCAACGCCGCGCGACAGAATTGCTTGCGCGTTTTGATCAGCCGATTGATCCGCGCGCGTTAGTTGGCGATTTGCGCGTAGGCCAGCAGCAACTGGTCGAGATCGCACGCGCGTTAGCGCAAAACGTCCGCATCCTGATTATGGATGAGCCGACTTCGGCGTTGAGCACGGCAGAGGTCACCGCGCTCTTTCGCGTCATCAACGAACTCAAAGCGCAAGGCGTAGCGATCATTTACATCTCGCACAAGCTCGAAGAATTATTGCAGATTGGTGATTTCGTCACGGTGTTGCGCGATGGCGAATTGATCGCCACTGCGCCTGCTGTTGACATCAACGTCAACTGGATTGTCGAAAAGATGGTGGGACGCGATACCACTTCGTTTTTTCATCACGAAGCGCACGAACGTGGCCAGCCATTGCTTGAAGTCTCGCACCTAACGTTGCCCAATCCGCGCAGCAGCGAAGACCTGCTCAAAGACGTTTCCTTCACGTTGCACGCAGGAGAAATTCTGGGCGTTTATGGTTTGATGGGCGCGGGGCGGACGGAACTGTTTGAATGTTTGATGGGGATGCGTGGCACGTACACGGGCGAGTTTCTGTTGCAAGGAAAAGCTGTCACGGGTCACAACATTGCGGATCGCATTGCGCAAGGGTTAATGCTTGTGCCTGAAGACCGTCAGCAACAAGGACTGGTGCAAAGTTTATCCGTTGCCAGCAACATCACCCTGGCGAATCTGTCCAAATTCGCCAAAGGGTTTTATCTTTCGCAACCGGACGAAGCGCGCACGGTTTCGCAAATGGTGCGCGAACTCGCCATCAAAACGGCGAACCCGCAACAACTGATCGGCACCCTGAGCGGCGGCAATCAACAAAAAGTCGTCGTCGCCAAAGCATTGCTGACAGAACCGAAAGTGTTGCTGTTGGATGAACCGACGCGCGGCATTGACGTGGGTGCCAAAGCCGAAATGTTCGAGATTATGCGTCGTCTGGCGGCGCAGGGCTTGGGCGTGATTTTCAGTTCGTCCGAACTGCTGGAAGTTCTCGCGCTGGCGGATCGCATTCTGGTCTTGTCCAAAGGAAAAATCACGGGCGAATTTGATCGCGCCACCGCGACAGAAACCGCATTAGTAAACGCCTGTTCGTAGACCTATGAAGGAATACTTATTCAAGCTGCGTGCCTTGATTGCACTTGCATTGCTGGTCATGGTGTTTGCGTCGTTGTCGCCTGCGTTTTTGACGACGGGCAATCTGCTCATTCTCGCCAAACACGTCGCCATCAATGCCATCCTTGCTACCGGCATGACCTACGTGATTCTGACCGGCGGCATTGATCTTTCGGTCGGGTCTATCGTTGGACTGGCAGCGATGATCGCAGGCGGATTAATCAATCAGGGCTTGGTGCTGCGGCCATTTGGCGTCGTTGTTTATTTCAGCATAGGCATGATTATCCTGCTGACGCTGCTGGCGGGCGTGCTGGTTGGTGCCGTGAATGGCTGGTTGATTACGCGCTTTCGTGTCGCGCCGTTTATCGTCACGTTGGGGGTGATGTATGTTGCGCGTGGCTTTGCGCTGTTGCGGTCAAACGGAGCGACGTTCCCGAATCTGATTGGCAGCCCTGAGTTGGGTAATACAGGTTTTCAGTTACTCGGTTCCGGCTCATTCATTGGCGTTCCCGTTCCCATCTGGCTGATGCTGTTGTTTGGTGCAGTCGGTGTGTTCATTGCCAACAAAACCCCGTTTGGGCGGCGCGTCTTCGCTATCGGCGGCAATGAGCGTGCAGCAGAACTTTCCGGCATTCGCGTCAATCGCATCAAGCTTGCGGTGTACATGATTTCGGGATTTTGTGCGGCGATGACCGGCCTTGTTATCGCTTCGCAATTGCTGGCCGCGCATCCGGCAACGGGTGAAGCCTTTGAACTCAACGCCATCGCCGCAGTCGTGTTGGGCGGGACGTCGCTTTCCGGTGGACGCGGCGGCGTAGGCGGCACGATCATTGGTGCATTCGTCATTGGCGTACTCAGCGACGGCCTGGTTTTGCTGGGCGTTTCTGAGTTCTGGCAAATCGTAATTAAAGGCATTGTGATTATTCTGGCGGTTGTCGTAGATCAATTACAACAACGATTGAAACAGTAAATCAACGCAAAGTTTCAAAGAAGCAAAGGCGCAAAGATTGGTAAATAGGAAACAGATTCTTTGTTCCTTTGCCTCTTTGAAACTTTGCGGTAACTGCTTTCTCAAGGAAAAATATGGCTCCTAAATTAGGCATTCAATTACTAATTCTACTTTTCGCTATTTCGCTATTTGGCTGTGGGCAACAAACCGCTCAATCAAATCCAACGACTCCCTCCGGCAAAAAACTGATCGTGATTATTACGCCGCCGCACGACAATCCGTTTTTCAAAGCCGAAGCCGAAGCGGCGGATGCAAAAGCCAAACAGCTTGGCTATGAAACAATGGTTCTCACGCACGGCGGAGACGCTAATCGGCAAGATCAGTTAATCGAAACCGCCATCGCACAAAAAGCCGCTGCGATCATTCTCGACAACGCAGGCGCGGACGCCTCCATCGCAGCAGTGCAAAAAGCCAAAGCCGCAGGCATCCCCAGCTTCCTGATTGATCGTGAAATCAATGCGACGGGCGCAGCGGCAGCCCAGATCGTTTCCAATAACTATCAAGGCGCAGCACTCGGTGCCGAAAAGTTTGTCGAGTTGATGGGCGAAAAAGGAAATTACGTCGAACTCACCGGTAAGGAATCCGACACGAACGCCGGCATTCGCTCGAAAGGTTATCACGACGTGCTGGACAAATATCCGGGCTTGAAAATGGTCGCGCAACAAAGCGCCAACTGGAGCCAGACCGAAGCCTTTGCCAAGATGGAAACCATTTTGCAAAGCCAGAAAGACATTAAAGGCGTGATTGCCGGGAACGATACGATGGCGCTGGGCGCGGCAGCAGCGCTGAAGGCAGCAGGTCGGAAAGCCGTCATCATCGTTGGCTTTGATGGCAGCCCGGATGTTGTCGCGGCAATCAAAGCGGGCGAAATCCAGGCAACGGTATTGCAACCCGCAGCGCTGATTTCACGAATGGCAGTCGAGCAAGCCGATCAGCAGCTCAAATCAGGCTCCAGCGGAAAACCGGAAAAACAGGCGATTGATTGTGAACTGGTCACGCGCGAAAACGCTGAGCAATTTGGCCTCTTCGGACGCAAGTGAAAGGAATGAAAGATGAGCACCAGAAAAACAAGGCTGACAAATTTTCTGATTGTGATGGGCCTGTCCCTGGCCTTTGCCGCAAGCGCAACCGCGCAGCCTTTGCCGCCGAATCATGTGGACGATTTCACGGGCAAACCGCGCGTCGTCATATTGACTGACATGGGCAACGAACCTGACGACCAGATGTCGTTTGTGCGTTTGCTGCTGTATTCCAACGAGCTTGATCTTGAGGCATTGGTGGCGACGACTTCGACGTGGCTGAAAAACCAGACCAATCCCGACACAATGCGCAAGATTGTTGCGGCGTATGGCGAAGTGCGCGATAACCTGCTCAAACACGCGCAGGGCTGGCCGGAGGCCGCGCAACTGGATGCAATCGTCCTAGCCGGGCAACTGGCTTACGGGATGGCGGCGGTCGGCCCTGACAAGATGTCACCCGGCGCAGAAGCGATTATTCGTGCGGCGGACAAAAATGACCCGCGCCCGCTTTGGATTTCGATCTGGGGCGGCGCGAATACGTTGGCGCAAGCGTTGCAACACGTACGCGCCACGCGTTCCCCCGCCGAAGTGGACAAGCTGATTGCGAAACTCAGAGTCTATACAATCTCCGATCAGGACGACGCCGGGCCGTGGATTCGGCGCGAATTTCCGAACCTGCATTACATCGGCAAACCGAGCAGCCCCGACAGCGGCGAATATCTTTACGCCACGTGGACAGGCATCAGCGGCGATGCCTATTACCGCAACGGACAGGGTGCGGATGGCAGCACCGTAACAAATGAATGGCTCGAAACCAACATTCGCGCCAAAGGCCCGCTCGGCAAACTCTATCCGCGCTTTGCGTTTATTATGGAAGGCGACACACCTGCGTTTCTCGGCCTGACGAACAACGGCCTCAACAGCTATCGCAATCCGAGTTGGGGCGGATGGAGCGGGCGTTACATCTGGCGACAACCGTACGGCGAAACGCATCCGCTTTGGACACAGGGCGGCGATTTGTTTCCGCGTATCACTTCGCAGGATTCTGTCGTCGGCACGGATGGCAAAACATACATTTCGGATCAGGCCACCATCTGGCGCTGGCGCACGGCGTTTCAGCACGAATTCGCCGCGAGGATGGATTGGACGATCAAGCCCTTTGCGCAAGCGAACCATAACCCGCAACTGATTGTGAATGGCAAAGACGGCACCGCGCCGATTACGATTGATGCTGAGATAAACAAACCCGTCACACTGGACGCAAGTGCCAGCCAAGACCCGGACGGCAACAAGCTCAGCTATCATTGGTTTCATTACGAAGAAGCTGGATTTATGCCGCGCACGAATATGGCGGCAGTCACGATTGCGCAAGGCAATACGGCCAAAGCAACGGTCACCGCGACTGCCGCATGTCGTCCGAACTGGCGACCGATGAACAGACCGTGCCCGAACGGCGTTGCTCATATTATTCTTGCGGTCACAGACAATGGCACACCTGCTTTGACCACGTATCGGCGGGTGATTTTGAATGTGCGTGCCGCGAGCAACTAATCCCAGATCATGACTACGAATTGCACAACCAAACGCCTACTGTCGTTTGCTCTCCTCATTATCCTGTGCGCAACCGTTGCGAACGTGCAAGCACAGACCCGGCCACGGCCTCGCGTGCTGATCTCGACCGACATCGGCGGCACTGACCCGGATGATTTTCAGTCTATGGTGCATCTGCTCGTGTACGCAGATCGCTTCGATCTCGAAGGTCTGATTTCGTCACCGTTCGGCCCCGGTCGCAAAGATCATATTCTCGAAGTCATTGATCGTTACGAACGTGATTACCCCAACCTGAAAACGTATTCGGCAAACTACCCGACGCCCGATGCGTTGCGAGCAATCACGAAAGAAGGCGCGTTGGAAAGCCCCGGCGCGTCAGGTATCGGTGCACCAACCGAAGGCTCGCAATGGATTGTCCGAAGTGCGCGCCGCAAAGACTCGCGTCCTCTCTATGTGCTGGTTTGGGGAGGCATCGAAGACCTTGCGCAAGCGTTGCACGACGCGCCGGATATTTTGCCCAAACTGCGCGTGTATTTCATCGGCGGCCCGAACAAGATGTGGAGCGTAGATGCATACAACTACATCGAACAGCATCACCCTAAGCTCTGGATGATCGAAGCGAATGCCACGTATCGCGGCTGGTTTGTCGGTGGCAATCAAACGGGCGAATGGGGCAACAAGGACTTTGTCATGGCGCACATCGCAGGTCACGGCGCGCTGGGCGACTTTTTCAACACGCAACTCAAAGGCATCATCAAAATGGGCGATAGTCCGTCCGTAGGCTGGCTGCTGAACGGCAATCTGACTGATCCGACGCAACCCGGCTGGGGCGGGAAATTCGCGCGCATTTGGGATGGGCGCAAAACTGTTTTCAATCGCCTGACCACCGAAGCCGATCAGGTCGAAGTCTTTGGCGTCGTCGAATTTGCCTTGCCCGTTCCCACAGGCTTTGCGGCTACGAACACGGCGAAGATGATTTTTGATAATCGCATCCCTGCGGTGGGAGTGAAGGAAGGCAACGCGCTGCGTTTCCGGTTCGCTACGCGCGACGCCAAAGTGTGGTCGTATACGATCAAAAGCGACTTCGCTGGACTCGACGGGCAAACAGGCAAATTCACGGCTGTGCCGCCGCCGCTCGACCGCACCAGCAAACCATCAAAATTACATCCGAATTGGTGGATTGACGATCCTGATCCAGCAACGGCAGAAGGCGTGCATCCCGGCGCGAAAAGCGTGAACCAATGGCGCGTGGATTTCCTGCGCGATTTTGCCGCACGGATGGATCGTTGCCAGGCTCCTAAATCTCATGAGGTGAAATGATGAACCATCGCATAACACTGCTTTTGCTTGCTGCGCTTTCGCTTGGTCTCTCAGCTTTCGCCAAAGAACGCGTCATCGTCCTGACCGACATTCTGAACGAACCAGACGACACACAGTCCATGATTCGCTTCATGACTTACAGCAATCATTGGGATGTCGAAGGCTTAGTCGCTACGACCTCGGTGCATCAGCCGAACAAGACTGCACCGCAAGCCATCCGCGAAATCATCGAAGCCTACGCGAAAGTCCGCGAGAACCTCTTGAAACACGAGGCTGGTTATCCGACAGCAGAGTATTTGCTTTCTGTGTTGACGGAAGGACGTGCGGCATTTGGGATGACGGCGGTTGGGCAAGGTATGGATTCGCCTGGATCAGAATTGATTATTCGCGCGGTTGACCGCGACGATCCGCGTCCGGTTTGGGTGCTGGCCTGGGGCGGGCCGAATTGTCTGGCGCAGGCGCTCTGGAAAGTGCGAATGACGCGCACGCCCGATGACGTAGCCAAATTCGTCGCCAAGCTGCGCGTCTACACGATTTCCGATCAGGACGACAGCGGGCCGTGGCTCAGGAAGACGTTTCCGAATTTGTTTTACATCGCCAGCCCCGGCATTCACGCGGGCGGCGCATATCATCAATCCACGTGGAGCGGCATCAGTGGCGACAACTTTCACGGGCGCTTTTCTGGCGCGGATTTCAGCATCGTAGACAATCCGTGGCTCGACAAACACGTTCGCAGCAAAGGCCCACTCGGCGCGCTTTATCCGCAGGTCAAGTTTTTGATGGAAGGCGACACGCCAAGTTTTCTGTATCTCATCAACAACGGCTTGGGCGATTCTGAACATCCCGATTGGGGCAGTTGGGGCGGGCGCTATGAATTTTATACGCCGCGCCTGCGCAAGTGGCATTCAGAGCAGGAAACGCGGCCATTCTGGGCAGACACCGAAGACGAAGTGCTGGGCGTGGATGGCAAATGGCATTCTGGCAACAAGGCTACGATCTGGCGCTGGCGCACGGCGTATCAGAACGATTTCTCTGCGCGGATGGATTGGACGGTTAAGCCTTACGCCGAAGCGAATCATCCGCCCGTTGCCAAACTCAATCATCCAAATCGGCTCAGTGCCAAAAGCGGAGAGCGTGTCAATTTGAGCGCCGAAGGTTCCAACGATCCCGACAAGAATGCACTGGCTTGCGAATGGTTTTATTACGGCGAACCGGGCACGTTCGTGATTTCCAATGGCCGCACAGGCAGCCCGTTCAAGATCGAAGATGCAAACAAAAGCACCGCCTGGTTCACCGCGCCGAAAGTAACCAAACCGGAAACCATGCACATCATTTTGGCCGTGACCGATCAAGGCTCGCCCGCGCTGACCCGTTACCAACGCGTGATTGTGACGATTTTTCCAGCATAAACCCACGTTGATTGCGCTGATTCATTGGCAGGCTTTGTTATTCGCCTGAGGAAACACGAGAAAGGTGATGCTCGTCGGCGGGAGCTTGATTGTCCCGCGCTTCACGGACACGCCAGCCATTTTCGGCAAACTGCCGTCGCGTCCTGCTTGCAAGGTTTGCCCGTTGAGTTGAATGACGGGGCTGTCGGGTTGCGTTGCTGAAAGCGTGTAGCGTTCGGCCTGTTGCGGTATCTGCATTGCCTGCTCAGTCGCCCCAACATTGATTGCCAACACGGTCACGCCGCCGGGACGTTTCGCCTGACAATGCGCGTAGGTGTACAAATTATTGGCCGTTTGCGTACCGGGATTCAGCACGCCCGTTCCCATCAATCGCTGCCACAGCACTGCCGCCCAATAATTCGGACGCGGTTCATAAGTCGTCTCATCCAACAACCCATAGTCACTGGCGGACAATGTGTTGTGCGCACGAAGTTGCACGCCGCGTTGAGCCAAACTGGCGGCTTGATTCAAATAGCGGAAGGTGTCGAGAAACGTGGTTGCCCAGGCGTTTCCGCCGCACGCGGTGTCCGCCGTTTCCGTCAACCACATCGTCTTACCGGGTAAAAAGCGGTCGCGTAAGTCTGCGTAAAATGCGTGCATTTCCAGCGGACGCTCCAGCCATTCTTGCGAGAGTGCCGCACCCGGCGTGGTGCCGATGGCAGGCATCTGCGCTGCGCAACGTTGCGAGACGGCGGCGTACATGTGATAGGAAAAAATATCAAAGACAGGGCCAGTCGCTTTCAGTAAGTCTTCTGATTTCAACCGTGCGGCAGCCGCTCTGGCCAGCACACCTGCTTCGCCCAACGTTCCCGGCCCCAGCAGCAATGTGTTGGGCGAGGCTTCTTTCAGAAAGCGACGGAAAACTTCAATGTCCCGTCCGAAAGCTGCGCCGTCGTAGCCTTTAGGCGCACCACCCGTGGCTGCGAAGTTGGGTTCGTTCATGAATTCCACGGCAGCAATTTCGCCACCGAGCGATTTGGTGTAGGCGAAGAAGCGCCGCGCCTGTTCCGGCATCCACACGCCTTTGTCATCTCGATTGCCGGGGCCAATGGCGACAGAGGTCATCAGCTTTCCGTTCATCGCTCGCGTAAAATCCACTACGCCTTTCCATTGTTGCCGCGTCAGAATCGCGTTGAATCCTGCGGGCGGTTTTTCCGGCGCGGGATCGTTTGAATCGTGAAAATAAATCGTGTTCGCCCAGGTGCCGCTCACGCGCACATACACCGGGCCGAGCGCCGCCGCGAGTTTGCGCAATCGGGCATTGGACAGATCCATCGGCGGGCGATACTCAAACAGGTTTGGATCCACGCCCGCAGGCCCTGCACCCGTTGGACGATTTCCGGCCTGAGACTCGGTTCCTTTCGACTTGTAAGGTTTCCAAAATCTGCCGCCCGTGACTTCGACCATTTCGATGTTGTACGACTGAAACCGTTCATCCACCGTGCCGATGCGCTGCATCGCTTTGGGGTCAAGCGAAATAGATTGTGCCCAGAGCGGCGATTGCACCGCTCCAAACATCAGCAACATTGCAAAGGCAAAGCCTAACGCAACCGTCTTGCTCCTCATGATCCGTCTTGTCATAGTTATCTTTCAGGCAATTATTTCTTCGGCTCTTCTTTTTTGGCGGTAAAACTGCCAGAGACGGAAAAGGGTTGCACATCAATCGTGCCGCTCAGTTCTGCGCCTTCCAGCTTGCCGCTGTAGGTGATGGTCAGCGCCTCGCCGTTGTATTCCGAATTGTATTTCCACGTCACTTGCTTCGCTGTGACCTCGCCTACAGCCTCAATCGGCTTGCCGTTATCAGGAGCCGTGCAGGTGCCTTTGATTTTGTTGCCCTCCTGCGTGAAGGTGCAGGTCTGATTAATCGCATTACCCACCACCTCACCGCTGATTTTCCAGGTGCCGGAAACTGTGGTGTCCTGCCCCGCAAAGGACAAAGTTGAAAACACGAAAACGAATGCCAGAGCTTTGAGTTTGTTCATGAAGAATTTTCCTTTCGTTGCGAAACGTTGAGACCATCCATTAAGTACGGAATCAAGTTACTTACCACGAAGAGCACAGAGGGCACAGAGAAAAGGCCTTAACGGAATCAGCTATTTTATCTTTTATTGACTATGCTCCGTGATTCAATTCCTTCAGTGTCTATTTGTATTGACAACTTAGGTTAGAAACCTATACGAATCAACAAACAAGATGTTTGTTGTACATTGGCTCCGAAGATGTAGCGCAAACATCCTGTTTGCGCCTCCCACTTAACTTGTCCATACATCTATTGACTAACGATCTTGTACACTGTACAAGATCAAGATGTGCACTGTACAGCTTACGAGTTTTACTGTCAATCTTTCCGCGCACGATTTTCCTCGTGGCTGAATATTGCGTAGAATTCAGGCAATCATTACAAAGATTCTTATGCCTTTTCCCTCCAAGACCAATCAGGAAATGATTCTCGCGGCGGCGACTGAGATCGTCGAGCAGGACGGAATCGCATCGCTCTCGATGCGCGAAATCGCTCGGCGTTTGGAACTCGCTCCAAACGCGCTCTATCACCATTTCAAAGGCCGCGACGAGTTGGAAGCCGAGATTGCCGCCGAAGGCTTCCGGCAGCTTTCCGCCGCCATTAAAAAAGCGGTGCAGCCGGGGCGTGGGCGCAGCGAAGCAGTTGGCGAAGAAGCCCTCATTCGCACGAATCACGCCTATTTGAAATTTGCACGCACGCGACCCGCGTTGTACCAGCTTATGCTCCGAAAGCACACGCTGACGCCGGGGTTGCTGGCGGCGACGGTAGAGTTGCAGGAATATTCCCGCAAATTGTATGACTGGATGGAACCACCCGAAATTATCGCCGAAGCGACCTTCGCACTTTTCGCGATGATGCATGGCATCGCCACGCTGGAACGGGACGGAATGTTGGAGGGCGATATGAAGCGCGATCCGTCCTTTGCCATCTCGGCTTTGCTAGCCGGGTTGAGCCAACTTGCCGCCGCGAAAAAAGGCGCAGCGAAGGCGTAAATATTGCCTGCCATCCGCTAGACAAGCGCTGCCGCGTAAGCCATTATGTGTGCCCACGCGCATCACTGCTGGAGTTCCTGAAAACTGCCGATAAAAAATAATTTTTTGCGAGAGCGAAGCCGACTTCGCCTCCATTCGGGCAGCAAGGCAAAACGAACAGACCAATGGCATTGAATTGAGGGCAGAATGCCCAATGTACGACAGGCGGCTCGCCTGTCGCGGGTATCAATTAACAGGCAATGACAGGCGAGCCGCCTGTCGTACATTACTTAATTCAATGTTATTGAGCCAGCAGACAGCGACGAGATTCAACGAAGCATCAGGAGACAATATGGTCAAAAAAGTTCTCATCATCGGTGGTGGCATTGGCGGTCTTTCTACGGCGATTGCGCTGCGTCGTGCGGGCATTGACGTAGATTTGGTCGAAATCAAAACCGAATGGAAGGTCTATCACGTTGGCATCATCGTGCAGGGCAATTTCATTCGCGCGATGGCGGCGCTGGGCATTGCGGACCAAGCGGTTGCTGAAGGCTTCCCGTATTTCGGCGTCAAGTTTCAAACGATTCATGGGCATCCTGTTGCCGAAATTCCCGGCATCCCAATGGCTGGCCCAAATTATCCCACTGATTTGGGTATGGGGCGTCCAGCCTTGCACAAAATCCTTTCTGAAACGGCTTTAGAATTGGGGACGAAGGTGCGATTAGGCGTGACGTTTACGGCCATTCAGCAAAACGAAACCAGCGCGACCGTGACGTTCACGGATGGGACTTCTGGCGAATACGATTTGGTCATTGGCGCGGATGGCGTACATTCCAAAGTCCGCAGTGCGATTTTCGGCGACGAGCATCAACCCAAATTTACCGGGCAGGGGGTGTGGCGGTACAACATCAAACGACCAGAGTCCTTGGATGTCGCCGTGTTGTGTGTCGGGTTGGAAGGTGGCAAATGCGGCGCGATTCCACTGTCGGAAGACACGGGCTACGTGTTGCTGGTGCAAGCCGAACCCGGCAATCCGCATCATCCCGAAGACAAACTGGCCGACATCTTTCGTGAACGCCTAGCCGCCTGCACCGGAATGATGGCTGAGTTGCGCGATCAAATCACGGATTCATCGCTCGTGATTTATCGCCCGCTCGAAGCGTTGTTGATGCCTGCGCCGTGGCACAAAGGCCGCGTGCTGTTGATTGGTGATGCGGCACATTCGACGACTCCGCATTTGGGACAAGGGGCAGCGCAAGCGGTCGAGGACGGCGTCGTGCTCGGCGAATTGCTGCAACGCGATGAAACATTGCAAATCTTACTGGATGAATTTATGCAGCGGCGTTTCGAGCGGTGCAAATTCATTGTCGAAGGATCGCTACAACTCGGCGAGTGGGAATTGAACCTGTCCCCAGAAGCCGATCCGCCGGGATTGACCCGCAAGATGCTGGGCGTGATGGCGCAACCGATTTGATTCCCGAAAGCAATTTATGAAACTACAAATGAAGGTTTGGTTCTGGCTGATTTGTCTGGTGCTGACAGGACAAGCGTGGGCGCAATCGGCAAATCGTCCAAATGTGGTGCTCTTCATCGCCGATGATATGGCGTGGGAAGACAGTGGCGCGTATGGCAATCCGAAAGCCCGTACGCCGAATATTGATCGGCTGGCGCGCGAAGGTTTGCGATTTACACATGCGTTTGTCAGCATCTCTTCGTGCAGCCCCAGCCGATCAAGCATGATCACCGGACGCTATCCGCACAGCACCGACGCCGAACAATTGCATTGGACATTACCGCCCGAACAAGTGACCTTTGTCGAGAAGTTGAAGGCGGCGGGTTATTGGACGGCAGCATCGGGCAAATGGCATCTCGGCGCGGCGACGAAGAATCGTTTTGATCTCGTAGACGATCCGGGTGAAGCGGGATTTCAGACCGATCCGAAAACCGGCAAGATGCTCGCGGCGGACGACAGTGGTGCAGCAGGCTGGTTGCCGACGCTGCAACAACGCCCGAAAGACAAGCCCTTTTTTCTGTGGTTTGCGGCGCTTGATCCGCATCGCGATTACGTCGAAAACAGCATTGCGATTCCACACAAACCCGCTGATGTGATTGTGCCGCCGCATCTGCCTGACACGCCGGAAACCCGTTACGAATTAGCGCTGTACTACGATGAAATCACGCGGCTGGATGAAAACGTGGGCAAAGTGATGGCTGAACTCGAACGGCAAGGCGTCGCAGACAACACGCTGATTTTATTTATCAGCGACAATGGTCGTCCGTTTCCCGGCGCAAAAACGACGATGTACGACTTTGGCATTCGCACGCCGTTGATTGCGCGTTGGACGAAAAAGATTCGACGCGGTCTTGTCTCTGACAGCCTCATTAGCAGTATTGATCTCGCACCAACCATTCTGCAATTGGCAGGCGTAGCGATTCCTTCGACGGTGCAAGGCAAAAGCTTCGTCAGCGTCTTAACGAATCCGAAAGCGAAAATCCGCGATGCGATTTATGCCGAAAAGAACTGGCATGATTACGAAGACCGCGTGCGGGCTGTACGCACGGAACGATTCAAATTCATTCGCAACGATTATCCTGATTTGGCAGGCACGCCCTCCGCTGATGCCGGACGCAGCCCGACAATGGACGCGATTCGTCGTTTGCACAAGGCAGGCCAGTTGACGCCGCTTCAGGCGCGCATTTTTCAAAAGCCCCGCCCTACTGAAGAACTCTACGATGTCATCGCCGATCCTAACGAGGTAAACAATCTGGCAAACGATCCGCATTATGCCAAAACACTTGCTCAATTGCGTGCAAAGCTCAAGCAGTGGGGTGAGGAAACAAACGACGTCATGCCTGCGCAACGCACACCGGATGAATTTGACCGCGAGACAGGACAGCCGTTGCCGGGTCGCAAACTACCGCGCGCCGGTAAAAAGAAATAACGTTTTCACCATAGAGTAAAAGGAATGCAATGAATCCGATTCGCCGCATCGTCACTGGTCACAATCCCAATGGCAAAGCTGTCATTGCAATGGATGGCGCGCCACCGGAAACCATCGAACTAAAAGCTGTCCCCGGCACGATCTTTTATGAAATCTGGAACACAAATGCCAGTCCCGCGCCAATTGACAACAGCGCTGATCCGACGCAGCGCAAATTGCAACTACATCCGACTCCGCAAGGCAGCATCATTCGCATCGTAGACATTCCGCCCGACGCAGTGCAGAACCAGGTCTCCGAAGCAGACATCGCCGCAGGCTTCGCACAAATCGGCGCAGCCGCAGCGACGACACACAGCAGCGATTCACCGCACAAGCTGATGCATCGCACCGAAACGATTGATTATGGCATCTTGCTCGCGGGCGAAATCTGGCTGGTGCTGGACGAAGGCGAAACAAAACTCAACCCCGGCGACATCGTCATTCAGCGCGGCACGAATCACGCGTGGAGCAATCGCACAAACGAACCCGCGCGGATGTTGTTTATTTTGCTTGATGGAAAATTTGCCGAAGGAATTGCCTAGCCTGCTAATGTCCGCACCTGGTTCGTTGCCATCGCTGCAACAACAGGAACATAATGTCTCATGCCCACAAGAGAACAGCATTGCTGTTAGCTGTATTGACAACTTAGGTGAGAAACCTATGCGGAGCAACAAACAAGATGTTTGTTGTACATTGACTGCGAAGAGGTAGCGTAAACATCCTGTTTGCGCCTCCAACTTAGCTTGTCAATATTTGTTGTACATTGACTGCGAAGAGGTAGCGTAAACATCCTGTTTGCGCCTCCAACTTAGCTTGTCAATACAGGTAGCTGTTACAGCGAAGACGGGAAAGAGAAAACCACGCCGCGCGAAGACATAAACAAGAAAGTCTTGCGGAGGAGCACGAAATGAAACTCGCTCTAAAACGCATCTTAATTCTGCTGCTGGTTTTGCTGGCAGCGTTACACATTGCCAACAAGCAAATCGGCGCGGGGCGTGCAATGATTGCGGCACTCCCTGACCAGATCGCGCCGCTCATGCAAAGCTGCCTCAAATGTCATGACAAAGACACGCATAAAGGCGGGCTTGACCTCACGGCGTTGTCGTTTGATCTGACGGATCGCTCGATCCGTGAGCAATGGATTCGGATTCATGATCGCGTCGAAAAAGGCGAGATGCCGCCCAAAGCATCCGACCTGCCTGTGGCGCAACGCGAGGACTTGGTCAAATTTCTCAAGGCAAAACTTCACGCGGCAGATTTGGCAGAAATTGTCGCCACAGGTCGTGGGCCGATGCGGCGACTGAATCGGGAGGAGTACGAACAGAACCTGCGCGACTTGTTGCAATTGCCACATCTGGACATCCGCGACCTGTTGCCAGCGGATCGTGAAGCGCATCATTTCAACAAGGTTTCTGACACGCTGGATATGTCGCGCGTGCAATTGATGGCCTATCTCGACGCCGCCGAAGCTGCGTTGCAGCAAGCAATGGTCAAAAACCCACAGCCGCCTTTGGCCATGCACTATCGCGCCGTCGGGAAACAGTTGTCGTTTGTCAGGGCAATCACGGGCGAAAAGCAATCCATGTTTTTTGCGCGCAATTCCGTCGGCATTGATTCCAACGAAAAAGGCGATGAAGCCGATCCAACAGTCGAAATGGCAATGTTTCGTTCTCCGGGCTGGCCATATGCGATTTTCCCGAAAAAGCTGGTGACACCTGCTGCCGGAGCGTATCGCGTACGATTTTCTGCGCGCGCTGTTTTGCAAACGGAAGGCTTCGTGCTGAAACCGGCAGTCCAGCCAGTGCCTTTCACCTTTCGTTCGCGTCGTCCGACGAATCACGATATTGCCGAAGATGTGCGCTCGGTGGGCGGCATCCTTGACATTCAACCAAACGCGCAGCCGGGCGTTGGCATTTACGAAACCATCGTGCAACTTGGCGCGGGGCAAACCATCGAATACGGATTGCTCGGTCTGCCTGTGCCACAACCTGACGCACGAGGAATCACAGGATCATATCGCTTCCCGCCCTTTCCCGCAGGTGGCCAACCGGGCATTGCCTTTCAATGGATGGAGGTCGAAGGCCCGCTCGCGCCCGAAACGTGGCCGCCCGCGTCGCATCGAGTGTTATTCGATAATTTGGGCGTAGAGGTAAAATCCGCCAGTCCCGCGCAGGACGCAAAACGATTGTTGCGGCGCTTCATTAAGCTTGCCGCCCGCGAGCCAGTGCCAGAAGAAGCAGTGGTGAAGTTTGAGGCTCTGACACTTGCACGATTGCAATCCGGCGCGCCGCTTGCCGAAGCATTGCTGGCGGGGTACAAGGCGTTTTTGTGTTCCGATCTTTTTCTTTATCTGCACGAACCCGCGCGCGAAGGCGATCACTTTACGGTTGCCAACCGACTTTCCCATTTCCTGACGAACACGCGCCCGGATGCTGCGTTGGCTGATCTTGCACGGCAGAAGAAACTCCGCGATGCCGCGACGTTGCGACGCGAAACGGATCGCTTGATCGCAGGCAATGGCTTTGATCGTTTCGTTACGCATTTCACCGATTACTGGCTCAGCTTGCGTGATCTGCGCCGTGACGATCCTGACATTCGCCTCTATCCTGAATATCGGTTGGATGATTATTTGGTGGAATCTATGGGGCTGGAAACACGCGCCTTCTTTGGTGCGATGATTCGAGAGAATCTGCCCGTCTCAATGCTGATTGATGCCGATTTCACGTTTGTCAATGATCGCCTCTCGCAGCATTATGGCTTACCTCCGATGGCAGGGTCTGCGTTGCGCAAAGTCACGTTGCCGAAAGATAGTCCGTACGGTGGATTGCTCACACAAGCATCCATTTTGAAAATCACATCAAACGGCGTCACCACTTCGCCTGTGCTGCGCGGAGCCTGGGTGATGGATCGCCTGATTGGTCAGCCACCGCCGCCGCCACCGCCCGGAATTCCGGCTGTCGAACCCGACATTCGCGGAGCCAAGTCCATGCGCGATTTGCTGGCGCTTCATACAAAATCTGCTAGCTGTGCAGCATGTCACGCCAAGTTTGATCCCGTCGGGCTGGCGCTGGAAAACTTCGACGTGATGGGACGCTGGCGGACGCAATATCGCGGGCTGGAAACAGGCCAGCGCATCAGCGGCATTGATCGTTCAGGCCACGATTTCAGCTACACGATTGCCAATGCGGTGGATGCCAGCGGGCAGCTTGCTGATGGGCACAACTTCAAAGACATTCACGCTCTCAAAGCCATCTTCAAAGCCAACCCGCGCCAGCTTGCACGCAACTTGCTGCACCAGTTCACACTGTATGCCACAGGCACTCCGGTGCGCTTTGCGGATCGTCGCGAAATCGAATCCATGCTCAATGTATGTGCAAAGGACGGCTATCGGGTGCGCGATTTAATTCACGCACTGGTGCAAAGCAAAATCTTCCTTGGTCAAAAAGGAACTGGCGATGTGCGACAGGCGGCTCGCCTTTCACCACTCAGACGGAGCAAGGTCACAGGGGGCTTGGTTTGAGGCGGCAGGTAACTCACCTGTCACACTCCCCCTAAAATTTCAGACAGGCGGGCCGCCTGTCGTACAGTTGCAGAGGAGGCTACGAAATGAACGCACCGCACATTTACACTTCTTCGTCACGCGTTGCACGCCGCACGTTTCTACGGGGACTGGGTGTCACACTTGCGCTGCCCGCGTTGGATTGCATGACGCCTGTGTTTGCGCGTGTGCCGGAAACAAAAGCACCGCAGCGAATGCTCGTGATCGTCAACAACATTGGTTTGCTGCCGAAGCATTTCTTTCCAAACAGCACGGGACGTAATTACGAGTTATCGCCGTATCTTTCGCTGCTTGCCGCGCAGCGTGAGGAATTCACGCTCTTTAGCGGACTGTCGCACCCCAATGTGACAAGCGGGCACAGCACAGACAATTGCTTTTTGACTTCTGCGCGCGGGGCATTCAAGGCGGGCTTCCGCAATACGATTTCGCTGGATCAATTCGCGGCAGAAAAGCTTGGTCAGGTGACGCGCTTCCCGACGTTCAATCTGGGCGTCAACATCGAAAAAGCGAACCGCAGCCTTTCGTGGACGCGCGATGGTGTGTTGCTACCCGCCGAAGACAGCGCGCCTGCTTTGTTTCAAAAAATGTTCGTGCAGGGCGACGCCGCCACCGTCCAACAGCAACTTCGCCGCCTTGAGGAACGCGGCAGCATCCTCGATACCTTGACCAGCGAGGCGAATCGGTTCAGTCGCAAGCTGGGCAGCGCAGACAAAGCGCGCCTTGATCAATACTTCACTTCCGTGCGCGAGGTCGAAGAGCGTCTGGTTGCTGCGCGCGAATGGGATCAGAAACCTTTACCCAAAGCCACGCAACCGCCGCCCACAGGCATTCAGGAAGACAAGTATTTTTTTGAAAAGTACGAGTTGATGCTGGCGATGGCGCAACTCGCATTTGAATCAGATTCCACGCGCATCGTCACGCTGATGCTGGATGCGTTCCGAACGCCGATCTTCAAGCTGGGCGGGCAGCAGGACACAACAGAAAGCTATCACGGCCTCAGTCATCACGGACAAAATGAACAAAAGGTGCGCCAACTTGAAGCGACTGACCGTCAACACATGACCGTTTTAGGGAAACTGATTCACAACCTCGCCAGCAAAACAGAAGGCAGCGAGCGTTTGCTGGATCGCACGATGGTTTTGTACGGCAGCAATATGGGCGACGCCAACATTCACGACAATACCAACCTCCCGATCATTTTGGCTGGCGGCGGCTTCAAACACGGTCAGCATATCGCTTTCAAACGTGACAACAACACGCCGCTCTGCAATCTCTTTGTCACGATGCTGCGCCGCATGAGTGTAGAAGCTGATTCGTTTGGCAGCAGCACAGGGAGCATCACCGAACTGAATCTGAAATCCTGATCAGTGAACATTGAAGGGCATCACGTTGAAATAAGACTGGCGGAAGGAATGGCTTAAATTCGTATGGCAAAACTCAAATTAGTGGAAGCCGAAGTCATGATTGATGCGGCGCTGGCGGAAGGGCGCAAACTGAAACTTGCTCCGCTTGCCGTCGCGGTGCTGGATGCGGGCGGTCACGTTATCGCGTTCAAACGCGAAGATGGCGCGGGGCTAGTGCGGTTTGACATCGCGTATGGCAAAGCATGGGGCTCGCTGGGGATGGGCTTTGGCACGCGCGAAATCACGGCGCGGGCAGAGAAGTTTCCCGCCTTCATCACGTCGCTGTATGCCATCAGTCATGGACGCGCTGTGCCTTCGCCCGGAGGCGTGCTGGTGCTGGATCAAGACAGTGACGTGATTGGCGCGGTCGGGATTTCGGGCGATACGGGCGACAACGATGAATGGTGTGCGCTCGCTGGCATTGCTGCCGCAGGCTTTCGCGCCGCACCGGGAAAGATATAGCAACTTAGAAAAGGCAAAGGAACCGCGAAGCGCCTGGGAGCGCAAGCGCCCCGCAAAGGAACCGCGAAGCGCCTGGGAGCGCAAGCGTCCCGCTTGCCGAGAGCTTGAGAGCGAACCGCTTACGATAAAAGTTGCACCGTGTGAGTCCAAGCAAGCGGGACGCTTGCGCTCCCAGGCGCTTCGCGTGCATCTGGTAAGATAAGCACCCAAGCGCTTTTTACGAAAGATGAAGACTGAGCAATGAAACCCATTATCTTCACCCAGGCGATGATTTTTGACGGCACGGGACGCGACCTTTTTCCCGGTGAAGTACGCGTCGAAGGCAATCGTATCGTCACCGTTGCCGAAGGCACGGAACAGCTTTCGCGCGAACGTGCAGAGATTATCAACTGCAACGGGGCAACATTGATGCCGGGACTGGTCGAATCACACGGGCATTTGTCGTGGCCTTCCTCTGTCGGGCGAATCTTCAACGGCATGATGCTGCCACCCGAAGAGCATCTGCTGGTCACGGCGCACAACGCTCGCGTGACGCTGGAAGCAGGTTTCACCAGCGTCTATTCTGCTGGCTCACTCGGCGCACGCTTTGAAATTGCATTGAAAAAAGAAATCGAAGGCGGTTATTTGCCGGGGCCGCGTTTGATTTCGTCTTCCCTGGAACAAGGGCCGAAAGATGTGTTGGGCGTGCCACCCGCTGAAGGCAATAAACATGGGCGCGGCGTTGATGGGATGCGGGCGTACGCCGCTGAAATGGCCGAACTGGGCGTAGAGTCAATCAAACTGCTCCTGTCAGGGGATGATGCGTTTGCGCCGGGCGCTTCGCAAAATCTGACGTACACCGAAGAAGAAGTTGCCGCCGCCGCGAATGAAGCGCACGCGCGCGGCCTCTGGCTTTCCGGGCACGCGCAATCGGTGGAGTCCATCAAGATCGGATTGCGCCACGGCTTTCGCATTTTGTATCACTGCTCGCACGCGGATGAAGAAACATTGGATTTGCTCGAAGCCAAAAAGAATGAAATCTTCATCGCGCCTGCGGTTGGCTTGCGGTATTCGCGCCTGCACGAGGCCGAAGCGTTTGGCATCACGCGTGAAGTGGCCGAGAAAATGGGCGTCTTTGCTGAAGTCGAACGAATGCAAAAACTCTATCCCGAAATGCGCAAACGCGGCATTCGTGTGTTGCCGGGCGGCGATTACGGATTCCCGTACAATCCGGTCGGACGCAATGCACGTGATCTGGAATTATTTGTGAAACTGTTTGGTTATACGCCAATCGAAACGTTAGTTGCGGCGACCAGGTTGGGCGGCGAGTTGATGGGAATGGAAGTGGGTCTCATCAAAGCTGGCTGGCTGGCAGATGTCTTGTTAGTAGAGGGTGATCCCACCCAAGAGGTGCAAATTTTGCAGCACCGCGAGCGTCTGCTCAAAATCATGAAAAATGGCCAATTCGTCGCATAAACTCGGATGACCAGGACAAAGGAACAACCAAATGATCCGCATAAATAAATTCCCCGTCGGCCTTCGCATTGGCCTTGCACTCAGCGTTTTGGCGGGTGTCATCGCTGTCTGGCATTCCCAATCGCAACCAATCGCAACAGCACAGTCACCAACCCAAGCCGCGCCAACGCTTACCATCGGAAAGCTCACGTTTCGCGATCTCAATAAAAACGGGAAGCTGGATGTCTATGAAGATTCGCGGCAGACACCACAGGCGCGCGCCAAAGATTTGGTCAGCCAAATGACGCTCGAAGAAAAAGCAGGCGCGATGATGCACGGCACGTTGCGAGCGGGCGGACAAATGGGTTCGATTGGCGCGGGCGGGAGTTATGACCTTGAAGCCAATCGCAAAGCCATCATGGAGGGAAAGGTCAACAGCTTCATCACACGGCTGCAAGCTGCGCCGCGAGTCCTGGCCGAGGAAAACAACAAATTGCAGAAACTTGCTGAAGCCTCTCGCCTTGGCATTCCGCTCACGATCAGCACCGATCCACGCCATCACTTTCAATACGTGCTGGGCGCATCGGCGGGCGGCAATGGCTTTTCGCAATGGCCGGAAACATTAGGCTTTGGCGCGCTGGCCGACGCAAAACTGATGCAGCGTTTTGGCGACATCGCGCGGCAGGAATATCGTGCCGTCGGCATTCACCTGGCCTTGTCTCCGCAAGCGGATCTCGGCACGGAACCGCGCTGGAGCCGCATCACAGGCACCTTTGGCGAAGACGCACAACTCGTGAAACGAATGGTGCAGGCGTATATCGTCGGCTTTCAAAATGGCGCGACCGGGATCAATAAAGACAGTGTCATCACGGTCGTCAAACATTGGGTGGGATACGGCGCACAACCAGAAGGCTTCGACGGGCATTCGGCCTATGGCAAGTACAACGTCTTCCCAAAAAATAATTTTGCTTATCACATCATCCCGTTCACGGGCGCATTTGCGGCGAATGTCGCAGGCGTGATGCCAACGTATCCGATTCCGCGCGATGTCACCTTGAATGGCAAAAAGCTCGAACAAGTGGGCGCAGGTTTCAGCAAACACTTGCTGACCGACGAATTGCGCGGACGGTACAAATTCAACGGCGTGATTGTGAGTGATTGGGGCATTACCAACGATTGTACTGAACCTTGCGCGAACGGTTTGCCACCGGGACAACCGCCATCGCCAGCCTACATCGGCATGCCGTGGGGCGTCGAAAACCTGCCGCGAGCCGAACGCTTCATCAAAGGCGTGAACGCGGGCTTGGATCAATTCGGCGGCACCGAAGATTCGCGGATTCTGGTCGAAGCCGTGAAAGCCGGAAAGCTGACCGAAGCCCGCTTAGCCGAATCTGCCTATCGAATCATGCTGCAAAAATTCCAGCAGGGATTATTTGAGAATCCCTATGTTGATCCGGCGCAGGCAGAATCCATCGCAGGCAATGCAGCATTTGTGAAAGAGGCGTTGGCCGCGCAAAGCCGTTCGCTTGTCCTGCTTGAAAACAAAAACAAAGCGCTCCCGCTCAGCGGCAAAATCAAAAAGCTGTACCTGTACAAAATCAATCCGCAAGTCGCACGCGATTACGGCTTCACAGTGGTCGAAAAACCGGAAGACGCTGACCTTGCGTTGATTCGTGCAGTTGCGCCGTTTGAGTTGCTGCACCCGAATTACTTTTTTGGTGCGCGCCAGCACGAAGGCGATTTAGGGTTCAAGGACGGCAATGCTGATTACGAAGCAATAAAAGCCGCCAGTGCAAAAGTGCCGACGGTCGTAACCATCTATCTGGATCGTCCGGCGATTCTGTCAAACGTCAAGGACAAAGTCGCAGCACTGCTCGGCAATTTTGGCGTCAGCGATGCGGCATTGTTTGATGTGCTGACCGGAAAGGTCGCGCCTCAAGGTCACTTGCCATTTGAATTGCCGTCCTCAATGGATGAAGTCAAAGCACAGGCCGAAGATACGCCCTATGACACCAAAACGCCGCTCTACAAGTTCGGCTATGGACTGATGTACGAACGCGCGGCGATCAGTCGTCGCTAACGCTGATTGTGTTCGGTTCTTTCTGGCTACGACAAATGTATCAATGAATGAAGGATATAGTTTACGTCCAGCTTAGAGCGAAAGAGTTAACTCTCAGAAACGTTACGCAAGTAAAGGGTTATCAGGACATACCGATATTGTTGATTCGCCCACAAGGACAACGATATTCAGTCATTGCCTATGGCAAGAAAGCAATGAGTCAATTCACGGCAAATTCGGAAACAGTTATCGTAAACGGGTTCGATCATCCCCGTTCCATTATTGGTGATTTCGAGGCGGCAGAGAAAACGTTGGAATTGTTTCTTGCTGAAGTAGATTGTCGGCAGTATCGGTTTACCCCTTATGCACCCTACAAGGTCATCTTACACCCGCTCGAAAAGCTGGACGGTGGGTTGACGACCACTGAAAAAAGGGCGCTACAAGATATGGCATATCGAGTAAGGGCCAGGAAGGTCATGGTTTGGGAAGGACGGCTTTTGACCGATCAGGAAATCCTGACTGATAGTTTTCCTACAGACGGAAAACTATTCCCGACCATTCGCAAATGAAAACAAACTGAACATTCATTACGCTGGAGCACCGGCATCGCCCGGTAAACTTGCCGTTGGATTTCGTTTCCTGCTTGGCAATGAACACAAAACCACCCGCACAAACAGTCCTCGCCGGGTTAATCGGACATGGGATTCAGGCTTCTCGCACGCCTCGACTGCACGAAGAGGAAGGACGCGCGCAGGGACTGACGTACACCTACGAGTTGCTTGACCTGCAAACCATGAATGCAGACACAAGTGCCCTGCCCCGATTGCTTGATGAAACCGAAGCACGCGGATTTGCAGGGCTGAACATCACGCATCCTTGTAAACAAGCTGTCCTGCCCTTATTAGATGAGCTGTCAGTCGAAGCCAACGCGATTGGAGCCGTCAATACAGTTGTTTTCACAAACGGCAAACGCATTGGCCACAACACGGATTGGTGGGGATTTGCCGAAAGCTTCAAACGTGGACTGCCCGATGTGCCACGCGAAAAAGTTGCTTTGCTGGGAGCAGGCGGAGCGGGTGCCGCATTGGCATATGCCGCCTTTCAATTGGGTGTGCAGCACTTGCTGGTTTATGACGTATCCCAGTCACGCGCGGTGCAATTGGCCACGCACTGCAACCAGCAACTGGCAAAAGATTGGGCTGAGCCAATCCTTCGTCCAGAGAGCGCGCTGGCAACTGCGAACGGATGCATGCAGGCGACACCGATTGGAATGTATGGGCATCCGGGCTTGCCCATTTCCGCGTCGCTGCTGCATCCCAATCTGTGGGTGTCAGAGGTGATTTACACGCCCCTGGAAACCGAGCTACTTCGCCACGCCAAAGCACTGGGTTGTCAGGTGTTGAATGGCTCTGGAATGACCGTCTTTCAGGCAGTAAAAACCTTTACTTTGTTTACTGGCCTGCCAGCCAATCCCGAACGAATGCTCAGACATTTTTCCACCCTCATGCCCTGACGCTGGCGCGTTTTCCCAATCACAGCGATTGCGCCATTAACAAACAGGAACTACCACAGGGATAGTGATCGTGGTCGTAGTCAGTCCCGTTTTGTGCAGCGTGCGAATGCCCTTCCAATTTGTTGTGCGCGGCGTCATCAGCACGCCGACTCCGGCTCCGAGGTTGAAGCGTAGCGTCCCGACTTGTCCCGTCGGAATCATCCCGCTCAGCCCGTTCGGCACTCGTGGAGTGCTGGCACTGATCAGGCCCACCGCCTGACAACTGCCATTCAACCACGCACTGAAACTGCCGAACGGCTTCTCATTCCCGTTGATCAACTGGCCCGTCCCGACCTGCGCCGCTCCCGTCATCCGGCTCTGGGTCAGATCGCCTTGCAAGCCCACTGTCACCAGCTTCTGCCCCACTGCATCCACCGGGCTTTGGATTTCCACCGCCAACTGATTCGGCACCGCATCGTAGCTGTTATTGTCAAAGAACAGCGTCGCCCGATTGTCCGCAATCGTTGCCACCAGCGGCGAATTCGCGCGGAACGATTCGGCCCCGTAGTTGTCCACGTACTCGCCATCCGTCACGAACGCATTGCCAATCAAGCCGTTGTATTGGATGGGACGGCCTTGCTGATCTACCGCAAACGCCAGCAACCAGCCCGTCGTCTCGGCATCGAACTCCGAGGCCTTGAAGGCGAAGCTCGCATTCGGCGTCAGGCACAGGAACGTATCGCTTTGCGCGCACGTCGCGCCGTCAATAAAGAAGAGATGGATAGTCGCCACGTTTTCGCCGATGTTGCTGATCGTCATCCGGGTGTCGGCCTTGGTCGAGGCTTTGGAGGTGTAATAGGGGAAGACCAGTAGCGATCCGGCCTTCTGATCGCTCACCTGCACATTGACCGGGCCTGCCGGGCAGCCGAGCACTTTGCATTCCTGCACCGTGCCTCTGGGGCCGCCGTTGAAGACCACTTCGGAATCTATACAGATCGGCATATTGGCCGGAGTCCCTGCTGCGACTTGCGCTTTGTAGGTGATGATAACCGTCGTGCTCGCGGGAACCGTCCCCGTCCAGGTGACTGCCGCTGCCGTGACGTTGATGCCGCCCGGATTGATGGAGGCCAGCCCCGTCCCCGGCAAGCCCGTCAAGGTCGTGGGCAGCGTGGCGGTGAAGCTGGCATTGACCGGAGCCGCATTGTTATTGGTGATCGTCGCGGTCACGCCAACCAGTCCATTGGCCGAGAGGCACAGTAACGGATCGCCCACATCCACTTTGAGCGTATTGACCGTCAGGCGTGCAGCGGTGCTGGTGGCGGGCTGGCAACCATTGTCGGCGACCGCCCGATAGAGATTGCCATTCATCGCCAGCGTGACATTGGCGAGGGTGAGCGTCGCATTGGTTTGGCCCTGGAGCGGCGTGAACGTCGTGCCGCCATCGGTCGAGACAAACCACTGCACGGTCGGCGTGGGCGTCCCCCCCGGCGTGACGGAAAAAGTCGCCGTGCCGCCCTGCAACACAATCTGCTCACTTGGATTCGAGATGGTGGGCTGGGCATTGACGGTTTGCAAAATCTCAACGGGAGCGCTCGGACAGCCGTTGAGTGTGGCGGTGACGGAGTATTTGACGACGCCACTGCCCGTCAGGGTTTGCGCAATGGTCGCCCCCATCCCACCGCTGAAGCCCGTCACATTGCCGCTGTGCAAACTGGCCGTCCAACTGAAGGACGCGTCTGCCGTCCCGGTGAGCGCGATGTTGGTCAAGCTGCCGCTGCAAATCGCGGAAGGGGTGACCGGATTGACGGTCGGGACTGGTTTGATCGTCACGACTTTGGTGATCGAAGCCGGGCAGCCAAAGCCATTGGTGAGGGTCAGTTTAAGGGTGAAGGAACCGCTCGCACCCGCCGTGATGTTGACGAACTGACTGGTGGTAGAACCCACAATGGAGCCGTTGCCGTCGGTAATTTCCCAGGCATAGGAAGACGCGCCGCCATTGCCGCTGAAGCTCAGGTTGGTCGCATTAGCGCAGACTTCCGTTGGGCCATCAATGATGGGCACCGGGTTCGCATTGACCGTGACAACAGCGGGTTGGGAAGTCGCCGACGCACAGCTATTGGCGTCGGTGACTTTGACGGTGTAGCTGCCTGCTTCCGTCACCGTCAGCATGTTGCTGTTTTGTCCGGGGATGAGCATGTTGTCCTTGAACCACATAAACGTACCCGTCCCGGTCGCAGTCAAGGTCGTGCTGCCACCAGTGCAGAAACTGAGATTGCCGCTGATCATGGGCGTTGGTGGCAGCGCATTGACCATCAGTGGTGCGCTTTGCAGGGCCGCGTTGGCCGCGCCTGTGACCTCGACGCTATAGGTATCACTATCCGCTACCTGCACGTTGGTGAGCGTCAGCATGCTCGTATTGGCGTTGTTTGTGATGCCGCTCATCAGCACTGTCGTCCCTTTTTTCCAGACAAACATGAACGGGCCACTGCCGGAAGCTGTGGTCGAGAACTGCACCGTACCGCCCGCGCAGAGGGTTTGTGCCATCAGCGGCGTGGTGGTCGTCGGAATGAGAATCGTATCGGTGTCCTTTTGGCTGTTATTCGTGCCGTCCAACTCCAGCACACCGCTCGGCGCGGCGACGCTTGCCGTATTTTCCAGCATCCCGGTGGCATTGGCGTCGAGGATGGCTTGCAGGGTGTAGGTGACGTTGCCGCCCGCAGGGATTGTCACCGTGTCGCTGATATTGCCACTGCCCATCGCAGTGCAACTTGCGCCTGTTGTACCTGTACACGTCCATGATGCGCCGCTCAGGCTGGCAGGCAGGTTGTCGGTGACGCTTGCGCCTGTGACATCGCTGCGCCCGTTGTTTGTGATCTGAATCGTGTACGTGATGTTGTTGCCCGCGACGGCGGTGTTGCTGTTATCCGTCTTCGTGAGCGCGAGGTTGGCGTAGCATTTTCCTTTGCCCGCATAGCTCGCATCCGAAAGCGCCAACACTTCGGCCTGTGTCAGCACGCGCGTGAAAAGTTCGACTTCATCAATGTAGCCTTTGAAATTCGCGCTGCCGATGGCATGGCGACCACCAATGCGAAACTCTTCCGAGTTGCTGAGCGAGCCAGCGCGAGCGGTCGGATTGAACGTCAGCACGAGCGCGCCATCCACATAGAGTTTGCCGCCCGTAGTGGAATCCCGATCCACGGTCGCGGTAACGTGATGCCAGTTGCCATCGGCAACATCGCCGGTCGTGGCAACGAAATTGCTGTAGCCGGTGCCATCGCCGAGTTGAATGCCCAGGAAATCCTGCGCGACAAAGAAGTGATAGCCCGTCGGTGCGCCAGTGGCCGCATTGATCCGTTTGTCCTGGATCGTGCGCACGGGTGCCTTATCGGCGTCATTCAGTTTGATCCACGCATCAAGCGAGAAATCGCCTGTGCCCACATTGAGCGAGGCATTGTCGGGAACGGAAACATACGCTGCATCGAGACCGGGGAAACTGAATGCCCCCGCGCCCACACGTCCTGCAATAGACGTATCAATCATCGCCGTGCCGTTGAGCGTGCCCACGTTGCCGCTCTTGATGTCATTGGCATTGGCATCTGCCGGAAACCACGCCGTCAAATTTGCGGGCGCAGTCGTACAATCAGATGAGCTGGCAGCGACTTCGTACGCGCCGATGTCGGAGCCATTCCCGTTCGTCGCATTGGCAATGCTGAGATCAACCGGACGTGCAAAGCCGCGCTGATCGGTGGTGAGGGGATTGCCGCTGACGGGATCATTGGCCGCACCGCCCGCGTCAATCGCAGGCGAGCCGGGCAGCAAATGATGCGTCGGTGTCGAACCACCGTAATTACCAAGAGGCGCAAGTAATGGGTTGGTGCTAAGTAGGTCACCTGCAACTGCCATCAAGCTGGTGTCGGAAATTAGGTTGAAGCCTTGCGAAGTGATCGTTCCGCCCATATCTTGCCGCACTTGCGGGGCGGTGTTATTGGCAACGATGGTGTTTTTGAGCTGGATGCTGGCATTAAACGAGCCGAACTTCCCGCTATACAGTCCTCCGCCATTCGTATTACTGCCAACGGTGTTATTTGCAACCGTACAATTAATCAAGGTGACGGTAGCGGGAAAAGTAACGGAGGTATTATCAATGCCACCGCCTGTTTGGCCTGCGGTGGGGGCGGTTGTATTGCCGCTGATGGTGCAATTGATCAATGTCGCGACGGTGGGAGCAGCGTCACCCAGATTCCATATCCCACCCGTCCCAATGCTGGTCGAGCTGTTGTTACTGATCGTACAACCCGTCATCATCAGCGTGGCTTTATTGGCAAAACCAGCGCCCCCGTTACTGGTCGTGTTGCCTGTGATCAGGCAGTCAGTAACTGTCAGGTTGCCGGAATTTATGAAGCCAGCCCCGCCGCCATCCGCATTGCCGTTCGTCATGGTCAGGCCGGAAATCGTGGCTGTCACATTGCTGATAGCGAAGATACGAAAATGGGGCGTGCCCATCGCCGTGCTGCGCTGAATGGTCAGCAGATTCGCGCCCGGCCCCTGAATCGTCAGATTCTTGTTGATGACCAGTTCGCCCGAAGTCAGTGTGATGAGATTAATTCCATTCGCAAAGGTGATCGTGCTGCCCGGACAGGCGATGGTAATGGCTTGGCGCAAACTGCCCGCGCCGCTGTCATTGCCGTTAACGACCACGGGATTGCTGGTGCAGGTGACCATGACGGCTACTGTATTGTCTGCGGCGTATGTGCCGTCCTCATCGGTGGCGGTTGCGCTGATGGTGAAGTTACCCGTTGCAAGATAGGAATGCGTAACATTCGACGGGTTTCCTGAAACGACCTGGGGGGAAGAACCGTCGCCCCAGTTAATCGTCCAGCTTGAAATGGTGTCTTGCCCAGGATCGTTCGGCGAAAGATTGAGTGTATAGGTTTGACCTACTGATACTGAAGACGCCCCGCTGAGCATCAGCGTCGGCGGTGCATTGTTGATCGTCAGCGTCGTGGCCCCCGAATCAACCGCCGGACTTGCAGTATCAGTGACGCGCACCTTGACGTTGCGCGTCGCAAGTCCGTCGTTGATCCCAAGCGCGCTGAGTTGCGTCCAACTGAGCGTCGGATTCTGCCCGGTCGCGTCGCCGAACGTGCCGTCGCCATTGATGTCCCAACTGTAACTAAGTGTGTCGCCATCGGGGTCAGTCGCGGACGCGGAAAGAGTTACCCCCTGTCCTTCAAGGATCGAGTAAGGGCCTCCGGCTGAAACCATCGTCGGTGGATCGTTCACCGGCTGAACCGTCACGTTCACCGTGATGGAGTCAGTGCCGCCGTTGCCGTCCGAAACTTGCACCGCAAAGCTGTCCGGCCCGTTGAAATTGGGATTCGGCGTGTAGCTAATCGCTTTCGACGTGCCGATTCCCGTTGCCGTTGCGGTGCCATTCATGGCCGGGGTTGCAATACTCCAGGTGAGCGTGTCGCCATCAGCATCGGCGGCATTCAGCGTTAAGCCGAAGGGCGTCGGGCTGCCGTCCTCAGACATGGTGACTGACACTGAGGCTCCCTGCGTGATCACGGGCGCATCGTTGACGGCGGATAAAGTCAGTTGAAAATCGTCGGAGGCGGTCCTGCCATCGCCGTCGGCAGCCGTCACGCGAATCTGAAGCGGTGTCACGGCGGTGGTGCTGGGGTTGCCGCTGAATGTCCGTGTGGCGGCGGTGAAGTTCAGCCACGTCGGCAAGGGATTTCCGTTGGTCAACCTGGCGGAATAAGTCAGGGTATCGCGGTCTCGATCTAGAAACCGGTCAGCCGGCACAACATAGCTGAGCGTTCCCGGGCCAGTGAGTGTCTGGTCGGGAATCGCGTTGTCCACGACCGGCGAGCGGTTCGCCTGGCAGTAAAACAGCTTTCCCTCGAAATTCCCCATGACCATGTCAACGTCGCCATCGGCGTCCGTGTCCGCGAGTGCCGGGGATAAAGTGAACACGAATCCGATCTCATTGAAAAACTGGCCGGACACGTTGGGCTGCTGCGTGTAGGCGGGGACGGTCGCCGTCCCGGTGTTCTTAAAGTAAAAGCTGCCAATGGGACCGGCATCATAACTCCCCACAACGAGGTCAAGGTCGCCGTCGCCATCCACATCCCCGAACGCGGGCCTGGCAAGATTCCCCACGCTGAAGGTAGGGAAAGGGTAGCCAGGGCTCATGGTTTGCTCGGTGTAGGCCGGTGCGGTCGCCGTTCCGGTGTTTTTGAAGTACCGCAAAACACCGTCCACATTTCCGATGGTGAGGTCGAGGTCGCCGTCGCCGTCCAGGTCTGCCAGCGCCGGGGACGTGTAGCTGTTGTTGGACGCCAGACCGGTAATCGGGCTGGTTTGCAGCACGAAGGTCGGGGCCAACGATGTTCCCGTGTTCTTGTAGTAGCGCAGCCCGTTGAACAACGCCCCAAGGATCAGGTCGAGGTCGCCGTCGCCGTCCACGTCGCCCAACGCCGGAGCCGCATGCATGCCGACGCTGATGCCATTGAACGGGTTAGCTGCGCCGGTCTGCTGGGCAAACGCCGGGGCGGTCGTCGTGCCCGTGTTGCGGAAGTACAGCACCGTGCCGTTGTTTTCCCCCACGACGAGGTCGAGGTCGCCATCGCCGTCCAGGTCGCCCAGCACCGGGGCCGAATAATCGCCCACGTCGAGCGCTCCCGTTGGGGAGGCAGCACCGCTACGGTACTTCAGAATGGCGTCGTGCGGCATAGCGTTGAGGTAGTTGAACAGCGTGCCGTCGAAATTCCCCAGCACTGCGGCGAGGTCGGCAAAGGTCAGAGCCGCCCGGAAACCGACATCCACACCGTTGAACGGGTTGGCGATGCCGGTAAGTTGAGTGGCGGTGCTGGACGCCGTGATTGCCAACGGTCCGACGGGCACCACTGCCAATCCGGCGGGACGGGCGGCCAAACCTGTCGCCTCTAAACCAACCCCATTCAGTCCAGCCAGCAAGTCCAGGGCAGGAGCAGGTCGCGCGTTCAATCGGGTTGTCCCGAAAGTCCTCGTTTTCAATTTAGGCGCAGCTGGCAAAATGCCAGCCGCCACGCGTCGGCCCAACGGCGTAAACGCACTGGCCGCAAGACTCAGCAACAAAGACACAAAAACAAGGAATGCGATTTTGAGAGGACGGGTGAGGGAGAAGCTACGCATAAACAAAAACCTGAATGATTGTGGGCGCACAAGGGTGATGCGCGACATTTCTGTTTTTCTTATCACCAATCCCGGTCGGAGAAGCCAGAACACCTGGAAATTTGGAAGACCGCCGCCCGCATTGATGCAGCGGACGGCACAACGCAGGGCATAGCCCTAACAGAACGAATGGGCAGTCAATTCCAGGCGGAATCCACCCATAGTTGAATGTTGTGTAGGAAAAACAGCCTTCGAGGCGAGTCAAATGTGTCGGAATTGTGAGGAAAGCTATTGTTACCGATGGCGCGTTTACAAGAGATAGATAGAGGGGCAAGCTCGCAATATGCCGCTTCCCCCCTAACCAAATGGTCAAACCCCTCTTTTGAGGCTGAACTATTTCACCACGACATTATCAAACGTCGCCGTACAAAGCATTCCGTTGTTATGCGATGTTACGGCTAACCCGATGTACACCGTGCCCGGCAAATCAGGAATGGTTTGTGTTTGCAGCAACGTCCAGGTCACACCATCAGTGGATGTATAGCCGCTCAGATTCTCTCCCTGCCGCACAAGTCGTACCCATCTCGGCACGGTAGCGGCGCTGCTATTCTGGCTGCCGCTATTGCCATTGATAAAGTACCGCCATTGATAGCTCAGTCCTCGGCTGGGCGTAATCAGCATCGCAGCATAGGGCGCATTGGCGGCCAGACTGCTGCGAATCATCACGCCCGATTTGGCCCACGCATCGGTGTTTTGCACGTTCACGACACGCGCCACGATTTCGCCATCGCGGGCCAGCGGCTGCCAGACGAAATGGAAACTATCGCTGAAGTCCCAGATGTCAGAACCGGAACCTTTCAGCGTGAACTGTCCATTGGCATAGGTCGTGTCTCCGGCTACGCCCACACCGCCGACATCCTGCTTCTGCCACGGCGCAGGCAAGCCGCTGACAGGAGCATTCACCGTGATGTTCACAACGCTGGAAGTCGTCACCGCGCCGCGATCATCGGTGGCTTTGACGGTCAGGGCATATGTCCCTGCCGCCACATTCGCCCAGGTGAAGGAATACGGCGCAAGCGTATCAGTACCGAGCAAGGTCGAGCCGTTGTAAAACTCGACTTTCGCAACCATGCCATCGCTATCGCCCGCATTGGCATTGATCGTGATACTCGCCGGAGCTGTAAACACAGCATTATTCGTGGGTGCAGTGATGCTTGCGCTTGGGGCAGCGTTCGAGGGGGCATTGACTGTGATGTTTACGGTTCCCGACGTTGTCGCGGCACCAGAATTGTCGAAGGCTTTGGCTGAAAGCGTGTAATTCCCTGCCCCAACGCTATTCCAGGTGAACGCGTACGGACTGGATGTATCTGTCCCAATCAAAGTCGAGCCTTGATAAAACTCCACCCGGCTGATCGTGCCATCGCTGTCGGCGGCATTGGCGGTAATCGTGATATTCGCCGGAGCGGTAAACGAAGCATTGTTGACGGGCGCAGTCAGACTCACGGTTGGCGGCGTGTTTTGCGTTGCGCCAGTGAGCAGACGCGCATTCGCCCAGTCAGCGTGATCATACCAATCGTTGTCGCCTGCGGTCGAAACAAACAAGCGTAATTCGTTGCGGCCTGTGACATCTACGCTTAGTTGTTTTGTAGCAGATGAGCCAAGCATCGTGCCGCTGTCATAGAGCAACGTGCCATCAGCGTACACTTGAAAGACAACGGAGCCGTAGCTGCCCACCTCATCGTCTACGCCGACATCGGCAGCAAACGTTTTATATGCCCCGTTCAAGGCAAAACGCACATCCGAGTTTGCGTGAACGCCCAGACCTTTTTGGTACGTGACGCCGTTCAGCGCAATCGTTCTGCCATCAGTCGCTCCCTGTTCGCCATTGCTGCGATCTTTTTCGACTGGCCCCCAGCCATTCGTGGCCGAAGCCCAGTTCAGATCGCTTAAATATGTCATCGTGCTGGTGTTACTGCTGGCGACATTCACATTCACAGATTTCGTGTTGGTAGCGCCGCGACTGTCGGTCACTGTCAACAGAATCTCATAATAAAAGGTTCCCGCGCCGTGATCTTCGACCACAAAACTGCCGCTGGCCCCCGTAACAGCTTGATAGGGATGTACGTGATCATCGTGATGCAACAGCAATTGCCAGCTCATTGCATTAGCCGACAAAGTTTCATCGGGATCGCTTGCCGTGCCGCGATAAGTAATCGTATCGCCCGGACGCGCTACGGTGCCATTGGTTGGGGCGGTAATCGTCGCGACGGGCGGGCGATTGCCCACAGAGACGGTCACAGTCGCCGAAGCAGTCCCATTGCTGCTGTTCGTCACCGTCAGCTTCGCCGTAAATGTGGTGTAAGTCGCCGAGGTGTAGGTATGAACCGGATTCGCCTGCGTCGAAGTTGTGCCGTCGCCAAAATCCCACAGATAGGTCAATGCCAGATTATTCGGGTCGCTTGAACCTGCGCTGGAAAAGCTCACAGCCAATGGTGATGCACCGGTCGTGGGCGTGGCAGTAATGGCCGCAGTCGGAGCGCTGGCATAACGAATTCGGCGAACTTGCCCGGTTTCCAAAACAATGTAATACAACGCACCATCGCGTCCTTGTTCCATCGAAACAATGCCGCCCGTGCCGGTTGCAAACGTCTGCACATTGCTGACGTTGCCACTGGCATCAAAAACCAGCCGCTTGATCCACTGGCTGGAATAATCCGAGAAAAACATATTGCCACGATAGGCTGCCGGAAACTGAGTGGCCGAATACACAGGGCCGCCGATGATGGCTTGCCCTACGCTATGCCCGTAAAAATAGATCGGCTTGGTTACCGAACTGGCAGGAATGGCACCGCAGGTGGAAGGAAATTTCGACTGATAACTTACCTGTGGACTATCGCCTTCAAAACAAGGCCAACCGAAATTCGCGCCGCGTCCACGATTGACTTCTTCGTATGCGGCCCAGCCGACATCCGCCACCAAAACTTCGCCCGTTGTGGGATGAATCGCAAACCGATACGGATTACGAAATCCATAGGCATAGATTTTTGATTTCACCGAATTGGTGCCGTCATAAAATGGATTGTCGCTCGGCGCAGTTCCATCGGTATTGATGCGTAGAATCTTGCCGTTGAGCGAACTCAGGCTCTGGCTCCGCAGGGCCAGTGGGTCTTCAAACGAATACGAAGCACCATCGCCTGTGCTGAGATAAAGTTTGCCATCCAACCCAAAACGAAGCGTGCCGCCAATGTGCGAATCAGAATCGCTGCTGATGCAATCGGTATTTTGCGCGCACGGAGCCGTGGTTGAGCTTCCCAAAATCACGGTTTCACTGTTGGCTAATGCAACATCAGGATTCGCGGGATCGGCTTTCACGCGCGTGAGTCGTAAGGTCTTTGCACCAACATCATTCGGGTTTCCATTCGGCTCATAGGTGTAATAGAGATACACATAGCCATTCGTGGCAAAGTTCGGGTCTAATGCCAGGCCCATCAATCCACGATCTCCAACCGCATTGACCCGTGACGAAATATCCAGAAACGGCGTTGTCAGCAAAACACCGTTTTTGTAGACGCGGACAATGCCATTTTCCTGCCAGATGAACATTCGCCCATCCGGCGCAAATGTCAGCCCGACAGGTTTGTAAACGGGCAAGGTTGCAACCAGATCAGAGGCAAAGCCGGGATCAGAAAATGTCTGAGCGGTGATTGTTGTTGTGTTACAGAGGAGAAAAAGGGAAAAAACGACAAGCGCAAAGGATTTCGCCAGGGCGTGCGAAAACATAAATAAAGACCTCGATTTTTCGGTAAGTAGTTATTTTTCCGCCTGTTTTTTCACAGGCATCATGTCCGTTGCAGTGACGGGAGCTAGGATTCCATGAGAGCTAAACTTCCATTGCCTGGTATTTTCCGATATTTTTTTGTGCCAAAATTTGGCATCTACCGCCGCCTCTCATACAATGCCACGCATCATCTGTGGAAGACACGCGGCTCGCGTGCTGATCGCTACCTTCTGTAAACCAAGTTTCGTGCAACCAATTTCATGCCGTGAGCGGTGTACGCTCCCAGCCCAAACGAAAGGCCCGCAAACATGAACCGCGTCATCTTTCTTTTTGCTCTGGTGGTTGGGCTAATTCATAGCCCAGTCAATACTTTAGCCCAGGCACCTGACCTCAGAACACGCGCCCAAAATGTGTTAGCGCAACTTTCCGGTTCGTTGCAGCTTCGCGGCCTGCAAAAGTCGGTCAAAGTGCTGCGTGACGAATGGGGCATCGCACATATTTATGCCGAAACACAGGACGATTTATTTTTTGCTCAAGGCTTTGTTGCTGCACAGGATCGGTTGTGGCAATTGGATTTGTGGCGGCGCACGGGCGAAGGAAAGCTGGCGGAAATCCTCGGCCCCAGCGCGATTGAACGCGACAAATTTGCGCGGTTGTTGCGTTATCGCGGTGATATGAAAAAGGAGTATGAAAGCTATGCACCTGATGCCAAATCCATCATCGCGGCGTTTGTGCGCGGTGTGAACGCGAACATTGAAATGAGCCGCAATCGCCTGCCGATTGAATTCCAGCTCACTAACACGCAGCCCGAATTGTGGACGCCTGAAGTTTGCCTGACGCGGATGGCGGGTTACGTGATGACCCGCAACATCTCAACCGAAGTGCTGCGGGCACAACTCGTCAAAGCAGTTGGCAAAGACCTGGTAGACGAATTGATTGAAACCGATCCGCCGCGCAAGATCGAAATTCCGAATGGACTCGACCTCGCCGACATCAACGATCAAATTCTGAAAGCAGCAACCGCCGCCAGCGGCACGGTCAGCTTCAAGCAAAACGAAGGCAGCAACAATTGGGTTGTGGACGGAACGATGTCGGCGACAGGAAAACCGCTGCTCGCCAACGATCCGCATCGCACCATTGCCCTGCCCAGTCTGCGCTATCTGGTGCATCTGGTTGGCCCCGGCTGGAACGTGATTGGCGCAGGCGAACCTGCGTTGCCCGGCGTAGCGGCAGGCCATAACGAACGCGTCGGCTTCGGCTTCACAATTGTCGGCATTGACCAGCAGGATTTGTACGTCGAAGAAACCAATCCCGCGAATCCGAACGAATACAAATACAAAGGCAAATGGCTGAAGATGCGTGTCGAACGCGAACAGATCAAGGTCAAAGGCCAGGCACCTGTCACGGTTGATTTGAAGTTCACCAACCACGGCCCCGTCATTTACGAAGATCAAACGAGACACCGCGCCTATGCCTTGCGCTGGGTTGGGCAGGAACCTGGAACAGCAGGCTATCTCGCTTCCCTTTCGCTGAATCGCGCGCAAAACTGGAAGGAATTTTACAAGGCGCTCGACCGTTGGAAAGTGCCGTCAGAAAATCTGATTTACGCTGATGTGGACGGCAATATCGGCTGGGTTGCGGCAGGGCTGACACCGATTCGCAAAAACTGGTCGGGACTCTTGCCTGTGCCCGGCGCAAGCGGCAAATACGAATGGCAGGGATTTCGCAGCATTAAGGATTTGCCGCAAGCGTACAATCCGGCAAAGCATTACGTTGCCACTGCGAATCACAACATCATGCCCAAAGATTACAAGCTGGAACTCGGCTATGAATGGGCCGCTCCGTTTCGGTTTCGGCGCATTGACGAACTGCTGTCAGCGGGCAAAGGCAAGTTCACCATCTCAGATTTCGAGCGATTACAACACGATGAAACATCCATGCCCGCACGGGAATTAATCAGGGTGTTGCAGGAAGTCACAGGCGTCCCACCGGATTTGCAACCGTATGTCGAGATGCTGACGAAATGGGATGCTGTCATGAGCAAAGACTCGGCGGCAGCGGCGTTGTTTGCAATGTGGAGCAATAAACTCAGCGCGCAGATTTTCAAGCCCCACGTGCCAGAAAAATATTGGTCGCAATTCGCATCCCGGATTTCGCTGCTCAAAACCATCGAAACGCTCAAATACGCCTCGCCTCGCTGGTTTGGCGACAGCAGTCGCGCAGTGCGAGATCGGGCAATACTCAACGCTTTAGACGAAGCTGTCACGGAAGCCAAACGCAGGCTCGGCACTGATCCCAGCCAATGGCGCTGGGGCGCAGTTCATCAAACGCCCTTTGCGCACGCGCTTTCGATGACGAATGAATTGAAAGCACTGTTCGATCTGCCTGCGCCTGAACGTGGCGGCGATGCCAACACACCGAACGCAACGGGCGGAGCGAATTACAAGCAAACCGCAGGGGCGTCTTTCCGCGAGATTCTGGATTTGTCGAATTGGGATAACTCCGTCGGCACAAACGTTCCCGGTCAATCCGGCCAGGTCGGCAGCCCGCATTACCGCGATTTGATGCCGCTCTGGGCGAACGGGCAATATTTTCCGTTGCTTTACAGTCGCGAAAAAATCGAGGCGAATGCGAAACATAAACTCGTGCTGGAACCGATGAAATAGCGCTTCATTATTTGGCCAGTCGCACGGCGGCGATTTTTCGTTCCAGATCGGCTCGCAATTTCGGGTTCCGTTGGAGAGCCTGCGCGAAGTCCGCTTGCGCGTCGGCTTCGTGCCCTTGCCGCAATCGCAGCAAGCCACGCTGCGCAAACGCATCTGCCGCCGTGCCGGCTTGCAGTTCAATGGTTTTGTCCAGATCGGCGCGCGCACGTTCCTTGTCTCCCTGCTCCAACCAAAGCATCGCGCGATTGAACCACGCGGTGTCGAGTTGCGGATTCAATTCAATGGCTCGGTTGTAATCGGCAAGCGCGCCCGCGAAATCACCCTTGAATTTTCGTGCCGCGCCGCGATCCCCCCAGGCTTCGGCGAAGTCGGGTTGGAGTTTGATCGCCTGCGTATTGTCACGAATCGCGCTGTCCCAATCGCCTTTGCTGAAGTGGATTGCACCACGATTGTTCCAAGCGATGGCGTGTTTGGCGTCGAGTTTGAGGGACTGATTCAGGTCAGACAATGCGCCTTCCAAATCGCCGCGTTCGTGCCGGGCGATACCGCGATTGCTCCAGGCGGAAGCACCACGTGGGTTGAGAGCAATCGCTTGCGAAGCGTCACTGATTGCACGTTCATACTTGCCTTTGTGATACCAAATGCTGCTGCGATTCGCCCAGGCTTTGTCCAAGCGCGGATTGAGTTCGAGCGCGCGCTCCAAATCAGCCAATGCGCGCTCCAAATCGCCTTGCAGGGAATAAACCAAACCGCGATTGGAGTACGCCATCGCCGAGTCTGGATCAAAGCGCAGCGCCAACTCGAAATCGGCCAGCGCGCGTTCCATCTCGCCTTTTTCAAAATAGCTTTTGCCGCGCTCCAGATACGCCGCTGCCGAGTTCGTGCGCGAAGTTTGCGCTTGGACAATGGTCAGGCTGAGGGCTGACAAAATGATGAGCAACCAACGGTGATGTTTCATATTTCCCTCTTTGCCTGTGCGCTTGAAGGAGCGCGAAGCGTTTGGAGTGCTGCGGCTCGACGTAGCTGTCGGTACGGTACAGCGAGCGGTAGCGATCTGGTGAAGAGTAATCCTCGACCAAGTCGCTACCGCTCCTCGTACCGTACCCAAGGCGCAACGGTTTGGTATTGCCGTGCGCCGTACCGTACAATGCGCCTTCAGCTTTGCATTTCTGTTTGGCTCATTGCGTGATGGAAGGTAGGTATCAGCCGCCTGATCCGTCTTGAGAAACCGTTGGGAAATTTCTGGGAAAATTTTGGGGAGCGGTTATGAGTCAGCCAATCAACCATTTATACGAATTCGGCGCGTTTCGTCTGAATGTCGCCGAACGATTATTACTGCGCGAAGAGCAACCCGTCGCGCTCAAGCCGAAAGCCTTTGACCTGCTGCTTGTGCTGATCGAACAGCGCGGACGCTTGCTCGAAAAAGAGGAATTGCTCAAGCTCGTGTGGCCGGAAACATTTGTCGAAGAATCCACGCTGGCCTGGAACGTGTCGCAACTGCGCAAGACGCTCGGCGACGACGGCAACGGGAATTCATACATTGAAACCGTGCCCAAACACGGCTATCGCTTTGTCGCGGAGGTGCGAGAAGTAACAGAGGCTGAGTTGCCTGTGTCAACCAAACCGCAACGCTATCGCACGGCGCTGTTCGCCCTCCTTCCGCTTGTGTTCATCGCCGCCGCCTTGTTCTACTTTACGCGCAAGCCCACGCTGACCGAACGCGATCCGATTCTGCTGGCGGATTTCGACAATCAAACCGGCGAAGCGATTTGGGACGGCACGCTCAAACAGGCGCTGGCGGCAACGCTGGAACAATCGCCGTATCTGAACATCTTCGCCGACGAACGCGCGCGCGCCACGTTGAAGCTGATGGGCAAGCCGGACAATGAACGCATCACGCGCAGCATCGGGCGCGAAATCTGTCAGCGACGCGGCGTCAAGGTATTACTCGTCGGCACGATTGCGAAGCTGGAACGCCGCTACTCGTTGTCGCTGGAAGCGATTGACAGCCGCACGGGAAACGCTATCGCGCGCGCGTTTGTTGAAGCCGACGGCAAGGATCAAGTCTTGCGAACGCTCGGTCGCAGCGCGAGCGAATTGCGCCAGAAGCTGGGCGAATCGCTGGCCTCGATTCAGAAGTTCGACGTGCCGATTGAAGAAACGACCACGTCTTCGTTGGAAGCGTTGCAGGCGTATTCGATGGGGGTCGCATTGTTCCAACGAGGAACATCGGGCGAGGCCGTGCCGTTTTTGCGGCGCGCGGTGGAATTGGACGCGCAATTTGCTTCGGCCTGGCGGTTGCTGGGCGCGATCCGCAATCAATCGGCGGAAGGCGTGGCATGCTTGGAAAAGGCTTGGCAACTGCGCGACCGGGTGAGCGAAATCGAGCGGCATCACATCATGACCTCGCGCTACATTTATGTGACCAAAGAATTGGACAAACTGACAGAAGCCGCGACGATGATGACTCGTTCGCATCCGAACAACTTCGGCGGCTTTTTTGTCTTGGGCACGGCGCACGCCTTGGCCGGGCGCTTGGCGGACAGCGTCGTAGCGTATCAGGAATTGCTGCGCCTCAACCCCGACAGCAACATCAATCGCAATAATCTGGCGGGTACGTTGCTGCGCCTGAACCGCTACGACGAAGCCGCCGCGATGGCCCAAGAAAATCTACAGCGTCAGCCGAATTCGCCGCTCTTTCGTATGACAATGATGCGCATCGCCTTTGCGCGGCAGGACGAAGCAGAAATGCAGCGGCAAGTCGCGTGGTTCGCGCAAACCCCGTATCCACAGGCGCTGTCGTTCCAGGCGCAAACCCAATTCTTCGCTGGACGCAAACGCGAGGCAAGCGAATTGATGCAGCAGGCATATCTGCTGGCAGGCGCGCGCAACCAACTGGAAGAACAACTCCACATCCTCAGCACGGAAGCCGCGTTTTCTGCGCAAGTCGGCTTAACCGCACAAGCCAGAGCGCAAGCCGAACGCGCGCTCGCGTTGCAACGGAGCAATCAAACGTTTCTTCGTCAGCATTTGGGATTGGGACTCGGACAGCCGTTTCTGGGCTGGACATTTGCGCTCAGTGGCGATGCGGCGCGGACACAAGCGTTGACCGACGAACTCGTGCGAGAGAATCCGCAGAACACACTCGTACTGTCCGTCATTGCGCCGCTGACGCACGCGACGATTGCATTGCAACGCGGACAACCCGCCAAAGCGCTCGAACTGTTGCAACCGACGAGTTTGTATGAAGCATCGTCAGCAGCGATGTTGCGCCCTAATTGGCTTCGCGGCCAAGCCTATCTGCAACTCAAGCGTGGTGCAGAAGCTGCCGCCGAATTTCAGAAGATCATTGACCATCGCGGTTGGGATGTAGCTTCTCTGCTCTGGCCGCTCGCACATCTCGGCTTGGCGCGCGCGGCGCTGTTGCAAGACGATGCGGTGAAAGCACGCTGGTCGTATGAAGAATTTTTCAAGCTGTGGAAAGACGCTGATGCGGAGTTGCCCGTGCTGATTGAAGCGAAAAAAGAACACGCGAAATTGAAGTAGCCGCAGCCACGGATAACCGTCAGAAATAAGAGCGGGGCGCATGACGGCAAAATCACGCGCCCCGGAATCGTGAAAAGGTGGTGCCGCTGCTCTATTTATTTTTCTTCTCAAATTTTTCAGCGTTCACTTTCTTCTCGTTGAACTTAAATTTGCTGATGACCCATTCTTCGTTTGGAGTGCCGCCCGTGGCTTTGGTCAAAACTGTGGGCAGGTTCAAACCGTTAAATTCCTTGTATTCAGAAAAGCTCCATTGAATATCCACTTCAGGAGCTTTTTCATAGGCGGTTTTCATTTCCGCCATCCGAGCTTCTTGACGGGCACGTTGTTCGGCCATGATTTTGTCTTTTTCTGCCTGCGGCAATTTATCGAACTCTTCCCGGCTCATCCCACCAGGGCCGCGTTGACCGCCCTGTCCGCCTTGACCGGGTTGCCCAGGTTGTCCGCCTTGCCCGCCGGGGCCACGTTGCCCTTGCTGGAACATTGAGCGCATATCTTTATCTTTGTAGCTGAGCATCAAAAGCTGGTGCGTTTTCTGATCAATGTACAGCTTGGCAATCAGCCCGTCGGCATTTTTCACACCGATGATGTCCGCAGTTCCATCCGGCGCTTTGGCTTCACCCAGAAAGGTGTATTCAGCATTAAGTCCGCCAGGAGCCATTAAAAACCATCCGAGCATGACACGGGCCAGATCGTTACGGCGATTACGATCCTGTTGCTCAGGCGAGAGGAATCCGCCGCCGCCGCCAGGGCCAGCCATGCCCCGCATACCGCCACCACCACCGCCAGGGCCACCACCGGGGCCGCCACCAATGCGGTCATTCCAAACCTGGGTGCCATTCAAGACGTCAACCATCACAACATCATTTCCACCGAAGCTGCGTGTCACCGAACGATGAATTTTATCTGGCATCATCATGGTCAGCTCCAGAGAAGCTTCCATGTTGAAATTGCCCATCGTATTTTTTTGCGTGCCTTCAGCGACGATGTTTTGCAATCCTTTGATTTTATCTTCCTTGCCAACGACCGCGCGCGCTTTTTTGATAATTTCCTGTGCCTTTGCATCTCCCTGAGCAAATGCCTGCACAGAAAAAGCCATCAGCAGACCGAGAACGAATAGTCTAACTTTCATTGCTACCCTCCAAATGTGAATCGAAATTCTGTCCAGCGTACCAACCGCTCCCTTAGACGAAAGAAGCAAGCGAATCGTTGCAAGCTTTGCAATCTTTCCGGGATTGGAGAGAATACCTGCCTTAATCCTCAGAACGCAACTGTCCGATAGGAGTCAACTTTGAATTTCACGCGCGCTGAACTTGCCCTCATGAAAAAACTTTCCCGACCAGAGAAAATTCAGTCCTTTCTGGATCACGACATTGCGTACAACAAAGAGCCACACGGCCCAACCTGCCGCAGCCCGCGCCGCGTCCTCCAGGATCGGCTGGCGCACTGTGCCGAAGGCGCATTTTTTGCCGCTGCCGCCTTGCGCGTCCACGGACATCCGCCGTTGATCGTTGATTTAGAAGCTGTGCGCGATGACGACCACTTGTTAGCTGTCTTCCGCGAACATAATCACTGGGGCGCGATTGCAAAATCCAATTATGCAGGCTTGCGCTTTCGTGAACCTGTCTATCGCACCATCCGTGAACTGGTACTTTCGTATTTTGAGCACTATTACAATCTCAAAGGCGAAAAGACTTTGCGTGCCTTTTCGACTCGTCCGCTGAACCTCACGCGCTTTGATCGCACAAACTGGATGACCGCTGAGGACGACCTCTGGAACATCTGTGAACATCTTTGTGCTGTCCCCCATTCACGCGTAATGACCTTGCCAATGGAACGCAAACGTCGCCTCATGGATAAGCGATTGTATGAGGCAGGTATGACCGGAATGGTGAAGTAACCACCGCTCAATCGTACCGTAGACTGTTGAGTCTGCGTGTGCAGCGCGAACGATTCACTGGCTCCGGCGAACCTCCTCTTCAAACTTCCGCAGCCTGGGCAGGTTACGGTACGGTCGCCCTGCCAATTTTCAGGAAAAATTTATTTTCACCGCACGTCCCTTTTCCGCTCATCTTCTTCGCTCAACCAATTCAGGAAACACACAACATCGAAAGCAATTTCGGGACGACCCGCGATTGCTTCAGGTCAGGCTGAACGCGCGTATGAGACCCCGCGTCAGTTTGTGACACTTGAAAAACTGTCGTAAGGCACAAATATCCAGGCGAAGAAATCGCTACACTGACATCGTTCGATCAACAACCAAGGAGGATTACCAATGAACACTGAAATACAAAAACCATCCGCAGCCTTTTTAGGCGCATCCTGGACAGCCCTGGCGCTGGGCTTAGGCGCATACTTAATCGGACTCTGGAATGCCCAAATGCAACTGAACGAAAAAGGATACTATTTTACGATTCTGATGTATGGCTTGTTTTCCGCTGTCTCTGTGCAAAAAAGCGTGCGTGACAAAGCCGAAGGAATTCCCGTCACAGCGGTTTACTATGGTCTGAGCTGGTTCTCGACGATCTTGACGCTTCTGTTGCTGACGGTTGGATTAATTAATGCCACGCTGACCTTGAGCGAAAAAGGCTTCTTTGCCATGTCCTTTGCGTTAAGTCTGTTTGCGGTCATCGCCGTCCAAAAGAATACGCGCGACACTGCCACTCACTAACTTTGCCTTTAGCCGTCCTCAGCCGCCGCGCGATTGCCACGGTGACCATCACGGTGGTAATCGCGCAGAGGGGAAAACTCCAAGCCAAAATCTCCTCACAAAAGGCCTGACCGTTGCCACACGTTCTAAAATCCATATACTGCCGGGATATGGATCAAGCAACAAACTTAGTTCACGTTGCGCTGGGCGAGCGCAGTTATGACATCACGATTGAAGAAAAAAGCCTGAAAAACACGGGCGAAATCGCGCGGGCGGCACTTGGCCCCAAGACCCGCAAGCTGGCACTCATTTCCAATCCGCGCGTTCATAGTCAGTACGGTAAGACCATTGAAAAAAGCCTGAAACAGGCGGGTTTTACCACCCTCACGCATTTGATGGGCGATGGCGAGCGGGCGAAATCGCTCAAGACGGCAGAGCGAGCCTGGTCGTTTTTAATTGCCAATCGTTTCGAGCGTGGTGATGCAATCGTGGCGCTGGGCGGTGGAGTGGTGGGGGATATGGCGGGCTTCGTGGCAGCGTGTTTTCAGCGTGGAATCAATTTTATTCAAATCCCGACGACGCTGCTGGCACAAATTGACAGTTCTGTTGGGGGCAAAACGGCAGTCAATCATCCGCTTGGCAAAAATCTGATCGGGGCATTTCACCAGCCCAAAGCTGTAATCATTGATCCAACTGTGTTGCGAACGCTGCCAGCCCGTGAATTACGCGCCGGAATGTACGAAGCCTTGAAATATGGTGTCATCTGGGATCGCGCGTTGTTTGATTTTATTCGCGACAATCAGGCGAAAGTCGAAGCCTTCGAGGCAGAAACGCTTGTGCATATCATCAAGCGGTCGTGCGAGATTAAAGCCGAGGTGGTCACGACAGATGAACGCGAATCGGGGCTGCGAAAGATTTTGAATTACGGTCACACCATTGGTCATGCACTGGAAGCCATCACCCAGTATCGCCGTTTGAAACACGGCGAGGCGGTCGGCTATGGCATGAAAGCAGCAGCGAATATCGCAACGAAAGCAGGACTGCTGGCAAAGGACGAACGACAGGCTATCGAGATTGGCGTTGACGCCTTAGGGCAATTGCCCCCGATTCTTGATTTACAAGTCCCGGACATTCTTGCCGCAATGACGCTGGACAAAAAAGCTTCGCAAGGCAAAGTGCCGCTGATTTTGCCGACGACGATTGGCGAAGTTGTCGTGCGAGACGATATTGCGCCAACGATGATTCGGGCCAGCGTCAAAGAGTTACTGCGCTAAATGTTTACGAATGGGGTTTCTCGAAAATCAGAAAATACATCTGCTTACCGTACTCTTCATCAAAAAAGCCTGGTCGGCTTTCTTTGTAGACAAAGCCATTTTTGGAAACTTCTTCGCGCACCAATTCAGCCGGAATGGTGTGCAACCGATGATATTCGGTGCGGGGTCTGCCAGTCGGGCCTTCGCCATCAATCAGCACCAACCGTCCGCCCGGCTTCAACGCGCGAAGTACAGCTTGCATGGTTTGATCAAACTCACGAAATTCGTGATAAGTATCAACGATCAAGACGGCATCAAGATCATTCGGCAAATGCGGATCAGCGCTTTCGCCTAAAATCGGCTCAACCTGCTTGAGATTTTCGCGTTCCTTGCGCGATTGCACTTTCTTAATCGCCTCTGGATCAATGTCTACGGCGTAGACCTTCCCTTCCTTGCCGACACGGGCGGCCAGATGAAAGGAAAAATAGCCTGAGCCGCAGCCAATGTCGGCCACGCGATGTCCGGGTTTCACGTCCAACGCCTCAAGGACTTCTGCTGGTCGTTGCCATTCGTCACGCTTCCGGTCGCGGTCAGTGATCCCCGTTTCTGCTGCATCTGCGCGCTTTCGTTGTTGGCTGAACGCTGTACTTTGCAGGGCGCAGAGGATCGCCAAAATCAATATGAGAATAAAAGACTGATAAACTTTCATTTTGTGATACCTCAGAAGGAAAAAATAACTCAGGTCAGTTTTCAGTATGTGTATGGCGTGGCAGTAGATTTCCCTCCACCCATGCAAATTTAGTTGCGAGCGCGTTTGAAGGAAAACGAAGGCGACGGTGGCAATGAGCCATCCGGCATTCGGAAATCAACGCCGCCGAATCGCATCTTCCCGGAAAGCGTATCGCCTTCAAGCTTGCCCTCATAGAGCAAAACGCCGCGTGGTCGCATTCCATTCATGTATCCGTACGTCAGCCCGGTCGGCGTGATACGCAGGTACTCGACATGCCGGATACGATAAGGCGGCGGTAGCGGGGCATCTTCGACTTCGGCCACAACACGCCCATCCACAACATTGATGCGTAACGTCAATCTGCCTTTCCGTGGTTCTTCGGGATTCATCCATACATCGCCGACCCACTCGCCAAGGTACGCGCGCGCTTCTTCCGGCGTGGGAAATGGTGTGGCAAGCAAACCTTCGACCGTTTCAGTGGGCGGTGGGCGACGCTCGACTTCGGCAATTTGCGCCAGCAATTTGGCGCTGTTGGCTGGTGCGCCATATCCTGCAACTAGCGTGTTGTACGCTTCGTGTGCTGCCGCGCCGCGCCCTTCCATCAGCAGGTCTTCCAAAACGTTTTGCAGTAGCTTTCTCGGCGGCAATACACTGGCACCGAGCGTCGCGCTGATTTTTGTGTAATAAGGCAAAATGCTTGTCGTGGGCGTCACGGGCGCGGCCAGCATGGAGTAATCGCTGAACGCCTCGCGCAGTCCCAGATACATGGCCAGCATCACCACAGATTCATGCGATTCCTTCGGCCAAAACTTTTCACGATGCAGTTTCCATGAGGTCGGAGCCGCCGAGTTGAGCAGCTTCCAGGCATCGTCCGGCCACCCGAATCTCGCTTCGAGCGAGACATAACGCAGCGGCGTGGGTGCGTCCTTTGCTCGCGCGATCAGCTTCTTCGCCAACCAGTTTTCTCCAAGATTGATGGGGGTGTCTATGGCAATGACAGCGCGATACGTCGAGCGCGTAGCGGCTGCATAGGTCGCCAGAATGCCGCCGGAGGAATGACCAATAAACGTGCGTGGCGCGCCGCCTCGAAATTGATGATCTACGGCTGGCAACAACTCCTGTTCGATAAAATCCAGAAAGCGGTCGCCGCCTTCGTTCAAACTGCTTCCGCTCACCGAAAGACCGGGTGGCGTAAGATCGTGAACACGACCTTGCAGCGGGTCAATGTTTGGAATCGCAATGATGATGGATTCAGGAATCTGCCCGTTGCGGCTGAGTTCATCGCTGACAGCTGTAATGGGCGGTACGCTCGCTTCTCCATCCAGCACGATAGTGACGGGGTAGCGGCGCTCTGGAGCGCTCTGTGCAAACGACGCAGGCAAAACAACGTTGATTTGACGTGTTTGCTTGAGAATAGTGGATGTAATTTTGAATGCCTGTGCGCCGCTGCCGCGAGAAACAGAAACAGAACGCTCCACCTCAGCAACCAGTGATGGCCTTGCCTGAGGTCGAATCGCTTCCTGAGATTCCGAACTGTTGCTGCGTCGTTGCGCGAAACTCAGCCCCGTCGGTAAGCCAACGGCAAGCAGACAGAGCAATCCCTGCAACACGAATTTTCCCTTCTTCATGTAATCTCCAAATTTCAGTTAAGTGATTTTAAAGTCAGAGCAGAAGGCCGCTATTTTCTGCTCCCGGTGTTTAGTTTCTGTTCCAATGCTTCGCGCCGACCACGTGTGATTTTCAATTCAGTCCCATCTTCCAAAATAACCAGCGATTCGCCTGTGAAATGAGGATGAAGCTCTTTGACGCGATCAAGATTGACGATGGTGGAGCGGTGAATGCGTGCGAACTGATTTGGATCAAGTGCCAGCTCCAATTCGTTCATCGTTTGCCGCAACAAATGCGCCTTACCGCCTGTGTGCAAACGCACGTAGTAATCATAAGCTTCGATCCAATCAAGCTCTTCGACTTTCAGGAAGATCACACGCCCCGTCGTTTTGACCATCAGGCGCGTCAGGTAACGGGGTGCATCTGGCTGGTGCGTACCCATCAGCGTCAGCAATTTCCGTCCCAGTTCGCTTGCGTCCTGTTGCTCAATTTGCTGCTTCGCCTGCGTCAAAGCTTTCCGAAATCGGTCATCGCTGAAGGGCTTCAGCAAATAATCCAACGCACTGACCTCAAACGCGCGCAAGGCATATTGATCATAGGCCGTCACGAAAATGATCACAGGCAAAGGATGACCAGAAAGTTGTGCTAACACCTCAAAGCCATCCAACTCCGGCATCTGCACATCCAGAAAAATCAGGTCGGGATTGAGCGCGCGAATCTGGCTCACCGCCTCTTTGCCATTGCCACATTCTTTGACCAACTCAATATCTGCATCGTGTTTGATTAAAGCACGAAGGTTGCGCCGGGCAGGCGGTTCATCATCCACGATCATCGCTTTGATCTTCTTATGACTGCCTGTCAATGGATGCGTCCTTTCGCAGCGGGATAGACACCCATGCCTCAACACCTCCGGCTTCTCGATCTTGAATCTTCAGCTGGAAATCATTGGCGTAAAGCTGTCGCAGGCGGGCACGGGTATTTTTTAATCCTAACCCTGCACAGTTTTCCAAAGACCACCCATCGGGCAAGCCAATGCCATCATCACACACACACAACTCCAGCCGTTCGTTGACAAGTTGTGCGGTCAGGGAAATCCTGCCGGGCGCAGCACGACTGGCTAAACCATGCCGGATGGCATTCTCAACCAGAGGCTGAAGAATTAAATTCGGAACCTGAACATCCAGGGTTTCGGGTGCGGCATTCATACTTACCTGCAAACGATCTGAGAAGCGCATCTGCTGTAACTTTAGATACAGCTCCAACCATTCGAGTTCTTCGCCCAGCGCAACTTCCTGCTTCCCGGAATTATCCAGCGTCCGACGCAGAAGCTCGCTTAATCCAACCAGCATTTGCACCGCAGCAGCGTTGTCGTTATCCCGTACCATCCCGGTGATTCCATTTAAGGTATTGAACAAAAAATGGGGATGCAATTGCATTTTCAGCATCTGCAACTCTGCCTGGGCCAATTGCGTTTCAAGCTGTGAAGCCCGCAGCTCGCGCTCGCGAAATTGTCGGTAATAATCCAACGCGCTGCTGATGCCAAGCACCAGGCCATAAAACAACCCGCAAAATGCCAGATCGCGCGTCCACCAATAAGTCAGTCGAATCGTCAGCGGCGGCCCCTGACCAGCACTACCAAGCACATCTGTCAGCAACAGCGTGATGCCTGCATGCGCCAGGCAGAGAGCAGCGATGGCCAGCAAATGCAAGAGCAACGTCCGCCAAAGCGCGCTTCGTTCCAGCGGAAAACGCCGTCGCATCCAAAGCACCACAGGAACCAGGGCCACCCACGATAGCCAGATCGCAAATTGCGAGAGAAACATCCGCCAGATTAACCCCAGCCCGGCGGATGGCGGCACAGGTCTTCGGATCTGAGGCAATTCAATGAACGGAGCACCGGCAGAAAACACGCCCAGAGCAAACCAGAAAAGAAACAGCAAACCCCAGATAGCTCCGCGCCTCCGCTCAAAAGCAACGGCAAAAAATCCGGTCTGGCTTATAGAATCTTTCTGCATCCTTGTTGTTTATTCTGGCATACGACAATTGAGACGACCTATCAATTTGCAGCCAATCCCATGATTTATGCAGTGAATCCCCTGTGGCAGAAGATGTACCGCGAATAATCCCTCTTGGGTTCTCAAACTGATGATAGATTTCTCATTCCGTTTTGGTCTATGATGACGCCTCTTGCAAGACCACGTTGCGGTAACAAGTGGTGTTCCAGCCCTGATTGTTCATTCGCCCTCTTCCTTGAAAAGATTTATGACGAGATTGATCGTACTTGCGATTGCCATTTGTTTTTTGGCAATTGCCGCATTTTCCCAACCCAAATCAAAGATCGCACAACAGGCGACAGCCACTTTCCCGGAACTGGGCTTAGTGCGAATCCGGGTAATCGAAACACCGACGCAGCCGATCAAGCTGGAGTTTTACTCGCTGCGGGACAAGAAAACAATTTCCTCAATTGAGATGGAAAACTCGACCCTGCCAGATGAACCCGGCCCGGCCTCCAGCTTTCTTCGCTTCAAAGTCATGACCGTTCCTGGACAATCGCAGCCGCTGATTTTTGTTGTGGAAGTTTCTCCCGGTGGATCGGACGGAACTTTCTTTGCACATATCATCGGTTGGAAAGAGGGAAAATTTCAGATTTTGAATGAGGAATCTATCGAAACTGCGGTTCAGGGCGGATTGTACTTCGGGAATCTGGGGAAAAAATACGGCTATGGCGTAGCGTCGTGGACATTCATCTGGTGCTCGGAAGTGGAGCCACCCGAACCCAATTGCCGCGAAGCGCATTACGACAAGTATCGGTACGAAATCAAACTCTATCCGCTTGATGTAAAGACGATGACATTTAAGGAACCCGTCACATTCAAAACCAAACGCAAATACGCAGGCCACGGCGAAGCGGCCTTGAAAGAATTCGGATTTACTTTTCAGGATTTGCGACGCTCGATGGGCAAAGTGCGCGAATACGCGGACTATCAATAAATCAGTAGAGAGCGTCCAATGCCGCAAAACAGCGCTCCCTACTGGTCGCGGTACTGATTCAAATTGGGCGCTTCCTACTGCGGTACTGATTCAAACTTTCTATGTCCACCAAACTTTTACAAACAGCTGAAGCAAAACGATTGAATGAAATTCAGGAACGGAATACACCCTGGCGCGCGTGGGGACCATATCTGAGCGAACGCGCGTGGGGTACGGTGCGCGAAGATTACTCCGTGAATGGCGACGCGTGGCGTTATTTTCCGTACGAGCACGCACGATCCAAGGCATATCGCTGGGGCGATGACGGAATTGCGGGCATTGCCAATCGGCATCAAATTCTCTGTTTCGCGCTGGCACTTTGGAATGGGCAGGACTCGATGCTGAAAGAACGATTGTTTGGCTTAACCGGGCCACAGGGCAATCACGGCGAAGATGTGAAGGAATATTATTTTTACCTCGACGCTACGCCGACGCATTCGTATTTAAAGTACCTCTACAAATATCCGCAGGCTCGATTTCCCTATGAAAAGCTAGTCGAAGAAAATCGTCGGCGCACGCGTCAGGAGACGGAATATGATCTGCTCGACACGGGTGTGTTTGATCAAAACCGCTATTTTGATGTGGTAGTCGAATACGCCAAAGCCTCGCCCGAAGACATTTTGATTCGCATCAGTGCCACCAATCGCGGCGACAAAATCGCGTTGCTGGATGTGGTGCCGACGCTGTGGTATCGCAACACATGGGCGTGGGGTGCAGATGATCGTAAGCCGCGTTTACGGCTGGATCAGGAAAACCCGTTTGTAATTCGCGCCCGGCATTTTGACGATGGATTACGGCAATTGATCTGCGATGACATGACCGTAAAACCGGAATTCCTCTTCACCGAAAACGACACGAATTATCAGCGGCTTTACAATGCTCCGAATCCCTCGCCGTATGTCAAAGACGGCATCAACGATTACATCGTCAACGGCAACAAAGAAGCCGTAAATCCACAACAATCAGGAACCAAAGTCGGCGTGCGCTATCATTTCGCCATCGCAGCCGGAGCAACTGCCACAATCAAACTGCGCCTGACAAATGACATTGCGCCCAAGCCCGCCCTGAGTTTCAACTTCGATGAAGTATTCGACGCGCGCATTCAGGAAGCCGATGAATTCTATGATTCATTTACTTCATCGAAGGCCAGCGAAGAACAAAAGCAGGTACAGCGACAGGCCTTCGCCGGAATGATCTGGTCAAAGCAGTTTTATTACTACGACGTGCGTCGTTGGCTGCGCGGCGATCCGGGCACACCAGAACCGCCTCGTTCGCGCAAGCGGGGCCGCAACAACGAATGGAAGCACATCAACAACTCCGACATCATTTCGATGCCTGACAAGTGGGAATATCCGTGGTTTGCCGCGTGGGATTTGGCCTTTCATTGCGTGCCGCTTGCGATGATTGACCCGGAGTTTGCCAAAACGCAACTGCTGTTGATGCTGCGCGAATGGTATATGCATCCGAACGGGCAAATCCCGGCGTACGAATGGAATTTTGCCGATGTAAATCCGCCTGTACACGCCTGGGCAGCCCTGCGCGTCTATCAGCTTGAACAGGAAATCTGGGGCTGCAAGGATCGCAACTTTCTCGAACGCGTCTTTCACAAACTGCTGCTGAACTTTACCTGGTGGGTCAATCGCAAAGACACCGAAGGCAACAACGTGTTTCAGGGTGGATTCCTCGGACTCGACAACATCGGCGTCTTTGACCGCAGCGCCATGTTGCCCGGTGGCGGATCACTGGAACAATCCGATGCGACAAGCTGGATGGGCATGTACTGCCTGAACCTGATGAACATGGCGCTGGAATTAGCGAAGGAAAACCCAGCCTATGAAGATGTCGCCTCGAAGTTTTTTGAGCATTTCGTTCACATCGCCCGCGCGATGAACAACATGGCCGGTCAAGGGCTGGCCTTATGGGATGAAGCAGACGGTTTTTATTATGACGTGCTGCACTTGCCGAACAATCAATCCATGCCATTGCGCGTGCGTTCGATGGTCGGGCTGATTCCACTTTTTGCCGCCACGACACTGGAAGAGGAAACTGTCAATGCCTTCCCCGGCTTTCGCCGCCGGATGCAGTATTTCATGGATAATTTCCCTGAACTCAGTATGCACATTGAAGTTCAGGCTTTTGATTCGGGCATCCGACGATTTTTGTCGCTGGTACATCGAGATCGCTTGCACCGAGTCTTGCGTTTTATGCTGTCAGAAGGGGAATTTCTTTCGCCATTTGGAATTCGTTCGCTTTCGCAATTTCATTTGGAAAATCCATACAAGCTGCAACTGGATGGAAACATCTACGAGGTGGGTTATGAGGCGGCAGAGTCACAAACTCCGCTTTTTGGCGGCAACTCAAATTGGCGCGGGCCAATCTGGTTCCCGGTGAATTACCTGCTGATCGAATCACTCCAACAGTTTCATCAATTCTTCGGCGAGGAATACAAGGTCGAATATCCAACAGGATCGGGCGAAAAACTCTCACTCGCAGAAATCAGCCACGACCTGGCACGCCGGATGACAAACCTGTTTGCCCAAAACAAGCAAGGTCATCGCCCAATTTATGGCCCGGCTGAAGGCACCAATGGCAAATTCCAAACGGAAAAACACTGGCGCGATTTCGTGCTATTTCATGAATATTTCAACGGCGACAATGGTGAAGGACTCGGTGCCAGCCATCAAACCGGATGGACGGGCCTGATTGCCAAACTCATCCATCAAATCGCCTGAGCAGATAGATTGGGTGAAGGCTGGATATGCCCTCACCCACCAAGTTCTGCCCGCAGCATGGCTAAGGCATCTTTCTCTTCCTGCTTGAAGCGATTTGCCACGCCGCGCTGAACCGCAGGAGAATTCTTAGAAAATCGAGCCAGATTTCCATTTTCATCTCGTTTGCCGCGTTCGGCATAAATGGCGCGGATGAGTTGTTCGTCGAATTGCGGGTCATCCGGCGCTACGTCAATTCGGGCAAGCGCCAGATGGATCACGGCACTGCCGGGGCCGTGTTGGACGGCAGTTGACCAAACCACATCCTGAAGCGCATGAGATCGCGTCGTGATATCCAATCCATCCTGCCGCTTCACCTTTTCTACGAGCGGATCGAAATGCGTTCTCTTGATAAATTCGTGTTGGCTTTCCTGAAACTCGTCAGGGCGTGAAGCGGCAAGCGCTTTCCATTTGGCAGTAAACTCTTCGCTGCCGGGGCTGAGGTCGCGGAATTCAGCGCGAAAAACAAAATCCGGTTGCGAAACAAATTCCCCCACCCTGCCCGGCGCAGGCTTACTGGTCATCTGATAAGAACCGTACGAACGACCTCCCCGGTCGCCGATACCACTGGAAACCATGCCGGGGCCGCGTCCACTCGTCTCAAACTTTTCAGACAATTTTCCGAGCTGAATATCGGTTGAACCTGGACTTGGTCGCGGCACAACAGGAGGAGCGGGGTCATCATCTGGAATCACGATTTTCTGACCAACTTTCAGGTTATTCGGATTTGCTTTCAATGCCGGATTTGCTGCCAGCAACGCGGCCATTGTTAGGCCATTGGATTTGGCAATTTTTGAAAGAGTATCGCCGGATTTGACGATATGCGTCATAACAATCCTCCTTATAGATAAACAACATTCCAGAATACCTCGGAAGAGAGGCTCTTACTGGTGAAAGCGTAATTGCAGAGAAAAAACCGCCGCAGTTGAGAAATATTTTTTAAATAAATCGAGTCAACACAAGATGTGCAGAACAGACAGATCGCAGAGTCTCGAAAAATTATGATTGACGTAAGTTTTGCATCAGGTAAACTTGCCTCGCTCCCTTGCCCCTCTAAAGCCTCATCAATCCTGCTGATAACAACCCGCCTTTACTGCAAAAAATTATGTCTGATCGTTACACCAAGTCACGTACACTCACGGAACAAAGCGCAAAGTCCATTGCGGGTGGTGCTGTCCTGCTGGATCGCCGCATTGATCCTCCTATCGTTTTCGTGCGCGCGCTCGGCAATCGTTTATGGGATGCGGATGGCAATGAATACACGGATTTTCACGCTGCGTTTGCCTCGCACATTCTGGGACACAACCATCCTGAAGTAAATGCAGCCGTCAGCAAAGCGATGGAAAGCGGATGGTCGCTGATGAGTAGCGGCGCGACAGAATGGGATATGCGCCTGGCTGAACTGCTACGCGCCTGTGTGCCTTCAATGGAGCGAGTGCAGTTTACCAGCAGCGGCAATGAGGCAGTCGCGCAAGCCATTCGCCTGAGCCGCGCGTGGACGGGACGTGATGACATTATTGTGACGCTGGGCGGATACAACGGTTGGAACAATGATGTGGCGCAAGCGATGATGCCAGACCCGGAAACGATTGGGCCACGACAGAATTCAGGTGAATATCAATTTCCACAAACCTCGGCAGGCATTCCTGAAACCGTGAGAAACCAGGTGCATGTCGTCAATTTCAATGATGTGGCTTCGGTGGAAGAAATCATGCGTCGCTATCCGACAGCGTGTGTCATCACGGAACCTGTCCTGCACAATGTTGGTGTGATTCCACCACAGCCCGGCTACCTGACAACGTTGCGCAAACTTTGCGATCAGTACGGTGCATTACTCGTCTTTGACGAAGTAAAATCAGGCTTTCGGACGACGTTGGCAGGGTATCAATCTGTGGTGGGTATCAAACCGGACTTATCGGTGTTCGGCAAAACCATTGCCAACGGCTACCCTCTAGGCGTCGTGGGCGGGCGCGCCAGCGTGATGGCGCTGTTGGATTCGCCTGATCCCGCGTGGAGTGTCCGTTTAATCGGCAGCTATAATGCCCATCCGTTTACTGCGGCGGCGGCGATTGCCACGCTGGAAATCCTGCAACGCGATGACATCGCTTTGTATCAACGACTGGAAGCGTTAGGTTCGCGTCTGCAAAAAGGTCTGGAATTAATCTTTGATGAATTGGGTGTCGAAGCAACAATCAGCCGTGTAGGGTCGGCTTTCTGCGTGTATTTCTGCGATCACGTTCCGGTTGACTGGCACGATCTGATGTCACATCACAACTTCGATTTGGATCGCGTCTATCGTCGTGCCCTGATCGAGCGCGGTTTGTATTTGTTTCCTCAACCTTGCCGTCAGGGATCGCTCAGTGCTGCGCATACACGCGAAGACATCACCCGTTTCATCGAAGCCAGCCGCGCCATCCTGAAAGGCTTTCGGAATAAGTCAGTGGCAGGAAAGTAATCATCATTGGTCATCCATCCTTTACCTTCGGAATTCATCAGCCAGCACGAGGTTATTCCTCCCCATAAAACCACTGGCCAAGAACAAAGGACGAATGACCAATGACCAATGACTAAATTGACAGTCGCTAACTGCCGTTGTTATAGTCGCGCCAGTTTGGTGAGATTATGACAAGTGAAACCCCTTCCAACGCTGTCTATCTTGGGATTGACCTCAGCAGTCGTCACATTCGTTCTGGCATTATTGACGCAGCAGGAAATCTGTCGAATTTTCGGCGCGAGCCGCATCATTTTTACCGCAGTAACATTGATGGTCGCGCGCTGGCAGATCGCTTGCTGACGATTGCCAAACAGACCGTCGCCGAACTTGACGCGCCGCTTGGAGGGATTGGTATCGGTTTTCCGGGTTTGGTAAACCATACAACACAGCGTGTGGTGCGAATGCCGAATACGCCGAGTCTGGCAGAAATTGATCTGCATCAAGAATTCGTTGAAGCATTCAATGTCCCGGTCGTGTTTGAGAACAACACCAATGCCGCAACGGTTGCCGAAATGAAATTCGGGGGCGCGCAAAATGTGGGTGATTTTCTTTACGTTCGCATTGGCCACGGTGTGGGCGCGGGCTTAGTGCTGGATGGGAGATTGCGACGCGGCAAATCAGGCTATGCCGGAGAAATCGGACATATGAACGTTGACCCGGAAGGGCTGGAATGTTCCTGTGGCAGCCGAGGCTGTCTGGAAACCATTTGCTCGGCACATAACATCGTCCGCCGCACGCACGCACGGCTCGAACGCGATAAAACCTCAGTGCTTTCTGAGTTTGAAAAGCACGACAAAGATTTCACCTACGACGACATTATCGAAGCCGCGCACAATGGCGACGATTTAGCCCTGCTGATGATGAATCGCACCGGCCATTTTATCGGCATGGTGGTGGCGGACATGATCAACATGCTGAACCTGTCAATGGTTGTGGTAGCAGGCAATACGGCAGCACGTTCGTTGTTGCTTCCGGCAATTGCAGATGAAGCGAAGCGTCGGTCTTTCGCCGAAGCTTATTCGGATTGCGAGTTCATCGCCGCCCAACTCGCCTCAGAAGCAGGCGTCATCGGCGCAGGGATTCTGGCGCAGCAAGCGGCGCGATAAATTCCCATCCCAACGCCTTCCAACATTCCAATGCGCACCGTCACTATTGTTGACGGATAATTTTGATCCGCCCGGATTGCAACGCACCACCGTCTAGTTGCACAGAATACACGTGCTCGCTCACCACATCGTCTGCGGAAACATCAATCAGATCGTCGCCTTCATTCATTGGAATCGCTCCATCAGGTGGCGGTGGCGGAGCAATGGAATGAAGTTCAACTTCAGATTCCGTGAATGAAAGTCCATCTTCCTCAAAGACCGCACGCGGAGCCTCGTCTTCTAATTCCGGCGCGATAAAAGCTTCAAATTGCAGCGTGTCCCCTTCTTCAAGAATTGTCGTTTCAGGGATGAGTGTGATTTCGGTTGTCCCGTCAGCAAGGCGGTTAATTACAATCGAGACTGTCTTTTGGGCCATGATAATACTCCTTAGTTGGGCTTAAGTATTTTGGTACGGGGCAACGATTCTGAGGTAACGAGGATCGGTGCGAAGTGATGCGATTAGCGGTTCTCGTTCAAGCGAGCGTACCTTACCACCACTTTTCAAAAAGCGTTCGATCCAGGTGAGTGCAAGTTCATCCTGTTTGGCTAAGTGAAAAATCGGGATCGCCTGTTCGACGATGTCGAGGTGATCTTGGACGTTCGGTGCTGTCGAAGCAGGCAGGACAGAATTAATTGCCTGCATTGCTTCCTGATGTTGTCCGAGAACGGCTAACCACAACGCCTGTAGCGCCGTCATCATGGCTTTATCGGTAGGATCAATATTGTTCTGTAGCTGACTTCCGGCCAGTTGTACCGCCTGACGCAAAGCATTCTGGCTTTCGGCGCGACGATTGTTTATCCAGAAAAGCGCCTGTCCCAGATAGCCCCACGCCTCTGGTGATTGGGGAGCTTTCTCCTTCGCCAAGCCGAAATATTCAGCTGCTTGCGGATACTTGCCTTCAAAATAACGAATCATCCCGCAATTAATATAGGTCTCGAAACGAGGATAGCGTTTCAGGGCATTTTCATACGTCGTCAATGCCTCAGAGAAACGATCTTGCAAGTAATAGGCATTCCCCAAATTGGTATGCACAACCGGGTTATCAACCAACTTTGCCGCGCTCAGAAGATAAAGTTCCGCGAGCTGATATTGCTGGTGTGATAAATAAAAAGCACCCAGTTCGTTATACCCGCCCCAATATTGCGGACGATAGATGATGGAAGAAACAAAATTCGCGGCGGCGGACTCCATATCTCCTGTAATTTCATACGCTCGCCCCAAGCCGCGATAAGCTTCTGCATCGTATGGGCGCTGCTTCAAAACATCCTGAAAATACTGCTTGGCTTTCTCATCTCCAGCCACATTGTAGTAATTCCCGGCGGCCAGCAAAGCATCTGCCGAATCAGGTTCCATAGTCAGCGCCAGCAGGTAAGCATCATAGGATTTCTTCTTATCGGCGGCATCCTGCGTAATTCTAAATTTGAAAAGATACGCGCGACTTAGCGCTGCCTGCAATGTGGCCGAATTGCCTTTCTCCGCGACCAGTTTATTGACCAGGTCTATCGCCGAGTTCAGCAAGGTTTCGTTATCCCAATTATCCAGATTGAGGATATTTTGTTCTTCAGGTTTCAGTTCCGAAAACGAGGGAGCGGCCAGATTTATTTGTGCATTCAGCATTGAAGGACGCGATTGATAACGCGTTGCCAGCCCGGCCAACACAGGCGTCAGTTTCGCTAAAGCTTGTTCCGACGTTTCAACCAGATGCGCAAAAATCGTCAGCCCTTGTGCATCTACCAACTTCAGCAGTGTTGCAGAGCCGTTGCCTGTACACCGTGGCAACAGTTGCAAGGTCAGGCCATTGGCATTCGCGGAACCAGTTGCCACACGAATGCGGGAAAGGCGGTTGAGTTGCGCTGCCAATGATGCAGGGTTCACAGGCTCGCACGTGGATGCGTCAGATGAGACTACCGCGAGCCGCAAAAGCTGATTTTGATATGCACGCCAGCCGAGATACGCCGCAATCAGCACAGCAACGCAGCCAACGCCCAGAATCACTCGGCGCGAGAAATATTTTGTCAGGTTGCCGAGCCAGTCTGGCAATGCGATACCGCGATCTAATTCCCGCTGCGCTGCGGTAATGATCACTTTCGCCTGACCCGCGTCCTGCAATCGCTGTGCGGGGTCTTTGGCAAGGCAAGTTCGCAGCAATTCACGAATGCAGCGCGGAGTTTCTGGTGGCAACTTTTGCCAGTCGGGAGTGAAGCTGAAAATTGCGCTCGCCGTTTCTTCACGCGTGTCACGCCGAAATGGATTTTGCCCCGTCAGGGCTTCATAAAACACGACACCAAAGGCCCAGAGGTCGGTTGTATGGTCAACCTTGCCACCAATTCGCTGCTCTGGACTCATGTAGGGCAATGTACCCGGAGTAAAGCCCGGCAACGTCAACGTCTCTGAAAACGTGGAGCAGGTAGAGTTCGACACTGCGACACCTGCTTCGATTTCCAGTTGATGAAAATGCTTGGCAATGCCGAAATCCAGCAACTTCACTTGCAGATTTGGCGTGAGCATAATGTTGGAAGGTTTGAGGTCTCGATGCACAATGTCTTTGCGATATGTCGCGGCCAGAGCATCAGCGATTTGGGCAAAGACCTTCAACGCATCGCGCAGCGGCAACGGGCCTTGTGCCAGGCGTGCTTCCAGCGTCTGACCTTCGACATATTCCAAGACGAGAAATCGCCAGCCGCCTGTCACGTCGCGCCCGTGAATTCCAGCAATATTCGGATGATGTAGCTGCGCCATCTTGCGCGCTTCACTTTCAAAACGAGACACGCGCTCTGCGTCCTGCGCAAAATAATCCGGTAAAACTTTGATGGCGACGGATAAGCCGATGTCATCGCGAGCGTGAAAGACATCGCCCATGCCACCGTGGCCCAATTCACTGAGGATTTCGTATCGCCCCAGCTTGGCCCCCGGCTGCAAAGGCGTGAGTTCCTGTGCAATGGCGCGTGTCGCCAGACTCAGCGCAGAATGTTTGAGAAAATCTTCGGTTTGGAAGGATTCGCCCAACAGCGATTTCACTTCGCGATAAACTTCTAAATCTCCGGCACAAGCTTGTTGAAGGAAGTCCTCGCGGGCGGTTGGATCAAGGTCAAGCGCCTGATCAAATAATTCGGGAATGAGTGCTAGTTGTTGCGAAGTCATGGGGTAATGCGCCTCCGATCTGTCGTTTGAGCCACGTCTGCGCAAACTTCCAATCGCGTCCAATGCTCTTGGAGGAATAGCCGAGAACCGTACCGACTTCTTCATTGGTCAGCCCGCCGAAGAATTTCAGTTCTACGACCCGCGCCTGGCGTGGATACAGTTTTTCCAGGTCTTTGAGGGCATCATGGATTTGCACAATAATGTTTTCTTCTTCCCCGGCAGCCACCACAAGTGCCTTATCGAAGGTCACGCGCTGGCCTTCGCGAACGCCGATACGACGTGGACGCGAACGCGCCCACTCCACCAGGATATTGCGCATCAAGACAGAACAGTGCGCGTAAAAATGCGTCCGCCCCTTCCAATCGCGCTCATCACCCATCAGGCGTAAATACAGTTCGCCAATGATTTCGGTGGATTGCAAGGTGTGGCCGTTTCGTTCGCGGCGCAAACGGTTGTGCGCGATTTTCTTGAGGTTGTCATAAACCAGCGGCGTAAGCTGTTCCCAAGCATCCTGATTGCCATTGTGCAAGGCATGCAGCAATTCTGTGATTTCTGGCTGGTTCATGTTTGTTCCTCCTCTGCGTTGGCTGCGAGAGGACAACCACTAGATAATCTTCTGTTTCCGAACAAATCGTGATCGGATTTATTATTGGCAATACGCGAACTGAGTTTTACAGACCGAAGACGCCGCGCAGTATAGCACTAGCCAGACAATTTTCCAGTTGAAAAAAATAAAAAATCTTCGATCAAAATGTCCTTTTTCTTCTGCCGAATCTCCCTAAAGAGAATGAGGGCAGAAAATAAGGTCGGGTAAAAAAAGCAATCGCAGAGCGCGCAAATAACAGATCGAAGCGTTTTTCCGCGCTGCCACCATTTCCGTTCATCAATGCGGCGCAGCATCAGCAGCGTCCTCAATAATCAGCCACTGTGTCTCATTGATGACGGAAAGGGGCGGAAGATTTTAAGAATAAAATGGAAAAATAAAGGAATGAGTCGAGCGCTCAATACACCTGTGATAAAGGCTCAACTCTGCACAAGATGATGACCGCTCCATCGCCAGATAGCTTCTGGATATTGTAGCCGCACGCCGCCTAACCAGCGATCAAGACCATTCAGTTCCAGGTGATCAGATTCATCCGCCAGAACGGATTGTCCCGCTTCCGTTAACACTAATTTTTGCGCCCCAAATTCAGGGCTGGGACCATCGAAGGGTAAATAAAATGACTCGCCATTCTCAACCGCCAGCAATGGCAGATCCCCTTCGCATAGGCCTTTCACATAACACCACAAGGTCCAATCGCCCATAAACACCTGCTCTTCCTGCGACTGATCATATTGAAAAATCTCGCCTGGCCCATGATGACCAGCAGCCACAGCAGCCAGGATTTGTTGCTCAGTTCGGGATAAACCATTCGTAGTCGAAGGAAATTGTTGCAAATGTCGCAGCAAAGCGTTTCGTAAAAATGGGAGCGCTGAAATATTCGTGGCAAGGATTTTTTCAATCTCAGTCGGGTCAGGCGAAGTAAAAGCGTGCCAAGCCAAATGCCCGGTTTTCATTTCCTTGGGCGACACAGAACGTCGCACGGGAAACAGGGAGGCCAATTGATCAGGATTCAACTGGCCCAGCCCGTGAAAAGGATGAATGCCCGGATATTCCCCAATGCAAATCAAGCTCAGACGACTGGCTCCGCGATCACGCCCATAAAACCAATCCAGCAACTGGATCAATTGCAGTTGATCATATAGGTCATGCTCAAACCACAAAACGATTTCTTCATGCTCTCGAAAGCGAGTCAGCGTTTCATCGCGTTCCGCAAAACTAGCCTTTACAGTAGCCAGCGCGCCCCAGCCCTGCGCGGCAATATAGCTGGCGCGCACATCGCTTAATTGGGTGAGGGATAATCCGGCTGGCACTGGCCCTTCGTGCAAAACATCCCGCCAGGACAAGATTTGTCCTGAAAAAACGGCATCCTTAATCAAGTCCGCTGCACTATCGCCATTGGTGATATGAAGCATACTCCTCCACAGCGTAAGGTTCGCCAACAGCCATCTGCTATTTTTTCATTGATGACCACAATACATTCTGGCAAACTTCGCTGCCATTACCCATTTCCGCCCATGACAGGCAGGAAAGTTACTACCGAAACGAAAGCTATTGCGATGGAAAGCTGCTTGCGCAAGTCCCCACTTCTCGGTATATTTTTTTAGTCCAAATGAGATTGTTTCACGTCTAATTCAAATCCTACGCCCCAGCGGTCAACTTAATCAAGTGGGGCACGCTCATTACCAAAATGCTATGACAACAGAACTACCGATCACTGCGTCCGAAACAACTTTTAGCGCACAACCGCAGGTACACGCCTATCTTGCGCGCCCGGCGAATATAACATCAGCGCCAGCTCTTATTCTGATTCACGAATGGTGGGGGTTGAACCCGCATATCAAAGAGATTGCCGACCGTTTCGCCGCCGCTGGTTTTATAACTGTCGCGATTGATCTCTATGACGGAGTCACAACGAAAGATGCGGCTGAAGCAGGCAAGCTGATGTCGTCACTTGATCCAGGTGAAGCTCTGGCAAAACTCGAAACAGTCCTTGATCATTTGCGCTCTTCCAGCGATGTCACAAAGGTTGGTGTTACCGGGTTTTGCATGGGCGGTGTCTACACGCTACTGACAGCCTGTAATTATCAGGTGGAAGCAGCGGTTCCCTTTTACGGGATACCAGATGAGCTGTCCTGCATCGCAAATTTAAGCTGCCCCGTATTGTTTTTCGGCGGCGAAAAGGATCAATGGATTACCGTTGAGAAAATGAATCGGTTAAGTGAGGCGTTCCAGCAATATGGCAAAGATGGCGAAGTGAAGATTTACGACGGAGCCGATCACGCCTTTTTCAATGACACGCGCCCGGAAGTTTACAATGCTGAAGCGGCGCAGGATGCCTGGCAACGTGCGCTGACTTTTTTCCGTCAACATTTGCAGTAGTTATGCTGAGCAATGCGGTAGCAATCATTACAGGAGCATCTTCCGGCATCGGTGAAGCAACCGCGCTGCAATTAGCCGAACGTGGCACACGTCTTAGCCTACTCGCCCGGTCGCAAGATCAGCTTGAAAGAGTTCAGGCGCAAGCCAAAGAACGTGGAGCCAAGAACGTATTAGCGATCCGCTGCGACCTGCGGGAAGAAAATGATGTCGAAAAAGCCATTTCTTCCACGCTGGAACAATTCGGACAAATTGACATCCTGATCAACAGCGCCGGACTTAGTCTGAATGGTGAAGTGGATGGTTACTCATTAGAAGACTGGCGCACGGTGCTGGATACCAACCTGACAGGAACGTTCTTAACCTGCCGCGCTGTGCTGCCAACAATGAAACGGCAACAAAGCGGACAGATCATTAATATCTCTTCAGGCGCGGGTCACAACGGCATCAAACAGATGGCGGCATACTGTGCATCAAAATTTGGCGTGATTGGATTCACAGAATCACTTGCACTCGAAGTACGAAATGATAATATTCGCGTGGCGGCTCTTCTCCCTGGATCAGTGGCTACCAATTTCTCTCAAACCGCGAAACGTGAGGGAGTAGCTCAATCAGATCCCCCCAAGCAACGTGAAATCGGTTATGCTCTTACGGCAAATGAGGTTGCTTCTGTCATTCTTGCAATGCTGGAACAACCCGCGCAGGCGTGGATGAGTGAAGTTGTCTTGCGCCCCCTAAATTTGGAACTACGAAGGAATACAATTTAGCCCTAATCCTCACGAGGTATTACATGGCTACGAACGCAAACCGGTCATCTGGCGATAATTCAGGAGCAGCATCTGCTCCGACATTGGATGAATCGTTGGCACAACTTGAACAAGCGCTGGATCTCTTCGTTTCCGCACATGATGATGATCAATATGGCGAAACGCATGTGATTAGCGAAGCACCCGACAAACCACAAGCTGCGCCGATTCCGCCTTCCGTGAAAATTCAACAGATTGAACCGGAAGCCGCCGTACTGGCAAGTCCCGTTAAGGATGAATCGTTTGAGAAAACTATTCAGGAGTTAAAACGAAAAATTGCGACGCCTACGACAGAAGCCATTCCGCAATGGACCAAAACGGAAATGGTGGTGATTCCACAGGAGGAAGAAGGAGCAAGCAGGCATAGGTTCCCGCTCTTGACTGATTCACAAAAAAAGCTGCTGATTGTGGGCGGGTCTTTGCTCTTATTCTTCACGGTGGTCGGATACTTAATCTGGCAACGGCAAAAAAACGATGAAGTACGATTGGCAGCCGAAAGACGCGAGGAGCTGCGCCTGCGCTCAATCCCCGTCACGCCTGTTGATTCGGTTGCACCAGCGGCAGAGACTTCTCCTGCGGCAATCGCCGCCATTTCTGGTGATCAGGCGCTGACAGATAATATTAAGCAGATTCTGACGGCTTATAATCCCACGGCGGCCACGACACGCTACAAAGTAGACGTGAAAGACGGGGTCGTTACCCTAAGCGGCGAAGTGCAGACCCAGATGGAGAAAGAGGGAGCTGAAAACGTCATCAAACCGCTGACTGGCATCAAGAAAGTAGTGAATAGCCTGATGGTCAAAGGATTCCAGACCGGGCCGAGCGGCACCAGCACTCCCAATGGGCCGGTCATGTTCCCGCAAGTCAACCCGGTTGAAGCCAAACGCCTGGAGGAGGCACTGAAACGGGATTTAGCCGAAGGCGCAAAGCGTGCAGAAGAAGAGCGACTACGCATTGAGCAACAGAATACTCAGATCGTAGCGCAACGAACTGCGGATGAAACCGCCAAGCTGGAAGCCGCCAAAGAAGCAGAACGCTTACGCCGTCAGCAATCCGCAGTTCTGCAAAACGAAGAAGAAGCTGCTTTTCGCAAGCAGGCAGAAGAGCGACAGAAGCAACGCGAAAAAGAAGAAGCCGAACAACGAGCAGAAGAACAACGCAAAGCTGAAGCCGCACGACAAGTCAAAGTTGAACCCGCTCCGCAACTTGAAACAAACAATGTACGCTCTGGCACCGTCGCGTGGCGTGGACTGGTAAAAGGTGTGGACGATATTGTGATTCGCGGAACCAGTACATCTATTCAGCACGTATTGGGCGAAATGCCTCGCGAACCGAAAGGATCGTTCAGCACAGCAATGCCTGCGGCTCCAATGAGTGTTCGACTGGTGGCTGCCAGTGGGCCTGCGCCGATTCGCATTATTCAACAGCCCTCGGCCAGCAATAACTTTACGACGATTGTCCGTGTTGGCGAAGGCACTAAAGCAGAGGGAAAACCGCACTCGTTTACACTGCGCTGGGCAGCTCAATAAAAAGCTGGCCATTTCAAATCTTAACTCTTCTGGATACGGAACAGCCCCAACTTAACTACATCGTCCAAAATCTCGAAGCCGTGTATGGCGTTCCAGCCCCGTATCAAAACCTTGATCCACTGGACGAACTGATTGCGACGATTCTCTCGCAGTCCACCACCAACGTTAACAGCCAGCGGGCCTTTGAAAGCCTGAAAAAACGCTTTCCGGCGTGGGAGCAGGTTCGACGCGCACGCCCTGCCACCATCGCCGAGGCAATCAAATCAGGCGGGCTGGCAAACGTCAAATCCGTCGTCATCAAAAATATTCTGCAAGAGATCAAAGCACGCTGTGGGACTTTGGATTTATCGTTTTTACGCAGTCTTGGAGCAGCGGAAGCTTTGAAATTTCTGACCTCGCTCAAAGGTGTAGGGCCAAAAACAGCACGTTGTGTTTTGCTTTTTGCTTGTGATCTGCCGGTCTTCCCGATGGATACCCATATCTTTCGCATTGCGCGTCGGCTGGAGATCATTCCGCAAAAGTGCAGCGACGAACAGGCGCATCAACTTCTCGCCCCACTGATTCCACCGCATAAACATCTCTCCCTCCACATCAATCTGATTCATCACGGACGCCGTATTTGCCATCCTCGTAATCCGCAATGCAATCGTTGCTGCCTGTTGGATTACTGTCCGGTTGGACAGCAACAGGAAATGTAGCAACTTTCCGAGAGCGCAGACGAATTACCATCGTTTAGCAAGAAATCTGTTACCTCAGCACAGTACCTTTCACTCGTTCCCGAAGTTGAAAGGATGTTTGATCGTGCCCCGATATTTACTTGTAAAAATGGAAATGCGCAGCTCTTACACATATCAAAAAGAAGTCGTTGCGCTGAAGAAATAAACGACGAGTGAAAAGTTTCCCCACGCCCCTTCTGCCGCTGTGCAGCCCCGGCACAACCCAACAAGTTAAAGAATGACTTATTGATTAATAGTTGGAACTACTACCGATGAAAACGCTATTTTGTCTCTTTGCAATTCTTGTGGCCAGCTTCAGCGTCTCACCCGTTGCGCACGCCGATACCATCACCCTGCAACTTACGGGCGTCAATCCGACCATGCAGGGTGGATACCACGTCGGACCAGCGAGTGGATCAATCAATGGCACGCCGATCAAAATGGTTTGCGATGATTTCGCCCATCACGTGTCTGTCGGCCAAACCTGGACGGCGACGGTGAGCCTGTTCAATGATCTCAGCAATGCTCGCTTTGCGAATGTGGCCGATGCCGTAGCGAAATATCAACAAGCCGCCTGGCTGTTTGATCAATTCGCGCTCAACCCATCAGCAACAGGTGATATTCAATTTGCGATTTGGGGCTTATTTACCCCTTCAACTCCCGTCGCACAAGGCGCAGCCAATTGGATTAATTTAGCCAAGGCTGTAAACCTTAGTAACTACGATTTCTCAGGATTCCGCGTTTACACCCCCGTTGATTGCAGCAACAGCAGCCCGCAGGAGTTTATCGCTAAACTTCCGATGACCCCCGTGCCTGAACCAACCACGCTGGTATTACTCGGCAGTGGGTTGGCAGGGCTGGCTTCCCTGCTCAAAAAGCGGAATCGAGACAAAGACTCGGCAGACGAATAACGTTTGTCGAGCTACCGAAAAAGCACGGGCTGACTTGGTCAAATGATCAAGTCAGCCCGTTCGGCATTTGCCTTTGCCCTGGCAGAAGCCCGACTGTAAGGAGGGCGTGTTTTTTGCCTTTGCCCTGGCAGAAGCCCGACTGTAAGGGCGTGTTTTTTGCCTTTTGCCCTGGCAGAAGCCTGACTGTAAAAGCGTGTTTTTGCCCTGACAGAAGGCATGTTCCCCTGGCAGAAGCCTGACAGTAAGGGCGCTAAAACTCACACGCCCTCCTTCACAGTCAAGCTTCCGCCTCAACTCTCGGTTCTTTCTTGAAGAATCGTTGCCAACCAAACCGACGCCAGCAATAACGTAAAAGCAATCCCACTGGCAGCAGAATCAAAACGAACACTGGCAACATCACAATCACGAAATGAATGAACCCAAGCACGATGGAAACCGCCACATCCACGCCATCGCCAAAGGAATTCTTAACACTGGCCCAAAAGCCCGTTTGCGTGGCTGCCACCAAAGGCGCTGGGGTTTGCAACCCAACATTGATGGTGGAAAGAGTCGCCTGATTGTCCAGATAACGACGACGACCTTCCAGCCGTTCGATTTCTGTTCGCACTTCGGAAAGTTTCTCCTGAACTGAAAGCGCGTCTTCCACTTTGCGCGCCTGTTTCATGATTTCAAGGAATTGCGCTTCTAATGCCTTTTTGGCGCGCAACTGTGCCTCAAGATCAACGTATTCTTCTGTCACGTCCTTGCCAGAAATCTTTTCGCGCAAAACTTGACTGCCTACACCCCGAATCTTGTCCGTTGCGGCTTGGAATTGAGCTGAAGGCACGCGCACGATCACACTAACCGTGCTGACATAAGCTGTGCTTTGCTGAAACTCAGAGGTCACAACAAAGCCGCCAAAGGATTCGGCGATGGCTTGGATTTTGCGCTGATCTTCAGTGGGATTTTTGGACTCTATTGTGAATTCGCCGTTGCGAATAATTTTGCGGTCAGTGGGTTGCGGTTCAGAAATTTGCGTTGACTGCTCTTTTACTTGCTCCGGCTGAGCCGTTGCTTTTGTAGCAATTACTTTTGAGCCACCGGTAAGGCCGTCTGAGTCAGCCTGCAAGGTAGGTTCTCCCAAGCGGTAATCACCAGATGCAACATTCGTGGAGACGGGTGCATTTTGGCTGGCTCGACTACAGGAAGTTACTAAAAGGCAAAAACAAACGAAAAGGCTGATGCTTGCTGATTTCATAAATTACCTCCGAAGGAAGAACGAGCTATCAGAAAAATCCTGCAAAGAAAATAAACGTTCTTCGAAAGTAATTTATGACGGCAGGTTACTCGCCAGTTCCTTTCAGTAGCTCTTTTACCGTCTCTTCAAATTCCGCCTTCAGCCGCGTATGCCGCTCGCCCGTCGCAGGGCCATCAAAACCCGCATGGATTTTCTTCGCACGTCCGTCCCGCCCAATAAAAATCGTGGTCGGGTACGCGCCGAAGTTTTCCAACTGGGGCAGTTTCTTTTGCACATCATTGTTTTCCGTCGAGCCGCCCAGCAGCATCAAATAGGGGATGCCGTGTTTTTGATTGAAGATTTTGACCTGCTCCAAGTCTCGTTTCGTGTCGCCAGTGTATTCAAACGACAGTCCCAAAACTTCCAGTCCCTGCGATTGATAACGGGCATATAAATCTTTCAGCAGTGGCGCTTCGTCATAACAATTCGGGCACCAGGTGCCAGTAATTTCCATCAGCACAACTTTGTTCTTGAATCGCGGATCGTCTGAGGTAACAGTTTTTCCTTGTAGATCAAGGCCACTGAATTTGAAGGGTTCCAATGGATTTTGGACACGAGTGTTCTGGGTCGCAACCGGAGCTGAAGTCGAAACACGGGTTGCGATAACTTTGCGCGGCGCATCGCCCTGCCCCAAATCTACCATTCCTTCAAGCTGATCCTGTTCGTTGAGCTTGGCACGAAATAAACGAGCGTTGATAACATCAAACCTATTCACTTGTAATTTGCCATAAGCAAATTGCCCGGCCATGGTTCCCCAGTCACCTGAAGGCGTAAGAATGGTGCCCGTCAACGCGCCATCTTTCTGTTGCACGGCGAAGCGCCATGTTTTCTGTTGCTCGCCTTCACCCACTTTCATCTCCCATTCGCCGCTGACATCTTTGCCCTCCGCCGCAGCAGGCACAATCATGGGTTCCCCGCCCTTCCACATTTTTAGTTCGCGTACCATCTTGGTCTGATGCCAGGTGCGAGTGATTTTGCCGATCAATTCGCGGCGTGCAAATCCGGCCTCCAGCTCTGCGTCATAGTAATCAAATTTGAGCTTCAGATTTGTTCCGTCAAACGATCCGCTGGTAGAAGTCAGGCGTTCTTCGCCATTGAGAATGGTGCCAATGACGTTGTTGCCCTCGACTTTTAGTTCAAGTTTCATGGGCACTTCATCACGGTTTTTCAAATAGATCGTGCCGTTCCAAATGCCGGGCAAGGTATTAATGTCGCGTTTACGCTGGCAGGAAGAAAGAAGAGAGAAAGAAAGGGACAAGATCAGTACAAGCAATAGCCAGCGACTCGACAAAGGGGCAGGAAAATTCATAAGCAGTTTGATTGGTTGACAAAATTAACAACCACACGTTCCTTTAGTTTTTAGAATTTGTTTTTGCGCTCCGCGTGTCACGGAAAGTTGCGCATTGTAATGTGTGACTTCACAACTTTCATCCTTTGGCGGACAAACTTTCGTGACGACAAAATCCAGACGCACTTTGAGGTCATTCTTTTGATATTCCCACCACGACTTGTCTCCGACTTTCAGCTTTGCCTGACGTTCATAGTGCCTGAGATGAGGCAGCTTCACGTCCTTCCCATCAATATTCATCAGAGCGGTTTCTCCCAAATCATCCACAAATACCAGCCGCGATTCGCGCTGCTTGCGATCTGTCGCAAGCCACAAGGAACAGCCACAACCATCAAATTCGCCACGATTTTTGATGAAGCCGATTTTGACTGCATCAGTTGCAAAATCAGCACGAGTCGAAGAAAGAGGAAGCGCAAAGATCAAGAAAGTTGTTATCAATAATTCCTTCATAAAAAATGCCCGCCTTCACAGTCAGGCTTCCGCCTTGCCTCTTTATTTCGATGAGCCAAAATACCGATACCGCCCGATCACTTTCCAATCAAACAAGCGATCTTCGATTTGTGCGCCGGAGCCAATATTATGCACGATCAAATAACGATTCTGACCATCCGCTTTCAGGTCAGAAACCAAACCGATGTGCGTCAGCCCGCCGCCCAAATCCCACGCCACAACATCGCCGGGCAAATAATCCTTGGCATCGGTGCTGAGCGGCAAAGCCTTTCCTTTCCGGTCAAACCACGTCATCAAATTTGGAACACGCCGATGGTCAATATTCGTGTCAGGTGCCCTGGCCTTCCATTTTTTCGGGTATCTGGCAAAGTTGCGTTTCATGTCTTCGTGCAATTCTTTTTGTAAATCTACTTCCACCTTGCGAAATGCCCGCACAATAACATCCGCGCAAACGCCCGTTTTGACGGGCACATCGCCGTTTGGGTACGTCAGCTTCACATACGCCGGATCGTATTCTGTCGTAATGCCAACCTGCTCAACGGCTGCGGCAATGAGCTTATCAGTTGAAGTAACCTTCGTATTTTGTTTGGTTGATTGCAGCGCCGGAGAAGCTTCTTTTTGGGGAAGAACCTGCGCCGAAAAGCTGGCACAACCAGTCAAAACAAACAGACAAATAATGACAGATCGTTTCATATAGCGACCCACAAATTGCATAAATCACCCGGAATTCTTGAGGGCGAAAAAAGCTTATGCGTAAAGCAGGGGAAGATCAAACAGAAATTCGAGGGCAACAAAGATGTGGCATCTAAGTCGCGGAGTGGCTAGGCAATGTCAGGAGGCTTTCCGGCGCGCCCGTTGGTTCTGGCGATTTTATGCACCTGTGCGCGCAGTTCGTAAGTTTCGACCAATTCTTTCAAATGATTGCTTAAGATACTCAAGCGGCGACCAGTGCTGGTCATCTCCAGCCAGAGTTGTTTTTCGTCCAACTCCACGTCCAGACTGGCGGAAATGATAAAGGACAAGGCAACCGAATCGTCTGGCAAATCAGGCGTTTGATTTTCTTCGGCTTCGCTGAGGTCGCGCATTTTCTTGCCCGCAGCAATGATTCGCAGGAACAATTCTTTGGCGCGCTCAGTCGGCTCCGTCAAACTGTCAAAGGTCAAGTCATCTTCAAAAACTTCCACTTCGGCCTGATAGTACGGCTCGCCTTCGATTAACTTTAGAATGCGAAAGCGATCTTTCCCGGCACATAAAATATTGGAGCGGCCATCCGATTGTTCTTCGTGTGCGATGACTTCCACTGTGCAACCAACGCGGTGAATTTCCGGCGTCTCGTCTTCTTTCCCTTCACCGGGATAAAGAATGCCGAACGTTTTATCAGCAGCCAGAATATCTTTCATCATCTTGCGATAGCGCGGCTCAAAGATGTGAAGTGGCGTGATGACCCCAGGAAACTGGACAATAGTTAAAGGAAAGATTGGGATAATCATATCATTGGTCATTAATCATTGGTCATGTGTCATTCATTGTTTACGAAGAGAAACAAATGACACATGACCAGTGACTGATGACAAACTACTCGTTGACTTTCAGCACAGCTAAAAAGGCTTCCTGGGGAATTTCTACTTTGCCGACGCGTTTCATGCGCTTCTTGCCTTCTTTCTGCTTTTCGAGCAGTTTGCGTTTGCGCGAAATATCGCCGCCGTAACATTTGGCCAGCACGTTTTTACCCATTGCTTTGACGGTTTCGCGCGCGATCACGTGCGAACCAATGGCGGCCTGAATCGGCACTTCAAACATTTGCCGTGGAATCAGCGTCCGCATCTTCTCAACCAACGAGCGGCCCCGTGTGTAGGCAAAATCTTTGTGGACAATTAAAGACAAGGCATCTACCGGCTCGCCCGCAACCAACACATCCAACTTGACCAGATTCGAGTCCCGGTAACCCGCCAGATGATAATCCAGCGAAGCGTACCCGCGCGAAACAGATTTCAGGCGATCATAAAAATCCAACACGATTTCGTTCAGCGGAACTTCGTAGGTCAATAACAATCGCGTTGGCGTGATGTAATCAAAGCCTTTTTGAATTCCCCGCTTTTCGTCGAGCAAGGCCAGAATGTTTCCGACGAATTCGTCATTCGTCATAATCATCGCCTGAATAATCGGCTCTTCGATTTTGGCCACATTTCCCGCAGGAGGCCATTTTGAGGGGTTATCAATTTCGTGGACTTCGCCTTTTGTGTCAGTCACGCGATAGCGCACGCCCGGAGCCGTTGTAATCAGGTCAACATTGAATTCGCGTTCCAATCGTTCCTGCACGATTTCCATGTGCAAGAGGCCAAGAAAGCCGCAGCGAAAACCAAAGCCCAACGCCGCAGAAACTTCGGGCTCGAAAAAGAATGACGCATCGTTGAGCCGTAATTTTTCCAGTGCATCGCGCAACTCTTCGTATTGATTCGGCTCGGTCGGATATAGCCCGGCAAACACCATCGGTTTGATTTCCTGAAAGCCAGGGAAAGGTTCTGCCGTGGGACGTTTTTCTTCCGTCACGGTATCGCCGATGCTCACGTCTGCAACAGTCTTGATATTGGCAACGATGAAGCCCACTTCGCCTGCCTGCAAACGATCAATCGGGCGCGGCTTCGGCGTCAACACACCCAAATCTTCGATTTCGTGAGTTGTGCCTTTCGCCCACAAACGAATCTTCATGCCACGCTTCAACTCGCCATCAATCATGCGCACCATCACGATCACACCACGATAGGCGTCAAACCATGAATCAAAGATCAGCGCTTTGAGAGGTGCATCAACAGAACCAGCGGGGGGCGGAATGTCGCGCACAACGGCTTCCAGAATATCAGTGATGCCGATGCCATTTTTAGCGGACGCCTGCACCGCGTTATGAACCCCAAGCCCGACGACGTGTTCGATTTGTTCCAGCACCTTTTCCGGCTCAGCACCGGGCAAATCAATTTTGTTCAGAACGGGAATGATTTCGAGGTTGTTATCAATCGCCAGATAAGTATTCGCCAGCGTTTGCGCTTCGACGCCTTGCGAAGCATCCACGACCAGCAACGCGCCTTCACAGGCCGAAAGGGAGCGCGAAACTTCGTAGGAAAAATCCACGTGTCCCGGCGTGTCAATCAGGTTCAGCACATAATCTTTGCCGTCCTGGGCTGTGTAATTCAACCGCACAGCGTGCGCTTTAATCGTGATGCCGCGTTCGCGTTCCAGATCCATTGCGTCCAGCACCTGTTCCGACATTTCGCGGGCTTCAAGCGCATTAGTAGCTTCCAGCAAGCGATCTGAAAGCGTCGTTTTGCCGTGATCAATGTGAGCGATGATAGAGAAATTGCGAATGTGATTCGATGACATAAAAACTACAGAAACCAATATTTACTGAGGCAATAAGCAGAGAGCATACCGTGGAAGGGCCGCTTTTTCAATCAGCGAATTGTGGTGGCCCTGCGGAGGGCCTGCCCGAAAATTTGCGTGTTCGGCTATTTCCAGCTTAGACTTACCCGATTTTTTATAGCAACAATCAACATAGGAGAAAGCAAAATGAGTGAATCAGCGGACGTTTCCGCGTTGGCGGTGGGGCTTGGAGAAGTTCGTCGCCAACTGGCCGGAGAAGTGAAAGTGCGCCAAGCCGTCATCAAGCCGTTGGATCAGGCGCAACGCGCACTTAAAGACCCACATAATAATGCAGTGGCGCTGCACGAAGCGACCGCGCTGCTGGAAAATGCCCCTGAAGAAGTTGCGTTGCCCAACAACTACACCGACCTGATCAAAGCGTTGCGCGACGTTGCGGATGAAAATCTGGCTGAATTGGAGTTTACCTTTGCACGTGATTTGCGCGAAGCCTTCAGCACCATCGGCATTACGCTGGACGGGCCGCCGAATAAATTGATTGCCGAATTGTTCCTCGTCGAACCTGACCTGCGCAAGAAACAGGTCTCAATCACGTTTTCGCGGCAACTGGCCACCAAACCCATCAAGTTGGAGGTCGAGAAAGTCGTCAGCGCCTATCAAAAGGCGTACAAGGACATCTGCGAACGCAAAGTAGATTACGCCGAACTTCTGGCGGAATTGTACGAAGCTTATGTGCGCGTGCTGAAGCTCTCGGATAAAAAAATGGGGACACGTATTTCGATCCTCGAAGTCTTCCGCGAACTGGTCATCGTGCGCCAACCGCTCGCCTTTCGCAAAGACCCGAACAAAGGCCGTTTTGTAGACTATCCCAAAACCCATTTCGCTTATGACATGCTGAAATTGCGCCAGCACCAGCAACTCACGCACGAAGGCCATCGCCTCAACCTCGGCACGGCAACGATTGATGTCGGTGCTGATTCCAGCAAAGCCATTTTCTTAGCTACTGGCGCAACCGAAGGGGCGTTTATTAGGGATTTGTATTTTGAGAAATAGTCGGTGGCTGGTGGTCGGTGATCGGTGATCAGTACACAAGAGCAAGTACCCGACTGACTACGCCCAAAAACGGATAACCGGCCACCGACCACCAGCCACCGACCACCAGGAGGATTTATGCAACTCACACTACAGGAAGCCCAGCACATCATTCGCAAGCTGGGCGAATCGGGGATTCCGCCGACGCGCGGGCTGGAAGCGTATACGGTTGGGATGGATTCGGCGCTCGGCACGCTCGAAAGCGAGTATTTGAAGGGTTATTTGCACGATGGCGGATCAAGCTTCAAGCTCGTGGTCGGCGAATATGGCAGCGGCAAGTCGCACTTTTTGTATCGGCTGCGCGACATTGCGTGGGACAACGGCTACGTCGTCAGCCGCACCGAACTCAGCCCGAAAGAATGCCCGTATGACAATCAACTGAAGGTCTATCAAGCCGTCATCAGCAACCTGATTTTTCATAGCCCGGATCCGAATGTCGCCGACACGCAAGGCATCGAAGCGTTTCTGGAAAACCACTTTTTCACGACGATGAAAATGCTCGGCATTGACACGATGATGACGAGCATCGGGTTGGACAAGCGCGTCGAACTGTGGCTCGACACGATCCTGCGCTTCAAGATCGAAAGCCCGTCGTTCCGGCACGCGGTGTACTTTTATCTGAAAGCCGTAGCCGAAGATAACGGCGCAGCGAAGCGTAACATCGGCGCGTGGATGCGCGGCGAAAGCGTGGCGCTGAAAGACGTGCGCGCCTTCAGCATCACCGAACGCATTGATCGTTCTGTTGCCTTCAAGATGCTGCGTTCGGTGTCGCAGATGGTGCATGAACTCGGCTACGCGGGACTCGTGCTGCTGTTTGATGAAGGCGACCGGATGGTCAGCATCGGTTCATCGAAGACCGAAAAAGTCGCGTGCGACAACCTGCGCGAAGTGATTGATCGTTGCGCGGGCGAGAGTTTGCCAGCGACGTTGTTCGTCTATGCCGTGCCACCGTATTTCGTCACGAACATCGCGCCGCAATACGAAGCCCTGAGCCAGCGCATCAGTTCCAAAGTAAAATTCTCGCGCAAAAATCCGTTCAGCGTGCAAATCAGTTTGGATCAACTGGATTATCCGGGCGAAGAGTTGTTGCGGTTGATTGGCGAAAAATTGGTGGGGGTGTTTGAAGTGGCGTACGGCATGAAATTCAATCACGAACTGCAAAAACAAAACATCGCACAATTGGCCGACACGTGCGGATCGCTGTTGTCTACGAGTCATCGCCGACATTTCGTCAAATCGCTGATTGATATGCTGGCAGAACAAAAAGCTGACGGCGAAAGAATCTACGAACCCGACAATGTGCAGAGCGTCGTGCGTGGCGTGACGGAACAACTCGGTCGTTCGCAAGGTGGAGAATATTAAGCGATGGAGACGCGAAGCGCCAGGGCAATCACTATTTGAGATTCACTATGATTGGATCAATTGTTACTCATCCCGTGTTTGGGCGCGGGCTAATTCTGGAATTACGGAACGCAGGCCGCGACGCAACAGTTCGTTTTGATAACGGCATTCGGGCCGTCGTGCAAACGAATATGCTGACCGTCGTCGAAGCCGCCAAAACGACTGCGCCGCCGCGTCCCATCATTCAGCCGCGTGTCGAAGTGGCGCGCACGCCGGAACAGGAACAACGAATCTCGGCGCGCCGCACGATTGAAGCGTTGCGCTACGGTGTCGTGCCGCACAAACGCATTCGAGAATTGAGCGCAGGACTCGAAGCAGAGCGTGCCAGTCTGCATCAAGCCTTCGATAATGTCGCCGAACACGGCGGCGATGTGCGGGTCATCCTGGGCGAATACGGACAAGGCAAAAGTCATTTCTTCGAATTGGCCGCACAGGAGGCGTTAGAAAAAAACTTCCTCGTTGCGCAAACCAGCCTCGACCTGCGCGAAGTCCCGCCGAATCGTCCACAACGCATTTACAACTCGCTGATTCGCAACTTGCGCTATCCCGACTCGACTGATGTTGGCACGCTCGTGCCGTTGTTTGATCGGATTCTGAGCGATGCGCACATCTATGCTCCGCTGATGGAAAAGATCAAAGGCACAGAATTCAGCGCGGCGTTGTACAACTATTCGCTGCTACGCGAAAAGCCAGGTGAGGCATTGGATTCGTTGCTGGATTGGATTTCCGGCGAGAAGGTTTACATCAGCGCCGTGCGCAGGGCGATGCCTGCGAAACAAAAAGAATTTCCGCTGCGCGCGCTTTCGATGATGACCACGTCGGCGGATCAGTATTGTTATTTGCTCAGCGGTTTGGGATGGATCGCACAGCAGGCGGGCTATGCTGGATTAGCATTGTTGCTCGATGAATCAGAACATTACAGCCTGCTGAACGAACGCGGTCAGGAACGCGCCGACAATTTCTTTCGCGCGTTGATGTACACAGCACTCGCGTCGCGCGCCGATTGCAAGCTCAGCGAAGCGCAGTTGCAGCATCACACGCAGAATTCAATGCCCTTTCGTTTTCAGGATCGCAGTCAATTGCTGGTGATGTTCGCCGTCACGCCATCGGCCAGCACGTTCGACTATCAGCGTTGGTTGCGCGATGACCAGATTATCAAGCTGACGACGAGTTTAGATGCCGCTGCGTTGGATGATTTGATGGCGCGCTTGTATGTGCTGCATCGGCAAGCCTACGGCTATGAGCGCAGCGAGCAGTTTTTGGACGTGTCACAAGGATTGCTGGAATGCTTGGAGGGGCGGCTCATCAATTTGCGGCAGACGATTCGCTTGGCGACGGAGATTTATGATTTGTGTTTTGCGCATGTGGATTACAGCGCGACGCAAGCGGTAAGTGAATTGCGGAAAGTGATGCTGGGCAGGTTTTGATGGCAGCCAAAAGGCGGTCTTTTGATGGATGACAGAGACGCTTACCAACGACATTTGAAAGCTCGCCTGCCGCACACGTGGGATGCGCTGTTTGCGCGGTTCGGGCGCTTCACCGAGATTCAAACACAGGCCATCCCACCGCTGCTCGAAGGTCATAATTGCGTCCTCGTTTCCGCCACTGCCAGCGGCAAAACCGAAGCCGCGCTGGCCCCGCTCCTCGAAACGCTCAAACAAAATCTCAAACCATTACGGCAGCTTTCGATTCTCTACATTGTCCCAACACGGGCGCTCGCACGCGATTTGGCGCGGCGGTTGCAGCAACCGCTCGAAAAGCTTGCGCTCACGGTGCAGGTCAAAACGGGCGATGAACCTGCATTGAATTCATCGCGTCCGCCTGCACTGCTCATCACGACGCCGGAGTCGTTTGATTCATTGCTGGCGAATCATCCCCGGATGCTGAAGGACCTGCGCGCGGTGGTCATTGATGAGTTGCACATCTTCGACAATACGGCGCGCGGCGATCAGTTGCGTATTTTGCTGAATCGGCTGCGACGGCTGAAACGATATGCGTTGTCGCGTGGCGACATCACGAACGAAGCGCTGCAATACTGCGCGCTGTCCGCCACAATTCACGATCCGGCCAGCGTTGCCGCGCGGTATTTCAACGATCCGCTCGTGATTCAAGTCGCCGGGCAGCGCGCGCTGGACGCAGGACTGGTTGAACTCGAAAGTGTTGCGACGTTGCATTCCCTCTTCGCCGAACTCAAATCGCGCGGCATCAAAAAAGTGCTCGCGTTTTGTCAGAGTCGCGCTGAATGCGAACAGTGGGCGTTCGAGATGCGCAACGGAACACCATTTGGCGACCGCGTGTTTGTGCATCACGCGAGCCTGGATGCCAAAGTCCGTCGCCACGCCGAAACGCAATTCGCACAATCTGAAGTCGCGTTGTGTTTTGCGACTTCGACGCTTGAGCTTGGCATTGACATCGGCGATGTGGATTTGATTGTGCTGATCGGTGCGCCTGGAAATCTGAGCGCCTTTCTGCAACGCATCGGACGCGGCAATCGGCGCACAGCGCGCACCTCAGTTATCTGTTGTCATCGCAACGAAACCGAACGCGTGCTGCTTCAGATTTATGTCGCGGCGGCGCAGGCTGGGGAAATTATCGAACCATCAAATTACTTTTTTCGCCCTTCAATCGTCGTGCAGCAGCTTTGTTCATACGTCAAGCAAACGAAATACGGTGAGATTGATCTCAACCATGCATTCGGGTTGTTTGCCAATTTGCACGGCGCGCCGTTGCTACCCAAAGCGCAGTACGACCAAATCATTGAGCATCTGACATTGAAGAATTATTTCGTGGCCACGACCAACGGCCTGCTCAAGCCTGGTGCGGCGTGGAGTGAGTTGTTTGAGCAGCGCGCAATTTACACGAACCTGCTTGATCTTACCCGCGTGACGATTGACGTGATTGACGAAGAGACGGGGCGCAAGCTTGGCGAGGTCGAACGCGCAGTGCAGCCCGGTGGCACCTTCTTGTTCGGCGGCCATGCGCGACAATCGGCACGCGTTTCCGGGCGCAAACTGATGGTGCGCGAGGCTTCGCAAACAAGCAATTCTTCACTGCCACATCGCCGTTCCGCCTGGCGTCCGATGACGCCGACGCTCGCGCAAGCCGTAGCTAAAATACTCGGCGCACCACAGGCGAAAACCCCGCACGACATCGCGTTCGTGACAGAACCTGCTGAAAACGATGCTGAACGGGCTGTGACGTGGGTATTTCATTGTTCAGGTGAGGCATATGGATTGTTGCTCGGCGATGTATTGGAAATGCTGTATTGCGTGCGCGTCAAGGATTACAACGATTTGTATTTGGCGGTGAACGGCATTGTTCCGTCCGGTCAATTGAACTTCACGGGTGCGCAAGTTCAGGCTTGTTTACGGCGACGCTGGAAACAGATGGAAAGCTGGTTTGAATTGGGACGATTTCAGGATCAGTTGCCGATTGAGGCCCGTCGCGCAAGCGTGAATGCAGCATTCGATGAGGCGAACTTTGTGCTCCAATTTCAGGGGCGCTCGCTGACGACAGTCCTTGCCCCTCTCGAAGAATCAAGTGAACCGTAGAATCAGGTTGAGAGTTCTCGCTTCAGCGTTTTGCCATCGGCGCAACCCCCTGAAGCGAGAACTCTCAACCTGAACCCCATTGGACAATAGTGAATTTAAGACAGAACACCTGATGTACGACAGGCGGCTCGCCTGTCGCCGCAGTGGCTTTTCAGCCAGCGACAGGCAGGCTGCCTGTCATACATTTTAGCCATACACAACAATTGTTCCGATCACAGGGAACCAATAAATCCTGCCGCCCTGAAAATTGCTGACGCGGCCTGAGGCATACGCCTGTTCATCACTGGTCGGATAACCCAGCGCACTGCGCTCCCAACCCAGACTCGCCCACTTGTCGCGGATTGCACCGTGAACTTCGTGCGCGCCTGTCGCAGGCGTCCAATAAACCGAACCGCCCTGGAAGTGGTTGTAACGACCAATACCATCCGGCGTCACGGATTCATCGGTCAGCGGGAAGCCGAGGAAGCTGCATTCCCAACCGAGGCTCGCCCATTTGCTGCGGATTGCGCCGTGAACTTCGTGTGCGCCCGTTGCGGGTGTCCAGTAAATTGATCCCCCAACAAAATGATTGAAACGTCCACCACCGCAAGCTGTGCTGAGTTCATCGGTCGTCGGCATTCCCAGGAATCCGGTTTCCGCGCCCAGACTATCCCATTTCGCACGAATCGCGCCATAAACGATGTACGGGATACCAACTGCACGCCAGGCCTGTGCGACGGCGTTGTATTCAGTGCTGCCTGAACCATACAGATCGGCGGCGGCTTGCAACGTCCAGCGACGCGCATCAATGAAGCGGCTGCTGGGGCCAAGGTAGGTGGTCAAAGCGCGGTAGAAAATAGCGCGGGCTTTGAACCGTCCGATACCAGTCACGGAAATTCCGCTGGTGCCGTTCGTGCCGCCGATTGCCAACAGGTAATAGGCATTGTTCGGGATTCCGCTATTCGTATGCACGCCACCGTTGTCGCCAGAACCAGTGTAGCGATTCGAGTAGTGATCCGGGTCGCCGTACAACGTCGGATTCGACATGCTGCGCAACGCATCGCCGCTGGTTCCGGGCGTATAGCAATCTTCGCCGATCAAGTAATCAGGATTGATGCCAGAGTAATATTCGACCATCGTGCCGAAAATATCGGAGAACGATTCATTCAACGCGCCGGATTCTTTTGAGTAAATCAATCCCGCCGTCTTTTCTGTCACGCCGTGCGTGATTTCGTGTGCAACCACATCCAGCGAAACCAACGGGCTAAAAGATGTGCCGTTGCCATCACCAAACGTGATGTTCGTGCCATTCCAAAACGCATTATTGTAATTGGAGCCGTAATGCACCCGCGCTACCATTTTGTAACCCGCGCCATCAATGCCATCGCGACCATGCACGTACTTGTAATAATCCCAGGTTCGAGCCATCCCAAAGAAAACGTCAACGGCGGCAGATTCATCATTGGCGTTCGTGCCGTTGCCCCACACGTCAATCAGGTTCTTCTGAAATAACGTTCCATTGCCGGAGGAACTGCCATTCATATCCCGAACTTCCGCATTGCCACGCGAGGTGTCACGCATCCGGTAATTCAAGAATGGAAAGCTGAAAGCGGATTCCGTATTGATTGCCTGTGCGCCGCTGTACAGGCTGTACCCCGTGCCGTGCGGCAGCGCATCAAAATGCCACACCACACTGCCATCTTTGGCATTGATGAAATATTGATGATGCGCGGTAGCATCGGTTCCGTCTTCGATTTTTAGTTCGATGTGATAGACCAGCGTTGCACCTTTGTCTTCTTCGCCTTTGAAAAATTCATTCGGCAAAACAACTAATTCTGCCTTGGGTTCTTCAGCGAATTCACCTTTGAACTTCAACGCATTTTTCGCGGCTTCCAAAGCCTGATCAGGGCTGAGTCCCGCTTTGGTTTCCAGATTGAATTCATCGAATTCGCGCCCGCTGACAGCACGCATATTTTTAGCATCAAGGTGCGCAATAACCTGGCCACCAAATACGCGCACGCCATCGCGGAGTTGATTCAGTCGCAAGTGTGTCTGACCCAAGTCATCCTGCTCAGCACTGACCAAAGCGAAATCAACACGGGCATTGCGCTCACGTGGATTGGCTGGAGCGGGTTCGCTGGTCGTGCGATCCTGTTTTGAAAGGAAATCCAGACTGCGCTGTAAGGCAGATTCGACCCAAATCGGACGCGGCTTGCGGCCTTGCGTGGGCGTAGCGTTTGCGCCTGCCTGTGGCGCGCCGGATTTTGTCGGTTCGGCTTCCTGAAAGGTTTTGAGAATGCGTCCCTGCACGCGTGTTTGATTGGATTCTTCATCGTCGTTGCGAGAGGTTTGAGCCTGTGTGGCAAACGGTGGGAGAGCAACGCCAAAGGTCATAATTAAGCTGAGGCACCAGAGAACGAGTTTTTTCATGATTCTATCTCCTTGTGAAGTTGAGTTGGTTGAATGCGCCCACGCAGCCAAAGACAATTGAAATGGATGACAACTGCGCTTTGCTTTAGTTAGTGAGCTGTTTGGGTGAGGCAGCCTGGGGAAGAACGCACTTCTTAAGTTGACTTGCTGAGGCGAACCAAAACTGACTGAGGAAATTCAACATCACAAACCGGATGTGACAATCGCGTTGGGCCGCTCAACTGCTGCTCTCGTTACTGTAAGCGAGCAGGAAATAGAAAAACTTGAATGGGAAAATGAGGAAGGTCAGGAAGGGGCTGAAAATTTGTGAGAAGTCCAGGCAGCCGAATTCCCTTCTGACGATCCTGGACTTCTTCGCAAAAAATGTTTTTATTGCCTTTTCACAGAGACGCCACCGTTCGTGGTCGTCAATCGAAGCGTTGCGCCACCGCTGCCAAGATCAGTGGAAACGCTCTTATCAATTTTGCCTTGCATTACGACGGGAATCCCTAAATTAAATCCTCCATTTACGGTGCTGGTTTCCAGCCGCGCCGAATAATTTTCGGGGAGCACCAGGTTGACACCACCGTTGGTCGTGCGAACATCCAGCCCCTCACCTTCCCAACGATTGCCGGAGAGCCGGACAGACAGTCCGCCATTGCTGGTGCGGCCCTGCACTTTGCCGCTGACATCCTGCAACGAAACGCCGCCGTTCGTGGTCTCAAAAATCATATTGCCGCCAACGCCGCTGATGCTGATGCCGCCATTGTGGGCTTTCAATTCCAGATCAGACCGACGCGGGACAAATACTTCGTAGCTGACCGACCACCAGCTTTTATCACGTGATTGCGGGCCATCGGCATAAATATTGGCCCCCGCAGTTTCAATGCGAACCTGATTGCCGAGCGCATGGGCTTCGGATTCGGTCGGGGCCTGCGCCTCGATTTTGGCGCGGACTAAAATCTCATTTCGATCCCAACCTTTGATGCTCACGCCGCCGTTCTGACGTCCGTCCACTTTGACAACGCCGCTTGCTTGCAATGGTAATTCCTTGATTTCACAATGGCGCTGTCCGTCGCCACGCCCATTCCAACTGTTTTCACAGGTCAAACCTCGATCTTGCCGCTGCGCCAATGAAGCACAACTGATACAGAAAATAGCCGTCAAGGTAAGCACAACAGCTCTCAAATAGTTCGTCATAAAATCTCCTCAAGGTAGGACGGGCATCCGCCTGTCCGATATTTCGTAGTTCTTCAATTTATCTTTTCCAACAGGCGAGACGCCTATCGTACGCTCGTAGGGGTAAGTGACAGGTAAAAGCAAAAGGTTTCAGAACACGCACTTTTGCCACCTTGCACGGTTGATTCGCCGCAAGCTATGATCTCTGGCACCGATCAATGTTGATCCCTAACTGCACGAGGTTTTATGTTGCGTCCTAATACTCTTGGTGAATTGAAGGCAATGGGCTATCACACCCGTTCCGTCAAAGATGAAATTCGTCATAATCTGATGGCTAAGCTGAAATCTGGCGAGGCGTTATTTCCGGGCGTCGTCGGCTATGATGATTCGGTTATTCCCCAAATTATTAATGCCCTGCTGGCAAAGCATAATTTCATTCTGCTCGGACTACGCGGACAGGCCAAAAGCCGCATCCTGCGCGCCTTGACCGATCTGTTGGACTTTGAAATTCCGGCCATCGCAGGTTCAGAAATCAATGATGACCCGCTGGCACCGCTCAGCGCCTATGGCAAACATCTGATTCATGAAAAAGGCGACGCGACACCGATTGCCTGGGTGCCCCGCGATGCACGCTACGTCGAAAAACTCGCTACGCCCGATGTCACAATCGCCGACATCATCGGCGACGTAGACCCCATCAAAGCAGCTCGCGGCGGGCATTTGCTCAGCGATGAGTTGACCATTCACTACGGATTGTTACCGCGTGCCAATCGCGGCATTTTCGCCATCAACGAATTGCCGGATTTAGCGGCAAAAATTCAGGTCGGACTCTTCAACATCCTGCAAGAAGGCGATGTGCAGATCAAAGGCTATCCGGTGCGGCTGCCGCTGGACGTGCTGCTGGTGTTTTCAGCAAACCCTGAAGATTACACGGCGCGCGGCAAAATCATCACGCCGCTCAAAGACCGCATCGGCGCAGAAATTCGCACGCACTACCCCGCACAAGTTGCACAAGGCGTTGCCATCACGGCACAGGAAGCCTGGACAGCACGTGGCAATAACAATGGCGAAGAAAATGCGCTCGCGCCCAGGCTGGAAATCCCGCCATCAATCCGCGAAGTCGTCGAGCAAATCGCCTTTCAAGCCCGCGAAGACAAACGGCTGGATCAGCGTTCCGGCATTAGCCAACGCTTGCCGATTTCTGTGCTGGAAGCCGTGATTTCCAATGCTGAACGACGCGCTTTGCTGAACAACGAAGAAATCGCATCGCCACGCATCGCCGATATTTACGCGGCGACCACCGCGATCACCGGGAAAATCGAACTTGAATACGAAGGCGAACAGGTCGGTGCCGAGCGCATCGCGCAAGACCTGATTCGTCGGGCGTGCGGAGAGATTTATACGGAACGCTATTTAGCCATTGACCTGCGTCAGGTGCTGGATCATTTCAATCAAGGCAAAACCGTCAAGCTCAGCGAAATGGCCACCAACGCCGAAGCAATTGCGCAATTCAATAAAGTCAAAGGACTGATGAACGCCGCACGGGCCAGCAAGATTGAAGTTGAATCCGACAGCCACTTAATCGTCGCCTGTGAATTAGCGTTGGAGGGATTGTACGCACAAAAGAAAGTCGCCCGCAGCGCCGAATCCGGTCAAGCCAGCTACACGCAAGCCGAAAAAGAACGTCCCTCGCGTCGTGATCGCACATTCGATGACTGGGGCAGCGGCAGATTGAATTGAGTCAGAAGCCCGACTGTCAAGGAGGGCGTGGATTGAAGCGCTGATAGCGACGGCGGAAGCCCGACTGTCAAGGAGGGCGTGGATTGAAACTGCCCGTATTCCCACAGCCTCGCCGCTTACTCCTTCAGTTGCCAGCCCCACAAGCTACGACGGGGCTGGTAAACCCGCACGCTGCGATCCTGTTCTCCGGTCAGCAGATTGCCAGCCAGGGAAAAGGCCACCGCAGCGACAGGCGAGGCATGAATTCCCACTTCGCGCAGCAACTCTTGGCGGTAAACATCCCACAGCTTCACCGTCTTATCCGCACTCGCCGACGCCAGAAATTTGCCATCCGGGGAAAAGCTTACCGCCCCAGCTTGCCCCGCATGTTTACCGAGCAGTCCGTGCAATTGTAATGGTCGCGCATCCCACAACAACAATGTGCCATCCGTACTTCCCGTTGCCAGCGCGGTGTTGTCAGGAGAAAAGCGCACCGTCACCAAAGGCGCGTTGCCATAGGTCTGACGATCAACGATTCGTTTGTTTTGCCAATCCATGAGCAACAACTGATTGCCTTCCACACCCGCCAACCATTTGCCATCCGAGGAAAATGCCGCAGCACCCAAAAAGGCGAGATCGGTCTCCGGCTGACCCAGCCCAAACGCCTTTTTCCCATCGGCACTTTTGATAACCGCGTGCCGCGTCACCAGCCATTTGCCATCAGGCGAAACGGCTAAACAGGAAGCACCCTGCGAGGAAAAAACATCCCACGCCGCAGTCCGACGTTCCAACTCCCAACGAATCAATCGCCCGGTTTGATCCAGCGACGCCAACCACGTTCCATCAGGAGAAAACACCAGATTGATGACGCGCGTGTTGTGTCCAATCAGAACGGCGTCTTTCGCTCCCGTCTCCGCATTCCAAACCAGAATATTGCGATCATCGCCCGCCGAAGCATAACGTTTGCCATCGGGCGAAACAGCGACCGTCCGCACGGCTTCGGCATGGGCATTGAAACTAAATTCGCGGCGTTGTTGCGCGAGATTCCAAACCAGCATCGTGCCGTCCCCGTGCGTCGAAACGAGCCAATGACTATCGGGCGAAAATGTCACGCTCCAGACACTGGATTCAACCGGAAAGCGGGCTTTGAGCTGCCGCGCTGCCGTGTCCCAAAGCACAATGTCGCCTGCGCCTGTCGCGGCTAATTTGCCATTCGGGGAATATGCCGCCGCTCGCACAAAATCCTGATGCGGAGAAAATTTCCCAATGCTTTTGCGCTCTGTGAGTTTCCCCGCTTGCGCAAGTTGATAAAACTCCACGCCACCCGCACCAGCGCCGAGCAATTGTTTGGCATCCGGCGCAAACTCATTCCAATTCCAACCCAGCCCATCACCATCTTTCGTCGCCCTGTTTCCTGTCGCCACGTCCCATTGCGAATCTTGTGTTTTCAGCCAGCGACCATCGGGCGAAAACAGCAAATTGCCATACGTCCGGCCTTCCGCGAATTCACGAACCTTCTGCCATCCGTTCACATTCCACAGCACCGTACGGTAATCGCGGCTCGCGCCCGTATCGCTGCCCGATGCCGACGCTAACCATTTCCCATCCGGCGAAAACGCCACTGCCATCACTTTGTCCTGATGCTCTGCAATAACTTTCTCCGGTTGCAACGTAGCCGCATTCCAAACGATCACCGTTTTGTCGTGACTACCCGTCGCAAACCATTTGCCATCGGGCGAAAAGCTGACCGAATTGATTTGATCCTGATGCGCGGTGAGCGATTGGATCAGCTCGCGCCGCGCAAAATCCCAAACCATCACGCGCCGATCCTGACTGACCGAAACCAATCGTTTGCCATCCGGCGAAAAGACTGCGCGCAGCACCGTTGACGTATGCCCATCGCTCAACACCTTCTCCGACCACGTTTCCTGCACCGAATACCACGCCGAAACGACCAGCAGCAGCAACAGCAACAGCATCCCGCCGATGCCCGCCATCACACCGCGCCGCAACCGCTTCGTCGCAGCACGCCGTTGCAACCGTTGCAGATCAACGAGCATTTCCCGCGCCGTTGCATACCGCGCCTTCAAATCGCGCCGCAGCGATTTCCGAATAATCTGCTCCAATGCGTGCGGCACGCCCTCCAATTTATTCGCAGGGGCTAACAGCTCCTGCCCGTCATGGAAAACCTGCAACACTTCTTTCGCCGTTCGCTCCGCAAACAAACTCTTACCACATACCATCTCCAACAACACCTGCCCCAACGAAAACACATCCGATTGCCCGGTCAACACCTCGCCGCGCGCCTGCTCCGGCGACATATAATTCACCGTTCCCATCACGATTCCGCGCGTCAGAAGAGAAGAAGCAACCGACTGATGAGGCGATAGCATTAGCAAGAGATCGGCTTTCCCCATTTGGGCGGCGTCCTGCGGCTGATGCTCGTATGACACGCTTTCGGCCTTATCTGTCGACAATTTTGCCAAGCCGAAATCCAACACTTTCACATTATCATCTTGTCTGATCATGATGTTCTCAGGCTTGATGTCACGATGAATAATGTTGGACTGGTGTGCCACCATCAGCGCCGTAGCAACCTGCCTGGCAATCTCAATCGCTTCTGCCATCGGGATGCGCACTGTCGTCAGACGTTCGCGCAAGGTTTGGCCCGCTGCATATTCCATCACAATGAAATGCTGCTCGCCGTCTTGCCGAATGTCATGAATCGTCACGATATTTTCGTGGTTGAGGCTGGATGCGGTGTAGGCTTCCTGTTTGAAGCGTCGCAGCCAATCGGCATTTTGGCTCAAGGTAATGGGCAAAAGTTTGAGTGCGACTTCGCGGTGTAGATTGAGGTCACCAACCAACCAGACATCGCCCATCCCCCCGCTGCCAAGCCGCCGCACCAACTTGTAATTCCCAATCATATCGCCTGCCTGATATTGTGGTAACTCAGCAGCCAGCGTCTGTGCTAAGAATTTAGCAGCACTGGTTTGCAGAAAAGAGTTCTCCGCCTCTTCCTCCTTGAGCAAAGCCTCTACCTCGCACAGTAAATCCGCATCTTCCGCGCAAACCTCTTGCAGAAATGCGGCTCTTTCGGTAGGCGTGAGTTCCAGCGCCTGATGACAAATTTCAATGGTTTGATCCCACGCTTCCGTTGGCATGTTCATTCCCCCCTGCGCCACGCAATTCGCGCTGCAACCAGAGCCGTGCTTTTTTCAGTTCCTGTGTGATGGTCGCGGCTGAAACGTCCAGCACAGCAGCAATCTCCTGCCCCTGCAGGCCACTAAAATAATGCATCTCGAAAATCTGACTGGCGCGCGGATGAGAGCGAGCGAGCTTCGTCAGCGCGTCATCCAACACCAGCAAGTCCGTCAAGCCATCCGGCGTCACTAACAACGCCTCATCCAACGGAACTTTGCGGATTTCGCCGCCACGTTTGTGCGCCTGACGCTCGCGTGCGATGTCCACCAAAATACGCCGCATCAAACTAGTACACTGTAAAGTAAGTTTTC
>JAFDVL010000096.1:30960-107412 GCA_018268995.1 Acidobacteriota bacterium | reverse complement strand
GGAGTAGACATTCATCATAGGAGCACACAACATGCCGCGAAAAACTCCCTCCTCGTTGGAGGCATTACAGGCTGAGTTGAATACGTTTGCAGATGGTGCCGAGTTGCGCGATGTCGCATTTATCAAAGCTTTATGCCAATCCCTGCAAGACAGTGCATTGGAATATTATCGCGCTGGAACTTCATCCGATGAACGATTGCAACACGTTGAAGCGATCACCCAGGCCTTCAAAAAAATTAAGTTCAAAGGGAATGGAAAGGTCTTCACGATTGCCGCCAAACAAGTGAAATCTGCCATTGCCGGAGTTCCTGCCTATACCTGCACGCCACCGATGGTTTGTATCGGCGGTGCCTGTGTCTTACCCGGCGGCGGACGCGGCGGTAACACACCAGAGTAATCCGCTTTGCCGTGTGATTTTTTTCTGCACCATAGCCGATGATTCCTTTCCCTCTTTGCCCGCGGCGCTGTACAGCGCGGAGCTATTTTCCGTACTATACTGCGTCGCGGCCTTCGTTTTCGGAATAATCTGTTCCAGGTAGGCGAGGGCGTAACCACAGGTGCATTGATTCTCGCGCAAGGAAGCGTTTTTAGAACAGGCTATGCTGGTAAAATCGAACACAGATGAAATCCAATCCTACCTGACCGATGCGAGCAACATAAAAGGCGGACACGCCGCACGCGTGCTTTTTCCCGATAATGCTACCGAAATTGCTGAGGCCTTGCGTGAAGCAAGCCAATCGCATATGCCCGTCACGATTTCGGGCGCTGGATCAGGCATTACCGGCGGACGCGTTCCGTTTGGTGGCATCGTGCTGGCGACAGATCGGCTTTCACAAATTGTGAGCATCGAAGGTGATGCCAGCGGTGGACGCGCTACGTTGCAAGCAGGTGTCAACTTACGCGATTTACAGTCGGCGGCGGCGGCGCGCGGTTTATTTTATCCGCCTGATCCAACGGAATGGAGTTGCTTCATTGGTGGCAGTGTTTCAACCAATGCTTCAGGTGCGCGAACTTTCAAATACGGCCCCACGCGCAATTACGTTCGGCGTTTGCAAATCGTGCTGACAACGGGCGAAATCCTGGAATTGCAGCGCGGGCAAATTTTTGCAGATGCAGAGGGTCGGCTGAAAATTCCTTTGCCCAATGGGCGAATCATTGAGACCCGGTTGCCTGCCTACCAAATGCCACAAACACGCAAACACGCTGCGGGATATTTTGTTGCGCCGGGAATGGATGTGATTGATTTATTCATTGGCAGCGAAGGGACACTCGGCGTGATCACTGAAGTCGAAGTGGATTTATTGCTACGCCCGGCGGGAATGCTTTCAGGTGTTGTCTTTTTCACGACGGAAGCCGATGTCCTTGCATTTGTTCGCGCCGCACGAGCACGGTCTTTACAAACGCGCAGGGGGCCTTTCACACAAGCAGGGATTGACGCACGCGCCCTTGAATATTTTGATGACCAATCGCTGAACTTTATGCGCAGCCGCAATCCACGCGTCCCGGAGGGAATGGCCGGGGCCGTTTTTTTCGAGCAGGAAGTTACCCCGGAAACGGAAGACGCTTTGATGAATGCCTGGTTAGAATTGTTGGAGCAAAACAATGCTTGTCTTGACGAATCCTGGTTCGCAGTAAATGAAAGCGATCAGCAATCGTTACGCGATTTTCGGCATGAACTACCTGTTTCAATCAACGAATGGATTGCACGCCACAAACAACGCAAAGTCGCAACTGACATTGCTGTGCCGGATGAATCATTCGCCACGATGTTACGGTTTTATCAGGAAGTGCTCCGCGCGTGTGGATTGCAATATGTGATCTTTGGTCACATCGGCGACAACCACGTTCATGTCAATATTTTGCCTCGTGATGCAGCTGAGGCCGCACAGGCACACGAACTTTATGGGCGTTTCATTCAACGCGGGATTGAATTAGGCGGCACGATTTCTGCTGAGCATGGCATCGGAAAACTGAAACGTGAGTACCTGCAAATGCTGTATGGCGAAGCTGGGTTACAGGAGATGGCAAAACTAAAGCTTGCCTTTGATCCAGCAGGGATCTTAGGGCGCGGAAATCTATTTGCCGAACAATGGTTATGAAGGCCTAAGACGGAAGTGCCTCCAGGATTTCGCTTAGGATTTTGGCCGGAGTTTTACCTGAAGTTCTAATTGTCAGTTGTGATTCAGCGTATAACGGTTCCCGCCGCGCCAACAGGCTTTTCATGTCTGCCAACACTGATGGACGGCTCATCAGTCGTGGATTTCCTTTGCGCTTCATTCGCTTCATCAATTCATCGGGCGTGGCCTGTAGCCAAATCGTAAAGCAACGCTGCTTGACGAGATTCCAGCTTTCCGAATCGGTCACGATAGAACCCCCCGGAGCAAAGACACAGCCATTTGAAGTGGTAAATAATCGCCCCAATGATTCGTGCTCTAAATCTCGATAATAATTTTCACCGTGGGTAGCAAAAATATCGGCCAGTGGCATTCCCGCTGCTTCTTCAATCATATAGTCCAATTCAATAAATTCGGTTTTTGCTTCCTTTGCAAGTGCTGGCCCTAGCGTTGATTTTCCCGCACCTAAAATCCCAATTAATGCGATAAACCGTGGGGTTGCATCGTGACCTTTTCGGCTGATGAGCCACTGCCGTATCGCGTATAAGTCTCCATCATCACATTCATCCAACAAACGCCAAATCTCAGCCCGCAAGGTTAAGTCGGCATCGGGTGGGGGAAGCAATTCTGCTACTGTGCGATTTAGTGCAACTCCCACACGCGCAAGTCCCACAACCGAAATATTTCCAGTCCCTGCTTCAAGCTGATTAATGAATCGTGGTGATAACGCTGCCTTTTCGGCGAACTCTCTGACAGTGAGTTTCGCTTCCAATCGCAAGGAACGCACCCGTGCCCCAAGATTTGCCAGCAATGTATCTTTGTGTTTTTTATTCATCTCACGCAGTATAGTGCGCCCAGCATTCTCGTCAACTGGCGATGATATTTCTTGCCCAGAACTTACTCTTATCTCGCTACAATCAGGCTCCGCAGTGATACTTGTTTGCTGTCAGGTCCGGCTTTATACTTTGCCCCGTCTGTGAATTGAATCAGGAGAAATATATTTATGGCTATCAAACCGGAATTGCTTGAAATTTTTGCGTGTCCTGCTTGTCGGGCTAAGATTGAACTGAAGGCGGATGGAAGCGGGCTAAAATGTGTTGCTTGTCATCGTGTGTACCCGGTTCGCGATGAAATACCTGTTTTTATTATCGAAGAAGCAACGATTGAAGAAATCCCTGCCGTTGGCTAAATTCTGTGTCTCAACCACTCTTTCAGCTCCTGCCCAAATCATCGCGTGTGTTGTTTATTCGACTCCGAAATTTGGGCGAAGCTGTTCTTGATACTGCCAACCTTCGTGCGCTTAAGCATTACCGCCCTGATTTGCACATCACGACTTTAGTCGAAGCGATCTATACCGATTTGTATGAGGCAGACCCTGATCTTGAGGCCATCCCTCTGACACGAAGCCATCGCGAAAAGCGCAGTTCATTGCGCTCTCGCTTCGATATTATTCATACGATTCGTCAGAAGAAATTCAGTGCCGTAGTTAACTTACATGGTGGCCCTACCAGCGCACAGCTTACCTTCCTCAGTGGGGCGAAGCATCGTGTTGGCGCGGCTCATTTTCGCAATGGCTATGCGTATAATCTCCGTGTTCCACCGTCTGAGGATGTTTTAGGTCGAAGCGATTTACACTCCGTCGAATCACAATTTGGATGGTTCAAATGGCTTGGATTGCCGCAGGAAAAACCTGCCCCGACACGGCTTTTTGTTGCACCCTCTAAACGCGAAACAGCTCGCGCGAGATTAAGTGCAGCCGGGGTTGATCTTGACTCTCCATACGCGATCCTGGCCCCAACAAATGAGTTTTATACCAAACGATGGTTGCCTGAGCGCTACGCCGCAATTGCCGAAATTCTGGCTGGGCGTGGCTTTCAAATTGTCCTCACAGGTGCTCCTACGGAAGAACAAATCGCACAGGTCGAAGCTGTTCAGGCTGCAACCTCGCAAAAGCTGGCCAAACTCACTTCGCTCAACATCGGCGAATTGGTGGCAATCATAGCTGAGGCTGCGTTATTCGTGGGAAATGATAGTGGGCCTGCGCATATTGCGGCGGCGGTCAAGACCCCTCTGGTGGTTTTATTTGGCCCCGCGAGTGCGGTGAGATGGCGTCCCTGGTCTGATCGAAATACTGAACTGGTACAGAATTATTTTTCTTGTAACCCCTGCTCAATGTATACCTGCACTGAATTTTCCGAACCGGAATGTATCCGTTCGATAACAATAGAGCAGGTGGTCAAGGCGATAGATAAAGTTTTATGATCAACCCACAACGCGCACAAGAAATCGTTCAGCAATTTACTAATAAACGAATTATCGTACTTGGCGATTTTATGGTGGACGAATTTATTTGGGGTGACGTGCGACGTATTTCGCCTGAAGCACCTGTTCCTGTCGTTGAGGTCAAACGCGAGTCATGGCACGCCGGCGGTGCGGGCAATGTTGTTTCCAACTTACTTTCTTTGGGGGCGAAAGCAATTCCAATAGGCGTGATTGGAAAAGATTGGGCGGGCGAAAAGTTGTGCGAGCAATTAAGAGAAGCTGGGGCAGATACGACTCACCTGATTGAGGAAGAAAACCGTCCAACAACTCTGAAAACACGAATCATTGCTCATCATCAACAGATGATTCGCGCAGATCGGGAATCCAAATCACCGATACAAGACTTAACTGAGAAGGCCGTAATCAATGCATTTACTATCGCCTTAAAAGATGCTGATGCAGTGGTCATTTCTGATTATGATAAAGGCGTTCTTACGCCCACCGTCTTGCAGCAGGTACTTGCGGTTGCTGGGAATCATATAGTCTGTCTTGATCCTAAATTAAAGAATTTTTCTTCTTATCGTCCTCTTACCGTCATTACCCCAAATCAACACGAAGCTGAGCGCGCCACTGGAATTGAAATCAACAACGATGAAAGTTTAATCGCAGCAGCCAGGCAAATTCGTGAAATGTTGGATTGCCCTTACGTGCTTATTACACGTGGCGAGCACGGGATGTCTCTGCTAAACCAGAATCTGATTACCCATATTCCCGCAGTAGCCCGCGATGTTTTTGATGTGACAGGGGCTGGGGACACCGTCATTGCAACTTTGACACTGGCGCTTGCGGCTAACGCGGATATTCAGGAAGCCGCGATTATTGCTAATTATGCAGCGGGCTTTGTTGTAGGCAAGGTTGGTACTGCAACCATTTCAAGAAGTGATCTTCTCAATCAATTATCACTTGGCTGAAAAAAATCATCGCTCAAGCAATCCGGTCATCCTTTCCTTCGCCCATTTTCCATTTCGATTCACTTATGATAGCATTTACACGCTTTATGCCGGAAAGCTTCCGCTAACGCTGTTTGCAAAACTCAGAATTGCTAATGGATTAAATAAGTCTCGCGCATAAAACAAGCGAGATGCTGAATCCTTCAATGCAATTACCCTCGACACATTCAGACAGTCATCGAATGTGGCTTGTGCTTGATCCGCACGGAGGGAGACGTTAGTGACGAAGTAAAAATAAACATTCAACACTGGAGCAAAACGATCTCAACGGAGTATTTAGTTATATGTTTAGTAATAATTTTGTCCCCCAGATAGTGGCGACTTCCGCTTTGATCCTTACCTTAACAGTTATCTCTAAAGCTCAAGCGAATTCAATAGGTGAAGCTTGGAAAAATTCTTCCACCCCTTCAAGCCAAAATAACAGCAATAATCAATCTAATAACTCTTCAGCAAAATCAGAAACAGGAACAAAAAATATTGATTTGAAGCAATCACCCTTGGGCGGTTCAGATCAGCCTGTTGAACCCAAAGTTCAACCAATGAACCCGGCATTAGTTCTTGAAGCTGAGGTGACTGAAATCAAATCCACTAAATTTGATTTGCCTAGAGATGAAGCAATTGTGGGGATTGAACCACCGGTCACTTACAATGCCACTGCTTATAGTTTGACTGGTAAGACACGATCAGGAACAAAAGTGCGGCGAGGTGTAATTGCTGCGGATCCGCGCGTACTTCCGCTGGGAAGTGTGGTTCACCTAAAGGCAGGAAATTATTCTGGTTTGTATACCGTTCACGACACTGGCGCTGCCGTTAAAGGGAAACATATTGACGTTTGGGTGCCATCCTCGCGTGAAGCCCGAAGCTTTGGTCGTCAAAATGTTAGGTTAACGGTTCTAAAATATGGTGGTAATCGAAAACCTACGTCTAAACGCTAGCCTCTCACCTACATATTAACGGGTAATTTAATTGATTCTTCTAATGATCCTGGCTTGCAACTAAGCAACCTTGCTAGGTGAAGGGGTAATTAGATTATCCGGGAATTCAGGCAGTAAATCTTTGGATACATCTTCGGTCATCGGCAAAGAACTCACCAGTAAACGCGATTCATCCAATGGGTTTGGCGGTAATGCCGTAACACTACCTATATCACCGTGCTTTAGTCGTAGCTCAAAAAGATCAGGGCGATTGTAGTGTCCCGTTACATCCATCATTAAACTCTCTTCTCGGATCCTGTTCAGATTAATTCGCGCCATTACAATGGCCTCATAATCAAATGCTGGCCCTGCAATATATTTTCCATCTGGTCCAATTACGGCACTGCCACCGTCCAGGATTAACTTGTCTGGGTTATTAGCAATTTCCGCAATCGGTTCTAATTCAACAGGCAAATCTCGTGCGCGCATGATTGATCCAGCGGTAACAACAAAACTTCTTCCCTCAAAGGCGTATTGGCGACAAGCGATTTGCTCCATTTCACCGAGTGCTGGCCACAATGCAACGTGTAAATCTTCACCGGCCTGATGCATGGCTTGTCGTGCCAATGGTGTCCAATGTTCCCAGGAAATCAAACCACCAACTCGCCCGACAGAAGTTCGTACAGATCGTAATCCCCTGCCATCTCCCTGCCCACAGATCAATCGCTCGCTATACGTTGGCAATAATTTACGATGATGATTAATTAAATCTCCCGACGGCCCAAACGTCAGCATCGAACTGTAGAGAGTTCCTCTGCCAGCGCCTTCTGCAACTCTCTCACAGATTCCTACAACCATTGTAAGTCTGTGCTCTACCGCTACAGCAGAAAACGCTTCTGTTGTCGGGCTAGGGACGATGACACTGTTCTCAACCAATCGAGCATATAATTTTTTGATGGGAGGATGATTCCAAACTCCTACATCACGACAAAATTCAAGCCAGGCTGGATAGCCAGGCAACCACATTTCAGGAAAAACCACCAGCTGCGCTTTTTTTAAAGCAGCCTCAGTAACAAGGTTTAGTGCTTTAGCCAGGCTACTCTCAAGATTCATGAAAACAGGTGAAGCTTGCACCGCAGCCACAGTTACCATTCGAGGCATTAAGATTGTTCCTGAGGAGGCATCGGATGAATTAGGCATTTGTAGACCTCTATTTTCACCTATGTACAATTAACAGCAGACCAATGATTTATAAATCTGTTAACTGTAATGAGGAATGAACTTGTCAAGCGGCCTATTGTTTATCATTTCAATATTTTTTTCGCAACTATTACTTTTTGAGGGACTTAGTTAAGAAATGGTAGTTTAAACTTCGCTTGCGTTAGGTTTTTTGCCGCAACAATTTTGAAATAAACTTACCCAAGCGCCACTTTTTTCAGGCGCTTGACATCGGGTGTGTCCATCTTTATACTTAACGTTTTGCGTTTGAGTCAATTATTTAGTCCTATAGGAGAGTTTCACATGCCTAACCACGTTTCAGCTGAAAAGCGTGACCGCCAAAATGCTAAGCGTAATGCAATTAACACGATCAACCGCACCAAACTCAGAGGGTCTATTAAAAAACTGAGAGCGGTTCTAACTGCTAAAAATGCTGATACGGCAAAAGAGTTATTACCCTTAACGATTTCTGCCATTGATAAAGCGGTCCAAAAAGGTGTCCTTCATCGAAATGCGGCAGCAAGACATAAATCACGCCTGACAACTCATGTGAACGCTCTGGGTACTAAGTAACTTGTCTTACCAAGCCAAAGAAATTTTAAGGTGAATATCAGCATGCTGATATTCACCTTTGCATTTTTACCACCGCCTCCCAGTTTTATAGCATTCCTTATTCACTTAATAGCCTACGTTATTAATCTCTGAATGGTTTTGAACATTGGATTATCCGATGTTTTCAGTAGCTCAAATAAAGACATTTCTACCGAGGAAATGATCGCGCCAGCTTGCTTCAGCCTCTTAAATGCCAGTGCTTGATTTTGTTCAAATCGGGCACCGATTGCGTCACAAATTAGATGAACCTGGTAGCCCAGTTTTAGTAAATCGTGGACTGTTTGACTCACACAAATATGTGCCTCAATACCGGTGATCAGGATTTGTTCAATATGCCTCTCCCGTAGTTGTAAATCGAATTCTGAAACGCCGCAGGCAGAAAAAGTTTTTTTCTCAAGAGGCTTTGTCCCAGAAGGAAGATATTGACTAATTTCTTTGGCTGTCTCACCTAGTCCCTGAGGGTATTGTTCTGTAACTAAAATGGGGATTTGCAAAAAGTTACAGCCTTGAACCATTATGCCGACTTTTTCAGCAAGCTCATCGAACCCTCTGATAATCGGTCGAAATTTCTCTTGCATATCTATTACTACTAATCCTGTTTTCCTACTCTCCAACATCGAAATGCTTGCCATCTTTACGGTTCCTCCTTACGGACTGTTTTTAAGACCTGATCGTTTTGAGTATTAAAAAGCACGACAGGTTGGATATGCAGAATTGTATACCGATACTGCCGTTGTGGCTCATCGTAGAGGGTTGATAGATGTTTTCCAAGTAATCAGGGAAGTCTTTGGCCGCATTTCACTATAAGACGAGGTTGGAATGCCATTTGCATTTGCAGTGATTCAGGAGATCAAAATATCAAACTGAGATAGGAGAAGTTGAAATGAAAGCGAAAGAGAAGCGGAACAAATCACTAGCCGAAACTTCTGAAGCGAAACAATCTGAAACTATTAGTGAACGACCGTCTGATTCATTGTCGCGAATTCAGCAGCGTGCTTATGAGCTTTGGAAAGGGCGCGGTAGCGGGGAAGGTGGGGCAATTGATGATTGGTTACAAGCCGAAGCCGAAGTGAATGCCGCCCTTGCTTCACCTGAAGCAGATAGGACGCGAGAAATAAATTATCAGCCGATGAGAGATTGAAACATCAATCCCTTTTGGATTGCGGTGTATGTAATGGACAGCACTGAACTAGACAGTCCGATTATTCTGATTGTTCTAATTCCGTACTGACTGTTCTCCTAACATACTCTGCCGCCATATTGCTTAGATAATTTGTGCTTACACATTTTTCGCTCTGTGTGAACCGGCAAAAAGCTTAGGTTGCTTTCTTGCTACCTGACGCAATGCAATTTCTTCTGACCGCTTACCGGGTGGTGAGGAAACAGCAGATGAGGACGTGTGTCAGTACCTCGAAATTGGTTCAGCTATTTGGAAATTACATATGATGATTTGGCCAGGGAAGCCCTACCCGCTGGGGGCAACATGGGATAGTGCAGGGGTAAATTTCGCGCTCTTTTCAGAGAATGCGACGGCAGTAGAGCTTTGTCTTTTTGACAAGGATGGAAAACAAACAGATGTCATTCAGTTGAAAGATCGAACGAATCATGTATGGCATTGTTATGTGCCAAGAGCACGTCCGGGGTTGCTCTATGGCTATCGTGTACATGGGCCATATGAGCCGCTGGCAGGGCACCGATTCAATCCTGCCAAGCTTTTGCTTGATCCGTATGCAAAAGCAATTCACGGGGATTTGAAATGGAATGACGCGCTCTTTGGGTACACCATCGGAGATGAGCATAACGATCTATCACACGATGACCGTGACAGTGCAGGCTTTTTGCCCAAGTGCGTGGTGGCGGACGACAGCTTTGATTGGGGAGGGGATCGCCTGTTGCGTACGCCGTGGGAGCGGACGCTGATCTATGAATTGCACGTGAAGGGCTTCACCCAGCGCCATCCACAAGTGCCAGAAAACCTGCGGGGAACGTATGCCGGGCTGGCACATCCAGCGGTGATTGAATATTTGCAGATGCTTGGCATCACAGCCGTTGAGTTGTTGCCAGTGCATCAGTTCGTTCATGACCGTCATCTGCTTGACCGGGGATTACGAAACTACTGGGGCTACAATTCCATCGGCTACTTTGCGCCACATAGTTTGTACGCGGCGAGTGGGACAGCAGGCGAACAGGTGACGGAATTCAAGCAGATGGTCAAGGCGCTTCACGCAGCAGGCATCGAAGTCATACTTGACGTGGTTTATAACCACACGGGGGAGGGAAGTGAATTGGGGCCGATGCTCAGCTTTCGTGGAATTGATAATCAGGCGTATTACCGACTCTCACCCGAAGCTCCACGCTATTACATGGACTTTACTGGCTGCGGCAACACATTAAATCTGACGCATCCGAATGTGTTGCAACTGCTGATGGACAGCTTGCGCTTCTGGGTGGAGCAAATGCATGTGGATGGGTTCCGCTTCGACCTGGCCGCAACGCTGGCGCGCAAGTTGTACGAGGTGGACAAGCTTAGCGCCTTTTTTGGCATCCTGCATCAAGACCCGGTTTTGTCACAGGTGAAGCTCATTGCTGAGCCTTGGGATGTGGGGCCAGGCGGATATCAGGTTGGTCAGTTTCCTGTGCAATGGGCCGAGTGGAATGGCATCTACCGCGACACGGTCAGAGGCTTCTGGAAAGACGATGGTGGCGTAGCCTCGAATCTGGCTTACCGCCTGACGGGAAGCAGTGATTTGTATGAAGATGGCGGACGCAGACCGCATGCCAGTATCAATTTCCTCACCGCACACGACGGCTTCACGCTGATGGATTTGGTTAGTTACACCGAGAAGCATAACGAGGCCAATGGCGATGAAAATCGTGATGGTCACGACGACAATTTGAGCTGGAACTGTGGCGTTGAAGGGCCAGCGGATGACCCAGGCGTTCTTGCGCTGCGCGCCCGCCAGCAACGTAATTTCCTCGCGACCTTGTTGCTCTCGCAGGGTGTGCCCATGCTCCAAGCTGGTGATGAAATCAGCCGGACGCAGCAGGGCAACAACAACACGTATTGTCAGGATAACGAATTGTCGTGGCTTGACTGGAATTTAGACGAACCGAAAAAACAATTGCTTGAGTTCACGCGTTTTGTGATCCGGCTTTTTCACGAACAGCCTGTACTGCGTCGCCGAAAGTTTTTTCAGGGGCGCAAGATTCGCGGGTCAGAGGTCGTTGATCTGGCGTGGTTCCGCACGGACCGTGAGATGAGTGATGAGGATTGGAATGACCCACTGCTCGCTTGTTTAGGAGTGCGGCTGGCGGGCGATGCGATTGACGAAGTAGATCGGCGTGGTAATCCGATTAAGGGCGATACGTTAATGCTCCTGCTGAATGCACACCACGAACCGCACGACTTTACCTTGCCCGCGCACCGCGAAGGCGTCGAGTGGGAACTGCTGCTTGATACACGGAATCCATTAGGTCGGCCTGATACCCCCGCGCGGTATAAAGGTGGAGATGCTTATCCTATGGAGTCACGCTCACTCGTGTTGTTAGCACAACGAACGAAACAATCTTTGAAAGAAACAGACGGGATTTAAGTCGAGAAAAACCTGGAGAGGTCTGCGAAATTGGGGCAAGCGAACTGCCCACGATTCAGACGCAACCTGAATATGGCTGACAACCTATGAAAAACGAAAATACGAAGCGTCGGATGCAGATTGGGGCGGAGATTGTTGCGCAGGGTGGAGTGCATTTTCGCGTTTGGGCCCCGCAATCACGTACGGTTGAGGTCATTGTGGAAGATGCTGCGCAACCGCAGGCTTTTGAGCTTCAGGCAGAGGCAGACGGCTATTTTTCTGGCCTGGTGTTATCGGCGAAAGTAGGGAGGCGCTATCGTTTCCGCTTAAATGGCGGGGACAAGTTATTTCCTGATCCGGCTTCACGCTTTCAACCAGAAGGTCCCCACGGGCCATCACAGATCATAGATCCAAACAGCTTTCAGTGGACAGATGCCGAATGGCCGGGCAGGGAAATACGCGGTCAAGTTATCTACGAATTGCACCTTGGCACGTTTACGCCCGAAGGAACATTTGCCGCCGCCGCCCGCGAATTGCAGGAACTGGCAGACCTTGGCATTACCATCATTGAGCTAATGCCTGTGGCGGAATTTCCCGGTAAATTCGGATGGGGATACGATGGCGTGAATCTCTTTTCCCCGGCCCATATTTACGGGACGCCGGATGACTTGCGGGCCTTTATTGATCAGGCACACGCCGTAGGTCTGGGAGTAATCCTGGATGTTGTCTACAACCACCTTGGCCCGGACGGCAATTATTTGCACGAGTTTGCTGAAGATTATTTTTCTGACAAGCACCAGACGGATTGGGGCAAGGCAATCAATTTTGATGGCAAGAATAGCGCTCCTGTCCGTGATTACTATCTTGCGAACGCTGCATATTGGATCGAAGAGTTTCACTTCGATGGATTCCGCTTCGATGCAACGCAAAATATTTACGACGATTCGGCAGATCACATTTTAGCTGCGATCACGCGCACGGTTCGCGCATCAGCAAAGGGGCGCGCCACGATTCTGGTGGCCGAGAACGAGCCGCAGCACGTCAAACTGGTGCAATCACCGGCTTGTGGCGGCTACGGAATGGATGCGCTTTGGAATGATGACTTTCATCACAGTGCGATGGTGGCATTGACCGGGCGCAACGAAGCGTATTACACAGATTATCTGGGCAAACCGCAGGAGTTTATTTCTGCCGTCAAATATGGCTATTTGTATCAAGGCCAATGGTATCGCTGGCAATTGCAACGTCGAGGAACTTCCGATTTAAGCCTGCCTCCAACGTCCTATGTCACGTTTATTCAGAATCACGATCAAATTGCCAATTCAGGCAAAGGCGAAAGGTGTCATCTGCTGACCAGTCCTGGGCGGTATCGTGCAATGACAGCCTTGATGTTGCTTGCGCCGGGTACGCCGATGCTTTTTCAGGGGCAGGAATTCGCCGCCTCGCAACCTTTCTATTACTTTGCTGACCACGAGCCTGAATTGGCGAAATTGGTTTTTGCCGGACGCAATAAGGAACTCTCACAATTCCGTAGTCTGGCTACACCTGAAGCCCAAGCCTATCTGCGTGATCCGGCAGCCCCGGAAACATTCGAGTTATGCAAGCTTGATTTCACTGAACGCAAGCGCAATGAGAAGGTTTATCAAATGCATCGCGACTTGTTGAAGCTCCGGCGTAAGGTCACAGTGTTCTGCTCTCAACGACGCGGTAGTGTGGATGGCGCAGTGCTGGCCGCAGAAGCGTTTGTATTACGGTTTTTCGGCGGAGAGGGTGTGGACAATCCGAAGCCAGATGATGACCGTTTGCTAATTATTAATCTGGGAATGGATTTGATCTTGAATCCTGCCCCTGAACCTTTGCTTGCGCCCCCGATTGACAAAGAGTGGACGGTTCTTTGGTCAAGCGAAGACCCTCGCTACGGTGGGTTAGGAACTCCTCCGCTTGAAACGACTGAGAATTGGTTAATCCCAGGACAGGCAGCCATTGTCCTGGCTCCGACGCGGCGCACCGAAATGGTGGAAGAGTCTTTGGCGCATCCAAATGCCGGTCATGCATCAGGAGAGGAATTGCAGAATGACAAATAAAATCACACGCTCTCTGATGTGGCCTGGCGAGAAAAACGTCGAAGAGTTTTTGACTCAGGAATGGCTCGTAGCCAATGGCCTGGGTGGATATGCTTCGGGAACGCTGGCTGGGGTGCCGACGCGCCGTTTTCATGGGATGCTCATCGCTTCATTGCCTGCGCCGTTTGGCCGTACGATGATGCTGAATCATTTGGTCGAAGAACTGAAACTGGCTAACGAAATGTCTTTTCAGCTCGGTGGCGAAGAACAAACAGATGGCGTCAAGTTGTCCTGCCTGCAATGCCTGTCAGAGTTTCGCCTGGAAGCAGGGCTTCCTGTTTGGCGCTACGAGCTAGGCGATGTTGTGCTGGAAAAGCGTGTTTTCATGCCACATCTGCAAAACACGACTTATGCCAGCTACCAGCTGTTATCCGGGCCATCTGTACGATTGCGGCTTCGTCCTTATATCTATTTTCGCCCGCACGAAGGACTGGTAAGCGAAGCCTTGCCTGATGAACCTTATGTGCTGACGATTGTTGGCGAGCGGTGCGAAATCTCGGCGCGTGTGGCCGGACAACTGGGCTGGCACGGCGAGGGCGCAAAGCTGAATTTGCCCGCGCTTAAATTAACTTTGGATGGAGAGAGAGCCGCTTTGACCTTGGATCGCGGATTGCTGAAAGACCTCTCCTATCGCGTCGAGGCCAAGCGAGGCTACGACTCTCATGGCTTATTGTGGAGTCCCGGCTTTTTCACTGCGGAACTTGCCAGCGGGCGCGATACAACATTGATCGCTTCGACTGAAGAATGGGCAACCGTGCAGGCGCTGACTCCGGCAGCCGCCTTAAAGGCGGAACGAATTCGCCGCACAAGACTCCTATCTGCTGCCGCGCCGGAAGCACAGGAAGGGTTTGGCGCAGAACTTGTCCTTGCCGCAGATCAATTTGTGATCACGCCAGCGGGGCGCATCGAAGAGACTGCCCGTGCCAGAGCTGCCGGGGACGAAGTGCGAACGGTGATTGCGGGGTATCACTGGTTTACCGACTGGGGACGCGACACGATGATTTCGCTGGAAGGACTGACACTGACAACCGGACGCTATGCCGAAGCGGGTTGGATTCTTCGCACCTTTGCCCATTACGTGCGCGAAGGCTTGATTCCCAATATGTTCCCGGAAGGCGAGCGCGAAGGCTTGTACCACACGGCGGATGCGACGCTCTGGTTTTTCCAGGCGCTGCATCGGTATTTGCTGATGACCAATGACCGCGAAACATTGCGCGAGGTATTGGCAACATTGCAGAGCATTATTAGCTTTCACCTCAAAGGCACGCGCTTTGGTATCGGTGTAGACCCGCGCGACGGATTATTGAGGCAGGGCGAACAGGGCTATCAACTGACGTGGATGGATGCGAAGGTGGACAACTGGGTTGTGACCCCGCGTCGTGGCAAAGCAGTCGAAATCAACGCGCTTTGGTACAACGCGCTACGGCTTCTGGAAGGCTGGTTGAATGAGGAAGGCGATCCTTCGGCTGCGCAACAGGTTTCCGACCACGCTGAACATGCGCGCCGATCATTCAATGAACGATTCTGGTATGAGCAAGGGAAATATCTGTACGATGTGATTGATGGTGAAGATGGCAACAACGACTCGGCTTGTCGCCCCAATCAGATTTTATCTTTCTCGCTGACGCATCCGATTCTAAATCACGAGCGTTGGCCATTCGTCCTGGAGGTTGTTCGTGAAAAGCTGCTGACCCCTGTCGGGCTGCGCTCCCTTGCGCCAGATCATCCAGATTACGAAGCGCGCTACGATGGCGACCTGCGTTCACGCGATGCTGCTTATCATCAGGGAACCGTCTGGGGCTGGCTCATCGGCCCGTTCATAGACGCATGGCTACGCCTTTATCCCGATGATGCGCAAGGCAGACGCAAGCTGCTGGAAGGGTTTATTCCTCATCTTGATGAAGCCTGCATCGGTTCCATCAGCGAAATTTTCGATGCTGAGGGACCGTACACGCCGCGCGGATGTGCTGCACAGGCCTGGAGCGTGGCAGAGGTTTTACGATGCTGGGTCAAAACAGGCTGAGCCCGATCAGATCGGGAAACACGACATAGAATTAAGGCGCGCGCAGCAATGTACGACAGGCAGCTTGCCTGTCGCAGTTCTGATTTCTTAGGCAGCGACAGGCAAGCTGCCTGTCGTACATCACCTTCTCCAATACCCATAGCTTAGGAAAAGGCGACAATCGGTGCTCTCAATTCTGTGCATTGTGCTTTGCCTTCTCACTGTGCCAGCAAGAGCCAATAAAATCCGTGCTCATTGAAGGTCAGTTGATACGGCTGTGACGTGATGCGCGGGAATGGAACCCGATATTGCATGTCCACCGGGGTCATCCCTTCATACGCGGACAACTCAAGTGCGACGGCCTGAGAAGATCGCGAGAGGTTATAGGCGCATAGGATCGTTTCAGCCCCATCAGACCGGATGAAGGCTAAAATCTTCTGATTCTCTGCCTCAATAAAATCAATTCTGCCGCGTCCGAAAACTGGATGGCGTTGCCTTAGCGCAATCATTCCGCGCATCCACTGTAACAATGAAGTCGCTGTGCGTTGCTGCGCTTCGACATTGACGGCCTGAAATCCGTACACCGGGTCCATGTTCGCCGGGAAGTACAGTTGAGCAACTTCAGCGCGGGAAAAACCACCATTGCGATCCGCTGACCATTGCATTGGGGTGCGAACACCATCGCGATCATTCAGGTAAATGTTATCGCCCATACCAATCTCATCGCCGTAGTAAAGAAACGGGCTGCCCGGCAAACCAAACAGAATGGCATGCATCAGCTCAATTCGCCTGCGCCCGTTGTCGAGCAAGGGAGCCAGTCGGCGGCGAATCCCTACATTTAGTTTCATGCGGGGATTAGGTGCATATTCGTGATACAGATATTCGCGTTCCTGTTCTGTCACCATTTCCAACGTGAGTTCATCGTGATTGCGCAGGAATACCGCCCATTGTGCGGACGGTGGGATGGGGGGCGTAGCGTGCATGATTTCGACAATAGGACGACGATCTTCCAGATGCAGCGCAATGAACATGCGTGGCATTACAGGGAAGTGAAAACACATCTGGCATTCGTCATCGTCACCATAAAAATCCAGCAGTTGCGCGGGCCATTGATTTGCTTCAGCGAGCAATAATCTTCCCCTGTAATTGGCATCAATGAAGGCTCGCAACTTTTTCAGAAATGCGTGTGTTTCCGGCAAATTTTCGCAGTTTGTTCCTTCGCGTTCATACAGGTACGGCACCGCATCCAGGCGGAACCCGTCCACGCCCAAATCCAGCCAGAACTTCACCACATCCAGCATGGCCTGTTGCACGTTTGGATTGTCGTAATTCAAATCCGGTTGATGACTAAAAAAGCGATGCCAGTAAAAAGCTCCGGCGTGTTCATCCCACGTCCAGTTCGACCGTTCTGTGTCGGTGAAAATAATACGCGTTCCTGCATAGCGCTGATCTGTGTCACTCCACACATACCAGTCGCGATAGGGCGAATCAGGGGAACTGCGCGACGCCTGAAACCACGGATGTTGATCCGACGTGTGATTCAAGACCAGATCTGTGATAACCCGAATGTCTCGCAAATGCGCTTCGGCCAAAAACGTTTTGAAGTCATTCAGCGTGCCGTACGCAGGCAGGATGTCACTGTAATCGGCGATGTCATACCCACCATCGCGCAAAGGCGAAGGGTAGATCGGCAACAGCCAAATGCAATTTACGCCCAGCCAGCGCAGGTAATCCAGCTTTTCTGTCAGGCCGGGCAGATCCCCCACGCCATCACCATTGGAATCGTAAAAGCCGCGAACGTTAACCTCGTAAAAAATCGCGTCTTTGTACCAGAGAGGATTAAGCTGAAATTTTTGTGAAGTCATACTTTGCTTGTTGGCGTGAGAGTTAATTGATTCGTTCCAATAATGCGATTGGCAGATGGGCAAAGAGTTCTGCTACGGGTAAGGCATATTTGTCTTCCTGCTTTTCTGCACAATATTGTCGCCCGGTTAACACCTCTCTATAACAACCGCCTTCGTTACCCCGTCGAATGGAATTTCCCTTCCACACAGTGCCGACAGGCAAACCATCATTCATCAGCTTGGTGAAAAAACGCCCGGAAACAATGATCACTTGTTGATTGGCAAACGTACGCTCAAACGCGATGAGATGCTCTTTTAAGTCGCCCTGTGCTTCAAGCAAACGATAGTCGCCGTGTAAAAACAGTTCCCGCCGATCTTGCCTGAAGCGCAACGCCTGATTTGTCAGATGCAGTTTGATGCGCCCGTCTTCAGGCCTTTGTAAGAGTTGATTAATGAGTGTAGTGAGCGGCTGCCTGTTTGAATCTGCATTCAGCTCAGCCAACAGCTTGCGGCGCTGTGCGTAATCCACAGGGCGGCGATTATCAGGGTCTACCAGGTTAAAGTCCCACAGTTCGCAGCCCTGATAAAAATCGGGAATTCCTGGCGCTGTAATTTTGAGCAACGTTTGCGATAGCGAATTGAAAATCCCCGCTTGCGCAATGCCTGCTTGAAACTCACAAAAATCGCGCAGGAATTCGCTGTCCGGCGTCAGCAAGGCGCGAAGATAACTTCGCAACGCCGCTTCGTATTCTTCGTTGGGGCTGAGCCAACTGGAATGAATCTTAGCTTCGCGGACAGCTTTGACCAGGTATTCCTCAATCCGCTGCACATAGTTTTCGTCTACGTTCTGGGCCGTATTTTCAAATGGCCAGGTGCCAACGAGCGTTTGATAAATCAAATACTCTTCGTTCGGAAAAACAGCGATTGGATGGGCTTGAGCAATTTGCTGTCGCTGGAGTTCGTTCAATTGTTGCCAGCGACGAATGGCGCGATACCAGCGACCAGGAATTTCAGAAAGAACATTCAGTCGCGCCCGCACGTCTTCGCCGCGTTTGGTGTCGTGCGTGGTTGTTGCCAGCATTGTGTGCGGCCAGTTTCGCGCGCGTTCCTCATTCTGGCGATGAAACTGTGCCAGCGAAACACCAAACCGAGCGGGGTCGCCACCGACTTCGTTGAGCGAGGCGAGTGGGAACCAGCGATAATATGCCGTATCCTCAACCCCTTTCGCCATGACAGGGCCAGTCAATTGCTGCAATTTCATGACGAACTCAGTTCGTTCAGCAATCTGCTTTTCGGTTAATCCTTGCGGATGTTGCAGCAGAAGTAAGCTGCCAATGAAATCAAACAACGAAGGGCTCAGTGCCGGATTGCGCCGTTTGGCTTCGCGGATGGCAATTGTGATCACACGTTTGTCTTCGGGCCTGACTTCTCGGTCACCAGGTCTGACGTAGGTGCGATAAACAGGATAGCAGGCGATTACCTCGCCCAGCGAATCTTGCAGGCTGTTCAGCGTAAAGTCGCGAGAGTAGCGATGTTGCTCTGAAATGCGATCCAGCTTGCGCGCCAACACGTGCAACTCACTGGACAGTGCCACACGCAGGATCAACTTTTTACACTCGTAAATGACATCTTTGAAATCAACAGCAACTCCTGTGAATCGTTCGTACAGACGCCGAAATTGATCTCCGGTTTGGGCTTTGACAAATACGCCATTCAGCAGATTAAGATAGTCATATCCTGTTGTCCCATCGGCTTGCCAATTGGCCGGGAGTCGTTCGCCACTTTCCAGAATTTTCTCAACGACGACATAGCACGGATGCGTGGCTTTCTTATCCATTCGCCGCTGTTGCTGTGTGGTTGCTTGCGCACCTTCGGCCTGACGGAAAGCTTTCAATGCGCCTCGTCGTAAATTTTCCAGATAGCCCGACGGATCATACAAACCGTCAATGTGATCAATGCGCAAACCAGTCACCCACCCTTCGCGCATCAGGCTCAAAATCAATTCGTGAACTTCATTAAAAACGGCTGGCTCTTCCACGCGAATAGCGGCCAGTTCGTTGACATCGAAAAAACGCCGATAGTTAATTTCATCCGCTGCCACACGCCAGTAACAAAGCCGATAAGATTGCCGCGCCAGCAATTCTTCGAGTTGATCAAAGCTTTGCGGATTACCTTTCACGCCGTTGTACAACCGCAAGGCTTCTTCCAACGCACGCTTCATCTCAAGGCTTTGTTTCATCAACGCAGCCAACCGTCGCCGGATGACGGCTTTTTCACGTTGTCGTTCTTTCAGCTTCTGGCGATCATTAGTTGTGCGCGGTGGCAAATGTTCCAGCGCCGCGATAATGCTTTCTAGTTCAAGCAGGTTCAGATCGAATTCGTCCAACTTTTCGCGTGCAAGGCGTCGAACGTGACGCAGTACCAGTGCGATACTGTCAAGCGCCAGAGGCAGGTAAGAGTCATAGCAACGGGCAACAAATTTGCCGCGCTGATATTCGATCTGAATGTCCTGATTTTCCAGCACTCTCCCGTACTGATCTCCGAGTGTCGGCAGCAATACCTTGTTCTGCAAATTTGTTTTTGGTGGATGCCAGTCAATATCCAGATATTTCGCGAACGGTGAACCGGGGCCATCTTCCAGAATGTCTTCCCACCACGGATTTCCCTGGCCTGCAATGCACATATGATTTGGCACAACATCCAGAATCAGCCCCATCCCACGCTGTTTCATCTCACTGGCAAAGGTAATGAAATCCTCTTTGTCGCCAAGCTCAGGGTTGAGGCGTGTATGATCGGTTACGTCGTAGCCGTGCAAACTGCCCGAACGCGCCGCCAGCAAAGGCGAGGCATAGCAATCGCTGATGCCTAAATCATCTAAATACGCGACCAACTCTGCTGCCTGTCGCAGTGTAAACAAATGGTTGAATTGCCAACGATACGTGGCATTGGGGACGTGCGCCTGTCGAGGCATAAACTCGTTTTCCATAGATTTTCACCTGTATGCGCCGCAAACACTTTGGCTGCACTCATGGACTTATAAACAATTTCCTTGCCATTCATCCGGGGGAGCTTTGTAAAACGGTAATTTGCGATACGGACATGAATGTCAGCGCACACCCTTGAGCTTTATTGGCATCAGGTTTGCACCACTAATAATTTGGCAGGTGCTAATAGCTCTTTGCTACAAATTAGACTGGCAATGGATGTAGCAGATGAATGCGCTGCTGTATGCGAGCCATACGAAAAAGACTGATACATATACTGTGAGGTAACGCGATATGAATGCATTGAAATTATTGAAGGAAGATCACCAAAAGGTGCAGGAGCTTTTTGCAGAGGTTAAAGCTACTGAAAGTGAGCGACAACACAAACAACTCTACAAAAAGATCAAGACGGAGCTAGAAACTCATATGCACATTGAGGAGAAAGTTTTTTACCCAACCTTAAAGCAGCAGGAAGAGTTTAAGGATCAAGTGCTGGAAGCGGTTGAAGAACACTTACAGGTAAAGACTCTGATTCGTAACATGGATCGGTTGGCGAATGGCAACGAGCGGTTCGACGCCAAGCTGCAAGTGTTGATGGATAATATTGAGCATCACGTGGAAGAGGAAGAAACTGAACTCTTCCCAGAGGTTCAGAAGCATTTCTCAGCCGAGGAACTGGAACAAATTGGCATAGAACTGGAAAACGCGAAAAAGGAATTCACTAAAAAGTCGCGCGCCAAAGCTGCCTCATCTAGATAACCGCACCATCGCATCTGCCAACGGCAAAAGCATTGAATGACAGCGCATCCCGTAATCGCGAATTTAGGAAAGGCCCTCGCTTTGGGGTAATGCTTTTGCCTTGGTCAAGTGCGATGGTGGACTATCAGTGAATGACCTTCGCCTGTTACTAAGATTTCCTAAAATGCGACAAAATACAGGGATTAAGTATGAATGATGCCATCCAGCTTCAAAGCGATATTATCCGTAAAAACATCTTAGCGATTACTGCGGCGCAGCATCGTGAGAATGCTTCACTATCCCTCCAGGAAAAGATTGCAGGTGCAATAACAGCCTTCTCCGGGTCAATGGCTTTTGTGTACATTCACGCAATTTGGTTTGGCCTTTGGATTTTGCTTAATGTCGGCCTCATAAATATTCCGCCTCTTAGCCAATTTGATCCCTACCCCTTTGGGTTTCTGACGCTGGTGGTTTCCCTGGAGGCCATCTTCCTTTCGACCTTCGTTCTGATTGCGCAAAATCGGTTGGCCAGACAAAGCGAAAAACGGGCGGAGCTGGATTTACAGATCAACTTGTTGGCCGAGCAAAAGGCGGCAAAGGTTTTGGAAATGCTAGAGCAGATGGTGGAGCAACTTGACCATGCAAACAGTCGGTTCAACCTCACACTTGATGAGGAAGTAAAGGCGCTGAAAGTGTCTCCGCAGCCGGAGGAAGTTTTGGACGTGATTGAGAAGGCCATCAATGATGAAACTAATGATGACAAGCAATCGTGTGAAAAATCACTGAAGAAGATGACAGAAAAAGAGGCGGACTCTATCAGTGACCGAAATAATTGGCTGGGGAAGATCGATTCTTAAGAGGCGCAGTCAGTACTACGACCAGTAGGAAGCGTGCTGGCACAGTGTGCGATGCTCCCTGTTGGTCGTGGTACTGACTCCTTGATAGCAACATCACAGGGGATAACCTGATTCTGTTTCTCTACGACCACGTATCTGCCTTTATAGGTGGAGGACAATAAGCCGCTACTGCCAGACTTAAACGATTTGATACGGACGCATCATCTCATTGTCCTCGTGTTCGAGGATGTGACAATGCCACACATATCCGGGGGCTGCTTGCGGCGCAAAGGGGAAAGTGCCGCCGGTCGTCGGCGCAAAACGAACCAGAATGCGGGTGACTTCGCCTGGGTTCATTCGCACTGTATCTTTCCATCCCAATTCATTCGGAGCCGGACTCATCACGCCGTCTTGTAAATATTGATTAATGGGCGGATTCGTCGTTACAGGAGCCGGAATAACAGGATTTAGCGCCATGTAATCCTTCATATACTTACCCGCTTGGAAACGCTGCCGACTCAAAAGCTGAAATTGAACCAGATGCAGGTGAATCGGATGTGTATCCGCTGTCATATTGACGATTTGCCATAGCTCCGTAGTTCCCACGCGAGGCCGTTCGGTGATCGGTGTCATCCATTCCTTGCCATCCAAAATAACGGCCAATGGCCCACCTGCTCCCATGATTTCATTTAGGGTGAGTGTGCGCGTCACACTGATCGGCCCCAGGGTTGGAATCGTGCTCAGCGAGGCAGGCACGCTGCTCGTATCAGGTGCTGTAAGGGGGACGATGCGAAATTGCATGATTTGCCCAACCGTTTGTGGATCAGCCGGAGCGCCATTCGGGAAGGGCGCTCTGGCATCGTTGTTCATAAGGATCGTGCTATTTGCCTTATGTCCGGTGAAATCTACGATGACATCTGCGCGCTCGCCCGGAGCCAGCAAAAGCTGATTGACCTGTACAGGCCGGGACAAATACCCACCGTCTGTCCCAATCTGGATGAATGGGCGTCCGTTGGATAGCTTCAGATTGTAGAAACGCGCGTTCGATCCATTCAGCAGGCGCAAACGATACTTGCGCGGCTCCACTTGCATGAACGGCCAGACCTTGCCATTCACGACAATCGTGTTGCCAAAGAATTCCGGCACCCAATATGGATGAATGGTCGGATTGACGCCCGCGCTGGGATACATGAGCTGGCCGTTGACATCGAACGTGCGATCCTGAATGACAATCTCGCGCTCGTAATTACCACTTGGCAAGTTGAGCGTGGACTCGAATTGTGGATCACGCAGTAAATAAAACCCTGCTAATCCGGCATACACATTCAGGCGCGTCACACCTAAGGCATGATCGTGATACCAGAGCGTTGAGGCTGCCTGCGCATTGGCATAGCTGTACACATCCTTAACCCAGCCCATGCCACGGATGGCAAAGTTCGGGGTAAACCACGCGTCAGGATGCCCATCGCTTTGCGGTTCGGTTTCACCGCCGTGCAAATGTGTGACTGTTGGCACAGGCCCGGTGTAGGGGGCGGGTGTCGGATGCTGATTCAGCGGGTCGGCCCAATGCAGTGTTTGATCTACGGGCAAACGCGAAAGCAGTGTTTGCGTGGAAAGCTGATTGCGCCATAACACCTGAATTGGCACGCCGCGAACGGCTTCAATCGTGGGGCCGGGATAGGAGCCGTTGTACCCCCACACTGTGGTGAGCGGAAGTTGGGCATGGAGTTTCTGACGAAACTCGGTCATCGCAATCGTGTGAAAGGTGCCAGTGAGTTTGGCCGGGCGGGGCAATGGATCAGCGTATTTACGCAACGTGCGTGGGTCTAGCGGTAACGCCGCCGCCTGACCGAACGCCACGCGAGTTGTCGCATCCCACGGTAGCGCAAAACTGGCTCCGGCCAGCGCGCTCCATTGCAAAAACTGTCTACGGGTTTCTTTATTTTTGTTTTTCATGCTTTTTCTCCTAAAAGTGGTAGTAGTTTGCAGACAAGGAATCGGGGAGACGTAAAGCTGATGGATTTAAGTTGGTTGTTCTCTCCTTTGCAAAATTTCATCAGGTGGGAAAGGCGTTCCCTTCCCTCTTTCCCACCTGATACTTCGCGCTATTTCGTTGAATAGCGCGAAAACCGTGTCAACAAGTGAGAGAAGCAATATCCCACTCACATGCTTCTCTCACCGTCTCTTGCGCCTGTTTGGGGCACGGGCGCGCAAGAGAACTCCGCAACTGAACTCAGGCGGAAGTCCATCCGACCTGTCCCTCCGCCTGAGGGTTCTGCGTTGCTCCCTCACGGTGTAACGCAGAAAATGCCCCAGCTCCCGACTGGGGTGATATAGATACTGGAATGAAGAAATTGCCTCTCGCTCCTTCTTCGGGCAGCACGTCAAAATAGCCTGAAGGACGAATGAATCCTGCCGCCAGCGCGGATCATTTTTTGTGAGGGCTGAAAACTCCCTTCAATGTGTTTCACGCGCTGGCACTGCGGCTTGATAGCGGGCCGCATGCACAGCCTGTGCGTGGTGATAGATTGTTATTGTTCGTCGGGCAATGCTTTGCCACGAAAGCTCCGCTTGTGCCTGCTCAAGCGCATGCCGCCGCATCTCGTGGCGTAATGCGCGGTCTTGCAAAAGCGTGACGATAGCATCCGCTAACCCTTGTGCATCACGAGGCGGAACCAGCAATCCTGTTTTTCCGTGTTCGATCATTTCAGGAATGCCACCAACAGTCGTGGCAACAACGGGTTTACCAAAGGCATTCGCAAGGGCCAGCACACCGCTTTGCGAAGCCTCAATGTATGGACAGACAACGACGCTTGCTTCCTGAAACAAACGGGCGACATCTTCATCTGGGATGCGTTCATTCAACACCACAAAGCGATCTCGGTTAATCATCATCCGTTCATATTTGCCGAAGTCGTCGCCCCGTCCCGCGATGACGATGCGTGCATTCGGAACGCGTGCTGTAATCAGAGGTTCAGCTTCGATCAGGTATTGCAAGCCTTTGTAATCCCAGATGCGACCAAAAAACAGAATGGTATTTTCCTGCTCGGCGATCTGTTCATTTGCCCAGCGCAGGTAAAAATCATAAGTCCCGTGCGGCACAACATGAATTTTGTCGGCGGCAACATCGCAATCCTCGATCAACTGCCGTTTGATTGCTTCCGCATGAACGCTGACCTGTGTTGCGCATTTCCAGCCCAGACTGTGTCCAAGGCTGGAGCTTTCCTTATCGCCGGGATGAATATGCGCATCGTGAATGGTATTGACCAAAGGATGCTGGCGCATAAAGGGCAGCATCAAATCCATCCAGAAAAAGCCTGACAACAGATGAACAACCTGCGGGTTAATGGTTTTGATCTTGCGCAGAATCGAGGCCATCGCCACAACATTCAGCGGATAGCGTTGACGCCACAAATGAAATTGCCATTGCTTGACTTGCGGGCGCAGGGCTTGCAGGTAATGCGCCGGAACTTTGTCAGGAAGCATGAGCGTGACTTCGCACTGCTCTGACAATGCGTTGGCGAGTGCGACGGAATATGCGTAAAGATGAAAATCAATGAGAACGACTTGCATGCGGATATTTTCTTCCACTTAATTTGCCCCCATAAAATGAGTGGTCATTTGTTTGTGAGTGGGGTGACTACCGGAGCCCCATTCAATTCCTGCCTCCGAACCCAAGCTCGACGCGCTTGTTGCACCGGAAGCAATAAAGACGCCGGAATGACATTCCGTGCCCCCTTGCGTAAGGCTTCAGCCGTTTGCCGCCACACAAAGAACAGACGAGCACGTGCGCGCGCAGGGCTGACCTGTACCGCAATCGTTGATTGCGTCACCGTCGCCCAATCAAATTTGTAGTTTTCTGTGCCCCGTAAAAAGTCATAGACGGTAACGCCGCGCTCACAAGCCGCCTGAATGGATAATCCCAACAGCACCAGCCCTACACTCGCATTACGCCACGCCTGATCATAACCAGAGTTGTAGAAGTAGTAGTGCCCTCGGTGCTCCAATCCGTAAATCGAAGCACGACATTCCCCTTCAACCCATAGTTCATCAAAACGCAGCAGACCTGCTGCCGCGAAACGCACGGCGAGTTCACGATGAAAGCCGTCCAGTCGTGCGTGTCCTGTCATCTCCGAACCGCCCTGTTCTGACCACCGCGCTTCGTGCAGTTGCCGGAACCGCTCAAAGGCCGCCTCTGCCTCGGCGGGTTCTGTGACCGAACGAAACGCAAAACCATCGCGGACGCGCAATTGGCGCAAGCGCCGTTTGAAGTTTTCGGCTCGGCGACTATTTTTCAGGACGCTATCCCACCCGGTGGTTAATGGGACTTGAGGGCACACATAAAGTGGATTGGAACGGCACTGAAAGCCTTGCCGCGTTTCTTGTGCCAGCCACGCAAGGCTATGTGAGTTTTCATCCAAACCATCCAATTCCAGCGCATCGAACGAGACGTGTTGCAGCAGATAGGTCAGGATTGCCGCGCTGACTTCAGCTTCGCGTCCGGGCAATGCCAATACGTCCAGATAATCTGCCCCTCCAAAACCATCGCCGAGCAACGACAACCGTTGCACGTGCAAGCTGGCAAGCTGGAAGGTTTCTTCCTTTAATGCCAGCAAGCCAATCAATCGTCCTGCTTCACGCGCGCAAAGCAACACGGGCGTTCCATTGGAGTTGAGCCATTCGTCCCACGTCACTGCCCATTCCCACGACAGAAATGGCGAGGCATCGGTAAGGCAATACAATGCCTGCCATTCCTGTCGTAGCGCGTTCAGGGCTTCTGTTCCTTTCCTGAGTTCAATTTGAAAGTTGCTCATAGTTGTTACTGCGCTGCCCCCTTCACCCGTGCTTTAGAAACGTTCACCGTGACGCGTTTCACATCCTTCAATCCGCTGCTGTCAGTCACCGTCAGAATGATTTCGTAAAAAATCGTCTCGTTCGGTAAGCCGTGGTTTTCGATCACAAAACTTCCTGTCGTGCCGGTTGCCGTGGTGTAGGGATGCACGTGGTCGTTGTGATGTAACAACACTTGCCAGGAAAAGCTGCTCGCCGTTAAGACTCCATCTGGATCAGTTGCTGTTCCGGCAAAGGTGATGGTTGTTCCAACTTTGAATTTTTGACCATTTGGCGGCGACGTAATGGTTGCGATGGGGGCTTGCAATCCAATGGTGATCGCTACCGTGGCAGAAGCGCTAACGCCCTGCGTGTTGGTAACCGTTAGCTTGGCTGTAAAGGTTTTTGTCGTTGTCGAGGTATAGGTATGCACCGGATTGGCTGCCGTGGAACTTGTGCCATCGCCAAAGTCCCATAGATAGGTAAGCGCTGAACCGCCGGGGTCTTTTGATCCGGCACTTGAAAAGGTAACTGTCAACGGCGATGCACCTGAAGTCGGTGTGGCAGATGCTACCGCTATGGGCGTGCTGGGCGCGGTGGTGTAGCGCAAGCGTCGCACTTGTCCTGAAACCAGTTCGATGTAATAAAGCGCGCCATCCGGCCCCTGCTCCAACGAAACGACCCCGCCGACATTGGAGGCAAAGCGCACGACGCTCAGCAAATTGTTGCTGGCATCAAACACCATGCGATTGATGTATTGCCCAACATATTCGCCATAGAAAAAATTACCGCGATACTGCGCTGGAAATTGCGTCGCAGTGTAGAACGCTCCGCCAATCACCGCGCCACCACCAGCACTGTGGTCGTAGACAAAGAGTGGTTTGGTCACTGCGCTGGCAGACAGCGCACGACATTGCGCGAAATTGTTTTGGTACGAGTTCTGCGGGTTATTGCCCTCATAACAAGGCCAGCCAAAATTTGCGCCGCGCCCGCGATTGATTTCCTCCCACGCCGTCCAGCCGACATCACCGATCATCACTTCGCCCGTTGTCGGATGAATCCCAAAGCGATAGGGATTACGCAGCCCATAGGCATACACACGAGAGCGAATTGAAGTTGGATTACCGTCATAAAAGGGGTTATCAGAGGGCGCGGTTCCATCTGCGTTGATGCGTAGAATCTTGCCGTTGTAAGAATTCAGATCCTGCGAACGCAACGCCAGTGGATCAGCAAAATTATACGATGCGCCATCTCCGAGGCTGACATATAACTTCCCGTCCGGCCCAAAGCGGAGTGTGTCAGCGGAATGCGAATCTGTATCATTCCCGATGCAATCTGAGCCTGCTGGATATTGGCTGCACGGCGCGGTGCCGATGCTGCCCAGTAAGACCACTTCGCTGTTTGTCAGTGCGACATCTGGATTGGTGGGATTCGCCTGCATCCTTGTCAGCCGCGCTGTTTTGGGTGCTGCATCGTTGGGGTTGCCGTTTGGTTCATAGGTATAGAGCAAATAGACATAGCCATTGCTGGCAAAGTTCGGGTCCAGCGCCAAGCCCAGCAATCCGCGATCATTCACCGTGTTGACGCGCGAAGAGATGTCAAGAAAAGGCGTAGGCAGCAAAGCCCCATTTTTATAAATCCGCACAACGCCCTTCTCCTGCCAGATGAACATTCGTCCATCTGCCGCCCAGGCGAGTCCAACAGGCTGATAGGCAGGTAATGTGGTTACGACCTCCGCCGTGAATCCCGTGTCAGCAAAGTTTTGAGCCTGGCTTTGATTGCATAACAAACAACCAAGCATTGAGGAAAGTGCGATCAGTGATTTGAATCTCGTCATGAAACTCCTCCTATGATTTTGCCGGCTTGATAGTTTTGTTTTAGCTGTCGTGCGTGTAACACAATCTGAAACTTCCAGGCATGCAGTGCTTGCCCCAGCAGACCGCGACGAAAGATGTAGCAGGAGGATTGTGCGCGCTGCCCGTTTGCCCATTGCTTCTTCCATTCTGAAGGCGGCGACATAAAGTCACATTCCCAAAAGCCACGTGCCATCAGGTCACGCAGAATGTCTTCCATGAGCAAAGAACCCGGCGAGTATTGGCTGAATTGTTCGTCGTACGTCGGTTTGAGCAAATAGCAAAAGCCTTTCGAGGTCAGGCAATATTGCATGGCGATGGCGTGCCCGTTTTGCACAAGGGAGTACAGCGAGAACTCTCCACCTGTGGCGGTGAAAGAAGCTACCTGATCGTAAAATTGTTTCGTTTGTGCGGCACACGCGATGGCTGTGCCCGCTTTGCCTTTCCACCCTGCGGCTTCAAGTTGATAGAAGGCAGCGAGTTGTGCTGGCTGAAAATCTGCCAGCCGTACCAGCTGAAGCGGCCCCTGCGCTTCAAGTTTGCGTCGGTCTTTGCGGAGCGATTTGCGCAGGCTGCTGCGCAAAAGAAGTTGCAGCGGTTCGTCAAGCTTCCCTGGTTCCACGGCAGGCATCGCAAGATAGGGACTGGCAGGTTTCTCCCATTTTCCGCATCGGTACTTCTCATTGTCTGCGCATTGCATCAGTGCTTCGCAGGCCCCGCCTTCCGGTACATCCTCCAATTCGATCACATCCCAATTCGTTTTTTGCTTGAGCCAATTCCAAATGCCTTGAATGGCCTCCGTATCGTCCGTGGCTCCGTGGATCAGATCAAAGCGGCAGGAATGGACGTTGCCTGTGCTGCGCAGCTTTCTCACAGGCAATCCGTGCAATAACGCGCGTTCTTCGATCAATGGCAAAACTGCCCGCAATTTGCCGTTCAGCCGAGCCGTCACGACCACCAGCTTTTTGTCAGGGGCAAAAGCTTGCAGGTAAGTGCGGATCCATTCAGGGCGAAAGAACGGTTGATCACACGGGCCTTCCGCACATAAGGTTTGCCATTCCGTTGCCAGATGAGTCAGCACCTCCATCCCGCCCGTGTGTGCCTCCACCGTGAATTGTCGGCGCGCGGTTTGTTTTTTGAATTTTTGCTTGAGAATCGCCTGCATCAGACTCCTTACCCAAATCGTAATTCCTGTGAAGGTGGTGTTGTATCGCGCAGGTTGAATTGCTTGAGTCCCAATGCCTGCAACGTCAGCATCGTCAAATACAAGGGATTCAGCACCACATAGCGATGCCACAAGCGGCGTGGTTCGTGCAGGAACCGATAAAACCACTCCAGCCCATTGCGTTGCATAAATGCTGGCGCTTGCGACACGGTGCCTGCGTGAAAGTCAAATGCGGCACCCACCGCCAGCAGTGGCATTGGCAACAAATCCCGAAACTCATACACGAACACTTCCTGTCGTGGGCAACCAAGACCGACGAAGGTTATTGCCGCGCCACTGGTCTTGATTTGGTCTGCCGCCGCTAGTTTTTCTTCGGCGGATAGCTGGCGAAAACGGGACGGCTGTGTGCCTGCCACGATTAGACGTGGAAAGCGTTCACGCAGGTTGTGGCTTAACTGCTGGAGTGTTTCGGCTTTGCTGCCGTAAAGGAAAATCGGTAAGCCTTCAGCCGCAGCGCGCTCGCAAACCTTCAGCATCAGGTTCGGACCATAAACCCGGTCACCAAGTTTTGCCTTGTGCAATAAATTCAAAGCCCAGCGCACGGGCTGACCATCGGGCACTACCAGGTCAAGCTGATTGAGCCGATGCCGATGCGCAGGGTCCATCACGCCTGTCATCACTCCATGCACCGCCAGCGCAGAACCGGCCAGCGTTGTTTTGTCCTTTGCCGCTTGTACAATCCGCTCGACTGCCTCGGTGTAATCTGTGGCATCTATTCCAACGCCCAACACATTCTTTTTCGTTGCTGATGCCCGCAGGTCTGGGAGTGCAGGCGGCTTGCTGGCTGCGGTGCTCTTCGGCAGTTCTTGCTGTTCGGCGCTCAGCAGGTGCGCTGTCTGTGCGCCCTGTCCGGCGGCGGCTACACGAGGTTTCCAGCGTTCAAGACCTGCTGCATAAATTTCGCGCAGGATGGCGTTGACGTCATAGCGCAGTTGCCATTTGGGATAATGGTTTTGGAATTTGCTGAGATCACTGACATACCAGATGTGATCGCCCGTGCGGTTTTGTTCTTCATAGCTCCATTGCATTGGCTTCCCGCTAATTTCCTCGCACATCTGAATAGCTTCCAGCATGGAGCAGTTGCTAAACCGACCGCCGCCCATGTTGTAGACCTCGCCACTGCGCGGGGCTTTGAAGAACTCATAAAATGCGGCGATCAAATCCGCACTATGGATGTTGTCGCGCACTTGCTTGCCTTTGTAGCCGAAAATCTTGTACGGCGTGCCAGTGGCCGCGCATTTCATCAAATAGGCCAGAAAGCCGTGTAATTGCGTCCCGGAATGATTCGGCCCGGTCAGACAGCCGCCGCGAAAGCACGCTGTTTTCATTCCAAAGTAGCGACCATATTCCTGCACCAGCACATCTGCCGCGACCTTCGAGGCACCGAACAAACTATGCAACGTGTGGTCAATGGACATGTCTTCGCGGATGCCGTTGGCATAAGGATGTGATGGATCAATTTCCCACCGATGTTCCAGTTCGATCAGCGGCAGGCGATTGGGCGTGTCGCCATAAACTTTGTTCGTTGATGTGAAGATGAAAGCGGCATCAGGCGCATATTGGCGCGTGGCTTCGAGCAGGTTGAGTGTGCCATTGGCATTGACGCTGAAATCCGTTTGTGGATCGCGGGCGGCCCAATCATGCGATGGTTGTGCTGCGGTGTGAATGATCAGTTTCAGGTCGGAACTATACTTCTTGAAAAGCGCGTCCAACGTTCCGGTCGCACGGATGTCCAGATCGAAATGACGATAGCGGGAGCCGAGTTTTTGGATCAAGGTCTGTCGTTGCCATTCGGTTGAGGCTTCTGCGCCGAAAAACTGGCTGCGCATATTGTTGTCAATGCCGACCACGTCGAACCCTTGCGCGGCAAAGAATTGCGTAGCTTCTGAACCGATCAATCCGGCAGAACCGGTAATTAATACAACACTCATTGTAGTGCTCCTTCAGTAGTAGTTCTTCATTTCGTCATCAGGTACATTGCCTGATGTTGTCAGGCGGCCAGCCGCAGACGCGCGACCGCTGGTGAATATCTTCCAGTAATTCCGCGTGTTGATTCTTCACACAGGCTGATGCGTCCTAACAAAAGCGGGTCATCTCCACATTTGGCGATCAAGCGTTCTGTCGTTGTGGCAGAAGCAAAGCCCGCGCGTTCGACCATTTGCCTGACAGCGTTGTTGTAATGACCATTGGGATAGGCGAAATGTCGGATGGGACAATTGAGTTGTTCTTCCAACACGCGCTTGCTCCAGCGAATTTCGCGTTCTGCTGCGGCTTCAGATTCAAGCGTCAAAATCAAATGCCGATCTGAATGTGCGCCAAAGGTAATTCCGCCCGCAGCCATTTCCCGGATCATGTCCCAATCCATTAGTGCATAGTCCGCCGGATAGTCCTCGTGGCAGATGCCCAGGGCTGTCTCAAGGCTTTGGATAATGGGTTGGCGAATGGCGACAGATTGATAATTCAGATGGTTCGCCATTTGTCTTGCATCACGTGCTTCGCCCCAATGGGCCGCCCGTTCGGGGGAGAGTCCTGCCTCTTCCAGCGGCCCGCGCAAATCCAGACCGCGTTCCTGCGCTTTGAGGGCAAGCCAGTAAAGACGGTCGTGATCAAGCAATTGGGTCGTGCCAACCAGCGCGGTCGGAACGTATACGACCGCAGGCACGCCCATTCGTTGCAGCACTGGCCAGGCGTGGTCATACACATCGCGATAGCCATCGTCCAACGTGATCAAGGCTGCTGGCCGCCTAAGACGATGTTCACCGCGTAAGACCGCCAAGGCGTCATCAATCGTCAATATTTCGTATGCTTTCTGTAACAGCTCCAGATGCCGTGCGAACGTTTCAGCGGAAACTACCAAACCGTAAATTGCATTTTGTTCCGCTTGTGTGATGTCTGCCACAATGCGGTGATACGCCAGAATTTGTACTTGTCCTGTATCGGCTCCTCGTCGCCAGCTTTTACGTGTTTCAGTCCAGCCCCGTAAAAATGGAGCGACCAGTGATTTGATGGAGCGTTTCCCAAACAATTCGATTTGGTTCAATGTCATTGCGGTCATCCCTGATTTGCTGGCAGCTTCGATTGGCTCCCGGTTTTGCAGCCAAAATTCCAGAAGCAGCTTTTGGTAAACCACCCGTCGGTGAAAGCAGCGCAGGTGATGGGATAAATTTCTAATTGCCGATCAAATTTGAGCAGCTGAAACAATGCCATCTGAATGTAACAGCTCATTGATATTCGCTTTATCTTTCGCAGTAACTTTTCAACCTTCGCCTTTTCGGGTTTTGTTCTCGAAGGCATGTAATTCTTTCAGCAGCGCAGTCATCACGCGCGATTCATCAAATAGTTGAGCTTTGTCGCGCGCGCGTTGTCCCATCTGCGTGCGGAGTTCTGCATCTGTCGCGAGCCTGACAATTTGTTCAGCAAATGCCTGAATATCGCCGGGGGCCAGCAAATAGCCTTCTTGCCCGGAGGTGATCAATTCCGGGATGCCGCCGACCTTGGTGGAGATCACCGGCAAACCAGCCGCCATTGCTTCCAACACCGACATTGGCATTCCTTCGCCGTAACTTGGCAGGACAAAGATGTCTGCCTGTCGGAAAAACTCTGCGCGGCGACTGTGGAGCACGGGGCCGAGATGTTCGATGTAGGGGCGCAACCCGGCTTCATCACAGAACGTTGTGATCGTTTCCGCTCCGTGTCCCAGCAACGAAATCCGAAGCTGTGGGGCGAGGGCAACGGCGATCTGAAAGGCACAAAGCAAATCCCTTTCGCCTTTCAACTTGCCCATTCCACCAACAAACAGCAGCCGCACGAATCCATCCCGCTTGCGCACAACAGGGGCAAACTCCTGCGTCTTAATTCCATTCGGGATCATGACGATGTCCGCGTTTGGCAAAAGCTGGCGCAATCGGTTGGCCGAAGCCTGCGAAACCGCGATCAATTTGTGGCTGCGCCGCAACCCTGACAGAATCAGGCGCTGGCCTTGCGGACGTTGTTTTTCATAGTAATGATCAAAGTCACCTGCGTGAAAATGGGCAATCATTTTTTGCCCCAACCAACGTCCCACCACGATAAAAACGGCTTTGCGATAAAGACTGGCATTGCTACCAACATGAACCAATGTGACGTTTGGACGCCAGACGATGACCGTCAACACGTATTGCAACAACGCTCTGGCTGCCAAGGGCAATTTGCTTAGTCCTTTCACTTCATCACACTGTGAAGCGATGTGCCGCATCTCGCATCCGGCGGTTGGTGCCGCACGCAATAGCCCGTCAATCATCGTGCTAATTCCGCCCAACGTGCGGGTACGGTGCGGGCCTATCATCAAGACACGCTGCATCACGCTATGGGCCGCCGAAGCCTTATCAGAAAAGGCAGTGTGGCCTGATGGCACCGTTGCTGATTGATCTTGAAAATGCTGCATAAAGCTACTTCCTTACACGGCAATCGCTGGACGGCGGTGCAACAACCACAAAGACGCAAAGTAAATCCCTGCACCCAGCAAAATAGCGCTCCATAATCCCCATGCCCGCGCCTGCCATATGACCAGGCTCATCACGAGCAGTGGCGCGCCACATCGCCACAATGTTTTGCCTAGCTCAAGCTTGAACAAATGGCGTGCGGCATAAGTGATTTCGATGCCTATCAACACAAGCATTGAGATCAGTTGAGCTGTTGCTGCACCCCTCGCACCGAATTGCGGAATTAAGGCCCAGCAAAACAAGGAACATGTCAGCACACCCGCCACATTGGCCAGCAAATCCACCCGCTGATGACCGGTTGCCACCAGACCGCGAGCTACGATCATCACCAGGCTCAACGGCAACGCGCTGGTGCTCAATATGCCCAGCACAATTGCGGCCTCGCCGTATTTCGCGCCGAACAGCCACGTCAGGGCCTCGCGCGCGAGCAACCAGATGCCTGCGACAAATGGCAGCGCCAGCATCGTTACCAGCCGCAAGGAACGCGACAGGAAATCGCCAAGCGCTGCCCTTGAGATTGCCGCACGGCGAGTCGCCTCAGGTTGCAGCACACTGGTATAACTGGCCAGCAGCACCGCCACTGGAACCAGAAAGCGCGAAGCCACGCCATACTGCGCCGCTGCGACTTCGCTGCTGAGCCGTCCGAGTAAGATGGCAGCAATTTGCCAATGCAGGGATGAAAAAACAGTAATCCCTGCAAAGGTCGGCATGACACGGCTGAGCGCCACAATCTCTTTTCGCTGCGCCGTAAGCAAATGCGACCACCTGCCGCGTGCGGCAAACGCATAGACCAGACACGCCAGCACGCGTGCGCCGACAAAGGACAAGCCGATCAACGCCAAACGGAAATTCCCCATCACCAGCAGCAACGGAACCAGCGTGCGAAAGATGTTTTCCAGCGTATTTGCCAGTGCAATGACTCGCGTTTTGCCCTTTGCCAGAAACACCGCTTCTGCCGTCACAATCAATCCAGTGGGTAACAACGCCAGGCTCATCAATGCCGTGGTCAATTGTGCCTCGCGCGAATCATTCACGACCCAGCCTGTTGCGCACATCAAGACAGCAAAGCCGAGCGAAGCGAATCCCAGAAAGGCGGCGGCACTGGCAATAAAAGACAGATGCGTTTGTTGTTCCCTGCGACGCGTGATTTCGCTGACGAGATATGGCCCAAGTCCCAGCGAGCACAGTGCCACGAAGGTGAGGTAAATGCTGATGACAACTGTGAAGCGTCCCACTTCAGCAGCTTCGCGCCAACGTGCCATGACCATCCACAGCAACACGCTGTTTGCCAGATTGACGCCGCCAGACCACGCCAGCCATGCGGCGCGTTGTAGCAGGGAGCGCGATACTTTCTGCTCAACGGGTTCGCGCATAATTCTCCCTCTGATTGGTGCTTTGGCCTGTGTTCTGAGATTGATTTGCACTTGCCACTGCCAGCAATAATCCAAATAGCAAAAATGTGTCCTGCATCAACCAGGAACCCAACGTTCCGGGTTCTTTCAATCCAGTGAAAAGAAACGCGGCTTGCCCGCACAGCAACCCAAGCGCCAACGCACGCAGCAGCAGATCAGGCCCTTGCATCGCGCGCCAGCCTTGCCAGGCTGCCAACAAATGCAACGCCACAAACAACAACACACCCGGCACGCCGGTTTCAGCCGCGATGTGGAAGTAAAAATTATGAACGGCAAATAGCTCTTCGCTGATCAAATCAGGCGTGCGGTCATAGCGGCGCGCTTGCTCATAGTATGAATTCAACCCCAGCCCAAGCAGGGGATGGTCTTTGATCATGGTCGTTGCGACCTCGACAGTCGAAACACGCGCGTACGCCGAACCACGGTCATCTTCCGTCAGGCGCACATACATCGGCTGTGCAAAGGGCAGGCACAAGAACAACAGGACAAAGGCGGCCAGGCTTAGCTTCGGCAATAATCTTTGACGAGCTTTGGGTTCCAATGCACGCCACGTAAACGTGAGCATCAGCAGCATCGCCAGCCCGAATGCCGCCCATCCGCCGCGTGCGTAGGTCAGGATGAGTGCAGGCAACAGCAGCACGGCTGAGACAAAAAACAACGTGTGCTGCCAGCGACGAAAGGCGGAAAACGACCACGGCAGCAAGGCCAGAAAAACTGGCGACCACGTCACCAGCGAGCGTGCCAATGCTGTTGGATTGCGCATCAACCCGGAAACGCGCGCGATTTCTCCGTCGCCCACTTTGAGCAAATCTTCTTCCAACGCACCACCTAGCAGCGTCAGCGAATTGAGTGCATCGAACCAGTTCTGCGCGATGCCCAACAGGCTATTGGCTGCAACGGCGGCGGCAATGCACAGTGCGGTTTGTCGCAACGCTTCGCGGTTGTCAAATTGCGTAGCAACAACGAAGCAGATCAACAAACTGCCCGTCAACGACCACAACGAGGCCAGTCCTGATAAGCCGCTGGTGCCGTACGCCACCGACAACACGCACCAGAAAAACAGTGCTCCCATCGTGAGCCAGAATGCCATTGGCAACACACGTTTCGCCTTTACGGATTGTGCAGAGAAGAAGTGATTTACTATCAGCAAAACTGCCGCCAGCAGCATGAGCGAAACATTGAAACCGGACGGCGAATGCATGCGATCCAGCTTCACCAGGTCGAATTCGCTTTTGAAAAAGAATCCTGCAATCAGCGCATTGCGCAGAATCGGTACGACAGGCAGCCGAACTGATAACCAGAGGCCCAGCCCCAGCACCCCGCAAAGCGTTGCACAAACAAGCAAGGCCTGTATGGGCGGCAACACCAACGCCATACCCAATGCCATTCCCAATACAATCGAAGCCAGCACCAGCGCCACACGCATCGTCGTCGCGCTGAATCCCGGTCGAATGGTTGTGGCTGACAGTTCTTGCATACGAGCTTTCTTACATTGCTCCTGTCCCACGCAGCACGGCGGGAATCGTCTTGAGCAGAATTTTGAAATCCAACGCGAGCGACCATTGATCTATGTATTCCAAATCCTGGCGAATCCAATAATCGAAATTGGTATTGCTGCGCCCGGATACTTGCCAGATACAGGTGATGCCTGGCTTGACTGAGAAGCGGCGATTGAACCAATACTCGTCAAAACGGTCATAATCACGGCGCGGCAATGGACGCGGGCCAACCAGCGAAAGGTCTCCCAGCAGCACATTGAACAGTTGCGGCAATTCGTCCAGGCTGGTTTTACGCAGGAATTTTCCGAGCGACGTGACGCGGGGATCATCTTTGATTTTAAAGACCGGCCCGCCTGCTTCGTTGCGATGTTCCAGCTGCGCTTGCATCTGGGGCGCATTCACCACCATCGTGCGGAATTTCCACATGCGAAACAGCCGTTTGTTGTAACCCAGCCGATCTTGCACAAAGAACACGGGGCCGGGCGAGGTCAGTTTGATCAGGATGGAGATCAGAAGAAGCAGCGGCGAAAGCAGGGTAAGTAAGATCAGGGCACCGCAAAAATCTATGATTCGTTTGCAGACGAAGCCCCAGCTATATTCCGGGCCAGTGTACAAAGAGAGAATCGGGGTTTCGTCGAGTTGCTCCGCCACTGCCCGCGTCAATCGCACCGAAAACAGATCGGAATGCAATCGCACTGTGATGCCTTGTTCTGCTGCCGCCTGCACGATGTTTTCCATTTCTTCGTAAAACGTCTTGATCGGCAGTGCGATCATCATTTCATCCACAATGTTATCGCGGAGAATTTCGGCCATGCGGTCAAGCTTGCCAATCACACCGGGCTGCTCGACGTTGTCAATAAACCCGACCAGGCGGTAGCCAAGTTCGGCATGTTCACGGATCATTTCAGCCATTTGCTGAGCGCGCGGGCCGGTGCCAACGATCACCACGCGGCGCAAATTCCGCCCGTGCAAACGAAACTGGCGCAACGTGTACTTTTTGACGAGTCGCATCAAAAACAACAGCGTTGACGCCAATCCCCAGAAACTGATGAGCACCCAACGATTGACGGTTTTCCATTGCAGGATCAGTTCGGCAGCGGAAAGGATCAATGTGCAAAGGCTGACTGCCTTGAACACCTCGATTAGCTCTGCACGCCAGTTGGCCAGTCGTTTTGAGCGATACAGCCAGAGCGAGGACAAACATACGCTCCAGCTAATCAATAAAACCGCGAGCGAAAGAAAAACGCGTGGTTCCAGTGCCAGCACCGAACGGCTGACCGCTTGCACCGATCCGGGCGAGATCAATGCCGCAGCCGTCACAAAGGCAAGGCCCAGCGCGACTAAATCCAGAAGGCGATGTGTCACAAGAAGCGATGATCGAACTGACTGATTCACAGTTATCCGTCTCCTTAAGCAAGGCTCTGGCATCCTGCCGGACAGTCAGATCAGCGTTTTTTGACAACACTTTCCCCAAAGATCAGTTCGGGACTTCTGACCGCACCAAAGCGAGTTGTTCTCCTACGACCGTTAATGATCCGCGCGACGTATTGCTCAAACACGCCCGACGCACATCAACGCAACATTTACCGCTGCCGATTAAAAACCACACCTAAAACCGTGGCGCGTGCTTTGTGCAAACGCCGATGCGCACGATCCATGCGACGCAACGGTGTGACATTTGGTTGAGCTACCAGGATTACCCCATCCACCAGCGCGGCGAGCATCGCCGCTTCGCCATACGTTGCAATGGCGGGCGCATCAATCACAATAAGATCGAACTCTGTTTTCATCTGACGCAACACCTCTGCCGTTGCGCAATTACAAAGCATTTCTGTCAGAGTGATTGTTCCATTGGCAGAGGCAATTTCAGCCAGATTCGGTAGCTCCGTGTGGCGTAATAGAAATTGCAGTTGCGCTGGGGCGGTGCGCCGGGTCAATCGGTTTGATTTCTTTTCCGGGCCAGATACCAGCGTCAAAAATGCCACCTTCATCTGGGCGTATTCTGCTAACAGGCGGCTCAAATGACCGGCAATAAAACTGGCTCCCACGCCCGATTCGACGCCACAAATCATCAGTGTTTGCACGTTGTGCGTTCGTGCGGCATGCATGACTTCTGTCCGCAGTTCCAGCAACTCTTCCCGTGCGTCGTGTGACAGGGGCTGTGTGATGGGCGCAGCAGTTTTGGGCAAAACGATAGGCGCGACAGGCTTTCGCGACGGCATTTTTTCCTGCGGGGGCGGCTGCACAACGGTGTGTTTCCGACGTGGTTGCATCATTGCTGCGGCTTTGTCCGGTTTACTGAAATCTGTAAATGGGCGGACGATCACTTCAAATTGCCCCGGAATGGTTTGCGCCTCCGTCGGCACATTTGCAGGCGGTGCGTCCTGTTCAGGTGGCAGGGACGTTTGTTCAGCGACCGGATTCAGAAACGGGCGAAACAATTCGTCTATGCCAGCCTCAAAACTCAGATCAAGAAGAATGGGAACTTCCTGATCGCCCCGTTCTTTTTTCCAGTTGCCTGCATTGCGAGTCATATCTGTACCTCTTGAGACTAGCTCCGCCCCCTTAACTATCCACCTGAGAATTGGCTAAATCAGGGATATTCGCCAGAATTTTGATCTTGTACCGTTGCCGCACTTGTTCCTCGTTGCGTAAAAATGGGTTCAGCCTTTCTGCCACAAAACAGCCTGCCAGCGCGGCCCAGAATCCGACCACCAGCAGCATTACCAGATTGAGCAATGGTTTCGGGCTGACGGGTCTGGATGAACGTTGCGCGGCTTCGGCCAGATTGACGTTGACGACTTTTTGCTGATTCAGCGCTTTGGTGATTTCCGCTTCCTGCGCCTTCTTTTGGTAAAGCAGATAGGCCTCTTCATTAATTGTGCGTGTGCGTTCCAAATCGGCTTTTTCAAATGCCTGGCGATCCATTTTCAACAGTTGGGTTTTGTATTGTGCGGCAACTGCTGCCAGTCGTTTTTCCCGCTCGGTGATCGTGGCCAGCGCAGATTGCGTGTTCAGCAAATCATTTTGTAAGCGGCGATGAATTTCATTGAGCGCGACAGACCGTTCCTGCGGCGGATTCTTTTCCTCGCGCTCCAGGGCCGCGCGGGCCTGGGCCAGACGTTGTTCGATGTCCCGCACAAAGCGCGAATCGGCCTTATACTTTTGCAGCAATTGCGTGCGCTGCAATTCCATCGTCAGAATTTCTTCCTTCATTTTGTCGAGCGCATCTACATACCGCGTGACCGTGCCCGTTTCGATTTTTTCGGGCTGTGCCGTCAACTGTTCCTTGAGAGAGATCAACCGCTGTTCCAGTTCGTGCCGTTCAGTTTGTGCGGCATTCACGGAATTTTGCATTTCGTAATACTGCCGCAACAGAATGTCTTTCTGTGGGCCTGCATCCACCACACCACTTTGCGCGTCGAAGCGTTTCAGTGCTTCTGTTGCCGCTTCCAATTTGTCGCGAAAGGCCACCGCTTCACTCTGAAACACGTTCGCCGCTTGCGCCGTGCCGTGCAGATTCAGGTGATGATCGGCATATTTCCGATACAATGTATTCAGCACCGCTGCCGCCCGGTCAGGGTCTTCATCACGATAGGTCACCACAATAATGCGCGACTTGCGGACAGAAACTGCTTCCAGACTGGAACCCACCTTCTGCACAGCACGTTCCATCGGCGGAGACTCCGGCTGTCGCAATGCCTCGCGCACTAACTTGCGCACCGACGCCATCTGCCCGGCTGGTTTTTCAGGCTCTTTGTCCAGCGCCAGCTCTTTGACGACGGCTTCAATGACTTCGCGACTACGGATAATTTCGAGTTCGGAATTAAATTCCTCTTCGCCGATTTCCGGGCGTGGCATATCGCCATTGCTGGCTCCGGGACTGATGCGCGGATCAACACGTTCGCGGGCTACAAGAACCTTAATCGAAGCCTCGTACACAGGTGGGGTCATCAATGTCAGTATCATTCCGCTGACGACCACGCCCAACAGCAAGACCAGCGCCAGCCATTTGTGCGCAACAACAACGGTTTGCACCTGGCGCAGGACAGTCAACGGGCTAACGGCGGCTTCAGAACTGTGAGAGGATGAGGATTCAAACTGCATATCCATTCCTTTACGTGATCGTGAAGCCGGGGAATAAAGAGCGAAATGCATCTACGATCCGGCTAAATCGGGAAAGCTTGGAATCTGGAACAAGCACATAATCGCCATCTTCCAACTGGATGTCTTTTTCCTGGCTGCCAGAGGCAGTGTTCATTTGATTCCTAACTTTCCGCATAACCTTTCCTTCCATTTGAAAACTTCGCTACAACACGCCCTGCCTAACTCGCGTGTAAATCGCCGCGCGAGTGCTTTAAAAGAGGGAATGATGAGCCTGCCAGAGAAGGGAGCCTGATTACTCTCAAGCAGAGATACAGTTCGTTGGCTTGGGTTGTTACGCAGAGAGAATGATCGCAATTCTCGTCAGGTGGTAATGAAATTAGGTGCGCAATGCAGATGCAAAAACTGCAAGACAAGAAAAACACATGAGCGTCCTACAGCAAACTCAACTGAGGAGTAAGTCATAGCACGATGTCTACCACCGGGGCCTGGGCTGACCATTTTTATGGGTGAAATGTTATTTAACTGAGTAAGAGTCTGACCTCCTCGGATGACCGATACGCGGTCTTGCTTTTTCGGGTTTGTACTTTTGATTGCGTACCCTTTACAAGGGAAGGGTCACAACATCACTTTGCCATCAGCAGAGACGAATTGCTTATCCAGACACACATTTGCCTGACCTTGTGAGTTTCTCTCAGTCAATCGCTGTGCCAGATTGATTTGCTCCTCTCTGTCGTCATCTTTTTTCACGACAACTTCCACAAAAGACCGATAGTTACGCGCAGTTACTTGGTTTTTACTGACGTCCGTTGCCAAAACATCAAACCCTCTGCCCTGCGCACTCAGTTACCACTTTCATGAAATCAAGGGATCACGGGTGCCCTTTAAATGCTGCAACTAGGCCATTTCAGCAGGTGGCAACAAGATAACCAGCAGTGTTCACTCAGTTCCCACTATTCCGCTCCATAGCGATCAAGCCCCAGCCGCGTGATCATTTTGCGTAATCCATTGCGGGAAATCCCCAGCTCCAATGCGACACGAGAAAGATTCCCATTGTGGCGCGCCAGCGATTCGTTGACGATTTCTTTTTCAGTGGCGGCCAGAATTTCCGCCAACGTTCTTTTGATAGGCGTCCGATGCGAAGCGCCAACCAACTGGAGCGGTGCTGGCTGGGTGATTGCTGGCGAAAGCGCCTCTGGCGTAATTCCTGTTCCCGTCGGCGTCAACGCCACCAACCGCTGAATTTCATTTTCCAATTCTCTGGCATTGCCCGGCCAATCGTAGCGGCGCAACAAATCCATTACCTTCGGCGGTATCGTGATCTTTTGTTTGCCCGCCAACTTGGTATAGCGCTGAAGGAAATGCTCTGTAAGGAGCGGGATTTCTTCGCGGCGCTCGCGCAAAGGTGGCAGGTAAAATTGCACAACATTGAGGCGGTAATAAAGATCCATGCGAAATTCCCCAACGTCCACCATCGCTTTCAAATCTCGATTGGTGGCAGCGATCACCCGCACGTTGGCCCGGCGAGGTTTTGTTTCGCCCAATCGTTGAATTTCTCCGTCTTGTAAAAACCGGAGCATTTTGGGTTGGACCTCACGGGCCAATTCGCCAATTTCATCCAGAAAGAGCGTTCCTTTTTCTGCTGCTCCGATCAGTCCGGGGAAGTCTGTTCTGGCTCCTGTAAAGGCCCCATGACGATGTCCAAAAAGTTGCGATTCCACCAATTCGCGCGGCGTAGCAGCACAGTTGAATGGGATAAAGGGATGTGCTGAACGACTGCTCAGGGTATGAATGGCGCGGGCAATGACATCTTTTCCCGTACCCGTTTCTCCGGTGATGAGAATGGGAATATCACTGGTGCGAAGGTTGTAAATTTGCTCTACGATTTTGCGAATCGTTTCACTGCGATAGACCAGCCCAGGCAGCAACAATTGTGGGGGTAAGGCAACCGAATTGCTGTTCCCCCGCGTTGTGCGCGGCAACCAGCGATCTCGCTCTAATCCGACTTCAGTTTCCCGGATCAGCAAGGCCAGCAGCGTATCCGTCAACTCATCGCTATGTCTGCCGATGTACAATGTCAACTGTTCTTCTGTGTCAGCTAACAAGGAATAAAGCCGTCGTTTGTCCCCGCGCTTTTCATCGCCTTTCACCAGACGCGCCAGCGATTTTGCCTGTTGTTCGTCGCAACCAAGAGAAATGATGGGCGTTACGTCCTGCCCGGCTATTTGATGAAAAATAATTACCGGAACTGCGGCAAAGTCTTCGTGCAAGATGTGTGCAAGCTCCCGCAACAACAACGCGCGAACCCCACCCGTTTCGTGCAACCGCGTCAAGGCGGAAACAATGGTGGAAGACAAGGCGCGCGGCGCAGCCTTTGCTTTTGTCTGGGCAGGCACCACCTTGAGCGCGGTTTCAGTGCGGTTCAGCATTGGAGTTGCCCCCAATTGTTGAAAAATACTTCGGGCTTGTTCCAGAACCGCCAGCGCACGTCCCGTTTCGCCTGCCTGTGCATACGCTTGTCCCAGATGAAAGTTGGCGACGGCCATCCGGTAACGGTCTTCCATCATTTCCCAGAGCGTGACGGCGCGGCTGAAATATTTAACGGCTTCGACTACGTGCTGGGAAAGGAGCGCCAAATGACCGGAAACCTCTTTCAAGTGCGCCAGTAAAGGCGTCAGCGCCATCCGTTCAATCTCGCCACGAACTTCTGCCTGCAACCACATGGCTTCTTTCTGTTGTCCCAGACTCAGATACGCCTCAATCAGCCAGAGGCGCGCAACCGTTTGCCCGCGCGGATCGCTCATGCGTTCGCAGATTTCCAGACTGGCCTGAAATGAAGCCAATGCTTCTTCCGGTTTCTCGGCAATTAAACGACAACGCCCTTGCGTCAGGTGAAATTGAGCTTCATTGAAGCCAACGTGAATTGCTTGCAGAATATCCCAGCCCTTTTGCAGGTGATCTTCGCCTGCCAGAAAATCGCCCTGGATGTAATGTAATTCTCCCAGCGATTCCAATGTGCTGGCTTCAACCAATAATGCTTCACAGGCACGTGCTTCGGCTAATGCCTGCTGAAAGGCAGCTTGTGCAGCTTGCATTTCGCCAAGTCGCATCAGGCTGTACCCCAGATTGGATCGCGCATTGGACAGTAAGCGCGGCTGACGTGCTATTTCCAGCGGCGCAATCGCTTGTTCCAACAACGCGACGCTTTCCCGCCAGCGCCCCTGAAGTTGTGGGCCAATCGCTTGATTGATAAACAGGCTGCCGCGTAAAAGGGGCGCTTCATCGTCGGGCAGCAGTTTATGGGCTTGCTCAAAGGCGCGCTGCGCCCCCGACCAATCGCTTTCGGTTAGGCAGATCAGCCCCAACCCGTTGAGAGCCTGCACTTGTAACAAATCATCGCCACTTTGCAGTGCCAATATCCGCGCTTCGGCATAATGCTCCTGGGCAAATCGAATTTCCCCGAGGCGGCGATATAACGTTCCCAGCAATAATCGGCACGCGCCGACTTCGCCCGGATCACCTTCCAAATCCGCTTGCTTTAACGCTTGTCTGGCCCAGGAAAGAGCCTTTGGAATTTCTCTGGTTCCGCCATAAGCCGAGCCGAGGTGTCGTACGACCTCGCATTGCAACCTGGGCGAAAGCGATTCACGATTTTTATCTTCTTCGTAGCAAGCAAGAAGCGCGACGGCATCGGAAAACCGCGAAAGCTTTTCGCAGGTATCAGCCATCACACATCGAATCGTGGCTGTTTCTTCCTCTGAAATACTGGGAATGCTCAATGCGGCTTCGCCATGCCTCAGAGCCTCTTCATACTTAAATTGCCGTAATGCGATTCGCGCCTGTTGAAACAACCAATTGATACTTTGCCCGCCAGCCCATCGCTGCGGTATCAATTCATCCGGCTGATGTAGAGAATTTCCCATATTCGCACTTTCAAGCGAACCTTCAATACTGCCTGGCAACGCTGGATTGCGTGCTCGAAACATTTACTGCTAACTGAAATAGCTAATTTCCCCTTCCTTCCATTCCTGGAGTTCACAATCGCTGTTTTCCTGCTGGTAACTTTGTGCGCAACGATCCCACAGCATCTTCACACCAGAGGAACGATCCTTAGCTCTTTTTTTGTAGATAAGAAGAAATTCGTCGTTTCTTGTTTCTGACCACCAGTGTCCACCCGTTTTGGATTGATCTGGGATCGGGTGATAACAACATTGGCAGGAGGGAATGGAAGATCGTTATGACAGGAGTTCATCAGATAATCAGAAAATTCACCGCACTGACCTTATTGACACTATTGGGGTTGGGAACTGTTTTCATCAATGGGCAGGCTCAAATCATCAGTTTTCCGACTCGTAAAAAAGTTGCCGAAGACCTTGAGAAGGAAGTTGGGAAAGTGATCACGGGCAGCCTTTCAGGGCAACAACTCCGCCGCCTTGTGGTTGAATTGAAACCAGCCGCCTCAGGGTTCGCTGTCCAGAAAAAACTCTTTTTGCTGGGCGGAAAGATTCGCCAGACGTACAAATCTTTTAGATTGCTGAGCGTCGAGTTGCCCTTAGGCAAGGTGCGCGACTTGGAAGCAGATTTCAATATTGAATACATTGCCCCCGATAGAGCCATTCGCCCCTCTGGTTTAGTAGAAGAAACCACTGGCACAGAGCAGATTCGCGAGCTGCTCAGCAGCACCACACTTGATGGGCGCGGCATCGGCATCGCTATCATTGACAGTGGTATTTATTCATCGCACAACGCTTTTGCACGCACGAAATCCACCAGCATTATGGCCAGCCGGGATTTCACGGGGGCGAATTTGCTCAATGACGATATTTATGGTCACGGAAGTCATGTCGCGACTCTGGTTGCAGGCGCGGATATGTTTGCAGAGGGGGCGTATACGGGAATTGCTCCCGGTGCAAACTTGCTCAATTTACGTGTTCTGGATAGCAATGGACGCGGATCTGCCAGCGCAGTGATTGCGGCATTAGACTGGTGCATTCAAAATAAAGCGACCTACAACATTCGCGTCATCAACTTAAGCCTGGGGACTGCGCCGGTAGATAGTTACAAAAATGATCCCCTTTGTGTGGCGGCTCGACGCGCTTTTGATGCGGGCATTCTGGTTGTCGCCGCAGCGGGAAATCTCGGTAAAGACTCAACAGGCAAGAAAATCTACGGTGGAATTCAATCTCCTGGCATTGATCCTTCAGTCCTGACGGTGGGGGCTGCCAACACGATGGGGACCACCTGGCGCTCAGACGACATTGTAACAACCTATAGCTCACGCGGCCCGACACGTGGGTATATCACAGTCAATGGCGTGCGCAAATATGACAATCTAATCAAGCCAGATTTGGTCGCGCCCGGCAACAAACTGATTGCCGCACAATCCGCAGGAATCACTTCTGCTTCTGTCCCCAATACCCTGATTCAACTTTATCCCGATCTGGATACTTACGCCTCTACTGTCAGAACCAATAAAACAATGTATCTTAGTGGGACTTCGATGTCTGCACCGCTGGTCGCAGGGGCAGCCGCCCTTTTGTTGCAAACGAATCCAACTCTGACGCCGAATTTGGTCAAAGCAATCCTGATGTACACAGCACAACCATTGGCTGGTTTCAATACCCTGGAACAGGGGGCAGGATTGCTCAATGTGGATGGCGCTGTTCGGCTCGCACGGCTGATCAAATCCAACGCGTTTCTTCTTTCCAATGGAACTTCCATGCTGAATGGGAGCTTGCCGAATGTGCAAGCCAGTCAGATTGCAGACGAACGCTGTTTCTGGGGGCAAGGCGTGATTACGAATTACTGCTTCCTGTACGGCAGCAAGTTAATGCTCAACTGGCAGGGAATGTATTCTGCGGGCGTCACCCTGGCAGATGCGACATCGGTGATTAACGGATCATTGCGCCAAAGCTTCGGTTTGGTCAGTAGCGGTATCTCCACGAGCAATGGCGTCCTTCTCCACAACGGAATCGTGATGGCCGATGGCTCGTTGACAGTCAGCGGAATCGTGATGGCCGATGGCGTTTCTCTTGCCAGCGGAATCGTGATGGCCGATGGAATCGTGATGGCTGACGGGATTGTGATGGCCGATGGAACGGCCTACCCGGATGCGTGGCTAAAAGCAGTGAATACGGTTCGTGGTGATAACACGGCTGCAATGCGACCTGTGCGGCTTTACTGATAATCCCAACCCGCAACATCAGCCCTTCTGATGAATCCCTAGCGTTTTCATGCGGCGATACAAGTGGCTGCGATCAATGCCCATAATTTCTGCGGTGCGTGATACGTTTCCTTCTGTCTCTGCCAACTTGCGCGTGATGTATTCCCGTTCATAGGCGTCCGCCGCATCTCGATACGAATCGAAGTTATAGCTGGAAGCGGGCGGTGCATCACCGCTTAAAATTGGCAGATCCTCCGCGTCAACTTTCGGATCAATCCGCATAATAATCACGCGCTCAACTGTGTTGCGCAATTCGCGCACATTGCCTGGCCAGTTGTAACTTTGCATGCGCTCAATCGCCGCAGGCGTAAATTCCTTGGGTTCGCGTTTGTTGGATTGAGAAAACTCGCGATTGAAATATTCGACGAGCAACGGAATGTCTTCCAGGCGTTCGCGCAAGGGCGGAATCTCAAACGGAATAACATTCAGGCGATAAAACAAATCAGCGCGAAACAATCCCTTTTCGATTTCTGCTTCGAGCTTTTTGTTGGTCGCGGCAATGACGCGCACATCCACGCTGATGGTTGATTCCGAACCAACGGCCTGAAACCGTTGTTCCTCCAGTGCGCGCAACACCTTCGATTGCGTCCGCAAACTCATATCGCCAATCTCATCCAAAAATAACGTGGCATCATCGGCCTGCTCGAATTTGCCGCGCTTGGCCTGTGTTGCACCCGTGAACGCACCTTTGACGTGTCCGAATAATTCCGACTCAATTAATTCTTCAGGAATCGCCGCGCAATTTACTTCAATGAAGGCTTGCGAGGCGCGCAAGGAACGGGCGTGCAGGGCGCGTGCGACTAACTCTTTGCCTGTGCCAGATTCACCATAAATCAAGATGCGCCCAGTGGTCGGTGCCGCATAGCTGATTTGCTGACGCAGCGCGCGCATCGGCACCGAATCGCCCACCATCATAAAATCACGCTCCAGCTTAGCGCGCATTTCGGTGTTGGCGGCTTCCAATTCCTGCCGTTTGATTGCGTTCTTGACGACCAGCACGGTTTTGTCGAGCGATAATGGCTTCTCGACAAAATCAAAGGCACCAAGCTTGGTCGCTTTGACCGCAGTTTCAATGTTGCCGTGTCCTGAAATCATGACGACACTGACATCGGGGTACGCGGTTTTCAATCGCTCCAGCGTTTCCAATCCGTCTATGCCGGGCAGCCATACATCCAGCAAGACACAGGCATACAACCGCTGCTCAAATTCGCGGAGCGCCTGTTCGCCACTTTCCGCCGTCGCTACATCAAAACCTTCATCTTCAAACACACCCGCAAGCGATTGGCGAATGCCAGGTTCGTCATCAACAATAAGAATAGAATGAGGCATGGCTATGCAGTTGGTTGATTGGTTTTAATCCAGGACTCGAAGGATCGCAGCATAATCATAGGGCCTTGATCAAGTCCGATCCGAACATGGTCTGTGATGACATCAGGGCTAAGAAAGGGGAAAGAAATACTTCGTGATATTTCTTCGTAATCGTCCACGTTAAGTTGATAAAACTTGACGCGCCCTCGTTTGTATCGCCAAAGCTCAGTAACCCCAAGGGCTGCATAAATCGGAAACTTCTTCAGAGAAGGGCTGGACAAATCAACTTCAATCGCTAAATCAGGCGCGGGATGAACATTCAGGTCAATATCTTTCCCAATCACCTGGCTGGCGTTTTGCAGATAATAACAATCATCCGGCTCGGTTCCTTTTCTAACCTCGTCATTCATCAGAGTCGCTGAACCAACACTATCAAAAGGTTGCTGAGACGCTTTGGCTAATTCCAGGACTAACCAACCAAGCAACATCTTGATTCGCTCGTGTTTCGGGGAGGTAGTCATGATTTGTAAAGCTCCATTGCTATATGCCATACGAAAGCGCGGCGCAGTCCCAAGTGCCTTCACGATGGATTTATACTCATCCCAGGCAATGTTGCGAAAGATCGTCATTGCATCAGGTGGCAGGGCTTCAATAATTGAAAGATAGTCTGTACTTACTGCAATCATAATAAAACCTCAAAATGATCTATTATTATGGGCGGAATTCACGTCGTTCTTTTCCTCTTGGTATGACGATGCGATTGCCTTAATACCTACGAAAAAAGCAATGGTATACAAACAGCCTTCGTCCTAATCATCTATTCGCTACTGCCAAAATCACTACTGCCACCTGAATCACTGCTGCTGCCCCAATCGCTACTGCTACTGCTTGACCCCCAGTCGCTGGAGGAACTGGAAGAATCGCTTGAACTCCACGAACTGTCAGAACTGCTGCTGGAACCGCCGCCCCAGCCGAAATCCATGCCGCCGGAATTATCGTCATACTCTTGTTGCGGTTGTGGTGTCTCAACCTGATAGCCTCGGTCATCCGGGCGATAGACAGGCTCGTTGTAGTGTCGCTGCGATTCACCGAAATCAATCACCCCGTCACCGTTCCAATCGCGCGCACCGGGCATATCGTAAATGGGTTGCTGATAGTACGGCTGCGAGTAGTAATAATCCTGATGATAATACGGATAAATTGCCGGGCCGTAGTATGTGTGTGGATTGAAAATCTGGCTCATCATCCAAATGTCCACCCAGCTTGGGCTGTTGTAATACGGATCGTATGGGCGATAGTCGCGATGTGGATCATAGCTTGGATCATTTGACCAATGCACACGCCGCCCATCCACTTCGCGTGTGAGCACTTTGGGAACCTGGCCTTGCCCCATTTGGTCGGCGTGTTCGCGCGAAGTTAAGACGCGAATTTCCTGTCCATCGCGATCTTTCAGCGCCACGACGACGGCTTCTTCTTTTTTAAGCGGGCGACCATCAAAGTAATCAAAGACATCGTCGGTGCTTTTCTGCGGGGGCGGGGGCGCACCCAGTTTCGCGGCAGCCTCTTTGATTTCTTTAATGCCGGGCAGGTAGTCAAAATAGCGTTCCGGCTGACGAACAGCATCCTGCAACGTGGCATTCAAGCGATCTATTTTCGTGTGATCTTTCCAGTTGTTGGCGGCTTTGATGTCTTCATATTCCTTTTGCCAATTGACGAAGCGCGCATTGACATTGAATTCTTTGCCGAGCTTGTCGTTGATTTCATTCATCAACAGATTGATGCCTTCGTTGAGCTTATCTTTATACGCTTTTTGCTTGAGCTTGCGTCGCCCAACAACGAACGCCGCACCTGCACCGACTGCGCCCAAGCCAAGCAAACCAATGGTTCCAAACCTAATATTCCGCGTGGAGCGATCTGATTTGGCTTCATCAACCAACAAGCGCGACAACTCAACTAATCCCAAGCCGACACCGCTGCGTCCAGATTCCTGCCGCTGTGATGCGGGAGCCGCCTCGCGCACGATGCGATTGATTTCTTCGCGATCCAATTCTGAGCCGCCGACTTGTCCAGTGACGTACACGCTGTTGGGGCCAGATACAATCAGAATGTCGTCTTTAGACAAGTTCACATATTTCTTGATGTCTCTGGTGGCGAAATCTCGCAAGTTCATTTTGCGCGGCGGGGGAACAACAAAAATACGCAGCTTGAATCCACGACCATTCGCTTCGTTAATCTTTTTTTCCAGTTCGCTTTTGTCCGTCGGCGTCAGGATCCCCGCATAGTCCATTAACGTTTTTCCGGCTACCAGATCATTCACGAGTTGGCCCAGTTGCGGCTCATCGGCAAATGGAGAATTCGGATTCGGCGCATTGCTGCGCACCCCGCTGCGAGCTTCGGCCAGGCGCTGCTCAAAGAATTGCTTATTCGGCGCAAACGCAAGCGAAGGATCAAGCCGCTGTGCGGTTTCGAGCGGTTGTACGGCCTCGGCTTTGCGTCCTAAGCGCAGGTACGAAATGCCTAAGCCATAATTACTCTTTGCATCATTTTTTTCTTTGATTGCAGCGGCAAAAAACTGTGCAGCTTTGGCATAATCTTTCGCGTCATACGCCTTGCGCGCATCCGAATAGTTGTCGGCTAAAGTGGTTGTCACACCAGCAATCATCAGGATCAAACAAAGTAAGATTTTCTGCATAAGCTCATCTCAAATTTCAAATCTGAAATTTCAACTTCTCATTCTTTCGCACTCGGCAATTCAATCACAAAGCGTGCGCCCTGTGGGAAGTTATCTTCAACGCGGATGCGCCCGCTGTGTTCGGCTACGATGTGGCTGACAATGGCCAGTCCTAAGCCTGTGCCGCGCTTGCGCGTCGAAAAGTACGGCGAAAAAATGCGTTCTCGATCCGCCGGAGCAATGCCGGGGCCGGTGTCAGCCACAGTGATTTCAATGGCATCTCGTTCAATCACCTCGCGCGTTTCAAGGCGTAAAGATTTCTCTTCCAATACGAAGTTGCTTTCGGTGATCGCGTTCATTGCGTTGTCAATCAGGTTTACCAGCGCGCGTTTGATTTGTTCCTGATCAATCATCACAGGCGGCAAATCAGTTGCAAGTCTGCTTTCCAGCTTAATGCCATCAAGCCGTTCTTCGTAAAGTTTCAGCGTATCAGCGATGACTTCATTGATGTCACGCAAGACGGGGTTGGCTGCGGGCAGGCGCGCAAAGCTGGAGAATTCATCTACCATCCGTTGCAAGGTTGCAACTTCAGCACCAATCAATGACGTGCATTCGCGCACCAGTTTTTCACCCCGCTCGTCCAGACAAGGATACGGAGTACCGTTTGTGCCGTTGCCGTTCACCGTGCCATTCGTCGAAAGACCAAGCAGGTTTTTTGCCAAACGTTCCGCCGACAAGCGAATCGGCGTCAGCGGATTTTTGATTTCGTGTGCCATGCGCCGCGCAACCTCGCTCCAGGCCGAGCGGCGTTGGGCTTCGATTACATCCGACAAATCTTCGATCACGATAACTGTGCCTCGCAACTCCCCATGTGAACCGGGCAAAGCTGTAACCGTAACCGAGGCATCCAGTTTGACGTTGTTGGCGAGCTTGAAATGCACCTCGCGCGAAGCAGTGCGGCCACGCAGCGCGCGCCGAATCATGCGCCACAATTCCTCGCGTTGTTCTTCTGGCAACAGTACCGCGAGTTCGGCCCCGCTGGCAGGAATCGTCTGCATGGTTCGTTCCAGTCGCAACAGGCGGATTGCTGCCGGATTGATGGTTGTGACGCGGTTGTGTTCATCCAATGAAATCACACCCGCAGAAAGGTTTTGCAGGATCGTTTCAATGTAACGACGACGTTCATCCAACGCTGCGGCAGAGAGTTCCACTTGTTCGCGATTTTCCTGCAATTCGGCAGCCATCTCATTGAAAGATCGCGCCAGTGCAGCAAGTTCATCATCGCCCACGATGTCTGCGCGCCCGCTTAAATCTCCAGCTCTGATGCGTTCGGTCGCTTCAGCCAGTTGTTGTACGGGTTCGGCAATGCTGCGCGCGACTTTAATCGCCATCCAGGTCGCAATGAACAACGCGAACAACGTCAGCAATCCCAGCGCCATTTGCGAATTCGTGCGCACGGCGCGCTGTTGTTGATGCAACTGTTCATACGTTCCCGCGTACTGATCAATTTCCAGCATGCGCTCGGCCATTTTCGGGTCTACCAACCGAGTGATGACAATGGTGTTTTTGCTTTGGGGCAAGACTCTGGCCGCGATCAAATGTAGATTAGTTGTGCCCTGAAATGCCTGCGTCACTGTCGCTTCTCCGTTGGTGATGCGCTCCCGGATTTGCTGCAACGCGTCGCGCAGCCCACTATTGGAAAGGGGAATTTCTGATGCTGCTGCACGAAATAACATCTTGCCTGACGGCGCATAAACTTCGATAGAGTTGAGTTGCTGGTTACTTAACTCCGTTCGTAAGAGAGCACTTGATTCAGTGTCGCTGTCTGCTATCCGAGCGAGCGTGACGGCAATATGTTGTAAGCCTTCTTCTTCTGATTGCAGATAGCTCTTTCGGATTTGCCGCGCATTCTCGGCCATTTTGCGAGTCGGCAAACTGAACCATTTGTCTACGCTGCGATTGATGAGCAGCACGGTCGAGGAAAACATAAACACGACGGGCAATAACGACAGCGCGACCGAAAAGCTAACCAGCCGAGTCGTAAACCGCGAGCCTAGTTTCAATGGCCGCGTCTCGCCACGCAATTTGATGATGTTGCGCGCCAACACCATCAACAGCACAATGAACGCAATCACATTCAGCGTCGAAAGCGCGAACAAAATCAGCGTTTCACTCGCCGAGCCGGGCGCAAACCATTGCTCTGTATTGAATGCCTGCAACACCAGCAATGAAACGGCCAGCAACAATGTCGCGATGGATAAAATGATGACGCGTGTACGACGTGCCGTGCGACGAGGCGAATGGGTTGGTGTGGGAGAATCGGACATGATGTTTTCCTGACTCGCTTACGATTCTAAAGCTTACAACCAGAAATCAAAAGGCAAATAGCAAAAGGCAAAGGGCAAAAGGACAGCACTCTGGTTCTCAGATTCTCAACTGATTTGGCCAACATTTTGCTTTTTGGTATTTGCCTTTTGCCTTTTGATTTGGTTTCCTCTTGCTGTGAATTCCATCTTCATTGATCAACAAAGCAAACATCTGCGCAGCGGCTGGCGCGCCTTGATTTTTCTGATTCTCTCACCATTCGCACTGATTTTGGTTGCGCCATTTTTGTCTTCCAGCGAAACCAGCCAGGCGGGAATCGCCGTCAACCTGCCAACAATTATTAGTTATGTTGTGCAGGTCGGCTGGCTGCTGCTGGCATCGTGGCTCTGTCTGAAATACTTGGAGCAAATGCGGCTGGGATCATTGGGGTTTGCTTTCTTTCGGGGCTGGTGGCGCGAAATGTGGCTTGGCTTTTCCATGGCTGCCCTGATGATCATTGCGGTTGTCGTGATACAGGCAATCGGAGGCGGGACTCGGTTACTGCTGAATCCGATGTTTTGGAAGTCTGCTGATAGCGTACGCCGCATTGATTGGATTGGGTTCGGCCTGATCTTCCGCGAAATTGGTTTGGCGTTAGTTCTGTTTGCGCTGGCAGCCGCATTTGAAGAGTTACTGTTTCGTGGCTATCCATTTCAGACCTTGTTGCGAGGGGGCATTTCTCCGGCTGTTCCCATTATTTTGCTTTCCGTCTTTTTCGGCGTGATGCATTTGGGCAATCCAAGCAGCACCAAGTTTTCTACGGTGAACACAATCCTGGCCGGAATCTGGCTTTCTATCGCGTATTTGAAAACGCGCAGTTTGTGGTTTCCAACGGCATTGCATTTGGGCTGGAATTGGACGATGGGAGCGTTTTTCGGCATTCCGGTCAGTGGCTTGAAATTGGTGCAGTATCCGGTTTTTCTGGCGACAAGTGACGCGCCGCTCTGGTTGACGGGGGGAAGTTACGGTTGCGAAGGTGGAGCTGTAGCGACGTTTGTTTTGGCAGCTGCAACGCTGCTGATTTGGAAAGTGAAGTGGTTGCGGATTGCGCCGGACATGCAGGCAGCGCTTGACACGCGAGACACAGAAAAGACAGAAACAATCAAACTGGGGTTGGTTGAATAACAAGGCAAGATCGCCTAACATCTGCGCTGCCTCGCCCCACCGAATAATTTCTATGCAATTTTTCAAAATCGCCACTCTCTCTGATCTTGCCCCCGGTCGTGCCAAGGCTTTTGAGGTTAACGGCAAAACGATTGCCGTGTTCAATGTTGATGGGCAGTTTTATGCCATTGACGATGCCTGCCCGCATCGTGGGGCATCGTTAGCCGCCAGCATTGCCAAGAACGGCAAGGTCTTTTGCAGCTGGCATCTGTTTGACTTCGATTTGAAAACCGGAGCGTGCGGTGCGATTCCTGATTTCCCCGTGCAAACTTACGAACTGAAAGTCGAAGGCACCGAAATTTTTGTCTTGTGCTGATGCGCAACAACGCTTATGACAAAGCACTTTTCATCGTGGCGGCAGCCTTCAACCTTGGCACGGCTGCGATCCTGATTTTTCGCCCTGACATTGTGCTTGCCCGCCTTGGCATCACTGATCCGATGGCAAAACTGCTGGCCCGTTCAATGGCTTCCAGTGTGACAGCGTGGGGCGTGGCCTATGCTTTAGTTGTTGTGAATCCGGTGCGCTTTCGTGAATTTGTGCGGCTGGGAGTGTTTTCTAAAACCCTCTTTTTCTTGATTTATGCGGTGCCATTTTTTAATCACACGATTTCTTTCACTGCCTTTGCGCCTGCGCTGATAGATTTGATATTGGCTGGGTTGTTTGTTGAATATCTCTATAGAACCAGGCACTAAGCAGGCACGAGAACTGAGGCCAGAAAATACGAACAAGTGGCCGCGTCAGGATGGGATGAGATAGGTAAAAATATATCCTGGGGGGAAAGATTTACTTTCCCTGTGTAATCCTTTCGAATAAATGAGAACTTGCCTATTCGATTGTGTATAAACGCCAGCCTTGCTCTGTGCCTTCCAATTGATGTAACCCGTAATCAATGAACCGAAGGCCGGAGCCTGCCACCAAATCTTTGACCGTTCCGGAAACCAGGACCTGATTGGCTTCAGCCATCTGAGCCAGCTGCGAACTGATATTCACAGCAATGCCACCAACTTTATTTCCATTCATCAGATCGCATTCTCCTGTGTGAACCCCTGTCTGAATTGGAATGCCCATCCGTCTGGCAAAAGCGTTTATTGCTGCGGCACAGCGAATCGCACGTGCCGGGCCATCGAACGTGGCAATCAAACCACATTGATTGAGTTCGCTTTCGTTGCCTCGGAATAGTTCAACTTCTTTGCGAACATACGCATAATGCCGGTCAAACATCGCTTGCCATTGTGGATTGTCTTTTCTTGCGTCAGGACAGTTAACGACGCGTGTGCAAAGCACCGTAGCCAGTACGCGATCATATTCAGGCGCGTGGCGCATGCCGGTCAGGAATTCTTCGACCTCATCCAGAATCGAATCCTGATCGCCAACAAATGGCAAATGGTCTATGCCGGGCAATTCGACAAATTTTGCCCCCGGAATCAAATTGGCCATGTACTGACCTTCTTCAACGCGCAAGCACTTATCGTCCGTGCGGTGTATCACCAGTGTTGGTACACGGATGCTTGGTAAAATCGGGCGAATATCAATTTCAGCGTTCATTTTCGTCAGCGCCAAAGCTGCACCGGGGCTGGCTCCCATCCGCAGGTACGTTGACCACCATTGCCGAAAGCCTTCGTCGTGCATCAGGCTGGGGGCACGATCTTCAATCCCGACCGGCCCGCCCCAATGCTCGATGATTTCATGAAAGAAATGTTCTCGGGCCTCGGCGGTTGGTCCCCACGGATAATCCACATCCTGCAAGCGGCGCGCATAGCTTCCAATCATGACCAAGGCTGAAGTCCGCTCAGGATACGTTGCCGCAAACAGGCTGCACATCGGGCCACCTTCAGAAACACCACAGAGCACAGCACGTTCTGACCCAACTGCATCCAGCACGGCATGCACATCTTCCATTCGTTGTTCCAGTGTTGGCAATTGGTTGAGCGGCACGCGATCCGACAGTCCAGTTCCACGTTTATCGAACAGAATCAGGCGCGAAAAAGAAGCGAGCCGATTTAAGAAGTACGCAAACGACGGGTCTTCCCAAAAGTAATCCAAATGAGAAACCCAACCCATCACAAATACCAGGTCAATTGGGCCATCGCCCACTACCTGATAAGCAATGTTTGCATCACCGCTTTGCACATAGTGAGTTTTCAACATTCGGCGCATGGGCGGCAATTGGAGCGGAGGCGCAGCAGGCTTGAGGGTTTGTACAGCTCCAGGTGGCAAATCAATGATGGGCGCGTGGGCATTGATGGCGCGTGGTTCTTCATCGTCCGTTTCCTCGACAATGATGCGAGCACGTGTGCGTTCCCGAATAATAAGTCCAGTTTGTTCCTTATGACCTTCTTTGACTGGAACCACAAATCTGTAGCCCAGCTTGGGCACGGTTTCGATGAACTTCGTGCCGTCGGCCACCTCACCCAAAGCCTTTCGCAGAATAGAAATGTTTTGCGCCAGATTCGTTTCTTCCACAAAGCTGTCAGGCCAAATCCGTTCCATCAGCTCTTCTTTGCCCATGACGTGCCCGCTGTTTTGTACCAGCAACAGTAAAGTTTCAAACACCTTGTGGGCTAACGGGACAGCCTGGCCATTGCGCATCAGGGTTCGCTCAAGTGGGTCAAGATGAAAGGTGGCAAACTCGTAAAACGGGCGGGTCAAGTAAGTCATGGTGCCTCCTTCAGGCGTGAGTCGGTCAGATTAGGGAATGCAACGTGCGCCGATGACAAAAGGGAACCACAGGCAAAGATAGGAAGTCATAAAAGACCTCTAAAATTTTTTTGAAAGCACATCAAGCTATTGCAAACACATTGTTTGCAATGAGGGTTGGATTTCCTGAAAAAGATCCGAAAGATACTGTGCTCAGGTGCGAATTACAGTGCTTTGAGATGGAAGGCTGAGAGCAATTCAGCCAAATTTTGTTTGATTCTGTCAGGATGAAAGCCGTTATCCGGGATTACCTGACTTGCTTACATCACCTGACGTCTATTCAGTGCTTACCCTACCTTAAAATAACCAGAGAAAAATCTCAAAAAAACCTCAAGCTGGCTTTAAGACTTTACGCTCACCACCACGTAAGCTCCTCACCAGAGCACAAGAAAGCTATTTGATGAGAGCAGTGCTTCCACCAACACAACAACGGCTCGCCGTGTTGGTGGGACGAGAGCACGGTCAAGGCTGCTGGCAGAAGCAGCAGGCACAGCTTGGGGGAGTATGTGATTGTTACCTCTGCCAGTCGCCTTAATCTTGCTCTTCGTTACGAAAGTCGTGGCAAAAATAAACGCCGGGTTTTGCTGCGACGAACGCCAGCTTTTCAGCCCCGTACCGTCACCGGGCAGGACGACGCCGGAGATGGGAAGCTGGCACACCTTTCACCACGACAAGAAATGGAGGCACAATCTATGACATCACAACTGAAAACCCGACTGTCCCGCCTTTGCAAGCTAACAATCACAATCACTCTCGTCACCTTCATTGCCATCGGTGGGTTCTTAATTCATGCCGCCTCAAAGAAACGCGAATTTACGGGCAAGCTCACCTTCAAAATTTGCAAGAAATTGCCCAACGGTCAATGGCAGGAAATTGACAAGGGCGAAGGCCCGTTAAGTTTTGAAGCCAGCTTGATTGAGGCCGCCAGCGGCAAGCAATTTACCTCGAATTACGTGTGGACAGGCACGTCAGCCAAGGGCAAGAGCTTCAATTCCACGTTACAAGGCACCGGGAAGGTTAATGCTGATCTGACGACCGGTAAATTCGAGCTTCCCTCTGTGCCGATCAAATTCACCTCTGAAGGTAAATCCGTTATTGCGAATTTTGCTTTCACCACAGAATCAGTGACAACACCGAATGGCGAAACGCTCAGCGGCAAGCGCGCCCGCATTGCGAATAAGCAAGGTGACATTGCTGTTGTTGGCTTTTCCGTGCCAGTTGTCATCAATCACGAAGAACAGTTCGCCGGGAATAAAAAGCTCGTGGATAAAAAGAAAGTCGTCGAAGAGCTGATCTTCATCGCCCGTGCCGAAGGAAAAATCGCCGCCAAATAAGCCGTAGGCAGCAGGCACGAACTAGGTGCCAGATAGCCTGTCTCAGTTAGTCCGCCGCTTGCTCGCAACAAGGCGAAGACAGGAGGAGATTTTGCTTTGTCGCGAGTGTCCGGGCGGGCTGTATGAACTCTGAAAGGAAGCTACGTTATGTTACGCACAACCCTGAAAAATAGCTGGTTGCCAACCTCGCTGCTTTTTCTGGCAGGCATCTTGATGATCGCCTTCTCGTTCAGCAGCTTCACCCAAGCCCAAAGCAACGCCAAAAAGCCAACCTTAAAAGATGCCGTCGAGCGTGTCGGCCCAAACCAGATTCGCGCGAAATCCGGTTTCAAATTGATCCCGATTGATGATGGCTGGGCGGTCGAGCAAATCGTGGGTAAAGAAACACGGCGGCTCGAAGCGCGTGTCAAATGCGGTTCGTGTCCCGGCGGCACTTGTCGGTCACGCCTCAACGGCAGCTGTGTCCCGCGCAACAGTTGTACCAGCTCTGGTTGCCTGATTGACCCGTTCTAGGAAAAGGCTATTTGCACGAGGAGAAACTATGCGTACCCCAATTCAATTCATCATTGCGGTGCTGGCACTGACAGTTTTATCTGTCGCGGTTTTTGCGCAGGCGCAGTCCCAATTGCCAGACAATGTTGGTAATCAATTCGATCCCGGCGTTGCGGTTGGCCCGCCTTCTGTGAACGTGACGGAAGTCAAAAACCTTGGCCCGTCAGGCAATAGCCTGCGCATTCGCGTGAAGTGGAATGCGCAGATTCCCAGCACAACCAAAGTTGAAACGTTTCGCGCTTTTGTGACAGTGAATTACAACAGTGGCGCTCCAGAAACAAAGAGTACCGATGCGACTTCGTCCGCGCGCGAAGCGATTATTCTGATCCCAAATCGTGGTGCTGCCAATCTGCCAAAGACATTCAAGGCATTTATCGAAACGGCGTTCACCACGATTGTCACGCAGTCGCAGGATCTGTCCGGCACATTCAGTTTGAGCAAGGTGAATGGCTTTTCGGACAACACCAACAACAGTCAATCCAATCCGCGTCCGACGGGAGCCAATGTCACAAAAGTCGCTGTCGTATCGCTCAGCGAAATGGGCAAGCTGAATGTGTTTTGGAATTTCAATAGCAATCCGCCTCGCCCGCAGATCAAAGAAATCCGCTTCCAGATTGACGGAAGCTTTAGCTATATCCTGACCAATCCACAGGCGACGATCAATCGGACAGCGAGCCTGACAGCAGGCCCCGGCGTGCGCCAAACACAAGTCAGCTTTTCGGCTACGCCCAAATTGCTGGATGGACAAAGCGTCAGTCGGATTGAAGCCACCATCAATATCAAAGCGATTTTCAGCGTCACACATCGCAATCAGACCGCGCCCTTTGAAGGCAATTTTTAGTCAACTTAACTGCTGAGCTGAGGAGGACAACATCATGTCACATCAATTTTGGAAAAAACTGATGCTCTCAATCTTAACCACCGCATTGATGGTCGCGTTCGTCGGTGCGTTTACACAAAAGACTAGCAAGAAAGAAGCCAGCAAAGAGCTGACGCTCCGCGATGTGCTGGAGAAAACTGCGAAAAATAAGGTGCGGGTGAAAGACTCGAACAAATTTGAGTTGATTGTAGTCAATGGCAAATTTGCGGTACGAGAAAAATCCACGCAACGGCTGGTTAAAGGGACGGTCGGTTGTGGCACTTGCCCCGGCGGCGATTGCACGGGTACTTCGACCGGCGATTGTTCAGGCTGCGGGAAAAAAAGCGGCGAAGATTTTTGCACGGTGAATCCCTTCTAAAACAACTCATCACAAGCATCGGAAACAACCAGGCTATGTCGTATCGCGCATTGAAGGCACGATCACGGCGACGAAGTAACCCCACGTGAACCCATAAGCAAAGAGGTCAAACCGTATGAAATTCAACCTGCTCAAGCGCTCTTTCAACTTAGGCGGCTACAGCAAATACACATTGCTGGTGCTGATTCTTTCGATCTTCGTCCTGGGGGCGAAGGTGGTCAGCAGTACTGCCAGCGTGCAAAGCCTTCGCATGGCGGATGTCACCACGAAATCCGCCGATGGAAAAACGATTAAAGCCAAGCCGGGCTTTGAGTTGGTACGACAAGGGGACAAAGGCGTCGTCGCGCGCAAGAAAGGCGAAACCACAAAGGTAACCTCTGATGTCGTCTCTTGCACCTGCTTTGAGTTCACTCCGTGCGAACGAACTACCAAACGCCCTTGCTGCAATCATAAGGAAGGACAAAGCGGTTCTTGCATTGCAACAGACGAAGGGGCACAGACCTACTCCTGCAAAGGTAGCTGTGACCAGTGTAAATGGCAGTAGAAGGCACTGATTGTCGGGGCGCAGTTTTTCTGTGCCAGCGACATCGGCAAACGTAAATTTTGAAAAGAGGAACGCCATGTCTTTCAGGCTGAAATCAGAACAAAACCTGATGCTGCCCGCAGCCTGCTTTATGTTGTGGCTGGCGCTGCTGAGCCTGTCTTCATTGGCGCAAGACGCATTAACCATCACGCCAGGCTTTGCTGGGAAAGAATCAGTTTCGCCGACAGAGTTGTTGGAATTCAAACTTAGTCGTGCGCTCGAAGACGAAAAACTGGCGGTCGTGATCGGCGCAACTGATGTGACGAATTTGCTGACAAGCAATGCTGAGGGCGTGCGTTATTTGCCTACGCCATTTGCTTTGCCTGTAGGCGAAATTGAAGTCGCTGTGTACCTCATTACAAAGAATGACGAATGGAAAGAGGTCGCACGCTTCCCGTTACGTGTCGTGGCCGGGACTGCCAGCCAACCCGCGATCACTGACAACACCACACAACCTGATCCCGAAATTACGCGCAAAGCAAGTTGGACGCCATCGGTGACGCTGGGGTTCAAATCACAGGCTGCTGAAACGCATTTCCCTGACAGCAATCGCCCTGAACGCCCGACGTTTCTTGACACAACATTGCAAGCCAGTTTGAAAGGGGAAATGAAGCGCGACAAGTTCAGTTCTGAAATGCAATTCGATGTCGCCGGATCAAGTTTTCGCAAAGAGGCACTGCGTTTTGGCGTGCTTGGCAATGACGCTCCAAACGTGGATTTGGCGAACTATCTGATGCAATTCAATCTTGGTCGCAGCCGCTTTGTTTCGGGGCACACTTCGTTTGGCAGCAACCGTCACCTCATCAACAGCTTTGCTTCGCGCGGGCTGACGTTGTCAGTCCCAGTGGGCAATCGGGATGATTTTTCCGTCGCGGCATTGAATGGCACAAGCATTGTCGGCTTTGGCAATTTCTTTGGCCTCAACAACCGCAAGCACCAAGTTTTCAGCGCAGCCTGGGGGCACGAATTTTTAAAAGAACGTCCCGGCGGTTTGCGTACCGAGGTGAGTTTTATGACGGGATCGCTGTTGCCACAGACGGGTGTGAATCAGGGCGCGATCACGGACGCCGAAAAAAGTCAGGGCTATGGCATCCGCGTGATTGCCAGCGACAAATCGCAGCGCGCGAAATTCGACGGCGGTTTCACACGCAATCGCTTCACGAACCCACCCGATCTGCTGCTGAATCAAGGTCGTCAAATCGTGCCTGTGCAGGAAACCACACGCAACGCACAGTTCATGGATGTCAGCTACGACATTCTGAAAGACGTTTCGGTTACGAAGTCGAAGAAAGCTACCCTGACTGCTGCCTATCATCACGAACGGGTTGATCCCTTATTTCGCAGCGTTGCCGCAACCGCGCAAGCGGATCGTTTCAATAATCAATGGGATTTGACGGGCAATCTGGATCAATTGAATGTTTCACTGACCCATCAGCGCTTCAATGACAATCTGGCGAATATTCCTTCGATTTTGAAAAGCCTAACTATTCGCAGTGCCGCCGCGATCAATGCACCGCTTCAGGCATTTCTGGGCAAAGCCGAAAGCCCTTCGCCCTGGTTGCCACGGGTTGGATTCAACTACGACCGCGTTCATCAATTTGGGGCATCCATTCCGGTGAACGGCGGGTTTGAAGTTGATCCCAGCACCGTGCCGAATCAATTAAGTATCAATCAAGCCTTCACGGCAGAATGGCAATTCACGAAGTTTCGCTACGGCTATCGCTTCAATCGTTCGTCGCAGGACAATCGGCAGACGGGCCGTGAAATCGCGGATTTATACAACACAATCAACGGCGTCACATTTGGCTACACGCCCAATCAGCGTGTGGATTTGAACTTTGACATCAACTCTGAGCGCGCACGCAACACTGAAAACAATCGCACTGATCAGACCTGGCGATTCGGCTTCAATGCCAATTTGCAGCTGACCAAAAACACGACTTTAAGCGCTACGCTTTCGACGCTGAATGCTTTTGATTTAGGGCAAATCAGCGACAACTTTACGAACGAATTCAACGCGCAATGGACGTGGAAATTTCTGGCAGGGCAAAAGCAATTCAAGAAAGCCAGCGGGCAGTTTTTCATTCGCTACGCCAACTTTTTTGTTCGCACAATTGATCGGAGCTTTGAGACAAACAATTTGACCAAGAGTCAGACGTTGAATGCGGGGGTCAATTTTACGTTTTTCTAACTGAAGAGATACGAATGAAATCAAAAGGCAAAAGGCAAATATCAAAAGGCAAAAGAGCAATACTTTTTCTTTTTCAGAAAAGGCGGCGCAGCCTTCCGGCAGACTTTTGCCCTTTGCCTTTTGATATTTGCCTTTTGATTTGTAAGAGGTAACTACTGTGAACCGAGTATCACTCCTAACCTTATTGCTCCTGATTGCGCTGCCGTCCTTTGCGCAAACCATCGCGGTGAATCCGAAGGGCGTGAACGTCAACAGTCAGGGGGCAACAACCGTGTTTTTGACGTTTGGCAATTTGCGTGACTATCGTCCGGCGGAAGCAACGTGGTGCGGCGATCTAATTTCCGCTGCACCCGATCAGGGGTTGAAATGCAATCCAGCTTCGATCTACGGCTTGTTGCCCTCGCGCTATGATCGCAGTCGCCGTAGCGGCAATGGGGCATACACCGACATTATGTCTATTCCACCCTCAGTGGCACGACGCGCCTATCAGGCCGCTGTGAACGGCGAGGATTCCCGTTTCTTTTATGTTCGCCGCTTTGTCAGCACGGCGGGCGGCCCAGATCAATATGTGGATGTTACTTGCCGCTTGACGGGTGGAGGCGCACGCGTACCGTTTTCCCTGACGGATGTGCGGCTTACGTTCGGCAGGGAAGAAACACAGGTGTTGTTTGCTGAGGTCGGCAAGCCCTTGCCTCCAGTCAAGGCCGATCTTACCTACACTGGCACCGGTCGTTTGAAAGGCCGCTGGGAAGTTGTGTTGCCCGGAGAAGAATTGCCGGATGAACGCGATTTGCTGACCGAAGCAACATTGCCTTTTGAAGAGCGCGGCCTGCAAAAACGCTACACGCAACTCAGCCGCTTCAATGTCTTTTTGCCTCCCACGGGCAGATACACATTGCCCGGCCCGGATATTTCGCGGTTGCCGCGCAAAGTGGAAGGAACCTATTTGATTTTGCTGCGGATCGAAGCCAGCGATGACCGGGAAGGGGATTCCAACTTGACGGTTGTGAATGCGGGGCCAGACACCGTTCACAGCGGAGCGGTCGCGGGCTTTCCCCTGCCCGTGCTGCGCTATGTGATTGGTGGTATCGGGCAATCGGCCAGCCTGGCAACGACGAGTTTGCAATTGCTGGCACCGCACAACGATGCCGTGCTGGATGCCCGGCGACCGATTGATTTTAGCTGGCTTGAAGTCCCGAATGCCACGTTTTATGAACTTGAAATGCAGGATGGCGAAGGGAAAAATCTCCTGTTTGCCTGGATGCGCTCCAACGTCCGAAGCTATCGCGCCCCGTCGTGGCTGAAGGATAAAACTGAAACCGTTCGCTGGCGTGTGATTGCCAAAGATCAAAACGGAAAACCACTCGGTGAAAGTGGCTTTCGCCTCTTGCGTCTCGCAAAAACCAAATGACGTCTGGCGCGTCATTCATTGCTCTTTGTGAAGCCGTTTTTATCGTAGCCACATCCCCCGGCTTCTTAACTTTGCCCCTTTTCATGAAGCAGTTTTTATGGCGACGAAGCGAAGAACTGAAATTATTATTGAAACAGAACGGATCATTGTCGTTCCTCCTCCTCACATGCCCTTGTGGTGCGATTCCTGTTCGCTGCACGTTGAAATGTTGACACCGGAACAGGCTGCCTCACTGATTCAGGTGACGCCCCGAACTATCTATCGCTGGGTTGAAGCCCAGTTTTTGCATTTTATTGAGGAAGCGGACGGCAGGGTGTTGATTTGTCGCAATTCGCTTTTTGGACAGGTCGCAAAAGGCTCTTGAAAGAAAGCTGGAGTACAAGCTTTTGCGTTACTTCGCCTCGCCTTTGGTGACGGTTTCGGCTTCTTCAATAGCTTCGGCAAGGGCACGCAATTCTTTGGTTTCTGTCATCTTGGATTCCAGAGAACGCAACTGCTCAAGGTGTTTGCGGGCGGCTTCTTTAAATTTGGACAATGCCTTGGCTATCAGGTTGTCATTGCGCGAATACGCATCATCCAGCTTCTCTTCAGCCTCTTCCAAAATGTGCTTGTAATCTTCCAGCAGCTCCGCTTTCGTGCCTGTCGGCAGCGGCCCCCATTTTTCTTCTTCTTTTTTGGGTTGCTTGGCGTCGGGATTGACCAGCACGAGGATGCGCCGATCCGCCGCCTTGATAAAGACTTCAATGCGCTTATCAATCACCTGCACTTCGCGCACCCAATCCACTTCCTTTTCGGTGAGATGATCGCGTTTCTGCGCGTGCGCAGGCAGGGCTAGATACACCAACGCAAGCAGGAGGAAAGTGACAACCGACGTGGGGAATTTCATATTTTATTGCTTCTCTGTATCCGTCAGAAATCCTTCGCCCAACAACAACCCCAGTGCTTGACGACGAACCTGATTCACCAGCTTAAGCGCTTTTTCAGCGGATTCGGCGTATGAGGCGGCAGTGTCGCGGCGCAACCCTTCCAGCGCCCGCAATTGCTCGCGCAAAGAGACCTCTAAGGTCTTATGTGCTTTATCGCGTTTCGGTACGGAGTCCTTCGAGAATTGTCCAACCTCTGCAATCAATGCGGTATAGCCCAGAATTTGCTCATCTGCGCCCGTGTAATCCTCACGGTCGAGGTAGCTGCGAGCACTTCTCAACCGTGATTCGGCCAACCGCAGATAAGTTTTGATGCGATCATTTGGACTATCCGGTTTACTGATCGCAGTGCGCTCTTCCGCCGTCAATTTGTTCTTCCAATCGGCGGCTTTTTCGTGCTGCGTGATTGGTAAACTAAAGGTATACGGTTCTGCCTGTACAGCTTTGGCCGGATACATCACGAAGCTCGCCCACAAAACAAGTGAGGCGAACAAGACCCAATGATTGTTTGTGCATTGCCTCATACTGATACCATCCCAATATTGTCCCCAAGACGGTTTTGACTACTTGTATTGATATTGTCAATGTGACCGAAATTGCCACAGGCCACGCAAATTATTTTTTGCGCTTGATGCCTTGCCCCGCCGCAATTTGTCGTTGCAGCGAAGGTAACCGGAGCTTAACTTTTTCTACTTCCAATTGTTGCTCTGCGGGAGCCAGAGCGAGGAATTGCTGATACGCTTTGAGGGCTTGTTCGTAATCGCCGAACTTATCAAAGCAAACGCCCAGCAGGTACGTTGTCACCGCGAACTTTTTCTGCTCACCTTTCTTCCCCAGATAATCGAGCATCCAGATATATTCGCGCGCTGCATTGGGGTAATCCTTCAACTCGAAAAACGCCGTCGCGATGTTGGCATGCGCAGTGTAAGTTTGCTCTTCTTTGAGCGATTGCGCAAGCACTGGTTTTAGAACTGTCAGGGCTTCATCAAAGCGCTTCATTTTTACCAGCGCAGAGCCAACGCCGATTTGATGATTCGGATTCGTTGGGGCCAGTTTTGCTGCCGCCTGATATTGCTCCAACGCCTTTTCCGGCTGATTGACAACCAGCAACGTTGCCAATTGCGAACGCAAATCGGCGCGGTTTGGCTCCGCTTTGATCAGGGCTTCCAATTGCGCTACAGCGTTTTCAGATTTGCCCGACTCAATCAGCACCTCAGCCAGTGCCGTGCGCGCTTCCTGATTGGCAAGATCAGCATCAGCCACCTGCTGATACCATTTCAGGGCTTCTTCATATTGCCTGGCCGCGCGATAAATGTGAGCCAGTCGCAGCATCGTTGCCGGGGATTTTTCAATCGCCAGCAACGCCTGTAAATCTGCGGCTGCGCGTGTTGCATCGTTACGCGCAAGAAAGACGTCTGCCCGGTCGCGCAACGCCTGTGCATTGTTCGGCTCGCGTTTCAGCGCTTCCGTTAAATTCGCCAGCGCTTCTTCGTTTTGCTTGTTGCGAGATTGGGCGTGCCCCAGCAGGGCATAAATCAGTGCGCTGTCATCGCCTGCGGCAATGGCGGCCTTAGCCGTGGTGATTGCTTCTGCCACTTTGTTATTGGCAATAAAGATCTGTGCCAGCCCGGAGTGGGCGCGTTTGTGATTTGGGTCAAGTTCAAGGGCACGACGAAAGGCAGCTTCAGCCTCGGCAGATTGATTGCGGGCAAAAGCAATTTCACCGCGTAGCGTTTGTGCCTTCGCTGAGATTTGTTTTAGGTCGGGCGAATCCGCAAATTCTTTCAGTTGCTCAAGGACTTTGTTGATTGCATCGCCTGCCTCAACAAAGCGATTCAGCGAATAATAAGCCGAAGCCCGTTGAAATTCTGCTTGCCAGATGGATGAATCCAGCGCCAGCGCCTGCGTGTAAAGCTTGACTGCCTCTTCCAGCTTTCCTGCGGCGTGTGCCTCCTGCCCCGCGTCAAATAGGGCTGCGGCCTTTTGTGGGTTGGCTTCCTGATTGTTTGCGGCAGGAGTCTGCGCACGGGTTCGTGACTGCGCCAGAACGAATGATGCGCAGGAAATCAGGCAAGCAACCATCAAAATTGATTTGAGAAGCACGCGCACGGGAATTACCTCTTTTCTTTGGGGAACGCCGAAAATCATAGCACAAGTTGCCAAAAACAAATTGCTGCGGCAAAGTAGCGGTTCTTTTTTAGGCCCGATAGGCATTCGGCTTGTCGCCACTTGTAATGACAACTCAGGTTGGAGGCACAAACAAGATGTGTGTACTCCATAAACGCAGATGTACAACAAACATCTTGCTTGTTGCTCTGAAGAATTTTTCCCAACCTAATTTCTTAATCCAGCGACGAGCAGCATGCGGATCGTACTTTCTGATTTATATGAATTTTCGCGCTTTACTTTTTGATTTGGATGGCACGTTGATAGATTCCCGCGCCGATTTAGTAACGTCGGTCAATTTAATGCTGGATGAGTTGAGCTACGGGACGCTTTCGGCAACACAGATTATCTCTTTTGTTGGTGAAGGGATTCGGTTGCTGATCGAACGTTCTTTGCGCGCCTGTTTGCAGCACGAACCGCAAGAAGCACAAATCCTGCAAGCCCTCGAAGTTTATGCAGGCAAGTATCGTGAACACCTGCTTGACCAGACACGGCTGTATCCCGAAGTGGCTGAAACGCTTCAGGCGCTCTCACATTTACCCAAAGCCGTCGTCACGAATAAACCTCACGAGTTTACGCTCACGATTCTGGATGCCCTGGATGTACAACCGCATTTTGTTGCAGTTATTGGTGGCGATAGCTTGCCTGAACGCAAACCCTCGCCCGCACCTTTGCTGGAGGCTGCGCGATTATGCGAAGTCGCTCCAGAAGATTGTTTGATGATTGGGGATACCCGCATAGATATGTTGTCGGGACAAGCTGCTGGCATGAAAACCTGTGGCTACATCGCAGGTTTTCGCGGCAAAGAAGAGCTGGAGGCTGCGCGCGCTGACTTTTTGATTGAGCGATTTGGAGAATTGCGGGAATTAGTTGGGGGAGCTTAGCGGCGCAAAAAAATCGCACCGCTAAGTATTTAGTTAGGCTGAATATGAGACCTTCGTGTCTATCATTATTCATCGCAGCGGTTCCGCCGATTTTGGGCAGTTGTATAGTTCTAGCTATAGCGGCTGTGGGGAGGGGGGGCTGGATTACTCATCTATTGGCAATTTCCTTGGCCTGCTGTCTTGCATTGGCGGGCAGCCGCATTAGCAAGTGGGGCCACCGACCGATTACAGCTTCCGTTATCGTTATCTTGGCTTTGATCGGTTTGGCGATGCCACTATTTGGGGGATCATCAGGACCTGAGCGCTGGATTTCGGTCGGGCCGTTGAGGCTTTATATCGCGCCGCTCTTGTTGCCCTCGTTTATTGCAGCTTGTGCTGTTTCCGTTAGCAAAGACGGCAAGCACCAAGTGATTTCCCTCGCTGCCGTCCTTGGGGCCGCCTGCTTGTTGGCTTTGCAGCCAGACGCATCTCAGGTTCTTGGGTTGCTAGTTGCTGGGGCAGTTGTCGTTGTGCAATGCCGACTTGGTGTATTTCGGATAGGCCTTGTCGTTGTTCCGTTGGTATTGGTCACGATGTGGGCGTTTTCGTTACCAGATCTCCTGGCACCTGTGCCACATGTGGAGGAGGTCTTCGTCTTGGCTCTTGGACATTCATTATTTGCCGGGATTGCCGTAATTGCCTGTGCCATTGCGCTGATTGTAGGGTTGTGGATTCAATCCGTTAGAGGGCCTTTCTGGCTATCCGCAGTGGCGGCGTACTACGCGACTCTATTTGTATGCTCAACCACGGGAATTACCCCAGCTCCGCTGGTTGGATATGGCGCAGGGCCAATTCTGGGTTTTGGTCTTATGGTGGGACTGATCGAGTGGCTTGAGCATCAAAATTTGCCTAACAAATCAATGCAGCCGACCGCTGACGCAGCGGCTGATTGAAGCGTTAGATTTCCTGTTGCCTATACAGTGAAAAGAATGGAGTAGAGAAAATGAACATAACGTATAAAAAGCTAACTATCACTGCAAAAGACGAGAGTGATAGTTTTGAAGTTTATTGTATGGCAGAAAGCTATATCAAAAGGCGGGATGAAATTTATATGTGGATAAAAAAGCTAGCAGCGTCAATTGATTTAAAAGATTATACGGTGGATGCTGACGATGCTAGTTGGACGATGGCAACGATTCAGCCTGATAAATTATTTGAAACTCATTATCCAGGATAAGGTAGGTTCTTATATTCTTACTGGGATGTATGGTTATAGATGCGATTTGTAATTTAGTGCTTGGCTAAGATTTTTTTAGCGCGCTATCAATAGGAGCCAAATAGCTTTGAAGGGGTAAATCTAACATTTATCGTATCGGAGTGCTCCCACGGTTCAGTGATACGGGGGCCTGCCCGGTGAATGCCTTGTTAGGGGAAAAGAGACCTCGCTACGGCAGGCCGCGCAAGATACAGAAACACCTTTATCCTGCATCGGCATCAGCATCAACCTAATCCTTTGGTCCCGGCACCAAACTTTCTCTATCCTGCGCGGTCTGCCGTAGCGAGTAGAGCGAACACTTGGAACACCTCACGCTCACTATCCACAAACTCAATATCCGTATTCAAGCCCTCAATCATCTAGTCAGGCAATTCGGGGGGAGAGATCGAATTGCCTGACACCAATCACCGAACACCACCTTCACTGCGCAGTTCTCTTTCCCGAACCTGGGAATTCTGGAGCAGGATGATCCTTTGATCCAATGCCCTCCGCGTCCGCGCCAACTCCTCCTGCAATCGTTTCACCTCATCCTGCAACTGCCAAATCGTTTCCTGCACCTGATCCGTTTCTCGCTTCTCCAACAGTTTCACAGGAGGAAACACCGCCACCTGTCCGCTAGTTGTTTCTTGACGATTTGAATCTCGAACTGCGCCCACACTTCCTCTCCTTCTACACCGCTTGAATGATTTCGTCACCGTGTGCCCCTCACCTTACAAAAGAGGTAACTGCTCTAGTCGTTTTCGTTGCTGATTACTCCCGGAGCAGTTACCTAACACCCAGTGAGATGTGCGTGATAACGAGGCAGAGTGTACGCATTTCGTGGCTACGTGACTATTCGTAGAAATACGGAAAAAGGCAGGTATTTTCCCGTATTTGAGAGGCTGCGAAAAGAAGTTTTTGGCAGGCGTGCGAACTAAGCGAATGGCAGTTTCAGCCTTTATTTATCAGGGTCTTCTATTCGTCCAACGATAAAATGCCACGCCGAATCGCATAGCGAATCAATTCCGTATGATTACTGAGATTGAGTTTTTTCAGCAGGTTTGCGCGATGGGTTTCAGCCGTGCGCGGGCTAATGTAGAGCCGTTCGGCAATCTCCACATTGGTCAATCCTTCGGCGGCCAGCTTCAGCACCTCGCGCTCGCGGGTGGTCAGTGAATCATAGCTATCAACGGCAGTGGATTCCGCTTTTTGGACATAGCTTTCAATTGCTCGTTCGGAAAGCTGCGAGCTTAAATAACGGCGTCCAACTAAGACCTCTCGAATCGCCCGCACTAATTCATCTGCGACTGTATCTTTCAGCACATAGCCGTTCGCGCCATTGCGCAGCGCTTCGAGCACGTAAGATTCTGTGGCATGCATCGAAAGAATGATGACTTTCGTTTGGGGCACGCGTTGCTTCACCTGGCGTGTGACTTCCAGTCCCGTCAAGCCAGGCATCATCAAATCCGTAATTAAAACATCGGGCTGCAAGCTTTCCACCATCCGCACAGCTTCCAACCCCTCGCCCACCTCGCCAATCAACGTAAACCCCTGTTCTGCCTCCAGAACGGAACGCAATCCACGTCGCACGATAGGGTGGTCATCTGCCAATACAATAGAAGTCATAGTGATAATTTGAGTTTGAGCGCTGAATGCTCAGCGGGCTTCATCCCACAGCGGCAAATGGGCGGTGACGCAGCTGCCTGCACCGATTTCTGATTCAATCGTTAACCCCCCGCCTAATAAGCGGGCACGTTCTCCCATTCCCGCCAGCCCGCTGGAGGTATTCGCCTTGAGTGCAGCATCAGGATTAAATCCTACCCCTGCGTCTTTAATTTCAACGGACAGAATATCCTCATCTGCCCAGGCGCGTACTTGCGCTTGCTTCACTTGGGCATAGCGGGCCACATTGGTCAGCGCTTCCTGCACAATCCGATAGGCAGCGGTTTCGATTTCCGAGGCAAAGCGTCGTCCCTCCAATCCACTGTGAGTAAAATTCACCTGCACTTTGGTTTGTGTCATGTACCGCTCGAAATACCAAAGCAGCGCAGGTAGCAACCCCAGATCGTCAAGCATGCCGGGACGCAAATCCAGCGAGATTTGCCGCACCTTCGACATTAGCTCGCCCACCAGCGCCTGCGCCTCCTGCACGTTGGCCTGACTTTCAGCAGGCGGTAAACGCAGACTCATTTCCAGCATTAATTTTAGCCCGGTCAGAATTTGACCGATTTCATCGTGGAGTTCGCGCGCCAGATTACGCCGTTCTTCTTCCTGAATCGCTACCAACCGTTGAGAGAGCACCTGCGTTCTTTCCCGTGCCGCAAAAAACTGCTCGAATAATCGCGCATGGTGAAAGGCGGCTCCGACCTGTTTCCCAAACGATGTGTAAAAAGAAATCTGCGCTTCGTTGAAGGCCGAGCAGCTAAATAACACGACCACCCCCTGCATTGCGCCATCGGCCAGCAATGGCACGCCTAAACAACTTTCCCATTCCGCGCGTGTCTGATCCAGTTGCAGCGTCATGTAAAAAGGGTCTTTTTTAATTTCCGCCACCAAAAAAGGTTTCCGGGTGCTGAGGATTTCGTTCGCCGGATAACTGCTGGCAGGAACAACGTTGATTTTAGGCATCGTGTCATTCGGCAGACCCCAGCATTCTTTCAGCTCGAACTTTTCTTGCTGCGGGTCATAGGTATAGATGCAACCACCAGGAACGCCCAGTTGCTGCGAGAGTTGCTGCTTTAATAACAACAGGATTTCGGTTAATTCCAATGAGGTGCTGACAGCCGCAGGAATGGAGTTCAGCAAAGCTAATTCCTGATTTTCGCGGCGGATTTCGCGTTCGACTCTTTGCGTTTCGAGGACTTGCTCACGCAGGACTTCAATGGCTTGCGCCAACGTATCTGTCCGTTCTTGTGCGTGTCGCTCGGCAATTTCCTGTGCGCTTCCTGCTGTTGCTGCCATCAACTCCAGCACAATTTGCGCTGCCTCTGGGCCAAGCACAACGCCAGCCGCGCTTCCTGTCGCAACCTGTTCCAGGGCTGAAGCGAACTGTTCCCACGGAACGGCAATCACCTCGGAGTTAGGGGACAAGAAGGTTTGTCTGGATACAAGCGGCGCGGGGTCGCTTTCCACCAACAGGATTTTAGTTGGTTGGTCTGTCATTTTTGCTGTGATTTCTTCAAGGGCAATCCGCCGCCGATTATACGCACAGCGTTGTCTTCCGGCTACCGCGAAGAGTCCTTGACACGTTTGAGGTAATACACAGGTTCATTTTGCATCATCATTACCGTCACCACTTCCCATCCTTCAGCACCGAGTTTATCAAGGTTCATTTCCAACGGGTAATTTTCGCGCCAGCCGCTTTCCATCGCGATCTTGGCCAATTTGCTGGTTGAACCCGTGCTGGATAAATTATTTCTTCCGCCTGCAATAACCAGATATTCCCATTCGATTTTATCTGTATCTTTGGCGCGACTGGAGCGTTGACTGGCGATGGCGACGGTGGCGATTACTAAAACGACGCTGATGCTCGCAAGGACGAAGGTGCGTTTCATGAGTAAACCTCCTGCAAAATTTGGTTGTTAGAAATAAATGTGCTTTACCGCTGCTGTTACAACACGCTGTTGCGCAGGGATAGTTTCAGAAAGCCAGACCGACGAAAAGCAAAAAGCGCAGAAGGGCTTCCTGCGCTTTAGGTACCAATAACTAGAATTCCGATTACTTAGCCTGCAATTTGCAAACGTGTCTTAGCACGTTCTTTCTTAAGCTCTGCGCGCGGAACATCAAGGGTCTCATGATTTCCGCCGAGTCGCTTTTCAGCGCGCTCCAGTGCCGCCTTTGCTCGGTCTGCATCAATTTCTTCCGGCTTTTCCGCGACGTCTGCCAGAACCGAAACCTTGTCTCCGAGAATTTCAGCAAAACCGCCACTGACGTGCAGCTTTTGCTGTGCGCCGCCCTGCCGATACGTGAGAATGCCCGTTTTCAATTGCGTAATCAATGGTTCGTGATCCGGCAGAATGCCCAACTCTCCCGTCAAGCCAGGAAGGACAACTTCATCCACGGCTTCGCGCAAGGCAAGCTTTTCAGGAGTAATGACTTCAAGATTGATTTTATTCGCCATAGGTCAGTTTCGAGTTTTGAGTTTCGAGTTTTGAGTCTTGCACCGCCGCGAAGCTCAAAACCCGGAACCCGAAACTTAGATTTACATTTCCTTTGCACGCTTGAGGACATCCTCAATTGTGCCTTGTAGGTAAAATGCCTGCTCAGGAATGTCATCGTGCTTGCCATCCACAATTTCACGGAAGCCGCGAATCGTTTCTTCAATCGGAACCAGCACGCCGGGAATACCCGTGAACTGCTCAGCAACGTGGAACGGTTGCGACAGGAATCTTTGAATTTTGCGCGCACGCGACACCGTGAGCTTGTCATCTTCGGACAATTCATCAATCCCAAGGATGGCGATAATGTCTTGCAGGTCTTTGTAGCGTTGCAACACACGCTTCACATCCTGTGCACATTTGTAATGATCTTCGCCCACAATACGTGGATCGAGGATGCGCGAACTTGAAGCCAACGGATCAACTGCCGGATAAATTCCCAACTCCGCAATCTGGCGCGAAAGCACGGTCGTTGCGTCAAGGTGCGCAAAGGCTGTGGCCGGGGCCGGATCCGTCAAGTCGTCTGCCGGAACATAAACGGCTTGTACAGATGTCACAGAACCCGTTTTAGTTGATGTAATACGTTCCTGCAACTCACCCATTTCTGAAGCAAGATTTGGCTGGTAGCCCACCGCGCTCGGCATGCGTCCGAGTAGCGCCGACACTTCAGAACCAGCTTGGGTGAAGCGGAAGATGTTATCTACAAATAACAACACGTCCTGGCCCTGATCGCGGAAGAACTCGGCTACCGTCAAGCCGGAGAGTGCCACGCGGAGGCGTGCTCCAGGAGGTTCAGTCATCTGGCCATAAACCAACGCCACTTTGGATTTGGTAAGGTCGTCATCATTGATAACGCCGCCCTCACGCATTTCCAGCCAAAGGTCATTGCCCTCGCGCGTGCGCTCGCCAACGCCCGCAAAGACAGAAAAACCGCCGTGAGCTTTGGCGATGTTGTTAATAAGCTCCATGATTGTGACGGTTTTGCCAACGCCTGCGCCGCCGAACAATCCGATCTTTCCGCCTTTGAGGAACGGCTGAATCAGGTCAATGACCTTAATCCCGGTTTCGAGCATTTCCAGTTCGGTGGATTGCTCAGCGAATGTCGGAGCATGACGGTGAATGGGATAGCGTTCTGTATGCGGAACCGGGCCTCGCTCATCTACAGGTTCGCCAATCACGTTCAGAATACGTCCCAACGTACCATTTCCCACCGGGACGGTGATGCCGCCGCCCGTATCAATCGCTTTCATGCCACGAACCATACCGTCTGTTGGCAGCATGGAAACCGTACGCACACGGCCTTCTCCCAAGTGCAGTTGCACTTCACAAATCACATCTATCGGCTGTTGTGCTTCAAAGCCTTCGCTGGTGACACGCAAGGCTTGATAAATCGGTGGCAAGTAACCTTCCGAAAACTCCACATCCACGACCGGGCCGATGATCTGGACAACTTTGCCCTGAACTCCACTCGCCTGGCCATTCGTACTGGAAATGCTCATATTGCTTGTTCGCTCCTTAGTTGATCGTCTCGCTACATAGATGAACGATAAATGACTGCTCGTTTAAAGCTGCGCAGTGTATCACGGGAAATTAAAATCATGCCAGCGCACAGCAGACGCTTTTTAAATTTTCATGAGCGCGCTTGATTGACGCCTGCACTTTGGGTTTGCTAGTATCTCGCCCTTCGCCGACAGTTTGACAATTCGGGCATATAACTC
>JAFDVL010000096.1:0-30946 GCA_018268995.1 Acidobacteriota bacterium | reverse complement strand
CAGGTTCGAATCCTGTTATGCCCACCAGTTTAAAGCCGCTCTTGGAACCTAACCTGAGCGGCTTTTCCCTTTTATGCCCAAAGAAAAACTGTTTCGATCAATCCAAAGGTGACGCAGGCATCATTTTTCTTTCACGACTTTCACTCGCCATAAGAAAACACAGACAGCGATTTGGTATTCGCATTTGGTCAGTCTAATATCGTGAGGAACAGGATCAGTACCGCACCGTTTGCCGTGTTGATCCAATACAGGCAACGAATGGATTACCGCAATGAATATGACTACGGCAACAGTTCAATCTACTATCTCATTGCTTGACCGCATCGCCAGGCGTGAACATTTAGCACAAGACGAATGGATTCAGGTGATCAACGAAGCTGCTACCGATGAGTTGCAACGGCTCGCCGATGATTTGCGGCGCGAATTGCATCCTGACAATGTGGTGACTTACGTGGTGGATCGCAATATCAACTACTCAAACGTGTGTTTTTCGGTCTGCAATTTTTGCGCGTTTTACCGCAAACCAGGACACGCTGAAGGTTATGTTCTGAGCTATGAGGAAATCTATCAAAAAGTCGAAGAAATGATTGCCGTCGGTGGCAGCGGCGTGTTGATGCAGGGCGGATTGCATCCTGATTTGCCGCTGGATTATTACACTGGATTATTACGCGAATTAAAGCAACGATACGGCATACACTTGCACTGCTTCTCGCCCACGGAAATTTACGGAATGGCCAAAACATTTGGCATGACGAACGAAGAAGTCTTGCGCGAACTGCGGGCCGCCGGGTTGGATAGTTTGCCGGGGGGCGGTGGCGAAATTCTGGTGGATGAAATTCGCAAAAAACGTCGCACCGAATGCAGCGGCCAGGAGTGGCTGGCGGCAATGGAAGCTGCGCATAAACTTGGCATTCCAACCACAGCAACAATGATGATCGGCTATGGCGAAACCGTCGCACAGCGCATTCAGCATTTGGAACTGTTGTATCAGTTGCAATCACGCACTAGCGGTTTTATCGCCTTCATTCCCTGGACATTTCAGCCTGACAACACGCCAATTGGCAAAGTAATTCCCAATCGGATGCCCGGCGAAGAGTATTTGCGCTGGCTGGCTTTAGCGCGACTTTATTTACACAACATCAAAAATGTGCAGGTTTCGTGGTTGACGGTTGGCTTGGCGGATGGGCGTCGTGGCTTGCATTTTGGGGCCAACGACATCGGCTCAACAATGATCGAAGAAAACGTGATTTCAAAGGCAGGCGCGAATCATAAAGCCACCGAAGAAATGCTGGTGAACGTGATCCTCGAAGAAGGCTTCAGGCCCAAGAAGCGGAAGGCAGATTACACGCGGCTGAATTAGCGTGCTTTACAATTTCCGTTCCATCCACCAATCGGTTTGCGCATCGTCGCCCATTTGAAAAATATGATCGCCAACCTGTTGGAACCCCCATTTGTGATAAAACGCCTGCGCGCGGTAATTGTGTTCCCACACGCCGAGGAAAATAGTTTGATAGCCTTTTTGCCGCGCTTCATCCAAGGCTCGTTGCATCAATGCCGCCCCAAGTTTCTGCGCCCAAAATTCCTGCCGCACATAGATTCGTGAAAGTTCAATTGCCTGCGAATCGCTCACGCAATCTGGCACTTCCCCTTCGTAAAGCTTCAAATAACCAACTGCTTGCCCATGTACCTCAACCAGGATGTAGGTGTTTTTCGCATCCGTCAATTCCGCCGCAATCTGGGTCGGATGAAAAGCCGAAAGAATATAGCCGTCTACATTTTCCTGCTTGGAGCTTCCGTCAAAGGCCTGATGAAAGGTGACTATGGCTAATTCAGCCAGATTTTGTGTATCAGCAATCGTTGCATATCGAAAAATTGGTGCTGTCGTAGTCTCGACGGATTGTAAATTTTCAATAGATTGGCTCATCGTTTCTTTCCAAAAATGGTCCTCAAATTGCCGGAGCCTTTTCCGGCATATTTCAATATCGCACCCTCCTGGCCCACAGCCCAACTATCACCGTCTTTTACATAGATCGCACGCAACGCGGAGCTGGTATTACTAAAATCCCGTGCCCAGGTTATGCCGCCATCGTTGGTCGAAAGAATGATGCCGTTCAGCCCAACTGCATACACTTCCTTTGGATTGGCCACGCGAATACTGTGCAGGTGGCTGGTGATGTTGCTGATTTGCACCAGCCAATTTTCACCACCATCCGGCGTCTTTAGAATTAAGCCATTTTCGCCTGCAATCCAGCCTTCTTTTTCATTGGCAAAATGCACGCTGAGCAAATTATAAGAAGTTCCACTTTCCTGCCTTGTCCACGTTTCACCGCCATCTGTGGTAGCGAGAATTGTGCCTGCATCGCCTACTGCCCAACCGCGATTTTTGGTGACAAAGTAAATTGCTTTCAGTGCAGACCGGGTATTTGAAGTTTGCTGTTTCCAGGTTTTGCCACTATCTGCTGTTTGCCAGATCGCTCCGTCCGCACCTGTAAGCCAACCTTCGCTGGTAGTCACAAACGCCATCCCATAAAGATTGGCTTCCGTAAAATTGCTGATCTTTTCCCACTCGCTGCCGCCATTGGCCGTTTGCAATAACACCCCGCGTTCGCCTGCTGCGAAGCCGTGTTTGTCGTCTGTGAAGTGAATCGCCTGCAAATCTGTCTCGATTTTAGAGTCCTGCAAATTCCAATGCTTGCCACCATTTTCGGTTGTCAGAATCGTCCCTTTGGCCCCTGCCGCCCAGCCTCGTTTGCTATCTATAAAACTGAGTGCCGATAAATCCCGGTGCCATCCACGCACCTGCGGAATCCACTTTTCGCCATCAAAAGTGTGAATCACTCCGCCTTCGCCTGCGGCCCAAAATCGCTTTTCCGATAAAATGCTGATGGCATGAAGCGTTTGAGTCTCAGGCGGGGATTGCATTTCCCATTTTTCGCCTCCGTTGTGCGTTAACAAGGTGGCACCTTCTGCCCCGACAATCGCTCCATTCTGGCTATCGAGAAAAGAAATCGCGAGCATGTCTTGTGGGATATTGCTGAGTTGTCTTTGCCAGGTTTCGCCTCCATCCTGACTGGCCAAAATCGTGCCCTTCGTGCCCACTGCCCAAAACTTTGAAGGGGTTGAGATAGCTACGCCCTGCAAGGTTTCTGTTGTGCCCGAATGAACTATTTTCCAAGTGGTTCCGGCATCGTCCGTACGCAAAATCGTGCCTTCCGAGCCAACCGCCACGCCAAGTTTTTCATTGGCAAAAGAGATTGCGTACAACGTTTTGGTGATGTCGCTGGTCTGCGGCTTCCATCTTTCACCGCCGTCATCTGTGACCAAAATCGTGCCTTCCTGTCCGACGACCCATCCCAGCCTATCGTTGACGAAGTGCGCAGCGTAAAGCACTTCTTTAGAATTGCTGGTTTTCTCAATCCATCTGGCCCCGTCGTCACGAGATTTCAAAATGACGCCCCGCGCTCCCACCGCAATCCACGGTTCCCCTCTGGCCGCGCCGCGTGAAACGGGGCTATTCTTTTTGCCCGGAAATGCCAGCCCATAAAGTGGAGTTCGGATTGGATTCTGTACGCTTTTCCATTCGTTGCCCCCATCCTCAGTTCGTAAAATGACGCCATCACGACCAACCGCGACGCCAATGCGCTCATCGCGAAATTGAAGGGCATACAACGGATTTCCCTGTGGGTGCGGATTTACCCACCGCCACCAGCCGACCGATTCCTGTGCAATGCTTGAACCGGGAAGCAAGAAAAGGATCAGCCCGAAAAGAAGAAAACGCCTATACATAAAGTTGACTCTGCGAATCGAAACAGGGGATGTATGATAATGACCAGCCAGCGCTGAAGCAATATGAACTACATTGGATCAAAACTCTCGTTGTTGCCGTTTTTGGACGAAGTCTTTCGTGAAGTGACAGATGGCAGCGAAAAAGTTTTTTGTGATCTTTTTGCCGGAACCGGAGCTGTCGGCAGACATTTCAAAGGACGCGGTTTGCAAATCATTGCAAACGATCTTCAATACTACGCTTATGCGCTTAATAAAGCGTACATCCAAATTAATGAAACGCCTGATTTTGCATGGCTGCGCGCGCATTTCAAAGAAGCAGAAGCTGAGCCTCTTGCCTTCATCAACCAGTTGCCCGGAGTTTCTGGTTTTATTACAAAAAACTACAGTCCAGTGGGCGGCAGGCAGTATTACACCGAAGAGAATGCCCAAAAAGCGGATGCTATTCGGCAAGCAATTGCGACTTGGCGCGAATCGGGCCTCATAACCGAACAGGAATATTTTTACGTTCTTTGCTCTTTGCTCGAAGCAATTGATCAGGTTGCCAACACGGCCAGCGTGTATGGCGCGTATCTCAAAAAATTCAAGGCGAGTGCGATCAGACCTTTGCGATTAAGGCCACTGGAGCTAAGAAATCACGTCCCGAACTGTCGCGTTTTTCATCGTGATGCCAACGAACTGATTACCGAAATCGAATGCGATGTTCTTTACCTTGACCCGCCTTACAACCATCGGCAATACGGCGCTAATTATCATGTGCTGGAAACAATCGCCGCTTACGATGACCCCAAACTCAAAGGCATCACGGGGCTACGTGAATACCCAAAAAGTTCCTACTGTCGGCAAAATGCAGCCAGGGAAGCGATGCAGCAATTAATCTGCCAGGCACGCGCAAAGCATATTCTGGTTAGTTACAACGACGAAGGGGTAATGAGCTTGCAGGATATTCAGGAAATGCTGAGCTTGCGCGGCAAGCCAAAGCTTTTTCAGACTAACTACAATCGCTTCAAGGCAGACAACGGGCGCGAATACAAACGAAATGCAACAATTGAGTACGTGCATTACGTTCGCGTCGTCAAAGCCGCAGCCGCGTCGTAATGTCACTGAATTCGTATTGTTGCGCCGTGCCGCGTGCTTTGCCTCGTTTGTGTTTGATTTGAAACGAGACAATCGTCTGCCCGTCTACCTTAACCCCAAACTCTGACGCGACGATGTGGCCATTGCGTGGGCGAGAAGGCAGAAACGAAATGCGTTCGGCGGTTAGCGCTTCGATGTCAATGCCATCCAGCAACGAATCCCATTTCACCGCGCCTGTGATGCGATCAAAAATGATGACGCGGCTGTCATCATTGCCGTGTTTGTAATGCCGCAGTTGTCGCAGTAAATACTTCACCGCTTCCAGATTGCCAACCTCTGCCCCACGAAAATCATTCGGCTCACAGTGCTTCAGTTCCAGTTTGCGAATCAGCACCTGCGCGACGAGCTGAGCAATATTCAGGTACTGGTTTTTGGCTTCGGCGAGAGATAAAAAACCAAGCTCAGAGAGGATTTTGGTCAACTCATCTTCCGTCACGCGAAAGTATCGTTCAGCCCATTTGTGCGTAATGTCCGGGGTCTGGCCCTCAGCGACTGCGACACGGTTTGACTTGTCTGTTTTGACAGAAATCGGTAAAGGCGCGCGGTTATCAAACTCAAGCCGCAAGTCGCCTGCTTTGGCGTCCGCAAATTCGCGTGCCGTATGGCGTACGCGGGTCAAACTGCCGCCCGCGTGTTGCAGGATTTCGCTGGCTCCGAGGGGGGCAGCTTTTTCGATGTTGGCAATTTCATTTTGAAACGTCGTCCGGCTTGGATGTGCTTCCGGCAGCGAGGCAATGGCAGCAATTAACTTGTTATAGCTCGCCGTTGTCACAAACGGCTTTTGTGGCAGACTTCCTTGCGCAATCAAGGCATTTGCCAACACCAGCTCTGCATACGTCCCCAAGCCATCGTGAAAATGTCCTTCGATAATCTCGAAATCCTTCGATGAAATTTGTGCTTGCCCCCAAACCAGCTGGCTGGTCAGGCAGCAGAGAAACAACCCAAGAAGTGCTTTCCGTCCGTGCTGTTGCATTGATTTTTCCCGTGTATTTTGTAATTGTACGGCTGTGCTTTCATTCCCCCAAGAACTATAGCGCGTGATAAGATACAGGTTCGTTTGCGGATTGAAAACCTGACGCGAACGCTTATTGTCAAATCGGTTGTTTTATGCTTACCAGAGAATTAGAAGAAACACTGAATCGCGCATTTAATGAGGCTGTCAATCGGCGGCATGAATTTCTCACACTCGAACACATTTTACTGGCCTTGCTGCAAGACAAAACGGCGCGCGACGTCATTCGTCATTGTGGCGGCGATATTCGCAGGCTCCAGCGGGAATTAGAAAACTTTTTGGATGAAAAGCTGGAGCAGTTGCCGGAAAGCGCCGACCGTTTGCCTGAGCAAACACCGGCCTTTCAACGTGTGTTGGAGCGTGCCACCCTGCAAGCCCAGGGTTCCGGTCAGGAGTTGATAGACGGCAGCAATATTCTCGCGGCGATTTATCAGGAGCGACGTTCGTTTGCCGTATACCTGCTGGAAAAACAGGGTGTGAAGCGGTTGGATGTCTTGCGCTACATTTCGCATGGCGTTTCAAAACTGGAAGTTGATGGCGACAAAGAACAACCTGCGCCGCCCGGCGAAACCGAGGATGAAGATGCTCCGGTGCGCGATCCGCTAGCCGCTTTCACGTCGAATTTGATTGAGCGTGCCGCAGAAGGTCGCATTGATCCGCTGATCGGACGCGCCAATGAATTGACCCGCACGATTCAGGTGTTATGTCGGCGTCGCAAAAACAATCCGATTTATGTGGGCGATCCTGGCGTAGGCAAAACCGCCATTGCCGAAGGTCTGGCGCTGAAAATTCAGCAAAGTGAAGTTCCCGATGTGCTCAAGGATGCAGAGTTTTATGCGCTGGATATGGGCGCACTGCTGGCTGGAACAAAATATCGCGGCGAATTTGAACAACGGCTCAAAGCTGTGATCACTGCGCTCAAGCAAAAGCCAAACGTGATTTTGTTCATTGACGAAATTCATACGATTGTTGGCGCGGGCGCGGTCAGCGGAGGTTCGATGGATGCTTCCAATATCCTGAAACCCGCCTTAGCTAGTGGCGAAATTCGTTGCATCGGTTCGACCACGTATCCTGAGTACAAGGCGTCTTTTGAGCGGGATCGTGCTTTGGCGCGCCGCTTCCAGAAAATCGAAATCGGCGAGCCCAGTATGGCCGACACGATTCAGATTTTGCAGGGCTTAAAGAAAACCTACGAGATACATCACGGAATTAGTTATGCCGATGAGGCCATCACGGCGGCGGCAGAACTTTCGTCCAAATACATCAATGATCGCTTCCTGCCTGACAAAGCGATTGACGTAATTGACGAAGCGGGCGCAGCCGTCAAAATGCTGCCAGTCAAAGATCGCCCGAAAGAAATTACCGCGCACGACATTGAGCAAATTGTCGCGCGCATTGCCAAGATTCCGCCGAAGACCGTTTCGGTTTCGGATAAGGATCGGTTGCAGACGCTGGACAATGAATTGAAGTCGGTAATTTACGGGCAGGATCACGCGATTACGCAACTCGTTCGTTCGATCAAACTTTCGCGCGCGGGGCTAAGCAATCCAACCAAACCGGTCGGCAGCTTCCTGCTTTCCGGCCCCACGGGCGTAGGCAAGACGGAACTGGCCAAGCAGCTTGCCAAATCTTTGGGCATTGAGTTTTTGCGCTTTGATATGAGCGAGTACATGGAAAAGCACACGGTTTCGCGGTTGATTGGCGCGCCTCCCGGCTATGTCGGATTCGATCAGGGCGGCTTGCTGACGGATGCCATCAACAAATCGCCGCATTGCGTCCTGTTGCTGGATGAAATTGAAAAAGCGCATCCCGATTTATTCAGCATCCTGTTGCAAGTGATGGATCACGCGACGTTGACGGATAACAACGGCAAGAAAGCTGATTTCCGCAATGTGATTCTGCTGATGACGACCAATGCAGGCGCGCGCGAAATGAGTTCGGAAGGCGTTGGTTTCAAGACTGGCGAAAATGTTACCGCCGCCAGTGGCAGCAAAGGCCGTGGTGCAATTGAGCGCATGTTCACCCCCGAATTTCGCAACCGCTTGGATGGATGGATTGCCTTTGAGCCGCTGAGTTTTGAAGTCACCGAACGCGTCGTAGATAAATTTATCAACGAAGTACAACTGTTGCTTTCAGAAAAGAAAGTCACGCTGGAGCTGACCGAACCCGCGCGGGCGTGGTTAGCGCGCAAAGGCTACGACAAACTTTACGGCGCGCGCCCGATGGCCCGTCTGATTCAAACCAAAATCAGGGAACCGCTGGCGGACGAATTGCTTTTCGGAAAGTTACAACAGGGCGGTCGCGTGCTAATCGAAATTAAAGACGACGATATCTTGTTGGAGATTGAGGCGTAGGTTTGGCAATACGCGCCTGAAATCCTCAACGAAAACTATCAATCCAAATCCAATCAACCACCGTGGTGTCTTTCATCGCACCACCAGCACTCAATGTCCAATCAAGCCTCCGCCGAGAACCAGCGTTCATCGGCCTCTATCCTTGTGCTGAAATGGATCGTTGTTATCGGCAGCGGTCTGGCAATTGCTTTTATTACTCCTCCTGACGGCATCAAGCCTGAATCGTGGCGGTTGTTGGCAATTTTCGTCGCAACAATTCTCGGTTCGATTCTGAGGCCGTTGTCAGGCAGTGCGATGGTATTGCTGGGCCTCACCGCACTTGCGCTTACGAAATCCATGCCACTCAGCGAGGCCGCGATTCGCACCGTTACAGACCCGCTCAAACCGGATGTAAAAGCAGTGGAGACGCTGCGCCTCAAATCCATTCTGGCTGGTTACGCTGATCCTGTCGTGTGGTTGGTGCTTGCCGCATTTTTTATGTCGCGAGGGATGCTGAATACAGGCTTGGGGCGGCGGATCGCGTTGCTATTCATTCGAGCGATTGGGCATCGCTCGCTGGGGCTTGGCTATGCGCTGGTTGGGACGGATATGTTGCTGGCGACTGTCATTCCGTCGAATGGCGCGCGCACGGGGGGGATTACGTTTCCGATTGCTAAGAGCATTGCTGAAGCGTACGACTCGCGTCCTGGCCCAACCGCTCGCAAGCTTGGAGCGTTTTTGATGACGTTTATTTATCAATGCGAAGTCATCATTTGCGGGATGTTTCTGACCGGACAAGCAGGCAATCTGGTCATTCAAAAGCTGGCCACACAAACTACGAATGGCGCAGTAGATTTGAATTACACGCGCTGGATGATCGGCGGCATCGTGCCGGGCTTACTTTCTCTCGTGATAACTGGAGTATTGCTTTACAAGCTCTTTCCGCCCGAAGTCACGCACACGCCGGGAGCCGCCGAGTTCGCCAACAACGAACTGAAAAAAATGGGGCCGCCCTCGTTTCAGGAAAAGCTGATGTTCGGTGTTTTCGCCCTGGTAGCCCTGTTGTGGGCGACGACAAACTGGTTACATCGCATTGATTATTCAGTCGTCGCGCTGTTGGGAATTAGCGTTTTGTTGCTGGCAAGAGTCTTGGAATGGGAAGACTTGATGGCGGAACATCACGCGTGGGACGTCTTTGTCTGGTATGGCGGGATGGTGCGAATGGCAGAGGCGTTAGGTGAAACCGGAATCACGAAAAAATTTGCTGAAGTTTCGGCAAGCTTTACGGCAGGTTGGAAATGGGGCGAGGCTTTGGCGGTATTGGCGCTGATTTATTTTTATGCGCATTACGGTTTTGCCAGCATCACGGCGCACGCTTCAGCGATGTATGTTCCGTTTTTGATTGTGGTGCTTGCCGCAGGTGCTCCGCCTTATGTGGCAGTTCTGGTCTTGACGTATTTTTCAAACCTGAGTGCGGGGTTGACGCATTACGGTACAACACCAGGCCCGATTTTCTTCGGCACAGGCTATGTAAAACAGCAGACTTGGTGGAAGTATGGACTCATTGCTTCGCTTCCCAATATCGTCGTCTGGTCAATCATTGGATTGTTGTGGTGGAAGTTGTTGGGGTGGTGGTAATTCGTTTCACCAACAGCTTTAGCCCAATGTACGACAGGCAGGCTGCCTGTCATTGCTGCAACTTTTCAGTCGGCGACAGGCAGGCTGCCTGTCGCACATTGACCATTGCCTGTGCTTTGTGGCAAATGAATTTTGTTACACTTTCGATTGGACACATATGCAGGACATTACATCTGATACTCACCCAATGCGCGACGGGGAAGAATTGCCGGAAGACTCCTTAGGCAATTACCTCCGCTCACATTTGCCAACCGACATTACAGCTGATCAGCCGATGACATTGGCCCAGTTCCCTGGCGGGCATTCAAATCTGACGTATCTGGTGCAATTTGGTGACAGAGAATTTGTCTTACGTCGCCCTCCGGTTGGGCCTGTTGCTCCGACTGCCCACGATATGCCACGCGAATATCGTATGCTTGCAGCGATCCATCCCGTGTTTCCGCTCGCTCCAAAACCGTATGTGCTGTGTGAGGATACTGCAATTATTGGCGTGCCGTTTTATCTGATGGAGCGGCGGCGCGGGATCATTATTCGGCGCGACCTCCCACCAGAAATGGGCGACGATTTGAGTTTACGGCGGCGCGTGAGTGAAAGCCTGATAGATGCGCTGGCAGATTTACATACCGTTGACATTGAAAAAAACAACTTGATGCATTTGGGCAAGCCTGTCGGCTTTGTTGCACGGCAGGTGAAGGGCTGGTCAGAACGCTGGGCGCGCGCCAAAACGACCGAGGTGCCAGAGATGGAGCACTTGGTCGAGTGGTTGCGCGACCGGATGCCGCCTGACCCGTCACGCCCGACCTTATTGCACAATGATTACAAGCTCGACAATGTCATCCTTGATGCCAACAATCCTGCGCGGTTGGTGGCAATTCTGGATTGGGAAATGTGCGCACTGGGCGATCCATTGGTTGATCTTGGCTTGCTGCTTTGCTACTGGTCACAAAAAGGCGATTCCGAAGCGCGCCGTGAAGCCATCAGTGGGGTCACGGTTTTGCCTGGCTGGTTTAGTCGTGCTGAAGTCGTCGAGCGATATGCTGCGCGAACGGGCACCGATGTCTCCAACATCACGTATTATGAAGTCCTCGCGCTTTTCAAGCTGACAGTTGTCATTCAGCAAATTTACTATCGTTATTTCGTCGGACAGACGAACGATGAACGTTTTGCAGAATTCGGTAAACGAGTGGCGGGCTTGGCCGAAGCGGGTTGGGAACTGGCCCAAACGGGAACAACTACCGATCATCTGGGCTTAAATGTAGCCGGACGCCATCAGGATATGGCCTAAAGATGCAAAGTCAATCCGCGATTGCCACGAAGCTGTTGCAGGCAGTCGTTGCCAAAGCTACGCTGGAATTCCTCGTCATTCTTATCGCAATTTCATTGGCGGCGTATTCCCACCTTAATCCACCGATTCGGGGCGCAATTGACGTCGCCGATGATTTACGTGTCGCGGGCTGGGCCTATGATCCGCGTGATCCAGAATCATATTTAGACGTACAGCTTTTTATTGACGAACAGTTCGTTGCTTCGCGCCGTGCTAATGAGCCTCGTGAGGATTTAGTCCGTGCAGGTGCAGCCCAAAATTCACAACACGGATTCACCTTTGCCGTGCCTGCATTGCATTTAGCATCGGGAAAACACCGCGTGGCAGTTTACGCCGTGCGTCCGGGTGGTGGTAAAAACAAATCCTTGCTGGCTTTGACGAAGAAGGAATATTGGTTGGAAATCAAGTAGGAGGGGAATGACGACAAATCGCAAAGGCAATATAAGCGAAGCCCAAGTTCTGAATGCTTTTGTTCAAGCCGAGTGTCTTGTCTGGCTCCCGTTTGGAAATGGATCTGCATATGACCTGATCGCCGATTTCGAAGGCCATTTACTTAAAGTCCAGGTAAAAACGGGAAGGCTGCGAATGGGTGTTGTCCTTTTCCCTGTGAGACGATTTAGCGGGCATCTTGGTAGAGAGGGAAAATACAAAAGCCGTAAATATGATGAGGGAGAAATAGATTTATTCGCTGTTCATTGCCCTGATAATGACTCAATCTATCTAATTCCTGCCCAGCTAGGCATTGAAATTACAGCAGGGCGATTACGTGTAACGAGCACAAAAAATAATCAGCAACAAAAGATTCGATGGGCAAGCGACTTCGAGTTCGCAGCGGTTTGGGAAAAACTTAAGGAAAGATTTGGTGGAGCTAAGGGGGATCGAACCCCTGACCTCTTGACTGCCAGTCAAGCGCTCTTCCAAGCTGAGCTATAGCCCCACACTCAATGAACAACGGGCGTGATGATAACGAAACGAAGAGACGCCGTCAAGCTATCGCTTTTGCAGCACAGATAGATGGTCGCATTTTGTCCTGCACCAGATTTGCGGGGAAGCGTATGTTATAATCCGGGTTGCTTAATTCTATGCGTGAAGTAATGATTCAAATGAGTTTTTCTTCGGCTCACTGGTTGCGCAATTACGTAGGTAAATGTGCCAACTTGCATGGCCACAATTATCGTGTCGAAGTCCATGTGCGTGGCAATCTGTTAGACGAAGCGGACATGCTGATTGATTTTGCACATTTGAAAGCGGCAACGCGACGTGTGGTTGATTATTTGGATCATAAAAACATCAACGAACTGCCGCCATTCGATCAGGAAATGAATCCAACGGCTGAGCGAATGGCCGAATATTTTTTATCTGAAGTTGGGCGCGAGATTAGCAATGATCGCGTTCAGGTTTACAAAGTTCGCATTTGGGAAACCGACAATTGTGCGGCGACCTATGAGGTTTAATAAGGAGTACCGCTATGTCTGAAACGACAAATCCTGAAGTTAACATTTTCGACGAAATCGCAGCTTCTTTTTGGGCAGTGATGCCAGAGGAAATGGCAAATACAATTGCCGGAGTAAAGAAAGATTTATTAACCGGATTACGCAGTACGATAGACTCAATGGTGGATCACGATTTGAATTGCCTTGAGCGTCATCTTGAAAAAGCTCGCCAGATGCGTGAGGAGTGGAATCGAAGCGCTGCCGCACCAGAAAGTGAAACGGCACAATCGTAAATGGCACCAGCAAGTTCTCAATTTGACGCGGCCATCATCGGAGGCGGAGTGATTGGTTGCACGATTGCCTGGCGACTGAGTCAAGCAGGAATGCGTGTGGTCGTTATTGAGCGAGGTGAGATTGGCCAGGAAGCTTCGTGGGCGGCAGGAGGCATGCTAGCCCCTTTGGCAGAAGCCAACCGGGCTGATGCTTTCCTGGATTTAGTCATTCGCAGTTGTGCGATGTATGGAGATTTCGCTCGTGAATTACGCGAAATGACAGGGATTGATATTGCATATCGGACCGAAGGTACATTGTATTTGGCCTTATCTGATGCAGACGAAGAAGAGTTAGAACATCGCTGGCAATGGCAATGTGAAGCTGGCTTGAATATCAAAAAGCTTAATGCCGATGACGTCCGAAACTTGGAACCTGCGGTAACTCCAACGCTCCGCTGGGCACTGCGATTTCCTGATGACCACCAAGTTGATAATCGCCAACTTATGGTTGCAGTTGCAGCCGCCGCGAAAAAAGCCAGTGCGACATTTTTGCTTCACACAGAAGCTCACGATATTGTCAGTTCCAATTCACAAGTATCTGCAATTACTACCTCACAAGGAACTGTGCAAGCTGATACGGTAATCTTTGCTGCGGGCTGTTGGTCAGACTCTCTAACGATCAACGGCACCAGAGTCAAAAATGATTTTCTGGTGGAGCCAGTGCGGGGCCAAATGATCGCGCTCGAAATGCCTGAGCCGCGCATGCAGCATGTGATTTATTCGAGCAACGGGTATCTGGTGCCGCGTCACGGTGGATATGTCATTGCTGGTTCTACCACAGAAAAAGTCGGATATGACAAGCGCGTGACAGCCAGCGGGATCGCTTCGATTATAGATCACGCAATTGAAATTGCACCTAATTTGGCTGCGCAGTCCGTACGGGAAACCTGGGCTGGGTTACGACCAAAAACAAAAGACGAATGGCCAATTTTAGGTACTGATCCTGGAATTAAAGGACTGATTTATGCGACGGGACATTACCGGAATGGAATTCTGCTCACACCGCTCACTGGCCAAGCCATAAGCGAACTTGTGACACGGGGTGAAAGTACAGTTAATCTTACCCCCTTTAATGTCGCACGATTTGATCAGGATTTGCGCCGCAGTGCGTAAAATAAGCCTACTAAAGATTTCGCGTCACGAATTTCACCTTGCGTAATCATCGCTTCGATTTCTGTCAGGCTGAAGGGCTTGACCTCGTGAATCGCCTCTCCAATATCCAGAGCTTGTTCTCGCTTTTTCAGATCGAAGGCGTAGAAAAAGTGCATTAGCTCATCTCCACTGCCAGGAATCGCATAACATTCAGCGAATTTTGCCAAACTTCCAGCCTCATAGCCACTTTCTTCAATTAACTCACGATGAGCACACAATTCGGCTGATTCCGTAGTAATTACAACCTGATTTTCTTCACGCCCAGCAAGTGTTCCTGCTGGTAGCTCCCATAATTCTTGTTTGATGGCAGGGCGAAACTGCCGCAACAACACAATTTTGTCATCACCCAGAAAGGGAACGATCACACAAATACCTGGATGACGAATGTAGGATCGCTCGTGGACTTGCCCTGTGACAGCATCGCGTATCTGCTCTCGGCTCACCAACCAACGCAATTCTTCCCCGTGCATTGAGCGACGAACTTCGCGATACAAGACCGTATTTTCCTGCTCTGCTGGCACATTGTTCATCATAAAATCTTGAGATTTGGGGTTGTTGACATTGTTTATCGTCGTCCTTATTCTCTCCTCCATCGGACAACTTGCAAATAGCCTTCGTTGAGTCCCACCCAAAACGAATTTCACATTGGAGAATTAAACCGTGAAACGACAAGCTAGGACTATCTCTTTTTATCACTCGACACAGGCAAGGCTCTTCTGGTTCGTCATTTTTACTTCCTTAGTTTTACTGACTTTTCTCAGTTTTAGAGTAATGCAGGGGCGGGCTGAGGTAAAGACAGGGCAATTGCCGAAACCCGGAGTGGCACGTCAAACCTTCTCCACAATGGATGGGCAAAAATTCAGTCTGGAATCTACCCGTGGCAAAGTTGTTGTGGTGCAATTTTTCGGAACCTGGTGCGGCTATTCTAAAAGGCAAGTTGTAACGAACAACAAGCTAACATCAATCGGAAAATCAGATGAGTTACAAGTTATAGGAATGGCAGTTAAAGACCCACGTTCTAATTCACAAGCCATTAAGCAATTCATTGCTGATCAAAAAGTGAATTATCCCGTCGTTGGAGAAGTGGACGACAAATATTTTGTGGATTTCGTAGATTCCAGGGATGTATCTGTCCCACAAACCTTGATTTACGGGCGAGACGGGCGGCTTCTTGCACATTATCTTGGCTACAATCAAAAAGTCGCCACAGAAATTGAACAAAGGGTGGAAACCGAACTGTCGAAAAAATAATTGTATTTGATGGATTAAGAAATTTCGCGCCGAGCTTCGAGCAGATCGAAGGGGGAGGTTGCGCCGAGCAATTCAAGAAAACGTCGATCCTCTTTTAAAGTGGAGAAATCCGTATCATTCAAAGCCTGCTGTCGCAACCGAGGTTGTTTTTGTACGGCCTGCTCTAAATAAGAAAGTGCCTGATCTGTAGACCCCGCTTGCGCGTGAGTGGCCGCAAGTGAGTACAGCGTATATGAATCGTCAGGACGAAGCTTTAATGCTTTCTCAAATAAGGTGCGGGCCTGAGCAAAATTTCCGACATTCAGGGCAACTACGCCACGATCATAAAATTCATCTGCATTGCGTGGTAACGCACGATTATTCGCCAGGCGCACATTACAAACCTGGATATAGGTTTGTGAGCGGGCAATGATTTCGACTTCCTGATGATAGCGTTGCTGCAATTCCTCAAACATCATCTTGGCTTCAGAAAATTCCCGTAAATTGAAAACCTTGACGGCTTGCTCAAATGCACGCAAGGCTTGGGTGGCCAGTTGATGGCGAGAGATCATTGGCGATTTGGGCGAAACCTTAGCCGTCCGCTTGGATACCAATGGAGTTTTTACCGTAGACTTCACTGGAGTTTTCGCAAGCTGGACTGATTTCACAGGAGCCTTGAGCGTCGGTTTCTTCGCGGCTACAACTGTAGTCCGCGAAGATTTCGGCATCGCAGTTTTGGCTGGCGTTGCAACAGGTTTCTTTTTAGAAACAACCTTGGGTGCAAGAGATTTTTTCGCGGGTGCCAAAGGTTTAGCGGGCGATTTTTTAGACGCAGGTTTAGCAGCCAGTTTCTGGCGAGGGGAGGTTTTGGCAGACTTGCTGCTTTCTGATTTAGGAGATCGTTTCGCAGTCGCTGCCGGAGAAGCAAGGCGCGATTTTGTGCGTTTGGAGATGGGCTCTCTCATTGCTTAGACTCTTTCTATCAAAGAAAACTATCACTGCAAACCTCTTGCGCGTGATGCGGCAAATAACGATAAGTCCATTATAAATAACAGATTAGCACGGCTGTGTCAATTCTTGCGTGGGAAATACTTCGCGCCGAGGCTGACAGGCGTTTAATCTGTCTCGTAAGTAATTGTAAGTACAAGTAGTTATCAAAAGGGGGGGATGGTGCAAATCTCTAAGTCGCAATAATCTTAAAACGTGTTGAAAATTAAGAGGGGCTGTGTTATAAACTCGTTCTGCCTGCCCCATGTATAAGACTAACACGGCCCTCATAATCAGCTACATTCCAACATTGAGTAAAATTTGCAATCGGATCGCTGTTGATGGCAAATTAGTCAGCAGCAAGCAACCCAATCAGAATTGGCCAGTGAAAATTGGCAGTCGAAGAGGTCAAGCGCATGCCAGAAGCGACCATGATTATGTATGAGGAAGAATATCAGCAGATTAAGACCATACTGTCTAAATTGCGGACAGATGCAAATGCAAAGATGGTCTTCCTGATAGACAAAACAGGACAGCAAATTGCCTCGCACGGTGATATTGGAAACCTGGATACAACCAGCCTGGCTTCACTCACAGCGGGCAATGTTGCTGCAACTGATGGATTGGCGCGACTTATTGGCGAAAAAGAATTTCCCGTTCTTTCGCACGAAGGAGAACGCGACAATATTCATATTTCCGTCGTAGGTGGGCGCGTTATTCTGGTGGTGATTTTCGACGAACGTTCCAGCCTGGGGCTTGTGCGCTTGCGAGTCAAACGCGCTTCCTCAGAACTCAACGAAGCTTTTGAGCGCATTGTCAACAAAGCAGAGCAGGAAAAAGCGGGTTTGGGTAAGCGCAACACACCTTTCACAGAAATTAGCGACGACGATATAGATCGGCTCTTTAGTGACGATGGTCTCTAAGTAGCTTTGAATTTTTCACTGAGGAGTGCGGGATAGTTGCTTGCATTTCCCGCTCGTTGAGAAATTAACTCCCCATTTTAGAGAGGACGGCGAACGTGACGTTCATTAATTACGCATCGCGTGAGATTAATTGCAAAATCGTTTATTACGGGCCAGGGCTGGGTGGCAAAACTACGAATCTTCAATACATTTACGATACGTCAGCCGCTCAGCAAAAGGGCAAACTCATCAGCCTTGCGACCGAAACCGAGCGTACCTTGTTTTTTGATTTTCTTCCGCTGGAACTGGGTACTGTTCGTGGCTTTAAAGCACGCTTCCATCTTTACACCGTGCCAGGACAGGTCTTTTATGATGCCAGCCGTAAGCTGATTTTAAAGGGCGTGGATGGCGTAGTGTTTGTGGCTGATTCACAACGCGAGCGCATGGACGCCAATCTGGAATCGCTTTGGAATTTGGAAGAAAATTTGAAAAGTCATGGATATGACTTCACCAAAATCCCCTACGCCCTGCAACTCAATAAGCGCGACTTGCCGGACGTTTTATCTGTAGAAGAGTTAACGCGAGAATTAGTTCGCAAAGATGAGCCGATCATCGAAGCGGTGGCACCAAAGGGAGTCGGTGTTTTTGAAACGCTGAAAGCTGTTGCCAAGCAAGTTCTCACCGATTTGCGTAAAAGTGCTGGCGCAGGCTAAGAAGTTTTCGCAGACTTTAGTGCTAGCAAATCAGTACGCAGTTCACAAAGCAATTAATTTCCAGCGTCTAGTGCAAATAGGACTTAAAACCCCCAGCTCACACCATTAATTGCTTTCACCATCAAGTATCCATCATCTCCTGTTGAATAATAGCGTCGCATGCGCTGCGTAATCGTGTAGCCGAGTTGTTCATACAATTGCCGCGCTCCCATATTATCTGTTCGCACCTCCAGTCGCACCGTCGTTACCCCTCGAATCGCAAAGCCTTGTTCGATAGAAAGTAACATGATTCGCGCCAGGCTCCGGCGGCGATGTTCTGGGGCCACGCCAATCGTCGTGATATGGCCGACCCCATCTTCCTCAATCAGCCCAATCGCAAAGGCGATCATCTTGCCCTCAGTATTGCGTATCTGGCGTGCAACAATTTTGGGATTCGCTAATAGTTGGCGAAATGTATCTCGTTCGTAGGCTTCTCCTTCAGTAAAGACGCGCAAATCCAGTAGCCACAACTCGTTTAAGTCCATGAGCGTCAGCGGGCAAAGTGTGCCTTTGAATGGAAGCCCTGAATTGTTCGTGGAAGCTCGAACAATTTTCATAAACCTTAAAGTCAGCAAATAAACATACAATCGCCGTAGCTGTAAAAGCGATATTGTTGTTGTACTGCGTGTTGATACGCCGATAGAATCAATGCACGCCCAGCCAATGACGCAACCAGAATCAACAACGAAGATTGCGGAAGATGAAAGTTGGTAATCAGTGCATTAACCGCACGAAAGCGATGAGCTGGATGAATGTATAGTTTTGTGGTTCCAAACCCTGCCTCGACTGTTCCTACTTCATTTACGGCACTTTCTAAGGCGCGTGTGGTCGTAGTCCCGACGGCAATGATTCGCTTGCCCTTTGCTTTTGCAGCATTGATTTGTGCTGCTGCCGCTTCACTGATTTCGTAACTTTCTGCTTCGATGTGGTGCTCTTCTATGTTTTCAACGCGCACGGGTTGAAAGGTTGCCGCGCCGACGTGATGAGTAATTTCGATAATTTCGATGTCACGCGCGCGCAATTCAGCCAAAACACGATCTGTAAAATGCAACCCGGCTGTTGGAGCGGCAATCGCGCCACGCGTTTTCGCATAAATTGTTTGATAGCGAGGCTCATCAAGTCGTGTCGCTTCATCGTAATCGCGTTTGATGTAAGGCGGCAGCGGGGTATTGCCAATTCGATCCAGCAATTCATCGAAAACGCCATCGGCAAAAAAACAAATCACCCGCCTTCCATCTGGCAGGATTGCTGTTACCTCGCCCCGCAACTCACCTGTGCCAAATTCAAGCAGCGCTCCTATTGGCAGCGCCCGCCCCGGTTTCGCCATTGCCTCCCACTCGTTGTCCGCCAAACGACGGACGAGTAAGGCTTCGACTTTTGCGCCCGCCACGCCATTTACCACACGATGACCGATCAAACGGGCAGGGAAAACACGCGTATTATTAAGCACCAACACGTCGTTTTCTGACAGGAGCGATGGCAATTCAGCAAAGCTGCTATCACGCCAGGTTCCAGCCTGCCGATTGACCACCAACATTCGTGATTGATCGCGTTCATTGAGTGGTTGTTGCGCAATCAATTCTGGTGGTAAGACAAAATCAAATTCTGAGATATGCATTGCGGCTAAACTTTGTCGAGGTCGAGCCATTTCTCAACTTGCTGTGGCCGATAAGCGGCAAGTGCATCCAGCAAATCATCAGGCTCTGTTGCTTCTAAAACCAGGGCGCGATGAGCATCGCGTAAAAAGCCTTCCGTTACGGCGTGATCGAACATCGTCAGCAAGGGCGTGAAGTAATTTTCGACGTTCAAAATTCCGCACGGCTTTTGGTGGATGCCGAGTTGCGCCCACGTGAGGATTTCGCAAAACTCATCGAATGTACCCATCCCTCCCGGCATGGCAATAAACCCATCGGATAATTCTGCCATCAATGCTTTGCGCTCGTGCATCGTACCGACAACATGTTGTGCGGTTAAGCTTTGATGCGAGACTTCACGCCGGACTAAAGAGTGAGGGATGACGCCAATCGCTTCGCCGCCTTGCGCCAGAATTTCATCGGCAATGACGCCCATCAGACCAACATTGCCGCCGCCATACACCAAGCCAATATTTCTTTTCACGAATGCATGTCCTAATGCTTTTGCTGCTGCGGTGTAAACGGGCCGTGCCCCCTTGTTAGAGCCGCAAAACACGCAAAGTCGTTTCATTCTTCTTCGTCTCCCATATCTTCGCCAAACAAGCGGCGACAATGCAACACCGCGGTCAATTGCGCGCCGAACAGCATCACTAAGCTGGACAAATAGCTCCACGTGAGCAGTGCCACACCTGCGCCGATGGAGCCGTATAGCAAATCGTAGTGGAAATATGGAATCATCCAGGCAAACCCATATTTCGCTACTTCCCACAAAAGACCAGCAATCAATGCGCCTGGCACCACTTCAATCAAACTGATTCGCGTATTGGGCATGATGCGGTAGATCAAAGCGAAGAGCGATGTCGTCACTAACCAGCTCACCACAAACAACACAATCTGCCACAGCATGGAACCTAACCAGGCAATTTGCGTCGGTACCTGTTTTACTGGCAATCGTTCAATTAAAGTCTGAATCGTGACCACGCCGGAAGTCACCAGCAGGGAAGCCAGCAACACGACTCCGACCGCTGCGATCATGCCAATCGTCAGCAATCGTCCGTGCAAAAACGAACGTGGCTGTGTGCCCCACATTCGACACATGGCGCGTTCGATCACCGTGAAAATCCACGATCCAGCCCACAGTAAAATCGTGAATGCGGTGATGAGAAGGCTGGGCGATACATTGCTGATTGCTTCCAGGTTGCGGGTTACAAATTCTGCCGTCCCCGGCATATAGGCTGGAAGTCGGCTTAGCAATTCTCGTCGAATGGATTCATCAAAGTAGGCTTGGGCGATACTCAACGCTAACAACAACGTCGGAAACAGCGCCAGCATTCCGAAATATGTGATCGCCGCAGAAGAAGTGATCAGATCATTATCCAAAAAGCTGATGACCGCGCGAAAGAGAATCTTGCGCTTTGTTGCGCGATTCTTAATACGCAACCAAACTCTGCCTGGAAACTTGGCGATTTCACTATGCATTTAGAACAACCCCGGCTGATTCTCATCTCGCAACGCGAAGCCTAAATGTTGATATGCCGCAGGAGTCACAACTCTACCGCGCGGCGTACGATTTAGAAAGCCGATCTGAATCAAATAGGGTTCATAGATTTCCTCAATCGCATCCTTCTCTTCCTGAATTGCCGCCGAAATCGTACTCACGCCGACCGGCCCTCCATTGAATTTCTCGATAATCGTCGTCAGCAATTTGCGATCCACTTCGTCCAATCCGTAGCGATCTACCTCCATCCGATTTAGCGCATCCGTCGCGACTTCCAGCGTAATGCGCCCGTCATATTCAACCTCGGCAAAATCGCGCACACGCCGCAGAAGCCGATTGACAATACGCGGTGTCCCACGCGAACGACGCGCAATTGCATTTGCGCCAGCCTGCTCAATTTCCACCTTCAAAATATCGGCGGAGCGCAGCACGATCACTTCCAAATCTTCAATCGGATAAAAATCCAGATGAAAGTTAATCCCAAATCGCCCCCGCAGCGGAGCCGTAATCAATCCCGCGCGTGTCGTCGCCCCAATCAGCGTAAAGCGCGGCAAATCTAACTTTACCGAACGCGCCGACGGCCCTTGCCCAATGATCAAATCCAGCTCAAAGTCTTCCATCGCGGGATACAGAATTTCTTCAATCGCCGGATGCAAACGATGGATTTCATCAATGAACAATACATCGCCTTCTTCCAAATTCGTTAGCATCGCCGCCAAATCCCCTGGCTTTTCAATCACCGGGCCAGCCGTCACCTGAATCTTCGCCCCCATTTCGCGCGCCACAATCTGGCTCAGGGTTGTCTTGCCAAGACCCGGAGGCCCATTCAACAAAACGTGATCCAGCGATTCGCCGCGTGCAATCGCGGCTTTAATGAAAATGCTGAGATTGTCTTTGACTTTCTTTTGTCCAATGTATTCGCGCAGATATTGCGGGCGCAGGCTGAGTTCAATTTGTTGTTCTTCGGTTGTGTTGCCTGCATCAACTAAGCGATTTTCTTCGCCATCCTCATTTGTTGTAATTTTCTTTTTTGCCATTATCGTGCCAGTTTTCGCATAGAGAGTTTCGTTAACTGCGAGAAATTCGCGTCGGGATTCTCCTGCATGGTTGCTTTCACGGCTTTTTCGGCAGCGGGGCGGGCGAACCCTAGATTCACCAAGGCCGAAACAATATCGTCCGCAATTGAGCTTTGACTTGCCGGGCCGCCAGCCAGCCGGAACTGCTCTTCCATTTCGGGCGAAGAGAGCGCCGAAAGTTTATCTTTTAATTCAACGATCAACCGTTCGGCTGTCTTTTTGCCGACGCCGGGAATATTTACGAGCCGTGCCAGTTCATTGTTGCGAATCGCAGGAATTAATTCGTCTGCACTCATCCCGGACAGAATCGTGATTGCCAGCTTGGGGCCGATGCCGGAAACGCTCAGCAGATAAAGAAATAATTTCTTCTCGCGTTCGGTGCGAAAGCCGAAGAGTTGCAGCGCGTCTTCGCGCACATGCGTATGAATTCGCAACGCAACGGGCGAGTTTTCTTCACCTAAATCGTAAAAGGTCGAAAGTGGGATCGTGACTTCATATCCAACGCCGCCGACATCTACAATCACTGAATTCGGTTGTTTGCTGAGTAACGTCCCTGACAGGTGAGCAATCAATGTACTATCTCCTGCTGTACCGTAGACTGTCCAGTCTGCGGTGAGATTTGCAATTTGCGTAACCCTGCCGCAGGCTCGACAGCCCACGGTACATCGTTGACGGAGTGTAAGAGACAGCTACAAGCACTGTCAATTCGCCCTAATTGACAGGTCAGCAGACGCTGCGTTATCGTGGCAAGGTGCTGTAATAAGCCTTGTGAAATTGAACAGTTAGGTGTCACTTCCCACGCGATGAAAACCGAGAAAATCTCTGAACTCACCACCAGTCGTCTCTCGCTTTATCTGCGATGTCTGGATGAACTGGCAAGCGAAGGTGTCGAGCGGATTTCCTCGAAAGCAATGGCGGAACAATTTGCGCTGAATTCGGCGCAGATTCGCAAGGATTTGGCGTATTTTGGCGAATTCGGCGTGCGCGGCGTGGGCTATTCCGTGAATGATTTGCGGCGACAGTTGCGGCAAATTCTGGGGCTTGATATTGAACGGAAAGTCGCCATTGTCGGTGCGGGAAATTTGGGCATCGCACTGGCGACGTATGGCGGTTTCAATGTGAACGGGTTTCGGATGCTGGCGATCTTCGACAACGATCCGAACAAAATCGGAACCGAAACGCGCAATGGCTTACAAATTCGCGATATGCGCGACTTGTCTGATTTTATTCAGCAGGAAAAGATTGACATCATTGTGTTGGCAGTGCCCCCAGCGTCAGCAGAGAAACTTCTGGACGAAGTGACGGCGGCAGGCATCAAGGCCGTACTCAATTTCGCTCCGGTGCGATTGCACGCCAAGCCGGGCGTTAAGATCAAGCATGTAGATTTTGCAATTTCGCTCGAAAGCCTGTCGTACTTTTTGGCGCAGCCGCATCAATCAGAGCAAACGACGACGGGCATCAGCGCAGACTTTCGGGATTTTCTGCGCAATGGCAAAGAATGGACGAACGAATCATTAAAGAACAAATCGTAGACACCGCGCGTCGTTGTTATGAACGCGGGCACATCGTGGCAGGCGACGGCAATATCAGCGTGCGTGTCGCGCCGAATCGCTGCATCGCTACGCCATCGGCAGTCAGCAAAGGCTGGATGAAACCAGAAATGATGGTGGTTGTGGATTTAGACGGCAATCCGCTCGAATCTTCCGATTACAAGGTTTCCTCGGAATGGCCAATGCACCGCACGATTTACAAACATCGCCCAGACATCAATGCTGTTGTGCATTGCCATCCGCCGTATGCCACGGGCTTCGCGGTTGCCGGGCTTTCGCTCGACAAAGCGATTTTGTCTGAAGTTGTGCTGACGCTCGGCTGTGTGCCGTTAACCAATTACGGAACCCCGTCAACCCGCGAGTTAACGGATGCAATTGAGCCGTTTCTGGAATTTCATGACGCGCTGCTCATGGCAAATCACGGCGCAGTCGCGTATGCTGACACGCTTGAAAAGGCGTTCAATAAACTGGAAACGCTGGAACATACGTGCAAGATCAGCGCGATTGCACGCAGTCTGGGGAAAGAAAATACGATCCCAGATCGCGCGATTCCAAAGCTTTTCGAGATTCGTGAACGTGCAGGCGTGATGCCGATGGAAGCACGCACTGGACAGGCTTGCGGAATGGGCGGAGCCGCTTCGCCACAGCAAAATGGCAGTGCCGAGACAATCACGTTGACGCGCGAAGAATTGGTTGAGTTGTTATCGCAAACGGCGCGATTGATTAATTAAAATGTAGGGTAAACATCTTGTTTGCCCCCTTCGCAAAACAGATACGAAGAGTAGCAAACAGGATGTTTGCAATACACTTAATTTGAGGAAATCAAATGGAAGCACTTGGAATGATTGAAACCAAAGGATTGGTTGCGACAATTGAAGCCGCTGACGCAATGGTCAAGGCGGCAAACGTCGTGCTGGTTGGCTATGAAAAGATCGGCGCAGGCTTCGTGACCGCCATCGTGCGCGGCGATGTTGCCGCCGTCAAAGCGGCCACTGATGCCGGAGCCGCTGCCGCCCGTCGCGTTGGCGAATTGGTCGGCGTCCACGTCATCCCGCGCCCACACGGTTCGGTGGATGAAGTAATGCCAGTGGTGGTGAAGAAATAGTTAACAGTAAACAGTGAGCGGTTTACAGAAAGGTTCTGGCTGTTCACTATTAACTGTTCTCTGTTAACTGCATTGTTATGATCATCGGACGAGTCATCGGTACAGTCGTCGCCACACGCAAAGACGAACGGTTGCGTGGCGGCAAGCTCTTGCTTGTGCGCCCGATTACGTTGAAGGGCGAAGACGAAAGCAGTTATCTGGTTGCCGTGGACACCGTTGGGGCGGGCGTTCACGAGCGCGTGCTGGTGGTTTCAGGCAGCAGCGCGCGATTGGCCGAAGGCATGAAAGATCGCCCCGTGGATGCGGCAATCATTGGCATCATTGATACCGTAGAAGTCGCAGATTGATTCTCCCCTGCACCCCGCATATGACTTCCATTGCCCCCTTTTCTTTATCCGCTCTATGACCACCATTCGTATCGCACTTGCACAAATCAATCCCAAAATGGGGGATTTTGCGGGCAACACAGCCAAAATCATTCACTACATTGAGCAGGCCAAAAGCCAGGGGGCAGACATTGTCGCATTGCCCGAACTCGCCATCACGGGGTATCCGCCGGAAGATTTATTACTCAAACCACAGTTTATTGCGGCGAACCTCAGGGCGCTGGATGAAATCATTAACGCCTCGCACGACATCACCACGATTATTGGATTCGTAGATAGAACAACGGATATTCACAACGCGGCAGCCGTCATTCACAACGGCGAACTGAAAGGCGTCTACCACAAAACCTACTTGCCGAATTACGGTGTGTTTGATGATTACCGTTACTTCAAGGCCGGAGAAACGGCACCGATTTTTCAACTCGGCGATGTTTTGATAGGCGTCAATATTTGCGAAGACATCTGGTATCCCGGTGGCCCGACGCAGGTTCAGGCTCTGGCCGGAGCGCAAATCATCATTAATATTTCCGCTTCGCCCTATCATTCGGCCAAAGGCGGTGACCGCGAGCGAATGCTGGCGACGCGGGCGGAAGACAATGCCGTAGCATTGGCGTATGTCAATTTGGTCGGCGGACAGGATGAACTGGTTTTTGATGGCGACAGTCTGATCTTTGATGAGCACGGACGATTAATTGCCCGTGGCAAAGTCTTTGAGGAAGATTTGCTGATCGCGGACATTAATACGGAAAAAGTGTTCCGCGAACGATTGCACGATCCGCGTCGTCGTCAGGAACGGATTGATGTGGCCAGTGAAGGAATGCGGGCCGAAAAAATTGTCCTGGCGGAAACGTACGCGACAAAATCGCGCGAAAAAATGCAACCCGGTATCGCGCCTCGCTTGCCACAGGCCGAAGAGGTTTATAAGGCGCTTGTGCTCGGCACACGAGATTACGTCCGCAAAAATGGCTTTGAGCGCGTGGTCATCGGGCTTTCCGGCGGCGTAGATTCCGCGATTGTGGCGTGTATTGCCGCCGACGCGTTGGGGGCAGACAAAGTTCGTTGTGTGTTTATGCCGACGCGATACTCCTCAAATGAAAGCGCACGCGACGCTGAGTCGTTAGCACGAAACCTCGGCGTGCATTACGACGTAATTGCGATTGAAGACACGTTCAAGCAATACCTGGAAATGCTCGCGCCCGTGTTTGCAGGCACCGCGATGGGCGTCGCCGAAGAAAATATTCAGGCGCGCATTCGTGGCAATATCCTGATGGCATTGTCGAATAAGTTTGGTGCGCTGGTTCTTTCCACCGGCAACAAGAGCGAATCCAGTGTCGGCTATTGCACGCTGTACGGCGATATGTGCGGCGGCTTGACGGTCATCAAAGACGTGCCGAAGTTGTTGGTTTACGAACTCTGTCAGTACGTGAACAGTCGTGATGGAAAGGAAGTAATTCCTGATTACATCATCACTCGCCCACCGTCGGCGGAGTTGCGTGATAATCAGAAAGATCAGGACTCGCTGCCGCCGTATGAAATCCTTGACGCGATTTTGGAAATGTACGTCGAACAGGATATGAGCATTGATGCCATGATTGCTGAAGGCTTTGCAGAAGAAACCGTTCGCTGGGTGGTGCGAACCGTTGACATTAACGAATACAAGCGCCGCCAGGCTGCACCCGGTATCAAGATTACAACGCGCGCGTTTGGCCGTGATCGTCGCATGCCAATCACGAACGTGTATCGAGGATAGTTCGTAGACGGTAGATGTATTGACAAGTTAAGTGGGAGGCGCAAACAGGATGTTTGCGCTACCTCTTCGCAGTCAATGTACAACAAACATCTTGTTTGTTGCTCCGCATAGGTTGCTAACCTAAGTTGTCAACACAACTACTGACTACCAACTACCGACTACTCTATGAACCTTCCGAATTCTCTAACTTTGCTCCGCATCTTCATCGCGCCATTGCTGGTCGTGGTGTTGTTGACGAAGTTTTCGGAAAACTGGTTCGGCGTTCCGCAGCACATTGGTGCGGTTGTGTTGTTTTTGACGGCGGCGATTACGGATTGGGCGGACGGATACTTGGCGCGCAAACGCAAACAGGTTTCGCGACTCGGCATTTTGCTTGATCCGATTGCGGACAAGTTGTTGGTCTCTTCAGCCTTAATTTCATTGGTCGAAAATCGTCTCGCACCTGCGTGGGCGGTGGTCATCATCATCGGACGTGAATTCGCCGTGTCGGGCTTACGTTCGATTGCTGCCGCAGAAGGTTGGGCGATTGCAGCTTCGACGGCGGGCAAATTCAAAATGGTGTCGCAGGTCGTGGCGATCACGTTGCTGATGATGTCTTCGGTTTCTGGCGCGCCGCCGGTTGAAACCAAAGTATTCCCCATCATCAAGTTCTGGACAGTACCGGAAATGGGCGTTGCGCTTTCCCATGTATTTGGCGAAGGGATGGTGACAGCGCAGGATGTGCGAATGATTTTGTACGGCCTTGGTCGTGCCATGCTTTGGGTCGTAGTGATTTCATCCTGCTGGTCAATGTATGGGTATTTCTGGCAATTTTATTTGAACGCACGCGATAAGTTAGGCATCGGGGATGCTGAAAAAACAAAAGCAGCCTCTGCCTTGTATGAAAAGAAGGTTTGAGGCTGCCACGATTCCTCATTTCCTCACTAGCAAAACCCTCAAGATCAAGTACATCTACCCTGAATAAAAAGGCTACAGGCTTTCTGCTTCGGGATCGCCTTCTACCAGATTGATATTGAATCGGTTTGCCATGCGGTAAAGCGTCCGACGATCCACGCCCATGACGGAAGCTGTTGCTGTTCTATTGCCTCCGACGACTTTTAAGACGTGCAACAAATAGCGTCGCTCCAATTCATCTAACGTGGGCAGATCGTCAAACAGCGCGGCGAGTGGTGAACGTTCGGCGGCTTCGCGCACCTCGACAGATTGCAGTTCCGGCGGCAGGTCTTCCGGCTTGATTTCATCACCGCGCGCGTGCAATGCAGCATACTCAATCGCGGATTCCAGCTCGCGCACATTGCCCGGCCAATCGTAGGCAACAAGGGTGCGTAGGGTATCATCGGCGAATTGCAAATGGCGGCGGCGGGCGTTTTCAGTGGCTTGGTGCAGAAAGCGTTCAAGCAGCAATGGAATGTCGCTGCGACGTTCGCGCAAGGCCGGTGCGTGCAGCGCGAACACGCTCAAGCGGTAATACAAGTCTTCGCGAAATGCGCCTCGTTCGACTTCCTGTTTCAAATTGCGATTTGTGGCGGCGACGACACGCGCGTTGACCGACGTGTTGCGCGTTGCCCCCACGCGGCGAATTTCTTTTTCCTGCACCGCGCGCAGTAGTTTGACCTGCATCGCAGGCGAAGTTTCGCCGATTTCGTCCAGAAAGAGCGTGCCGCCTTCGGCCTCTTCCCACAAGCCGCGCCGATCACTGACGGCTCCGGTAAACGATCCTTTGAGGTAGCCAAACAATTCGGCTTCGAGTAGCGTTTCGGTCAGCGCGCCACAATTGACGGGCACAAACGGCCCTTTGGCGCGGTCGCTGTGCTGATGAATCGAACGGGCAATCAACCGATTTTGTACCGCTTTCACACGTTGCCGCAGGAGCGTTCGCTGGCGCATCAGATTTTGCAACGGCACGGACGCACAGCATTGGATCACTTCAAACTGTGGCCGGACAAATCGTATTTCTTCAACCCTACGCGTGATTGCTTCATTGCTTATCGTGTGGCAGCGAATATGGCAGTGGTATTGGGCGATCCGGTTGATGCTGTCGGCAAAGTAGAAGACACGCTGCGGCAATTCCAGCAGTTTTGCGATAAACAAGGCTGGAGCGTTGCGTTGCATCAAACCCAACCGATCTGGCTGAGCGTTTATCGCAGCTTAGGCTTTCGCAAGCTCAAGTTGGGAGGCGCGCTATGTGGTCTTTCGTCATGTCATGGATTTGCCAAACCTGGGTCTTGCCTTGAGCCGCATCACAGAGGCGAGTGTCACGGAACGCAATCTGTTGCAAACGGAACGCACGGTATGAAACAGGCTGACGTTAGCCCACGAAACCGAAGGAGAAATTTTCCCTGCGCCTGCGATTTGCACGCTGACTCAAAAAACACCATAGCTAATTAGAATTTTCTTTCGGGGTAAGGCAACATACCTGAAAAATATAAGATGTAAGGCGCTGATCATAATCTTTTATGAAGGAAGAAAATCTAACTCGCTATGCGTGGCTTTCCATTGCTGCTGCTGTGATCACCATCTCATTGAAGGCAGGCGCATATTTCGTGACTGGTTCGGTGGGTTTGTTGTCAGATGCGCTCGAATCCATCATCAATCTGGTCGCGGCCATGATTGCGCTGTGGGTATTGAAAATTGCGTCACAGCCAGCAGACGAAGAGCACATGTTCGGACACGGAAAAGTCGAGTATTTTTCGAGCGGCATCGAAGGCGCTTTGATCTTTGTCGCGGCGTTGAGCATTGGTTATGCGGCAGTTGGAAGGCTGCTTGAGCCGCAACCATTGGAGCAAATCGGAACCGGATTGATTATCAGCCTGATTGCCACGGGCGTTAATTTTTTCGTTGCCAGAGTGCTGCTGCGTGCCGGGCAAAAACATCACTCCATCGTTCTCGAAGCCGATGGGCATCATTTGATGACCGATGTCTGGACGTCCGTCGGCGTGGTCGTTGGGGTGGGAGCGGTGTCGTTCACCGGTTGGCTGCGACTTGATCCGATTGTCGCCATTTTGGTTGCGATCAATATTCTCTGGTCAGGCTGGGACTTGATCAAACGATCAATCCAGGGGCTGATTGATACCGCCTTGCCGAAAGACATACACGAGAAAATCGTGGCCGTCCTGAATAATTGTACGACGCCGGAGAACATCACGTATCACGCGTTGCGAACAAGACAGGCTGGGACACAAAAATTCATCAGCGTTCATATTCTGGTTCCGGGCGCATGGACTGTCCAGCAAGGGCATGACTTCCTGGAAAAAATCGAAATCCGGCTCCGGCAGGAAATCGAAAACTCCATCGTGTTTACACATCTCGAACCCTTTGAAGACCCCGCTTCCTACGAAGATATTGAACTGAATCGAAGCAAAAAAATGCCTGAAAGAAATGGGTGAGGTTTTTGTCAGATGCAGTTATCCCTAGCCAGTAATTCCCAGAGAAAACCTAACACGTTGAATATAATCGGTATCAAGACAACTATTCTCGCAGCTTGTCTCCCTCCGTTAACACGCCCAATTGGTAACAGCATAAAACTCCTTTTCTGCGCCTGTGGCTAGATGGTCGCTTGCCCATAGGACTTGTCCAAAATGCCTCATTGAGTGCTACGACCAGGCAATGCAAACACGGTTGACTACGAACTTTTCTCGGAGATTTGTGTGGCACGCAAATTACACAGGCAATCGGCGACGGTCAATTTTGCTTTCGATGAACAGGAGGATCAGTGAACAACAGATACAGAATTAGATCGGTTTTCAATTCAGTGTATGGAGCCGTCACCCACGTCGCTACCGCTCCGGGTACAGTACCGCGAGCGGTAGCGACCTGGTAACCATACACGCAACTGAAAACTGATCTAAAATACAGGCACTTTCAGGGTGACATTGCTAGTGCGAGTATAGGTAAGTTGGCGTAGCCCCGACCATCCCGCATTGTTGCGTGGC
>JAFDVL010000095.1 GCA_018268995.1 Acidobacteriota bacterium | reverse complement strand
CCGCGCGGCTTCTTCGTCATCAACAATGAGAATCTTTGGTTCAGGCATAGGGTTACTCCCGCAAACAATCAGTACCGCGACCAGTAGGAAGCGCCCTTCGCTAAAATGCTTCGCTCCCTACTGGTCGCGGTACTGATCCAAGGTCAATTCTTCGTGTCGTTGGCAAGCAATGTCAAATCAAATCTTGTTCCACGTCCTTCAATCGCGGGACTGGTGATTGTTAATTTCCCGCCTATCTCCCGCACACGACGCGCGACGATAGCTAAGCCCAGCCCCGTACCCCGTTGCTTGGTCGTAAAAAACGGCTCGAAGATTTTGCTCTGCATTGCGGGCGGAATGCCAACACCGGTATCTGCCACGGTAAGCGTCAAAGGTTCGCGGCTTGTAAGCTGGATTTGTTTGTCGGATTCGTTCGCGGGCATTGCCTGCGCGGCATTGATGATAAGGTTGACCAGAATTTCTTTTAAAGCAGCAACGGTTGTGCCGTCCAGCACAGGATCGGTTTGCAAATCCGTTGTCACCTGCACGCCTCGTTCTTCACATTCTGCGCGGGTCAAAGCCACCACATTGCTGACCACCTCACTCAAGAGCGTAGAAGAAGCAGCAACAACCGCCGGGCGTGAAAAGCTGAGCAGTTGGGTCACGCTGCGATTCAGACGATTGATCTCATTCGTGATTAAATCTAGATCGCGGGCATATTCGCGGCTGACGTCTTCGTCCTCGCGCATCACTTGGGCGATGGACTTGATTGAACTGAGCGGATTCTTGATTTCGTGTGCAATCGTCGCGGCCATTTGCCCCATCACGGCCAGACGTTCCCGCTCAGCCAACTCGCGTTCAAGATTTACTTTCTCTTCCAGCAAGAGCGCACGTTCGATGGCAATAGCTAAATGCCCGGAGAGCACGGAAAGCACTTCGCGTTTTTCAGCAGTTAAGGCAGGAGGAAAATCGCGCACTATCATCAGGCCAACGACTTTCTCTTCGCGCCACAAGGCGTAACAAGCCAATGCGCCAATTGCATCCAGAAAAGCCGCTTCCTCAATTTGAGTGAGCTGCCATTGTTCAGCATAGCGAAAAATTCGTTGATATGTTGGATCTTTGGCATCGGTGATCAGCCTGATTTCATTGAGTGCCAACGCTTCTGCGATGTGCTGCTCGGCAAAGGTGACAAATTGCAAAAGTGAATTGTAATGCGCGGCATCTGCCCCAACTTGCGCAACCAGATCACGGTACAAGCTGACTTCGCGTGTGAATAACCGTTGGATGTTGCGCTCTGTTACCCGCCGCATCGGCTCAGCCAGAAACATCAATCCCAGAATCAAAATCGCCTCTACAACTCCTGCACGAACCGAGTAATTCGATTCGATGACTGCCGCCAGCCGCCGAATGCCGTACAGGTAAATCACCATCACCGTCAACGCGAATGCCGCATAAACAAAGCTTTGCCGGATGACTAATTCCAGATAGCGATAGCGGTAAATGTAATAGGCAATTAACGCTGTCGGCACGAGCGAGGACATCTTGGCGATGGTTTCGAGGTATTGCCCCGGCACACCCCATGTTCGCGCACCGACGATATAGGCCAACACGAACAGCACTCCCATCACAAATAAAGTCACGGCTAAGGCTTCAAAGAAATGCTTTTCGCGCGAGGTCGCAATCCGTCGCGATAGATAGAAATTGATGCCGCCGCATTCCCACAACACCGCAGCAATCCAGAGAATAAAAAGCGCCAGGAACTCTGAAAGCTTTTCGACGGGGGGCGCATACTCCCCGCGCCAGATAAACGACAACGAATACGGCAAAACAATCAGCGGCACATAACAAAGTGCTACGCGAAGGCGGATATAGGTTGGCTTCACTTTGTCATCCAGCCATTGCCACAATCGCATTTGCGCGTGCAGAGTCAGCGGCGGCAAAAATGACAAAGAAGCATAGGCTATCGTGTCAGCCAACCGTCGCAGCGTGATGGCCGAGGCAATATCAAGCGAATCAAAGACCGTCTCAACAAAGTTTCCGAAAAACCAGACGCCAATCGCCAAGCCAAGCCAGAGCAGCATCCGTTCGTTGGTGCGAATGCCTCGTTGTCGCAGGAAAAGCCAGGAAAGATAAAGATGAAGCGCTGCGCCGGTCGCAAAACCTATAAGCTTGAGCAGTTCGAGGAGGGACACAAGAGAGCGGGAGAGAAGGAGAGCGGGAGAGAAGGAAGGAATTGCTTGCCGTTCCCTCTCTCTTTCACTCCATCTCTCTTTCGGACTTAGGATTCTGACATTGCAGCAATATAGCAGCCACGCGCCGTCGCGGTCAGCGGGTCTTTCGCCAAGCGAATTTCAGAGATTTGAACAGGGAAATCCCCAGCCTTCGCCGCTGCTTCAAACTTCTGCATAAAGCCGCGCGGTTTGGCGGTTCCGCCTGACAACACAATGGGAATCGGACGATCCAATTTTGGTAAATTGCTGGCGCTCGCCAGGGCTTCGCTTAAGCCTGTGATCAGCGTGTGAATCAGGTCTTCGTAATAAATATGCAACGCGCTATGCACTTTGTCTTTTGGCTGGCGTGAAAGATCAAGTTCTTCTTCCTTGATCAAACGAATGCGTGTGCCGGATTCGTTGGCAACGGCTGCCACGCTGGCGTCAATGTAATCTCCGCCCTTCGGCACACTGAAGCTCAACATGGGCACTGACAAGAATGAAACACAAACGTTGCACATCCCGCCGCCGCAACTAATACCGATGCCGGTAAAGTTTTCGGCTTGCAGTTCGGCAAAGACGACAGCCAAGCCTTCGTTAACAGCTTTGGCGTTGTACCCAAGGCCAGTCAGGATATTTTTCAAAACGGCTTCGTGATAGACCAGATTGGAATCTGCGCCCTCGCCTTTGCCAGGGATGCTGTAGCAGAGCACTTCGCGATTGCGGGCCTTCGGAACAATTTGTTCAATGATGGCTTGAATCATCTGCTGTCCCATCAATTCCTGTGCATTGAGTACGCCATGTGACATGGGACGTCGGGGTTCAGTATTGAAAAAGCTGGCAAATCGCTCGGATTCGTTTCCGTAGACAAAAAGGTCTTTGCCGTTGCGATGAAATACCATTTTGTTTTGCTGCAAAATGGTTTCCGTCATTTTTGAGTAGGGAACAGAAACAAAAGCATTCAATTGTGATTGTGCCTGATGCGGTTCAGGCCCGGTTGCGACGACGATGCGGCTGGTACCGACATCCAGGCCAAGAATGCCTCCGCCTTCTGTTGCTTGATTATTTTCTTCCATCATTCCTCCGTGATTAGATTTCTTCTTTTTATGGGGCGATGATTTTGGCATGCCATCCTCGTGGACATAAAAAAATACTATGGCTGACTATCTATTTGAATCGGTAGAATCTGCTTTATTGATTGCTTGATCCGTATCATTGGAACCACTCTCGCGAAGCTTGCGCATCATATCAAGTTGTTCACTGTACCGTTCTTTCATTCGTCTGCGCAATTCATCCGGCTTCAGCCGCGCCTGTTCGGCGCGTTGCTTGAATTCGGCTTCCGCTACGGAAACACCTGCCCATAAGCTGCCTCCCATTTTGGTAACGATTTCATCGCCCCATCCACAACCATATTTGGCGACTGTGGCAGGTGGGATCGGATACTTATCGGAAACTCCCATAGCTTCAAACTGAAAATTATGTGCCCAGTCATGGTGATACCCGATCAGCATATTTCCCTGTGAAATCGAGACCAGACCGTGCGTTGTGCAATTGGCATCCTCAATGTTATATCGGCTCCGCAAGATGGCTGTCAGTTGACGCCCTGCAACAATCTGCGCCTCGGTCAGCTGAGCAACAGCATTTTCCGGGGTATTGGTTTCAAAAGCCACCCCCAGAAAGCTTTCATTTAGGCTGACATAAGTATATTTGTTATCGCTCCAAATCGAGTGACCGGCATGAAAGCCCGCCTGATCATCGCGCACAATCCGATAAATCTGGCCAAACCGATCAATCACATAGTTGTAGGATTTTTCCTTTTTCACATAAGCCATTAAGCCGTGGCTGCGCCGTTGCAGGTCATCGTTATTACCCGGCTGAAAATCAACCAATTCGCCCTCAGTCGTGTGATACAAAATCCCGACAATCTGATGCTGCACAGGCAGATCAAGGTTTTTGAGCGGATCATCTTTTGAATACAAGTAATAGTTCCGTGGGTGATTGTCCGTTTCAAATTCCGTTAGAACTCGTACGCCATTGCTGAAAAGCTCAAAGTCGCTTTCTTTCTTCACCATCCAAACTTTGTTCGGGTCGTATCCTGGTAAATATTGGGCGACCTTTGTCGCCAACATTCCTGCCGACCCGCCGCCACCACGTCCATACTTGGCTGCCAGATATTGGTTCAGTCGTTGCCCCGACCACATCGTTAACGAATAAAGCCCAATGAGCAGCAATGCTACCGCGCCGATTCCGACGCCATAAAGCGGATAGCGGAGGCGATACATCCAGAACAAAAAGCGTGCGCCCAAAGAGACTTTTGCGCCCCGCAGAAACTCTTTCCGTTCTGTCCGTGAGTGGGGAACAAGCTTGCTCAGTTCCTCAATGATTGCACGATGCATCATGGACTCCATTACCCAACGGTAAAGCGGAGTCTTTTCAATAAAAGCAATGCGTTTAAGGACTTGTTCAGCCTTCCTTTGGCGGGAAACCTGCTTGGCAATCGTACTATTAAAAAAGCGGAGGCGAGCTTCGGGACGCGGGAAAAAAGCCGCATAACGCTCTAAGATTCGGGTATAAATCAGCGTCAAATCCACCGCAGGTTGTTTCATCATAAGCACAAAAACTGTCGTGCAAAAGTCGGTCTCTAGCGGGGCAGTAGCAAGAGATATGCGTAGATTCGTAAGATTACGGCAACGACTATCTCTTCCGCAATCAGAAATCCATCCTTTGAAAAAAATTCAGCACGAGTAGATTAACCTCGTGCTGAAGATTCTCGTTGGGGGCAAATTTTCCATTGTTCAGTAACGGTTGAGTTCCGGCTTACTGATTTTGATAACCCGTAACAATAAAATCTCGCGCAACGCCTTTGGCCCGTAGCTCGGAAGCATACTTGGACGCATCCGTTTCATTGGTAAACCGTCCCGCTTGGACCCGAAAACGGATTCCCATACCTGGCACATCAGCCTTGACCATACGCGCCTCGACACCCGCAGACTTCAACCGGGAGATCGCCTGTTGAGCTTCGCCTGCGGATTTAAACGAAGCCACCTGAATCGCCAGACTTCCATCGGCGGCACCCACTGAGTGACCGGAAGTCCCCGTCTTGGCAGGGGGCGGAGTTGGTGTTGCCTTGGTTGCCGCGGCTTGATTTGTTGCAGTGCTTGCGCTACCAGGAGCCGTCGCAGGAGTTGCGGTTGCTGTGGGAGTCGCCGTCGCTTTCACCGAAGCGGAAGCCACTGGGGATGAAGTTGGCGCGACGCTCGGGCTGGCGCTTTTAGCATTCGTGCCTGAAGCTGCCGGACTAGCGCCCGTACCAGCTACGGAAGATGGCGCGCCAGAGGCAGCAGGAACAGGCGAAGCAGAAGCAATTTGCTGTTTGCGTAAACCGAGCCAATCTTTGACCAACCCGGAAAGGGCAAAATAACCAATCCCCAACAAAGCAAAACACAAAGCCGCAGCTAAAAACACTTTTGCTAGGCGGCCCTTGTTATTCTGATCGGGCGTAGCCATCACATAAGTATTGCTGGCACTCCGAACATACGAATCCTGCGCAAAAACTGATGGCTTCGGATGCGTTGGCGAGTCAGCGTCAGCAGGGGGAACGGTTTCCAAAGCAGGCGAAGAATAATTCTGAGTTTCCTCAAGAAATGGACTTTCAAGAAGGTCTTCTCTGGTTTCGTGAGAAGCAAAAGAACCCGCCGCCGCGCCTAACGTTGTGGCTTCCGTGGTTTTAAATAAATCCTCCCCGCCTGGTTCGACACCTGCTGAAATAGGATATTCGACATCGGGCTCCAGGACTTCATTCTGGGCGGGGGCCAGCCCAAACAGATCATCAATAGCCAATGGATTTTCAGTGGTTTGCTCTGACAAGGTAGAAGCACGCGGAATTTCAAGGATTTCTTCATTATCCCAACGATTTTCCATCACTTGTGAGGGAGTTTGCACAACTGGAGAACCCAAAACTGGTGCAGGGGCTTGGAGAGGTATTTGCACATTTTGATCGGGCGCTGTTTCAACTGGGGTATTCAACAGCGAATCAAGATCAAGTGGAGATTCTGGTGTTTTCATAAACAATGGTTCAGATGGAGTTTGCCCCGCCCCAGACGTGTCTGCAATGGGCGGGACGCTTTGGTTCGACAGAAATTCGACAGAGATAACAGTCGCACAGCGAGCGCACACAATGCGCGGCTTCGTTGCGTCGGCTTCCACATGATTGGCGTATTGGCACTGTGGGCACCGGATTAACATATTTAGTAGCCCCTTCAGAAGCCACCCCTTGTCATTACGGCTGGTTGTTTACAGAACAATTCATACCAGGCACAGACAGCACGGCGAGGTTGCATTTATATTTGGGGAGGCTTAGTTTTTGCCAAGTTTGCTTTGGCGTGGAACAGAATTTAATAATCTACTTTGAACTCTCACCAGTAAAACTATTCAGTAAAAGAACTTGTAACTTTCAGAAGTTACAGCGGGGGATTTTAACGCGAGACTTTCCCTCAAGCAAGCATTAATTCCGAACCGGGTTAAAAGCTCAATTTGTCACAGGTTATTTGAAACTGTTAGTAAGTTGCAAATTTGATCACCATCGGAGTTTCCCCTTTAGTAAGCCGCTTTTTGAAAAAAGCCCAGCCAAAGTCAATTCAGCATTGACACAAATCCGATAGATAACTAGAATCCTGCGGTTTGTGGATAAGTGCCCCAATGATCGCCTCCGAAACGACCCAATAGATGCTTCTCCAAGCACTCGCGACACTTGAATACGACCAGCTCAAAGAGACGTTAGCGAACTGGATTCGGACGCCTCTCGGTGAAACACGTCTCGACGAACTCTCACCCACAACAAGTTTAGAGATTATCACCCAAGCCTTACGGCAAACGTCCGAAGGGGTTGAGTATTTACGCGAAGGCACAGCGCTCGACTTCAGCGATTTGGGTGATCCGCGACCTGCGCTTGGCAAACTTTCTGTCGCAGACATCAATCTTGAGCCGTTCGAGATTCTATCGCTGCTCCGACTAATTTCTGTTTCCACTGGCTTACGCGAAACATTTCGTGAAGAAGGACCTCGCTTTCCGCTCCTGCGCAGTATCACGGGTCAGATTGCCAATCTGCATAGCTTGTATCAGCGCCTGCGCACAAGAATTCTGCCAACTGGGGAAATTGACGATTTTGCCAGCCCGGAATTGCGTGAGGTTCGATTTCAAATTTCCAAACTCAAGTCACAGCTACAAAAATCCCTTGAGACCATCCTCAAACGAGCCGACGAATCCCACGCCCTACGTGACGAATACATCACAATTCGTAACGAGCGTTATGTAATCCCCATTCGTAACGACAACCGGGGTGCAGTCACAGGGGTGGTACACGGGATGTCCTCGTCTGGGCAAACCGCATTTATCGAACCACTCGAAACGATTGAAATGAACAATGAGCTGGTTCGCTGGCACGAAATTGAAATCGCGGAAATCACCAAAGTATTGTTTGCGATAACAGAAGAGTTGCGTGACCATCGGGAAGAGTTGTTGGCAATGGCCGATGCGGTTGGACTAATGGATTTCATCGCGGCGAAAGCGCGGATGGCAATCAATCACAATGCAGTCGAACCCAGGGTCAACGAAAACGGTCAACTATTTTTGAAAAATGCTCGGCATCCGCTTCTCGAAGCAAATCTGAAAGCGCAAAAACTGGAAATCGTGCCGATTTCATTGGAAATGGACGCGCAAAACCGTGTCATGGTCATTAGCGGGCCGAACGCAGGCGGTAAGACAGTCGTGCTAAAAACCGTCGGCTTACTTTCGTTAATGGCACAATCCGGCTTGCACGTTCCAGCCACCGATGCGGACTTGCCCGTCTTCCATCAGGTACTACCCGACATTGGCGATCATCAATCCATCGCGGCAAATCTTTCGACTTTTACCGCCCATATCTCTAACATTCGCAAAATCTGCGATGAACTTGATCCACCCGCGATTGTGCTGCTTGACGAAGTTGGGACTGGAACTGACCCGGAGGAAGGGTCAGCATTGGGCGTAGCGATTGTGGATTACCTGCGCGAACGTGGTGCGCATGTAATCGTCACAACACATTACAGCGGCCTTAAGATTTATGCCACAAACACGCCCGGCGTGATTACCGCTTCAGTTGAATTCGATGAACGCACGCTGAAGCCGACCTATCGGCTGCTAACGGGAATAGCCGGGGCCTCGTCAGGGATTGAGATTGCGCGGCGCTTTGGACTGCCCAAAGCTGTAACAGATCGTGCGATTGAGAAAGTTCAAACTTCCAGTGTTGAGGCAACAGAGTTTCTGAAACGATTGAAGACACAACGTGAAGAGCAACAACAAACTCTTGCCGCACTTGAAGAGGAACGCGCGGCGGTTGCGATGAAATTTGCTTCACTCGAAGTCGAATTCACCAAACGAGAGCAGGCACGCGAAAAAGAATTCCGAACTACGCTCCAAAAAATCGTGGAAGAGTTCGCTACCAAGACCAGGGCTTTTGTCGCGACAATTGAAGATGCGGCAGTGGCGAAAAAAGTTCAGCGTGAAATCGAGAAACGCACCACAGAGTTGAAAGTCGCTGCCAGCACGGCGGCCAGAGAATTGCGCAGCACAGAGGAGGAGAAGGGACGCGAGGAAACGCGGGAGAAAAATCAGGAAGGGGCAGAATTTGCTGTCCCACGTGAATTTCAGGTCGGGGATCGCGTCTTGATTTTGTCTTTAAATCAACAGGGAGTGATCGAATCCATCGGTGCCGACAACATTAGTGTTCAGGTTGGAGCACTACGTTTTCGAGAAACGACTGACAATTTACGACTGCTTGAAGCTCCCCAAACGTCTAAATCAAAGGCAGCCGTTAAAGTCGCAGGCGTTCTGCCCAAAGGTGTGTCTGTTTCCTTCAATGAACAGCCCGACATTGGCAGCGAATTAAATATCATCGGCAAAACGACTTCTGAAGCAACAGATGAGGCCGATAAATTTCTGGACGCGGCATATTTGAACAATCACGACCGCGTCCGAATCGTTCATGGAATGGGAATGGGTGCATTAAAACGAGCGATTGCTTCTTTACTAGCCGAACATCCGCACGTAGCCAAGTTTTACCCAGCCGCTCCAAGTGAAGGCGGAAATGGCGCGACAGTCGTGGAGTTAAAAAAATAGTTGTGCGTTATCCCCAGGAGTTCATTGAAGAGCTGAAAAACCAGGCCGACATTGTGCGGATTATTGGGGATTACATCACGCTCAAAAAGAAGGGACAGAATTATTGGGCCTGTTGTCCCTTTCACGGTGAAAAGACGCCGAGCTTCAGTGTCAGCGCCGCAAAAGGTTTTTTTAAATGTTTTGGCTGCGGTAAAGCCGGAACAGTATTCCAATTCGTAATGGAACTAGAAGGGAGCAATTTTTCGGAAGCTGTGAAAACGATTGCCGAAAAAGCGGGCGTCGCCCTTCCGGTAATGACAAACGACAACGACGCCAAACATTACGAGGAACGCGACAAACAACGCGACGATTTGCGCCAGTTAAATAGCTGGGCAACAGAGTTCTTTGAAAGCAATTTGGAATCAGGCGAGGGCCGAATCGCTTTGGAGTATTTGGCCAAGCGAGGGATTTCGGATGAATCCAGACGCCAATTCCGGCTTGGCTATGCGCCAAATAGCTGGGACGCGCTGAGCAGTTACCTGCAAAAACGTGGCGCGACCAAGTTTCAGATCGAACGCAGCGGGCTGGTTTCGCTCAAAGATTCCGGCTCCGGGTTTTACGACAAATTCCGAGGGCGGCTGATGTTTCCAATCCTCGATACCCAGGGCAAGGTCGTAGCCTTTGGCGGGCGGATTTTGGGGGAAGGAGACCCGAAATACCTGAATTCACCGGAAACAGTTTTGTACACCAAAGGACAACATCTGTTTGGGCTGAACTATTCGCGGGACGCCATTCGACGACAGGGTTTTGTCATTCTGGTCGAAGGGTATTTGGATTTCTTAATTCCCTATCAGCATGGCGTGCGAAATCTGGTCGCCAGCCTCGGCACAGCGCTAACCGACAGTCAGGTTCGACTGCTTGGACGTTTTTGCCGGAAAATCATTGTCAATTTCGACCCGGATTCAGCGGGGGTGAACGCCACGAAACGCAGTTTGGAATTGCTGCTGACAGAAGGATTCAAGGTCAACGTGTTAACGCTGCCGGACAACCTTGACCCCGATGAATTCATCAGAGAGCGCGGTGCAGAAAGTTATACAAAGGTGCTGAGAAGTTCTCAGTCATTTATGGATTACATCGTTGAGCAAGCAATCAAAAGCCACGATCAGAACTCACCCGCCGGGAAAGTTGAAACGCTCAACGAAATTCTCCCGTACTTGAAATTGGTTAAGGATCGCGTGGAGGCGTCGGAACAGGTGGAGCGGATCGCTGACCGTTTGAAATTAGATAGCAAGCTCGTGCGTGAAGAATTCAAACGAGCCGTTGAAACGCGTGCCGAACGAGTCAGTGAAGTGGCAGTAACGGCCCAGTTGACCGTTAAACCTGCTGAAAAAAGACTACTGGCAGCGTTATTGAATCACGCGGGCGTTCGGCAACGAATACTGCGGCAAATGGCGGAAGCGGAGTACAAACAGCTTCGCACTGCACCGATTTTCAAGTTGCTATTTGAATTGGAACAGCAGGGCAGCGAGCCGACCTACGACGTGCTGAGCGAACGAATTTATGACGCCGCACTCGTCAACGATTTGCTGCCAGAATTGCTGATGGAACTCGCGGAGAAGTCAGAAGAGGCGTATAACCGCGAGGCCGAAGAAAGTTTATTGAGCTTGCGTTCTACCCGTTTGGCAGAACAGCAGGCGGTCTTGCAAACGGAAATTAATCAAGCTCAGCGTGAGGGAAATGCTGAGCGAGTGAACGAATTATTGTTACTGAAATTTGAATTAGCGAAACAAGAGCGCGCGCTAACAAATCAATTGCGGCCATAGCAAAAGCTAGACTTCGCAGTTCAATTTCTTGTTATTTTGACAACCAGGTAATTCCGAAAGGTTCAGACTGCAAATGGCTGAATTTCGCCACAACTAGAACGGCGCATATTGGATCGCATATAGATCAATCATTTACCTCGTCCGTTTCACCGTGGCCTATTTGGCTAACTCCGCTGAACTGCGCGTGAACTACTTATTCGCTTGAGAATAGTAGGTGCAAAAGTTGCGCCTTAGCTTCGCCCAAACTTCCCCTCCCCGCCGAAGCTGAGAGCTGACCTTGCGCCTGAGGAGCAAACTAAATTTATGGACGAGAAAACAGATTACGATGTGGAAAAGCTGCTGGAAATGGGCAAAGACAAGTCCTTCCTGAGCTATGACGACATCAATAATGAGTTGCCCGAAGGACTCGTTTCCCCCGACGACATCGAGGACATCTTTGCCTCGCTCGGCGCAGAAGGAATCGTCATCGGCGATTCTGATGACAAGTTTCTGGAAGCTGCCGCCTCGATGGGCGCGGACAAAAAAATGGAAGAGGGGGACGAAGGCGAAGTTGAAATTGACCTTTCTCCCGGCACACTCGACAAAACCAATGACCCGGTTCGCCTCTACTTGCGTGAAATGGGCGTCGTACCGCTCCTGACCCGCGAAGGCGAAGTCGCCATCGCCAAACGGATTGAACGCGGCAAAATCAAAGCGCAAAAATCCATTTCCCGTTCGCCGATTGCGATTACGGAATTGATTAAGGTTGGAAAAGAACTGGAACTGGGAGAACTCTCAATTCGTGAAGTGGTGCAATTTACTGAGCAGGAAGGTATTACCGAAGAAAAAATCGAGGAATACCACAACTACACGGTCGAACAGATCACGGAAATTGCGAAAAGCTTCAAGAAAACGCTGACGCATTACGAGAAATTCCTGCAAGAGCCGAAGCGTTCGCCGAAATATCACAAAATGCGGCGCAAACTGGCTCGCATGCGCGTTGATCTGTCGCAACACGTTCGCATTCTTGAAGTGACGCCCAGAATTGAAAATCGTCTGGTCGCCGCGATGCGCCACGCGTCAAGTCAGGTTAAGGAAACGGATCGGGAAATTGACAAAACTACGCGCACGTTGGAGCGCAAGCGCAAACCCGATGACATCAAGGAACTGGAGAAAAAGCTGCGCGCCTCCAAGCGTCATCTGACGCAACTGGAAGAGCAGTACCACATCTCCGGCGCGGAAATTAAGCGCGCGATGCAAAACGTCATCACGGGCGAAGCCGAAGCCAATCAGGCCAAGACTGAACTCGTCGAAGCGAACCTGCGCTTGGTGGTTTCCATCGCCAAGAAGTACACAAATCGCGGACTGCAATTCCTGGACTTGATTCAGGAAGGCAACATCGGGTTGATGAAAGCTGTAGATAAATTCGAGTATCGTCGCGGCTACAAGTTCTCGACCTATGCGACGTGGTGGATTCGCCAAGCCATCACCCGCGCGATTGCCGATCAGGCGCGCACGATCCGCATCCCGGTTCACATGATCGAAACGATCAACAAACTGATTCGGACATCGCGGGCTTTAGTACAAGAGCTTGGTCGTGAGCCAACGAGCGAAGAAATCGCGCGCAAGATGGACATTCCGGCTTCCAAAGTCCGCAAGGTCTTGAAGATTGCGCAGGAGCCGATTTCGCTGGAAACGCCGATTGGCGAAGAAGAAGATTCGCATCTCGGCGATTTCATCGAAGACAAGACGATTCAAAACCCGGCAGAAGCCGTCATCAATTTGAATCTGCGCGAAATCACCGAAGAAGTCTTGAAGACGCTCACTCCGCGCGAAGAGAAAGTCATCAAGATGCGCTTCGGCTTAGGCCCGAACGGCAGCGAGCACACGCTCGAAGAAGTCGGCCAACACTTCGCCGTCACCCGCGAACGCATTCGCCAAATTGAAGCGAAAGCGCTGCGCAAACTCCGGCATCCATCGCGGTCACGCAAGCTGAAAGCGTTTTTGGATAGCGGCAGACCGTAAGCGACCTTCCATTTCGTTAACGCAAAAGGCGCATCAGGGGAATTTCCCTGGTGCGCCTTTTTTAATGCCTAACTACGCGGAGCGCCTGGGAGCGCAGGCGTCCCGCCTGCTGTTGTCGGAGCAAGAGCGGAGACAACCTTCGTCAAAATGTACGATGAAACTATCCCAATTCCTTATAACGTATTCGAGCGCGTCACGCGCTCTCAAGCAGGCGGGGACGCCTGCGCTCCCAGGCGCTTCGCGTTGCTAAGGCATCACCGCAACACGTTGCTTTCCTCCGCCTGCCGGCTGATGCGGTCGGCATCTTCAGATAACAAAAAACGTTGGCGCAATAAACGATCCACAGCGGCTTTCACAGCAGCGACATACCCTGCGTGATCGCGGTACCGCTCTTCCAACGACGGGCGCGGATCGCCGGAGGATAGGCGTTCAGCTTTGGTTTTAGCGAACGGAATGTATCCACCCGCAAAACCACAAACGCGGCCTTTGTAAAAGCCCGTGCGCGTCACATTCCAGCCCAAATACGTTCCGAGCGGCGCTTGATGCAAGGGGGAGGCAATGCCGATGGTTTCATTCCCATCTGCATCTACTTTGGGAACGAGGATTGGCAACACACGCTTGATGATGGGTGGTTGAATAGTCATTACGCCGGACAGATCGCTGTATTTGAATTCCGGCCCGTAATCGTAATCCAGCAGCGGATTGAACAAGTTATCCGGCAGCGGCCAACCCGGAATTAAGGGGAAACCCATTGCGTTGTGATCGGGTCGCACAAGTTGTGCCTGATCCAAACGCGGATACACGCTTGGTGGCGGCGCGGCATCTTTTGTTACCCAACCTGTCAGGGAAATGATCAATGCGCGCATCGTTTCAGCTTGCGGATTGGGATTATTCGGAAGTTCGCAGGCATTTGGTGCGCCGGGAGTTTCCGTGCTAAATCCACCACGCCCACCTCCGTGCGTTGTGCCAGGAAAGTAATAGCGGCGCACATTCGCGGGCAAGGGGATGTCCACTTTCGCACCAGGGCCAAGCAAATTAGGCGACATTCGCAAGCCCCAGAATTCTGCCGAACCAAACGTCTCAAAAATCTTTGGACAGGTTTTCGTAGCGCGACAACGATCCAGCATGCTCGCCGTTTTTTTGCCACGCGTTGTGTCTTCGTAATCGCCCCACCACAGCGGCGGCTCGCTGCCCGCTTCGTACAAATTCGCAGCTCCGCCCGGCGTGGCAAAGCGAATGTTCATCGCTAGTTGCCGTCCGGCAATGTGATCGTTTGCGCCGTCCCACACAATGCGATTTTGCTCGTCCTGATTGAAGCCGAGGTGAATGAACGTCTTGATGAAATTGCCGGATTGCGAAATTCCCTGGCCAATTGCGTGCGTAATTTTTCCGGCAATGGGATTAGCTGCGGTGCTATCGCGCCGGAAGAACGCATTGATGTCACGCGTCGCCGCAAAGCCGATCCCCAGAACCAGCGGGTCTTTTGCGGTGTAGCGCAGTTCGTACAAATAGGCCGGATCAAAGCCGCCTTTCAGGCAAACCTTGTTGCCATCCGGCGTGCCGGGAAAGGGCGTTTTGCCACAATCGCCAAAGGCCCAATCACTGCTTGCAATCGGAATGACCGCGCCCTCCTCCGATACTCGCTTCGTCAATGTGGCCTTCGTCGTGTCCAGGCTCGCGGCTTCATGTGCGACAGGCAGCAGCAAAGTATTCGTCCCTGCTGGCATATTGCTGAAGCGTGCCAGCGCGGTGCCAATGATGCTGGAACCGTCGGGATTTTTTGCAATCGGAACGGTGATTGTTTCGGCCCCGGATCGCGGCGGAATGTCGCCTTGCCAGCCACTGTGCAAAACAATGTACCCGCGCTTCAGAAAAAATTCATCCCCAGATTCGCCCACGACGCTAAAGGCTGGAATCGAAATCCGGTTGCTTCGGTTCGGCACAGCGTACAGCATCACGCCATTTGCCTTCGCCAAATCCATCGGCTTTACCAGTGTGAACGTCGCCACGTATTCGACCATCCCGCGAGAATTGCGCGGGGCAAACTGAATGTCGGTGATGATCGTATTGTGCGGGTCTTTCGGGTCAAGCTCGCCAAACGCCTTCCCTGTCAGGATTTCGTATTGCCCAATGTTACCGAAAACCCTGCCCTCAAAGGCAGGCGATTGTTTTTGCTCAATTACGATGCGAGTCACACGCGCCTCTGTGGGTTGAGCAGAAACAAATAACAGGAAAAACAAGACCAAAAAACTGATTGCAGGGGAAGTAGTTTTCTTCATAATCAGGCAGGAAATAGAGTGATTTCAATGTCATACTGATCATCCCAGATCAGCGTAAATTCGCCACAGCCATCCAATGAACCGTCCATATCTTGTCTATGATGCTTCAATTGCTTTAGGATACGGGCGCTAAAGGAAATCTGTACTTTCAATTTACGAACCTGTCAATCTCAAGCGAGGAATTATGCCTATACGTCCGTTGCACATCAAACGTTGGCGAGCCATGTTGGCGTTGATTTGTTCAGGGTTGGTTGCCGCGCTCATCTGGAGCAATCAGAGCGAAGCCGTTTACCAACGCGCTGCCAGCATTCCGAAATTAGTTCCGTTCAAAACCACTTTGCAATTTTCCAGTGCTTGGGAAAAGCGCCTGGACTTGCAGCAGGGCGAAACGTTTGAGGTTGCCGTGAGCCTGCCTCGCCCGTCTTCCTTGCCGACGCATGGTCGGGTTGGGGTTCGGTGGCGCTTGATACAATCAAGTGGAACAGAAGCCCTTGCCACGACAACAATTCAACGCACAACCGACGCATTTGGCATTTACACCAAGCCAACTGCCGATTGGCAAAAAACATTGCATGCGCTTGATCCTGATGTCTATCAAGTTTACCGCGCCCCAGTGGCAGGCACATACGCCTTAGAAATTGTCCCGCTCGAACATGAAACGACTCCTTTTGAAGGTACGCGCTGGCGCGAAGAAGGTGCCGCACCGAATGCGATGCAATTCCCCCAGCAAACGCCGTGGCCCGCAGGCAAAGCCGTTGCGCTTAATGTGGCTATCAATCCACTCGATTTGCGCGACAGTGCAACCACAGGAATGTTCGTCGAGCAGGAGCCAAACGATACGCCTGAACAAGCACAGCCCGTCGAATTCAACGGCAAAGCCGATGCCGACGGCGTGCAAGTGCTGCGCATTTCCGGCAGCGCCGATGACATCGAATATTTCGATAACGGCAAAGTCGGACAGTCCGGCGATGATTGGTTCAAGCTGACCTACAACGGCTCCGAAACGAAATTGCTGACGATGGATTTGGCGATTCCCGATCACACGTTAGCCGCGCAACTGCGCTTCTACGCGCTCGAATCCGGCAAGCTGGTCGAATACACCGAAGGCCGCAACGAAAACGAACGCACACACCAACAAAACGAAGGCCATCGCGCTGCCATCGTCCGATTGCTGCACCCCGGCAAAACCTATTTTGTCCGCACGGAAGCGAACGCGCCCGGCTACGAAGTAGAGATGCGGTTGCTGAAGCCTGCGCCGTACACCGACCCGCGTTTGGCGGTGCGACAAGCGATGTACGATCATCTCGGCCAAGTGGATTCGTGGCTGGCGAATCGTCCGCGCGGCGCTTCGGTCGAACGACGCATTCGTGACACCGGCAATCTGATGGGCACGCATTGTATGAGCTGCCATACGCAATCGGGAGTGTGGGGGCCAGCGATTCCGATGCAGAACGGTTACGTCGTCGAAAACAAACAGCATCTGCGCCGGATGCGCAACATGATGTATGAATCGCTCCGGCCCACGAATTACTTAAAAGACGCCGCGAACAACACAAGCCTCGCGCCGTTGGATGTGGGCGATGGCCCCGCCGGAACGCGTGTCACGGGCCACAACGTTTGCACCGCTGAATTGGTGATGCCCGCGCGCAAGCTGCATTCGACCCAGGCAATTCGGGCGGCCAATCACGTCTTGCAAACTGCGGATCCGAGCGGCATCAACGCTGCCGGGCCGGGATCGAACGTCGGTCAATCCGTCGTCTATAACTACGCCGGAGAGATTTTGCGCACGGCGTATGATCGCACCGGACATCCGCGTTATCTGGCGGCGATTGAAGAGAAAGCCGAAAAGATGTTGGCGGTAATTCCGCGCTACAGCGACGACCTGTCGCATCGCATTGAGTTCTTCAAACGCTTCTTCCCGCAGGATTACATCGCGCAAAATCAGAAGGCGAGCGACAAGCAAAAGACCTTGCCCGCCGAGCCGCCTCCGCCGCCGGAACCCAAGCCCGACGCAAATGGCAAAAAAGAACCTCCTCCGGCGCGCTTCCCCGATTACAAATTGCTCAGCGCCGCTGATGCTGCAAAGTTGTGGCAGCGCATTCAAGAGCAATTGCCGAAGGACGAGGCGCGTTTGCGCGCAATTCAAAACCCGGATGGAAGTTGGGGCTTTGATCCCGGCAAAGCCGACGGCGACAAGTGGAAAACTGATGGACAATTCGATCCTGCGCCGACGGCACTCGCGGTGATTGCGTTTCAAGCAATGGGACGAAGCAAAGATGATCCCGCCGTCGCGCGCGGCATTCAGGCATTACTCAAAACGCAATTCCCCCACGGTCGTTGGAACAAGAACGCGCTGACGGGCTTTGTGACGACGGCGTACGCGCTACACGCGCTGTCGCGTTACTTCCCTGCCACACCGGTCAAATTGAATCGCGCTGATTTCACCGCAAAACCGGGCGAATCGTTGTCGGCAAGCATCGCGCGCGTGCGCAACCTGTCGTACACAGATGAAGCCGCGTTTGTGGATTTGATGATTCAGTCAGCCTCTCATTCAAACGCACACGTACGGCGTTGGGCCGCGATGGCGTTTGGCAGTGTCCATCACGCGCGCGGCGTGCCGTCGCTCGTAAGATTGATGGGCGATTCCGTCAAAATGGTGCGCGATGCGGCGGCGTGGGCGATGGAGCAAACGTTGCTGGATGATGTCGGCTTCGATGCCGTGTTTACAGCCTACAACACGGGCGGCGACATCACGCGCGAAAGCGTTCTGAAAGCCTTGGGAATGCGTGCGGATGCGGTCATGCCAACGCCGCGTTTTCCGCATCAACGATTGACCGCGCTGTTGGCAAAAGCTCTCAACGACGATTCGGCTCCTGGCGTGCGCGCGTGGGCCACAAAAGCGGCGTGGCAATGGTGGGTGTGGAATCCGCCGACCCGCGAAACACTCAATCAGGCGTGGGTGAAAAAGTTGCTTGCGCCCGAACAAAATGCGCTGGTCGAAAATGCGTTTCGCTATCAAAGCCACGCGCTGTTCATTGCCACCGGCCACAAAGCCAACGGCAGCGAAGAACATCAGTACAAAGAATTGACGCCGCTCTTCAATACATTGGAAGCGAAGCTGGACGATGCCACGCTGCCTGCCGCCACGAAAGATTTGCTGGCGCGTCGTTTGGTTGCAATTGCCGCGACGTATTACAACACGTCGGGCGGCGATGGTGGCCCCGGTCAAATGGGCTACATTCAAGCGGGCAGTACGGAGTTGATGGGCAAAGCGGCAATGCACCTGTGGAGCAAGACGAACGCTGCCGACATCCCCGAATTGCGTCTGATTTTGGAAGGCTCAGCGAACGTTGCGTATCAACCGTTGCAAGATAAAATCATTGATTACTCGACCGCTGGCCCCGAGGTGTTGCGTACGATTGCGGCGGCGGCGGTGTCTGATCCGACGGCAGTCACATTGCCAGCAGTGCAGGAAAAAATCGAACCGCTGGTCGAACAAATTCTGCGCGGGGCTTTGGACTATGATCGGCGACAGACGTTGGCGCAGCCCGTGCTGAAGCTATTCTCGCGCGCCAAATGGGCCGTGCCGAAAACCGTAGAGCAACGCGAATTGCTCTATCGTTTGCTGATTCCGAAATTCAAAGCGGAACCATCGTCAGCAGAGTTGAATAACATTCTCGAAGCCGCTGCTGCTGCTGTGCGTCCGATGGGTTTGCCCGATGCCGACTGGTACGTGGCAGATCGAATGGGCGCGATGCTGGCGACCAATTCCGACTTGCATACAGAGAACCTGCTGCGGTTCATTCCCGGCACAACGAAGAATCCGATGATTGCGCATTTCTGGCTACCGAGCGTTAGTTGGGTAATGTCGTTCAATGACGAAATCCCTGAGATCGGCGCGACGAAGCAACCACAACTTTCGCCTGAACTCGCCGCCGCTCGCGCCCGTGCGGTCGAGTTGTATTTGCAAATGCTCAAGCCCGACACGCCCGTGATGAGCCGCAATATTGCTTTGCGATTGGCGAACACGACGGCGCTGCGACAAAACACAACCGTGCAGGCCGCATTGCGCGAAATGAAAGACGATGCCGCGCGCAGTGCTCTGCGTTATGCCGACGAGCAAACGTTCCTGACTGATTTGCGTGCAGCGATCAAAACTGAGCCGCTCGCGGCAAACTTGAAAGACGCGAAAGGCAAGCCGAACCTGACGCCGCAATTCCTCGCCAGCTTTCGTTATTTCAGCGATCACGTCGCGCCCGAACTCAACCGCGATCAGCGCATGGATACGATGTCCTGTATGAAATGCCACGCCGTGCCGGGACGCGTGCCCTCGCTCGAATTGGAAGCGCCGAACGGCAATGGCTATTGGTCAGTCGCCAAAATGCTGAAGAATTATTTGCTGCTGCAACAGCGCGTGAATTTGCCTGACATCGAAACCAGCAAGCTGCTGCGCAAACCGCTGAACGTCCAAACCGGCAAAGAAGACGGGCATCAGGGCGGACGCCGCTTTGCGCCGAACGAACGCCCGTATCAGATCATTCGCCGCTGGGTGTTGGATCAACCACGCGTGCAGCAAAGTTTAAGCGTGCAGATAGGTTCGAGATGATGCTTCAGGTTTCATGTTCGCCGGGATTCGATGCACCATGAAGTTCTGGCGTCAGGGCTTTGTGCAATAACCAGCGCTGATATTCGCTGACTTCGGCGGGCAACGCATCCAGCGCAAACCATTCGGCACGGCTGATCTCTGCGCTACAGATTTGCGGCGTATTGCGTGGCGAGCACCGAAAGACGATTTCGATTTGTTGATAGGCCTGCAAGGTGTGAATGAAGGCGATTGTGACGTTATCCAACTCCAGACCGACTTCTTCGCGGAGTTCGCGGCGCAGGGCTTCTTCAGGACTCTCGCGTGGGCTGAGAAATCCGCCCGGAATTCCCCAACCACTGCCCGCGCGAAAACGATGATGCAGCAGCAGAACTCGACCTTGTGCGTCTACGACAACTGCCCCTGCGGTGACAGTAAAGCGTGGATGCAGAAGAACAACACCCCAGCGGCGGACACGTTTTGGTAATCGTCGCCAGATTCGGCTGAAGAATTTGTGCCACATCAGTTTTGCCGATACAACTCCATGACCCACTGGGGCGGCTCTGGGTCATCCCTGAAACTCACATTCATTCCTTTGCTTTTCATCCAGCGCCAGAGCCAGGTTGGGCCATTGCGACTGACGTTTGTGTCTTTTGTTTGATACGCCGCATCACGCATTACCTCATCCAGTGTTACGAATCTGTACCCACGTGCTTCAAAACGGCGTAGCATTTCGTCCAAACAATCTGCATTCAGGTTATTGGCATGAATAAGCAAGGTTTGTGGTATCTCACGTCCGAAAATCGGTAGTGAAATTTTTTCCGCAAACTCTGTTACAGCGAGCGTGTAGTTTAGGTAGGAGTCGCGCAACTTTTTTTGTAATGCAACATCTTTATTCCGCAAAGCGCGGACATAGGACACGTTGTAAACGAAATCGTAATTCTCAATTGTATGTGGCGTAATTTTGTAGCCGCGGGCCGCAAGAAACGCATCAATTGCGTCTTTCTTTGCCTGTGTGTCGCCTGTATGTGTCATTGGGTGACGAAAATAGAGCGGCTGTTGTGGATGCAGTAAGCGACGCAAGACGACATCGCCACGAACGATGTCATGCTGATATTGCTCAATGGAAACGGAATTAAGATCAGGGTGCGAGTAAGTGTGATTGCCAAGCGTCATTCCTGCATCAAGCCATTGTTGCAACAGCCTAATCCGGGCGTCCACTTCACCAGCAACCTGCAATTGTCCTTCATTGACAAAGCCAATCGCTGGTACACGGTGTGCGCGCAATACTCGCAGTAGTTCTTTTGTCACACGTTGTGCATTGGGCAAATATTGCGGGTGACTTGCAACCATAAACGGCAAATCATCAATCGTGATCGTCATTGTTCGCGGCTGTGCAACAACGCTCAAGCCAAGAAGTAAAAGCGTAAGCAATAATCTGAACGTCATACAGTAATTACTTCAACTTGTGGCTGCACCGCCGTCTTCGGAATTAGTGCAGGCCAATAGGCGATGATCTCTTCAGCTTTCGGGCGTCCGCTGGCAAAGTAGGTAACGGTCGGGGGACCATTCAACGCAAGCGGCGCAATTTCTTTGGCAAACCGCTCGACTGCCGCTTTGTCGTTGCCTCTGACAGCAACGCGCATCATCACTTCGGCAAGATCAGGCGATGGCTCACCACCAAGCCCTTCGTGCGTACCATTGACGCCAATGAAACTGGTCAGAATTTCATCGAATTTCAGCCCCAGGACATCAAGCCGCTTGCGCAAAATCGCATCGGCAGCCTTTGCTTTCTGGTAGGCATCCGGCCACGAATAAATCAATCCGCCACCGGCCTTGTAGCCCGATGAATAACTGATGGAAACTTTATAAAACTCGGTGGCAGGCTTACCAGTGATGCCGCAGACACGGACGCGATTTTCGCCATCCTGTTCCAACTGAATCGAAGTAAAGTCGGCAATGCAATCCGGCGTGATGTAATTTTTCGGATCCCCCATTTCATACATCAACTGCTCTTTGACGCCCGCGACATTGACACGCCCGCCCGTGCCTTCGTGTTTGGTGACTACAAAACTGCCATCGGGACTGGCTTCCACAATCGGATAGCCGATGTCCCACAAATCAGGAATGGATTGCCAATCAGCCTGACAGTTTCCACCTGTGGTCTGCGCCCCACATTCAATGATGTGACCAGCAATGGTACCAGCCGAAATTTTGTCCCAATCATCCATCGCCCACCCGAATTCGTGAATCATGGGCGCGAGTGCTAAGCCCGTATCTGTGCATCGTCCTGTCACAACGATGTCGGCTCCTTGGGCTAACGCTTCTGCCATCGGAGCGGCCCCAAAATAGACATTGGCACTCGCAACAAAATTGCGGATCGAAGATAAGGGTTCGCCCGTTTCCATGTTGTTGAGTTCGACACCGGAATCAAACAACTCATCCAGGTTACCCACAATATCATCACCCGTAACGACGCCGATTTTGACTTTGCCAGACAGCCCAAGCTTGTTCACGACCTCTTTCAGCCCTGCGACACAAGCCTGCGGATTTACCCCGCCAGCATTGGCGATGATTTTGATGTTTCGATCCAGGCACTTTGGCAGCACACGGCTGACAACATACAGAAAATCGCGCGCATAGCCCGCATTCGGATCGCGCGACTTTTGTTTTTGCATGATTGACATCGTAATTTCGGCCAGATAATCCAACGTCAAATAATCTATCGGCCCACGTTCGACCAATTGGACAGGCGCGTCCAATGAGTCCCCCCAAAAACCTTGTCCGTTAGCAATGCGGATTGTTTTCATGAGTTTTCCTTTGTCTCTGAATATTCCGTTGATGTTACGTGTGTACGAAGCCAATGCTCAATGTCTTCAACTTGCAGGCGATTCGCTTCAATGGCGAGAACAAGCTCAATAACGTCCGCAATTGTAGCGGATAACTCGACCCCGTTAGCAACCAAAAAGGCTTCCGTAATATGCGTCGCTGTCCGTTTATTTCCACCTACCCAAGGATGATTTTTGATCAGGCCGAAACAAAGTGTGGCCGCTTGCCGAATCAAATCAGCGTTTTCATAAGCAGCGGCTTGAAGTGCGCGTGCTAATGCAGATTCAATCAACTCTGGAAAGGCGACGCCAAAGCGAATTTCCCCATAAAATCGCATCAAATCAATATGAAGATAAACAGCTTCATGGTAAGAAATGTAATTAATCTCCTTCATCGCCGACTTTTTTCATCTCCTCATAAAGTGCGCGATTTTTCTGAAGCAGATACTGAGAAATATTCTTAATCTCAGCTGAAACAGGTGGCAGGATTTCGGTTCTGACACTACCTTCATGCGCATACAAAATAACCATAGACCCCTCCGCAACGCCGATGGCTTGCGCCATTTCAGGTGGTAAATCAACTACCCATCCTTGTTCTGTTTGTCGTGGCATTAATATAGCACTCATTTTTACTTCTCCTCACAACTGGATTGCGCACGCGATTGTACCGCACTTTGGCCTCGGTGGAATGGGTAGAAGGCATTTGCGCTCTTTGATGCCACAAGTATTTGTCGTTTGCTGCCGCAGAACTTATCACAGTCTTATCACAAAATATTGAAAGCCATTACGCATGCTGGCGCACACACACACCGTCCGCGTTGTCGGCCAACAGCGGACGCCCCCAGAACGATTTTTTGAGATTTATCTGGAGTTCAAAGGAAATGACTACACTGCGGAAAAAGTACCTGGCAGCGTTTTGCTTGCTGACTTCGATCATTTTGACCGGAATGTTTTGGGCCAATCGCCAAATCCTCAAACAGGTATTGGCTTCAACATCAGAGCAGGCAAGAGCTACTCAACCAGCGGCAGAAGGCCCGTCAGCACTTGGCGAAGCGATTCAAGCCGCCCGATATAATGTCCGCCCTGTCGCTGAAGTAGGAAGCACGGCCATTGTGGCGTCGAATCCCGCGCAAAATCTGCGGGCACGCTTTACCCCTGAGCAGGTACAATTTGAATCCACTGGAAGTTGCCAACAACCCTGGCAATTAGCTTTTAAAATGAAAGGCCTGGGGTATGGCTCGAAGCTTCACGAAGTCGGCGAAGGTGTAGTTCAATCCAACGGAAATCGCGTTGAAATCAAGCGCTCTCTTAAATCATCCGACCATCAACAGAACTCAGATACGGCTCAAATTCTTGAATGGTACAACAACACTCCAAAAGGTATTGAGCAGGGATTTCATTTACAAACACGTCCGCAGCAGGAAACACGCACGTCACAGCTTCAGGTGGTGATGGAAATGAGCGGAGGCTGGAAGGCCAGAATTGAACAAAATGGACAAGCATTGACACTGCAAAACAACAGCACGACGCTGCGGTATGATCAATTGCACACGTTTGATGCAACAGGTCGCGAATTGGCCTCTCGGATGAAAGTTGAAGGAAGTCAACTTTCACTTATCGTCAACGATGCAAATGCCGTTTGGCCATTGACGATTGACCCAACGCTGTCGCAGCAAACGCAATTTGTAGCCAGCAATGGAGCCGCCTACGACCAATTTGGATATTCTGTTGCAATCAGTGGTGACACCGCGATTGTCGGCGTCCCGGACAATGATGCAGGTATTACCTTCAATCAGGGCGCAGCGTATGTTTTCGTGCGCAATGGATCAACCTGGAGCCAACAGGCACAGCTCGTTGCCAATGATGCCGCCAACAATGATGCGTTCGGATGGTCAGTTGCGATCAGCGGCGATACTGCGGTGATTGGGGCGTATACCGATGACGGGAATTTCGCCGATCAGGGTTCGGCGTATGTTTTCACACGTAGTGGAACGACCTGGAGCCAGCAAGCCAAGCTCACAGCCAATGATGGGGCAACGAATGACTGGTTTGGTTACAGTGTTGGCATCAGCGGAGACATCGCCGTGATTGGCGCTCCCCTGAATGACGCGACATTCACCACCAACCAAGGTTCAGCATATGTTTTCGTACGCAATAACGGCACTTGGAGCTTTGAAAAACAGTTGCGTGCCAGCAATGCCGCAGATAATGACAATTTGGGCTTTGCCGTAGCGATCAGCGGTATGACTACCGTTGTCGGCAGCCCTTCGGCAGACATCAATGGCAACAGCGATCAGGGTGCGGCTTACGTTTTCACACGCAATGGAATCAGCTGGAATCAGCAACAACAACTCACAGCCGGAAATGGGTCAAGTACCGATCAGCTCGGCTATAGTGTGGCAATCAGCAACGACACTGTCATCATTGGCGCGCCGCTGGACGATGTGAATGCCAATATTGATCAAGGTTCGGCTTATGCCTTCATTCGTACTGGTTCCAGTTGGAGTCAGCAACAACAGCTGATCGCCAGCAACGGTTCAGGCGCAGATCAATTTGGCAGCTGTGTCGCCATCAGCAATGACATGGCAGCCATTGGCGCACCAACGGACGATGTAACCAGTAATGCAGATCAAGGGTCGGCATATATTTTCAGCCGCAGTGCATCCAGTTGGAGCCAACAGCAACAATTGATTGCCAGCAATGGTTCTGCCTATGACGATTTGGGATGGGCAATTGGGATTAGCGGTTACACCATCGTCGTCGGTGCTCCGGTGGATGACGTTGCCAGTAATACCGATCAAGGTTCAGCCTATATCTTTTCTCCGACTTGTCCCAGTATCACCCTCAACCCGACGACGCTAGCCAATGGCACACAGAATCTGACTTACACGGCAACAACCATTGTTCCTTCCAGCGGAACGTCCCCCTTTACCTATGAAATCACTTCGGGGGCATTGCCAAGTGGATTGACCCTTTCTTCAGACGGACTCTTATCAGGCACACCAAGTGTAGCGGGGGACTTCAATTTCACGATCAAGATCAGTGATACCAATCTCTGCAATGGCAGCCGTGCATATTCGCTGACGATCAACTCCTGCGCGCCGCCAAGCATAACCACACAACCCACGAATCAAACGGCTGCGGTGGCAGGAAGTGCCAGCTTTACAGCAGCAGCAGGCGGCACCCCTCCCACCGTGCAATGGCAAGTCAGCACGGACAATGGAAACACTTGGGAGAATCTCTCCAATCAAACAAATCCCACCCTCAATTTGTCGAATGTCACAATTTTGATGAATGGAAATAAATATCGCGCGGTGTTCACCAATGCCTGTGGGACAGCGACGACGAATGCCGTGACGTTGACTGTAAATAAACTAACGCCAGCGATTGCACTGAATAGTTCTTCGACAACGACTACCTATGGGCAAAGTGTAACGTTCTCGGCTTCCGTCAGCGGTGCAGTTGCGACTACAGGAATTGTCACATTCAAAAATGGAGCAACAACACTTGGCACTGGTACAATCAGCAACGGACAAGCGAGTTTTACAACTTCATCGCTAAATGCAGGCAACTACTCCATCACGGCGGAATATGCGGGCGACACGAATTATGTCAGCGCCAGTTCAAGCGCGATCACGCAAACAATCAACAAAGCGACTTTGACTGTCACCGCTGAAAACAAAGCGCGCACGTATGGCACAGCGAATCCTGACTTGACCGCGACGATTGCCGGGTTCGTCAATGGAGATACAAATTCGGTTGTCAGTGGCACGCCTTCGATTACCACAGCAGCAACCGCAGCCAGCCCGGCCAGCACTTATCCAATTACAGTCACGCAGGGGACGCTGGCAGCAGACAATTACAACTTCACGCTTGTTAATGGCACGCTGACTGTCGGAAAGGCCCTTCTGACTGTCACAGCTGACAATAAGGCGCAAACCTATGGTGCGGTACTGCCATCGCTGACCGCCACGATAACCGGATTTCTGAACAGCGACACCAGCAGTGTCCTCACAGGCGAAGCGGCACTAAATACGAGCGCCACAAACACGAGCGCCACCGGAGTCTATCCGATCACCGTCACACAAGGCACACTTGCAGCAACTAACTACGACTTCACTTTTGTCAACGGCACACTCACCGTCGGCAAAGCCACACTGACCGTTTCAGCCGATAACAAAACGAAACTCTTTGGTGCGACCTTACCAGAATTCACGTTCAGTTATGCCGGATTTGCCAATGGAGACTCAGCAACCGTTGTCAGTGGGTCTCCAACGTTGAGCACTACTGCCACTGCGGGCAGCAATGCCGGACAATATCCCATCAGCATTGCGCTGGGCACACTGGCGGCTGCCAACTACGATTTCGCATTTGTGAATGGCACGTTGACAATCAGCAAAGCCATGCTGATCGTCACTGCCGAGAATAAAAGCAGAACCTATGGCTCAGCGAATCCACCATTGACTACAACCATCACAGGATTTGTTAATGGAGATACGGTGAGTGTCTTATCAGGAGAAGCGGTGTTGAGCACAAGCGCCCATTCAGCTAGTGCTGTCGGGGCATATCCAATTCAGGTGACGGCTGGCACGTTAGCCGCCAGTAACTATGATTTCACCTTCATCAATGGTTCATTAACGATTAGCAAAGCATTGCTAACCGTCACGGCAGACAATAAATCTCGCGTCTATGGTGCTGCGAATCCATCTTTCACGGCAACTATCAGCGGTTTTGTTAATAACGAGTCCCCCAGCGTGATCAGCGGCGAAGCAGCCTTGAGCACGACTGCCACAACCACCAGCAGTGTCGGACTATATGCCATCAATGCTGCGCCAGGAACGCTTGCGGCGACGAATTACGACTTTGCCTTTGCCAATGGAACCCTCACAATTGGACAGGCAACGCTCACGGTTACCGCAGAAAACAAGAGCCGTATTTATGGCGCAGCCAATCCGAATTTTACTATTCGGTATTCAGGATTTGCCAATAATGATACTGAAACTGTCCTGACTGGCACCCCGGAAGTAACCACGACAGCTACACCCAACAGCGTAATTGGTACTTATCCAATCTCAGTAAAACCCGGCTCGTTAACTGCTACTAACTATCAACTGGCCTTCGCTGACGGCACGCTCACAATTAGCAAAGCAATGTTGAGTGCAGCCGTCACTGATGCCACACGTAGTTATGGTGCGGCCAATCCGACGTTCGCGGGTACGATGTCTGGCGTACAAAACAATGACAACATTACAGCTTCCTATACGACCAATGCGAATGCTGGCAGTGCGGTTGGAAGCTACCCGATCACGACAACACTCAACGACCCGGAGAATAAACTGGGCAATTATGAGGTCGCTGTCACAAACGGGACACTGACAGTCACGCCCGCCACATTAACCATCACCGCAGATCACAAGACGCGACTGTACGGAGCAGCTAATCCCGAACTCACGGCCAGCATCAATGGCCTTGTCAACAACGAGACCGCAGCGGTGTTCACTGGAAGCTTGCAACTGACGACCGAAGCCAATCCAGCCAGTGCAGCGGGAAATTATCCGATTTCCGTCAGTGGAGTTTCGTCTGCAAATTACACCATCAGCTTCGTCAGCGGCACCTTAACGATCAACAAAGCGCTGCTGACCGTGACGGCGGAAAACAAATCGCGCACGTATGGCGCGGCAAATCCCACCTTAACCGCAACGATTACGGGTTTCGTGAATGGTGAAACCAGCAACGTCCTGACAGGCGAAGCGGCATTGAGCACGACGGCGACAAGTGCGAGTGCCGCAGGAACCTATCCGATCACAGCAGCACAAGGAACCCTTGCGGCATCGAACTATGATTTCACCTTCGTCAATGGAACACTGACGATTGGCAAAGCTACGCTTACCATCACCGCAGACAATAAATCGAAAGTCTTTGGGGCAGCGCTGCCAGAACTGACGTATTCCTACACCGGATTCCTCAATGGCGATACGGCTAATGTCCTGACCGGAGCACCAAGCATAACAACCAGTGCCAATGCCAATAGCAATGCCGGGCAGTATCCCATCAGCATCAGTGCAGGATCACTGACAGCAACGAGTTATGACATTGCATTTACCAGTGGAACCTTAACCATCACGCCAGCCAACACGGCAGTGGCGCTTGTTTCCAATGCCCCTTCCGCACTTGTAGGTCAAAGCGTAATTTTCACCGCGACGGTCAACGCAGTGACTCCTGGTGTGGGCACACCGACGGGAACCATTACCTTCAAAAATGGCGAGACAACATTGGGCACAGCACAATTAGCAAATGGACAGGCCAGTGTTACGACGAATCAATTGACCATCGGCACTCATTCGATCACGGCGACATACGCTGGGACAGAAAATTTCAACACCAGCACTTCACCAACAATCTCACAATCCGTCGGGAAATCTGGGGCCACAGTCACACTGGCTTCATCGCTTGATACAGTGCGTTATGGTCAGCCATTCACGTTGAATGCCAGCGTGAGCGGGACAGGCGCGACACCAACAGGCAGCGTTCGATTTATGAACGGCACTTCCCTGCTCGGCACGGCGACGCTGGCAAATGGGGCGGCCTCACTGACACTGAATGCCTTGCCTGTTGCCACGCACCTCATCACGGCAGTGTATGAAGGCGACGCACAAAATGATGGAGGCACATCACAAAACTTCTCAGTCACGGTTAATAAAGGTATTCCGACAATCAATATTTCGTCCTCCGACAATCCTGTAGCGCTGAAGCAATTCGTCACCTTGGCAGTGAACCTGAACAACAATGTGCCAGAAATCAGTGCACCATCCGGGACAGTTGTCTTCAAAGATGGCAGCACGGTGCTGGGAACGAGCAATCTTGACCGGCTGGGACGCGCCAACCTGGCAACAAATCAGCTATCCGGCGGCGCGCATTCAATCACGGTGGAGTTCAATGGAGATGGCAACTACGAATCCGGTTCGTCTTCGGTGTTGCCACTCAATGTAGGCAAAGGCCGAACTGCCATCCGGCTCACAACAACTGCTAAAAATGCGACTGTTGGCCATCTCATCACCTTTGCCGCAACTGTTCACAGCGCAGGCGATGTGCCAACAGGTCAGGTAGATTTTTTTGACGGAACGACGCTCCTCGGCAGTGCAACCTTGAACGGTGGGGTTGCCGTTCTCACCACGGGCGAATTGTCCAATGGCGAGCATTCAATTACAGCCGAGTACAAAGGAGATGATAAGTCTGCGAGCAGTAAATCAGCCGTCGTAAATCAAACCATGACGCCCTATTGCACCTGGAATCTGTCAACCAGCAGCATGGCGTTCAATCCGCAAGGCGGTTTTGGGCAAATCGCAGTCGAAACGCCTTCCTATTGTTACTGGTATGCCTATACGACTTCCCCCTGGATTACCGTCATGGATTACGGCCCGGAAGTCGGTGCTGTGTCGTTCATCGTTTCCCCGTTGACCAATGGATCGGCGCGCACCGGGACGATTTTCATAGCGGACAAACGCGTGACGATTGTTCAATCCAAGACGACAACTTCTGTTTCAGGTGCGAGCTTCCAAGGGGGAAGCGTTGCCACCAATTCCATCGTCAGTGTGTTTGGTGAGGAGATGGCCACGAATACTGCCAGCGCCCAATCCCTCCCGCTGCCGACAAGCCTGGCCAACACAAAGGTAAAAATCACAGATTCCACGGGAACAAGCCATTTTGCGCCGCTGTTCTACGTCTCGCCGCTGCAAATTAATTATCAAGTGCCTGCGGACGTAGCCTCCGGCCCAGCCTTGCTCACCATCCAAACCGAGGCTGGGGAAATCACCGGAAGCGGAATGATTGAAATTGCCCCCATCTCGCCCGCTGTCTTTTCGGCGAACTCCAGTGGCAAGGATTTGGCCGCCGCCAACATCCAACGCGTCCGGCTGGACGGATCGCAGAGCTTTGAGGAAATCGCGCGGTGGGATGCAGTGCAAAATAAAATCGTGCCTGTTCCCATTGATATGGGCGAAGAGGGAGAAGAGGTTTACCTTGTCCTTTACGGGACGGGAATCCGCAGCCGCATTGACCTCATCACGGTTCGTGCCTTGATCAACAACCAGGAGTCAGAAGTCTTGTACGCGGATACGCAGGGGTACTTTGTCGGGGTGGATCAGATGAACCTGAAACTTCCGCGCACGTTAGCAGGAAAAGGCGATGTGGAGGTGAAAATTATCATCGAAGGAAGAGTCGCCAACACCGTGCGAATCAATCTAAAATAACGGCATCACAAGCAGAAAAACGCAGATCAGACAGATATTCGCTACGCGCCGAAATCCACCAAATCTGCGTTTTTCTGCGTCCAAATCCCGCTCACGCTGTTCTCAAATTGGCGACCTCGCCTAATCCCAATTCCTGAATCATTCGATCACGCAAAACAAACTTTTGGACTTTGCCGCTGGCGGTTAAGGGGAATGCCTCGACGACGCGGACATATCTGGGAACTTTATGCCGAGCCATATTTGCCTTGCAGTAAGTGATCAAGTCCTCTTCGATGACCGTTGCGCCGGGACTGCACTTGATAAATGCGCAAACTTCTTCGCCCATCAACTGGTCGGGCAAGCCGATGATCTGCGCTTCAGCAATGTCGGGATGCCGCATCAAGAAGGCTTCGATTTCTGCCGGATAAATATTCTCGCCGCCACGAATAATCATATCCTTCACCCGCCCAACGATGTTGATGTACCCATCAGGCCGCATCACAGCTAGATCGCCTGAATGCAGCCAGCCATCCTCGTCAATGGTTTCCGCCGTTTTTTCAGGCATATTGTAATACCCCACCATATTCGAGAACGCTTTTGAGCAGAGTTCGCCTGACTGTCCGCACGGTACAATGTCGCCTGTTTCCGGGTTGATAATCTTGATCGCCGTGTGCGGTTGCGGCAGCCCGACGGTTGCGGCTTTCAGCTCAAAATCGTCCGTGTGAAAACTTTGCGTCACGGCACCCGTTGTCTCTGTCATACCAAACACAATCGAACAATCCGCGCCCATCTTTTCTTTGACCTGTTCCATCACTATCACAGGCACAGGGGTTGCTCCGGTGAACAACGAACGAAGCGGTGTCAAATCAAACTCAGCAAAGCGTGGATGATTGAGCATCGCAATCAGCATGGTCGGAACGGCAAAGGTAAAGGTTCCCCTCTCTTCGGCGAACAATTGCAGGTATTTCAGCGGATCAAAATAGATCAGCGGAATCAACGTAGCGCCAAGATAGATACAATAAATCACACCGCCTAAACTGCCTGCGATGTGAAAGAACGGCATCGCCGTCACGTAGCGTTCATGTTCACCAAGTGCGCCGCGCCCTGTCGAAACGTGCCCTTGATTGACCAAACTAAAATGTGTCAGCATCACGCCTTTCGGAAAGCCCGTCGTGCCGCTGGTGTATTGCATCATCGCGACATCGTGCGGCGAAACCGAAGCTTGGCGCACAGCCAATTCTTCATCAGAAACCTGATCCGCAAGCACCATCACCTGCGAAAACAACATCACGCCCGGCTTCGCATCATTGCCGATCAACACCACGCGCTTGAGCTTAGGCAATGCTTCGGATTGCAAGGTTTCATTCACCGGATCACTAATGCGTTGCAGTTCGGGCACAATGTTGTAGACAGACTGCAAATAGCTATTGCCGCGAAATTCTTCAATCAAAAACAGCGTTGTGATGTCGCCTTGCTTGAGCACATATTCAATCTCGTGCTGCCGATAATTTGTATTGACGGTGACGATGACTGCTCCGATTTTAGCGAGCGCCAATTCCAGAAATACCCATTCCGGCACATTCGTCGCCCACACCGCTACGTTTTCACCTTTCTGAACACCAAGTGCCATCAACCCTTTTGCCAGACGATTCACCGTGTCGCGGTATTCGCGAAAATTCAGGCGCAAGTTCAGCCCAAACTCTGGATAGTTGTACACGAGAGCTTCTTTTTCCGGCATTTCTGCCGCGCGCTGATCCAGCAAATCGCCGAGCGTGAGTTCGATTAAGTTTGTGCCGAAATCTTCGGCTTCCCAATGTGCAAGATTATCTTTGATCGCCATAAATGTGCTCCTGGAAGATTTAGGAATTAGGATTCGGGATTTAGGTGTGATTGGAAAGGAATAGCTTTCAGGGGAAGGGACTTACCTTTTCCCTAAATCCTAGATCAGTTTTCAGTTGCGTGTATGGTTACCCGGTCGCTACCGCTCGCGGTACTGTACCCGGAGCGGTAGCGACGTGGGTGACGGCTCCATACACTGAATTGAAAACCGATCTAAGTTTTCAGCTAAATAAGCAGCATTATAAAAATATCAGAAATGTAGCCGCGTGAGGGGAGCACCGTTGTCAGTTACCGTCACGTCCGAAAGTTATTTCACAATTCCCTTTTGGCGTTCATTGTCCGTTCATCTTTCAATCTGTACACTCCGCCTGTAATGATCCGTCAGATTTTCGTTTTTCAAAGTTTCACCCGGCAATTCGCCTGGTGTTTATTGCTGCTTCCCAGCCTGGGCGCAGCGCAACCAGCTGCGCCAAAATCAGTCACCTTAACAGAAGCGATTCAGCGAACACGGCAGAACCATCCTCTATTGATTGCGGCGAAACAACGGGTGGCAATGTTTGAAGGCGAGTTGTTTGAGGCTGGGTTAAAGCCAAATCCAACGTTCACGGTCAGCGGTGAGAATATTCCGCTCGATCCGCCTGACGGTGGCTTCAGCTTCAAACGGACGATGGATTGGTTCGCGTACTTTTCGCAAACCTTTGAGCGCGGCAACAAACGTGAATTGCGCCGTGCGACAGCTGAACGCGCCGTCGAAGTCGCAAACATCGAAGCGGAAGCCGTGGAACGCCAACTGGTTTACGATGTCAAAGTCGCGTACCAACACGCCGCCATCGCTCGTGAACGGATTGAACTGTTGCGCGAAAACATTACGCAGCTGGGGCAACTGGTAAAACTCAATGAAGTACGCGTGCAGGCGGGCTACACGGCAGAAGGCGATTTAATCAAAGCCCGACTTGAAGCCCAGCGCATTGATTACAGTCTGCGCAAAGCAGCAATCGAATATGATCGCGCGAAAATCGCACTGCAAAAAGCGATGGGCGATTCGACATTTGAAGCAGATTTCGATTTGGCCGAGCGATTGGATTTCAAAACTGTCTCGCTGAATGCGAAAGCGCTGCAAGACGCGGCGTTGCGACGCTCGAACATCAAAACCGTCGAAGCGCGTTTGGAAAAGGCTCGTGCGTCCCTGCAACTGCAACGAGCGAATGCCAGGCCGGATTTGACGGCTTCATTCGGTTACAAACGCAACGGCGTAGACAACGCGTTGTACGGGGCGCTGAGCATTCCACTGCCAATTTACAACAAGAATCAAGGCAACATTTCGCGTGCCGAAGCTGAAGTTGCAATGATCGAATCAGAATTGAAATTTGAACGTGCTCTTGTCGTTGCGGAACTCACTGCCGCGCGTCGTACGGTCGAAGCCAATGAACGGCAGATTGAAGCGTTGCGCACGGAATTCCTGCGCAATGCAGACGAATCGCAGCAGGTTTCGCTGGCGGCATATCGAGAAGGCGCGACAGACTTGCTGCATTTGATAGACGCACAACGGACGCGCACACAAGCGCAAGAATTGTATTTTCAGGCTCTTGCCGATTATCAGTTGGCGATTCATGAATTGGAACGCGCCGCCGGAATTGAACAACTGCCCCGTCGGGAAATTGTCGAAGGAAACAAACAATGAGCGAAGAGATAAGCAGCGACCTGTCACCGACCACTGAAAGTGGAAATGCGCCGCGATCAAACCGCCGCACAACTTTGGTTTCATTGGTGATTCTGAGCGCCGTCACGCTCGGCCTGCTGGCCTGGTGGCTGTGGCCCAGGCGCGCAGAACCTGCTGCCACTGCAACTGAGGCGAAGACTGCTGAAACTACGGCGGAGAAGAAAGAAGAAAAGGCAGGCGAAGCAGCACCCAGTCGTGTGGAACTTTCGGCGGAAGCACTGAAACGCGCAAACATCGAAACGGCTGAAGTGACATCACAAGCCCTCACACAGGTGTTGACCGCAACCGGACGATTGGCGCTCAACGAAGATGCGGTTGTCCGTGTGGGAACTTTTGTAGACGGGCGTGTCGTGCATGTCTTCGCCAAAGTTGGAGACTATGTGCGTAAGGGTCAAACGCTGGTGCATATCCACAGCCACGAATTGACTGATGCACGCGGCGCAGTGGCCAAAGCGAAAGCCTCGCTGGTCGAAAAAGAAAAAGCCCTCGCCTTTGCCCAGGCTGAAGCAGACCGAGCTGAACGGCTGTTCACAGCGAAAGCGATTGCCAAACGCGAAGTGGATCAGGCCAACGCGCACGTCGTCGCGATCAAAGCCGAAACAGAGTTGGTAAAAGCGGAGTTGGAACGCGCCAGTGAATTTCTTGAACATTTGGCCATAGATCAGGATGCGCCGGATGAAGTCGCCATTCGTTCGACGCTGTCCGGCATTGTCACAAAACGGCTCATCACTGAAGGCACCGTGGTCAGCGATGCTTCGGATTTAATGGAAATTGCCAATATTTCGACGCTCTGGGCCGTGGCAGAAGTCCCTGAAGCACAAGCCACCTTCGCCCGTATTGGACAAGGCGTAAACATTCAACTTTCTTCGCTTGGCGACGCCACGATTAGCGGTAAGGTCGTGCATATCGGGACATCGCTTAATCCTGAAACTCGCACCGTGCAGGTTCGGTGTTTGGTCAATAACCCTCGCGGCAACCTGCGCCCGGAAATGTACGCGACAATTAACATCAGTGGCGGTGCAGCACCACAAGGCTTGGCCGTGCCGCGAGAAGCGGTGCAGGAAGTAAACGGCGAAAAAGTCGTTTTCGTCGCACTTGAAAACAATGCCTTTGAAAAGCGCGCCGTACAGCTAGGCCGCGAGCAGGGAAACCTGATTGAAATCACGGATGGCTTACAAACCGGACTGCGCGTCGTAACTAAAGGCGGCTTTTTTATTAAGACCGAGTTTCTAAAAGGCTCGCTAGCAGAAGAGTAGTAAAGATCAAAAGGCAAAAGGCAAAGGGCAAAAATTAAAAGGGCGGCTCTTTGTTTTTTCTTTTGATATAAGCCACATAGTCGTTCTCTTTCCATTTTGCCTTTTGATTTTTGCCTTTTGCCTTTTGATTTCCCATGATCCGCGCACTCATCGAATTTTCACTTCAACAACGACTTCTCGTCTTCGCGCTTGTGTTATTCCTCGTGGGGGCAGGGTTATTCGCCCTTACAACGATTCCGATTGACGCGTTTCCCGATCTCACCAATAACCAGGTCAACATCGTCACAGAAGCGCCGGGAATGGCGGCAGCAGAAGTCGAACAGCTTGTCACCTATCCGCTGGAAAGTGGAATGATGGGCATTCGCAATACCGAAGAAATACGCTCGATTTCCAAGTTCGGGCTTTCGATCATTACTATCGTTTTTGATGACAGCGTAGACACATACTTTGCGCGTCAAGTGGTCAATGAACGTTTGCAGGAGGCGAAAACGCGCATTCCACAAGGTGTCGAACCGACACTCGGCCCTGTTGCGACAGCCTTCGGAGAAATTTATCAATACGTCATCGAAGGCAAAAATCACTCGGCGATGGAGTTGAAAACGCTGCACGATTGGACTGTCCGCCCCCAACTCCGCACCGTGTCAGGCGTTAATGAAATCAATTCCTGGGGCGGGCTGGTTCAGCAATATCAGGTGCTGGTGGAGCCGGAACGGTTGCTGGCCTACAACCTCACGTTACACGACGTATTTCAAGCTCTGGCGCAAAGCAACAGCAACTTTGGCGGCAGCTACATTGAGCGCGGCGCTGAAGGCTACACCGTACGAGGCTTAGGACGCTTTGAAGCAGCGAATGCGATTGAAGAGGTCAAAAACGTCGTCATCAAATCAGCAACAGGTGTGCCGGTGCTGGTAAAAGATGTGGCTTCGGTGGAAATCGGCCCAGCAGTCCGACAAGGGGCCGTCACCAAAGACAGCAAAGGCGAAGCGGTTGCAGGCATGGTGATCATGACCAAAGGCGAAAACTCCAAAGCCGTCATTGAACGGGTTGAGGAACGCGTCAAAACCATCGAAAAGAATTTGCCTGCGGGCGTGAAGCTGACACCATTTTATGAACAAACCACTCTGGTCAATCGCACAATTCATACGGTTGCAACAAACCTAATCGAAGGCGGATTGTTAGTTATCACAATCCTGTTTTTGTTTCTGTGGAACATCCGCGCATCGCTGATTGTCGCCTGCATCATCCCACTTTCAATGCTGGTCGCGTTTATCGGGATGAAGGCATTTGGCATCTCGGCTAACTTAATGAGTCTGGGGGCAATTGATTTCGGCTTAATCGTAGACGGCGCGGTGGTGATGATTGAGAATTTTATCAGCCGTCTGAATGTCGTCAGTAAAAACAGCCCAACGCAATCGTGGGATGAAACCAGAAAGCAGGTGGTGCGATTCTCTGCCCTTGAGGTCAGCAAGCCAATTGTTTTCGGCATTGTCATCATCATTGCGGTGTATTTGCCGCTGTTCGCATTGCAGGGACTTGAGTCGCGCATGTTCCGTCCGATGGCCTTGACGGTTGTTTGTGCGTTGATTGGCGCGTTGATTTTGACGCTGACGCTGATTCCCGCGCTCGGCTCGCTGGTGCTCAAGCCCGCGCATCACGAAGGCCACGAAATGGTGTTAATGAAGTTACAAGCCATATATCGGCGCGTTCTGAAAGGTGTGATGCACTGGCGCGTGCTGACAGTTGGGCTGGCGCTCATCATCATTGCGGTGGCCGTGATTTCAATGAGCCGACTTGGAACGGAATTTATGCCGCAATTGGACGAAGGCGCGCTGTTGATCGAAACCCGCAAACTACCGTCCGTATCGCTGACCGAATCGGTTGAAATTTCCACAATGGTGGAAAAAGTTGTGCGTGAATTCCCCGAAGTCGAAACCGTCGTCACCAAAATCGGGCGGCCCGATTTGGCGACAGAAGCAATGGGCATTTATCAGGGCGATGTGTATGTCATTCTCAAACCCATTGAGGAGTGGAAGACAGTTAAGACCAAAGAAGAATTGATTGAGGCGTTCGACAAGAAACTCAAAGATGTGCCCGGCGTCGTATACAACTTTACGCAACCGTTGGCGATGCGATTGGACGAAGTGATTTCCGGCGTAAAAGCTGATGTGGCGGTAAAACTGTTCGGCGATGATTTTGACGCCCTACAACGAGAAGCTGAACGCATTAAAGCCGTGTTGGATCGTGTGCCCGGCCACGCCGATGTGCAAATCGAAACGTTGGGCGGTGCAGGCGAATTGCACATTGAAATTAATCGCACCGAAATGGCCCGTTATGGGTTGCGCGTTGAGGACGTCAAACAAGTCATCGAAACCGCGATTGGCGGGCAGGCCGCAACAGAAGTCATTGATGGTCGCCGACGCGTCAATGTTGTGGTCAAGCTGCCCGAAGCGCGACGGCGCGAAAACCAGGCGATTTTGAGTTTGCTGATTCCCACTCCCGGCGGCGAACGCGTGGCGTTAGGACAAGTCGCAACGTTGAAAATTGCCGAAGGCCCGGAAGTCGTCAACCGCGAAGATTCCCAACGCCGCATCGTAATTCAATCCAATGTGCGGGGGCGCGACATTGGCAGTTTTGTGGCCGAAGCACAAAGCCTGATTGATAAGGAAATTAAGTTGCCAACGGGTTATTACCTGACGTGGGGCGGCGAATTTGAAAACCAGCAACGCGCGATGAAGCGGTTGTATGTTGTGGTTCCGCTCGCCATTCTGCTGATTTTCATGTTGCTGTATTCGACGTTCAATTCGTTGAAATATGCGACTTTGATCATCGTGAATCTGCCTTTTGCCTTAGTCGGCGGCGTGGCGGCATTGTGGTTGCGCGATTTGAATTTGAGCTTGTCTTCGGCGGTCGGTTTTATTGCGCTCTTTGGCGTCGCTGTGCTGAATGGCGTGGTGATGGTTAGCTACATCAATCAACTCCGCGAACAAGGGCTAAGCGTCCATGAGGCCGTGTTGGATGGGGCAAGTTCTCGCTTGCGTCCGGTGCTGATGACGGCGTTAGTGGCAAGTTTAGGCTTTATCCCGATGGCACTGTCCACACAACCCGGAGCCGAAGTGCAGCGCCCGCTGGCCACAGTGGTCATCGGCGGACTAATCACTTCGACTTTATTGACTCTCTTTGTCCTGCCAACTTTGTATGAATGGGTTACCCGCGACCAACCGCAGGAAGAAGCGCTATTTGCTGAGAATCTGAACCCAACGATTGAAAGCTGAAAGCGACAGAATCATTCGCCTTGCTCTGGCGCTCTTTTACTTCCTCCACCAAGCAAAAACGTTTAAGGGCTTGACATTCCCGCGCAAATATTAGATTAACACTGCGTAACCATCCCACCCGTGGTTTTCAACGCTAGACAAAATTTGATGCCGAGAAAAGTTTTTGAGGAGGTGTCTCTAATGCAAGAAATGCAGCTTCCGCTTGATGTATCTGATGATGCTGCGCGAAAACCACCGTCTCCAGTCTTGAAGCTGGCCTCAGCACCAGAAGCAAGATCACAACGGGATATCGAGTTAATCGCACGATTACAGAAGGAAGTATCAGTTTTACAGGCAGAGTTGGAAAAATCCAGAAACGAGGTAATGCGATACGAGGCGTTGCTACGCAATGCCCAGCAGCGAGAAATGGAATTGCGCGCCGAGTTAATGCCGGGCAGGAACAATTCAAGCCATCGGCAATAGGCCCGGTTCAGCCTTGCAAACCACGAACGGTGATAGTGTTGCATTTACCAGCTCAGCAGTTTTCTAGCCTTTTCCAGATCATCCGGTGTATCTACGCCGATTGAGCGATGTGCCGTCGTGACAACGCGAATGCGGTATCCGTGTGTGAGTGCGCGCAATTGCTCCAGGGCTTCAATGCGTTCGAGCACCGTCGGTGCAAGTGCCGCAAAGCGAAGCAAAAATTCCCGACGATACACATACATCCCTGTGTGTTTGGCATACAAGGCCAACAGTTCCGGTTGAGCTTGTAAAGCAGCCACCAGGGAACCGTGAGCCAGAACTTCGGCGCGTGGATATGGAATCGGTTGCCGCGAAAAATAAAGGGCAAATCCGGCCTGGTCTGTCACGACCTTCACGACATTCGGATTCAAAACATCGTCCACCATCTCAATAGGCTCACACGTCGTGGCCATGAAAATCGTGTAATCTTCAAGCAATGGGGTTAAGGCAGCTTCGATGGTTGAAGCCGGAATAAATGGCTCATCGCCCTGAATATTGACGATAATGTCTGAATCCAGTTGGGCGGCAACTTCCGCTAACCGATCTGTTCCGGTTTGATGCGTAGATGAAGTCATCCAGACCTCTTCTCCAGCGTCAGTTACAGCCGCAAAAATCCGCTCATCATCGGTGGCAACGATCACACGTTGGATGGCGCTGACCTGTTTGGCACGATCAATAACATGCAAAATCATGGCCTTGCCGCCGAGTTCTAATAATGGTTTGCCGGGCAAGCGCGAAGACGCATATCGTGCCGGGATTATTGCGGTTACTTTGCTTTTCATTTAACCCTTTCTGGCCTGCATAAATTCCTGTTGTTCCTGCATTATAAACCCTCTTCTTTTGCTAGACACCCCGTGAATGCCTGTTGTAGTATCGCAACGTTCAATCAATCACGAAAAAGCGGATAGCCCCAACTTTGGCAAAACCATGATTTCTACGAGTTCCCTCAAAATGTTTTTTCTTTGTGGGCTGCTCGTTAGCGTTGTGCTAATGGCGGCTTGTTATCGTGCGCCAATTGCTCAACGTTCGCTCGCACCGATGATGGATTATGGCCAGCTTGGTTATGATGCACTGGGTAATCACGTCGGAGCGGTCGTGGTGGTTGATCCGCAATATGGCCGCGTTCTGAAACGGGTTGCACGCGGCATGGATGTGCAATTTTCGAGTTCTCCATTTGAAGTCGTGCAAATTGTTACGGCATACGCGGCGCTTGATTCTGGTGCCATTACGCCCCAGACGAAATTCCGGTGTAATGACATAGCCGATCAGGTAGATGTCACCGAAGCCTTAGCGCGTCCGTGTCCAGGATTTTTTGCGGAACTAAGCAAAAAAGTTTCGCCCGTCAATTTTAAGCGGGCGGCGCAAATCATCGGCTTTACCTATTACGGCACAGAATCAGTCAATCCGCTGACCACCGCAATGCGTCCCATTTCGGCAGTCATCCCGGCGAATGTTGCAGGAGCGGATTATGAAGCGCTCGCGACGCGTGGGGCTGGCATGAAAGCCAATGATTTACATTTCGCTCAACTAGCCATTTCGCTGGCAAGCAATACGACCACCAGCGAACGCATGTCCACCATCATCACCACAACTTCTCAAACCATCACGCCGCCGGCAATTCCCATCAATAAACAAGCCATGGAAATTATCAAAAGTGGCCTGATCAAAGCGGTAAATGAAGGCGCGACGATGGCAGCCGGAACGGTGAAAGAGTCGGTCGCAGGTAAAGTAGGAAGCGATGAAGAAAACGCATTGTGCGTTTCTTTCGCCCCGGCAAACAAACCAGAAATCGGGCTCATCGTTTTCTTGAAAGAAGGCACCAGCACGGAGGCGGCACAAGTTGCAGGCCGCTTTTACCGGGCATATTTTGGGAAATAATGAACGCTGAAGCCAATCTATTCATCTTTCATTTTTCATCTCGCAGCTTTCGTTAATTATGGGTTTTTCCACGCTCGCTATTCACGCCGGACAAGAGCCGGACCCGACCACTGGCGCAGTCATCACGCCGATTTATCAAACCTCGACTTATGTGCAGGAAGCACTCGGCCAGCACAAAGGCTTTGAGTATGCGCGCACACAGAACCCAACCCGCCTGGCCCTGGAAAAAAATCTGGCCGCGCTGGAAGGTGGATTGACAGCGCATTGTTTCGCTTCCGGGATGTCTGCAATTCACGCGGTGATGATGTTGCTCAAAGCAGGTGATCACGTCATTGTTTCCGATAACACCTACGGTGGCACGTATCGGCTATGTGAACGCGTGATGCGACAATTCGGCTTGGATTTCAGCTATGTTGATACCTCGGACATTGCGCAAGTTGAGGCAGCGTTCCGTCCCGAAACCAAATTGATCTTTTTGGAAACACCAACCAATCCGGTCATGCAAATCGCGGATTTAGAAGCTATCGGGCGGCTCACGAAAGACCGTGGCATTCGGCTGGCGATGGACAATACGTTCATGAGTCCATTTTTTCTGCGTCCGATTGAATGGGGTGCAGACCTGGTAGTGCATTCGACGACCAAATATTTGAACGGACACAGTGACAGCGTCGGCGGCGTAGTAGTGTCCACTTTGGCTGAAGATGCAGAGCGTATTGGCTTTTTGCAAAATGCGGTGGGGGCGATTCTTTCGCCGTTTGATTCCTTTCTTGTTTTGCGCGGCACGAAAACGCTGGCCCTGCGCATGAAGCAACACGATGCGAATGGTCGGATGATCGCGGGCTTTTTAGCAGAACACCCCAAGGTCAGAAAAGTGTATTATCCGGGCCTCGGTGATCATCCACAGCACGAGCGAGCCAAAAAACTGATGTCCGGCTTTGGCGGAATGATCGCTTTTGATTTAGGATCATTGTCAGGCGCGCGGGCAGTGTTGGATAATGTGCGCCTTTGTTCCCTTGCAGAAAGCCTGGGCGGCGTAGAAACTTTAATTTCGCATCCGGCTACGATGACGCACGCATCTGTCCCCGCAGCCAAGCGAGAACAACTCGGCATCACTGACGGTTTAGTACGGATTTCTGTCGGGGTCGAAGATGTCGAAGATATTATTGCTGATTTAGATCAAGCACTGAATAGGATTTGAGATTGGAGATTTGGAATTAGAGAGGTCACGACCATGAGCAAATTCAAAACCCTAGTTCCAGATAGAAAGTGGCGTCAGGCAAACGTCAGATTCATTCTTCAGACGCAATCTCAAATCTCAAACTTCCAATCCCAAATTCAACAATGACTACCGCTTCAGCCACTCACTTAACCTTTTGCGCACAAACTCATGTAGGCAAGGTGCGTCAGGGTAATGAAGATAACTTCTTAATCCTTGATCTGGCCACGTCAAATAGTTGGGCGGGCATTGCGCATGAGGCAACCGAGATACAAACGATACAACTTGGTTCGCAAGGCGCGGTCTTTGCGGTTTCCGATGGTATGGGTGGCGCACTGGCAGGCGAAGTAGCGTCACGCATGGCAGTCGAAATCGTCCGCGATTTGATCCCACGCTTACGCACACAAGAAGAATATCGGCAACTGACGTTACAGGAACAATTGCGCGTAGCAATTGAGCAGGCAAACGCAGCCATTCACATTGAAAGCATTGTGAATGCAGAATGTCGCGGCATGGGAGCAACATTTACGGCTGTGGCTTTGGCCGATGATCATGCCTGTTTCGCGCAGGTGGGCGACAGTCGCGCGCATCTGATTCGGCAGGGACAAATTACGCGCATTACCAAAGATCAATCTGTCGTTCAGCAACTGATTGACCTCGGACAAATCACCGAAGAACAAGCCGCCACACACCCGCGTCGTAATTACATTCTGCAAGCGCTTGGGGCGACAAACGAAATAGACGTAGTGGTGAGCTATCTGCCGTTGCGTGCCGGTGATTTATTGTTGCTATGTAGTGATGGTCTTTCCGGGAAAATGTCGAATGAAGAAATGGCGCAGATTGTGACAGAAGCCGAGGATTTTAAAGAAGCCTGCGATAAGTTAATTGCGCTGGCCAACGAACGCGGTGGCGAAGATAACATCACCGTTCTCCTGGTTAAGGTGGCAGGAGAAGCACTGGCGGCACCAGAAGACGAGACGGTTGCGCCGGAATTCGTGCCGCGCCCATCCACTTCGCCGACTGAATATTTGCTTGAAGATGTCGGGCTGCCGCCACCAGTCCCAGCAGGAGATAACGATAATCTCAGCTCAGGCCAGACCATCGCTTCCGACTTCCCACCTTCACCTGCTGCCATCGAACAATTCTCTCCCCTAGTTCCTGCCATCGAACCATCGCAGCCCCGCACAGAAAGCGAGAAACGTGGTTTGGACGGACGTAAACTCGTTATCATTTGTGTTATTGTGGCGTTGTTACTGAGCGCGACAGCATTTTATCTAAACTATCGCGCCAAACATTAAAACAGAAACTTACTTTCCAATGACAGAAACCGCTGACGCTAATGCAAAACGTGGCATTGATGGCCGCAAATTCGCCCTGATCTTTGTTGCTCTCGCGTTGTTACTGAGCCTGACCGCCGTGTATCTCAATTATCACTTCACACAAAATCGCGGAGTGTTACAAGAAAGGTTGCAGAAAGAAAATCAGCAACTCATCCAAATGCTGCGCGGACGCATTGCATTCTTACGCCTTCGTGCTAACGGATCGCCTGAAATCAATGCGAAACTCGACGTGTTGTCGAAACGATTAGATGAAGCCGCAGCCCTACCTCCCACAAAATATCAGCAAGTAGGCCAAGCCTGCTCTGAGGTCGAAACTGCCGTTTACCTTATGGAACGGGACGCAGGCATTCCCAAATAAAAAAGGCCGCAGACTGCCCAGACACGCGACCTTCTTTTCTGTTTTTATAACCGACTATAGCCTATTAGATTACTGCCGGATCAGGCACTTGCCCGATTCCGTTGATCACAGAATTCAAGTGGGCGCAACCACCGCTTCAGACGTCTCAACGAGGGCCAAATTAGAGGCCGATTTCCAATTTGGCTCTCAGTCCAGACGTGACTGCAACAAGGGGAACGCCCACTTCAACCCCGCCTCGCTTCACGTTGATCAAGTTCAGGAAAATGATCACGAGCGAAACAAAGCCTGGCGGGAAATAGCAACAAGGCTTATACCGCCCAAGCAAAGTGGGAGCTATCTTCAACACGCAACGACTCGTTTGCTATTTTTGCTTGAGCAACTGAGTGCGTAATTCCTGTTCACGCAACCGTGCATTTTGTAGCAATAACTCCAGCCTTCCCAACTGCCGTTGCGTTTGGATTAATTCTTCGCGCAATTCACGGACGTGCGTTTCAAGCGCTAAAACTTCTTTCGATTTGTCGCCAGACTTTAGCTTGCCATCCGGCACAAACTTTAGTAATCGGATGGGCATCTTTTCTTCGGCGTCTTCCGGCGACGGCTCATCCAGAAATGAAGACACAGCACTCATAAGGACTCCTGTATATTCAGGCATAATTATTCATGAATGAGGTGAGCTGTTTACATGCTCATCTCATTTACCACGGGGTCCGAGTTATCGGATTATTCATTCCGTTCAATAATGAGAAAATTGAAAAAACATCCCATCGGGATTAGCGTCGCTCTACGCGAAACCGAAAATCAGCAGTGTTTTGTCCGGCACCACGGAGTCTAACGATATAACTTTCTTCTTTTAGCAACTCTGCCGGAACCAGCAAATCCACTGCCAGGTCGCGCTCGTAGCGAACAGGCGTCAGGCGTGTCCAGACTTTCAGTCGTTGCTGTGCAGCAGTTAGCAATTCTGCCCGGTAGAGCTGCTGGCGATTTTCCGATAACTCAAGCTGTAACCTAACCAAGCCTTTTTGCGGCGAAAACGCGAGCGTGGGGAGGGCTGACGATCCACGCGTCACAGCAGCAGAAAGAAGCAGAGAGGCAATCACAGGTGAACGGCGAAGAGGAAAAGGATAAGTCGTCGCTGCCGAGGTGGGTGCAGGTGAAACAGTTGCTATCGCAGGCGAGATTGAAGCTGTCACGCGAGACTCTGGGGAATTCGTTGCAGAGGGGGGCACCTGTGCTTGCACAAGCGATGGTAGCGGGGTTGCTACCTCCTTTTTGAGGGTAAACCAGATAATTCCACCAACCACCACGAGCAAACCCATTCCGGTAACGACACGTGGCAGAGTCCAGAAGGCTCTCAACTCTTCGCCTATTTTCGATGCCCACCAACGTTTTTTCAGCGCAACAGATAACATTACCGAAGGAACGAGATTAGCTCGATCCATCAAGGCGCGCATGGTTTCGACTCGCTCGCATAAAAAAGGCATGGCGTGAAGGCGTTGGGTGAATTGCGCACGTATCTGAGGGGACAAATTATCTTGCAGGTAGTTTTCTATAAACTCATCGCAAACAGCATTTATTTCACTTAGCAATTCCGGGTCAGCGAAATAATCCAGTTCCGTCTGTTGTTGCTCTGCCTCGGTTTGCTGGCCGAAGATGTAGCGCACAATTCGATCTCGCGATGACATAGGTAGCTCCAAAGTAACTCCTCTACAAAGAGAAGGTGCTGCCGACTACGCTTTATAATGAGAATCTCGTCAAAACATCCCGATCTACGGCAAAGAGGTTAGGCGCTTTTTTACACATTCCGCAATGTCTCCACGCAGTTTTGAGGTTTTGTTCCGTAGGGTTTTGAGTGAAATATTAAATTGTGCAGCTAGCTCCTGACGGTTCTCAATTTTGGCACTACCGGTGCCCTGATAATAAGCGAGCAACAATTTACGGTCTTTGGCGGGCAATTTTTGCAAACAGAGTTCCAGGCATTGCAGGCGTTGCAGGTATTCACGCTCCGACGCTTCCGTTTCCAACAATTCGTGGGGAGTAGGTGTGACGTTCTTTTCGGATAACAACGCCTCGTCCAATGTTTCGGTATTCAGAGGGCGGGCCAGGACTTCGCGCCAGATATTGCGTGCAACACCATAAAAATAGCTGATTACATTTTGCGTTGTGATCGCTACGCCATTATCAATCCTGCCAGCGACGCGATTAAAGGTTTCATCTGCCAGTTCACTCGGATCGGTTGCGCCGCGAAAGGTAAAAAACAAGACGAGCGATTGGCGAATCTGCTCATATTGCTCACCCGCAACCGCGCGATCTGCTCCTAGCATTGACAACAACCGCTCAAAATTCTCTGGCGTCAATCCACGGTATTTTTTTGATATGGGTGTCAAATAATTGATCACGCGGTTATCACGATTCCTTTTGCAACGTAAACGCACTGCGACCTAATTGGATAAACAACAGCCGTATCTGCGCCTTCTGCCAATTCATTTCGTATTGCCGCGATATTGCTGCCAAAGTAAGTGATGTTCGCTCCCTTATCATCACTTGAATTTCTACCTTGGAGCTAACATAGGGCAGACCGATAGAACACCCCTTGCCTTGCTGCCACACTGCCACAGAAGCGGATTTGTAGATAAATCACTCTGGCCGCCGGCAGGACAGTAAACAGGAGATGAGCGAAGACTGCCAGACCGCATCGGTAACAGGCTTTCTTTTGGACATAGCTTTCGGCTCCAAGCTGTCCCCAAACTAACGATGCTTCGGCCTTGTCATTCGCTAAGCCAGGTACGTTCTCGTTGATGAATGAAATTTATGCTGTTTGTTATCACACGCTCGTTTAAGCGTCGCGTATGCTAGATGATTTGGCTGCGTCACGCAAGATGCAATGAAAGGATCAAGCACACGAATTGCGCCTTAGATCATCAAGCTTAACTGCCTGCTGCATGTTTTTTGCGGAAGTTACAAAGGAGAGATTCAATCCCCACCGCGCGCGCTTTGTTGCGAATATTGATGGATTAATCGGCGCAGTTCCGTAATAAAGCTATTGACCAGAACACCGATGGTTCGTTGCTCAAATTGCGCACGGGCATAGCTCCATTGAAATTCGAGCATATTCAAGTTCATGGCCCCTGTCACGGTAATCACACTACTGCGATCATTCTGCGGATAAAACTCAGCGCCAACTGTTTCAGTGGCCAAATGCCAATCCGATGACTCAGTCATAAAGTCCAGATACTTGAAGCTGATTTGTGGCACGGGCAAAGCACGTAATTCAGACCGTACGACATCATTGTTACCATAACGCAACCACCCATAACTAAGCCCTTCCTCTGGAATTGCGTGCAACTGCGCCTGTACCTTGCGCAAAGTTGCCACGACTTCAGCGTCTTTTTCGATTTCCAGCCAGAATGGGAATCTGCTGGTAAACCAGCCGACGGTTCGCGTCACATCAATGCCTGTGAGTGATTGATGGCGGGCAGATCGTTCGACCTCAATCAAGACGTTACGACTCTCTGTCCAATGTGCCAGTGCCAAGCCTAATGCTGTCAGGGCAATCTCGTTAATTGTCGCCTTGGCCGCCTGTGGGACATGGTGCAGAAGACTTGTGGTTTCTGCGCTATTCAGCGAAACGAAAACGCGTTCCATCTGACCATAGGTATTCGCACCATCGGGATGGTCAATCGGCAGCTTACCAGGCGAAACCGTCTTGAACTGCCGCCAGTAGCTAAGATTCGTATTGTGTGCGCTGGCGGCCTGTAGCCATTGAGCATAGGTCGTATGCGGTGGCAGAGCCGAGGGCATTTGATCCCGACGAATCTGCCAATAGGCGGCTAAAAAGTCTTCCAGAAAAATTCTGAGGGATTGTTCATCGCCAATCAGATGATGAAAGATAACCAGCAACCGATGTGCCCGGTTCACGCCTAAATCAAAATAGGCTACACGCCACAACGGCCCTTCGGTCAAATGTAGGCTCGTTTGCAATTTATCCGCAGTTTCTTCAATCGCCCGGCGTTGGCTGCGTGCCCATTTGGCAGAGAAATCCACATATTCAAACGGGAGCGAATCTTTTCCGGCTGCGGCTTCCGGGATTTCATCGAACCGCCACCCCCGTTCTGTGTGGGTGAACCGCCAGCGCAAAGCCGCGTGCTGCGCCACCACCAGGTGCAACGCCTCTTCAAGTGTGGCGCGCTCTAGTTGATCACCAATTTCCACAAGCAAGGAAATATTCCAATGATGCGGTTCCAAGGGATGCTGCTCAAAAAACCACTGCTGAATCGGTGCCAGCGCTGGTGCATCTGTCACGAACTGAGGCTGCGACTCAGGCTGGATCGGCGCTTCAAATGGCAAATTCAACGACGGCGCAATACCTACGTCCAGCACATCATCCAGGAATGCTTCTGGCATCGGAACTAATGCCAAATCAGGCAGAGGGAGCAAATCAGGCAAAACTTCTTTCTCAGGCACGGTAGCCTCAGGCACAGTGGCCGCCGTAACAGAAGGCCAAGCACTACTCAAATGCCAGGGATTGCCGACCTCAAAACGGAACCAGCAGCGTGCGTCGTCAGCAAACTTGTTCTGACCGGCAACGATGGAGTGCGACAATTGAGCGTGGGTGATGGTGGATTGAATCCCCTGCTCAACCAGAAAACAGGCGGGATGTTCATCACTTACCTGAAACACAGGATTGTCACGTTCCTCTTCGGCAATAATCTGCCAATCGCTATCCAAGCAAAGCACAATATGCGTGAGGGGAATGGTGCGGAACTTTGGCTCCAGATGCGATTGCGTCAGCAAAATTGTGACCGAAGATGCTTCAATCAGGTGCTGCAAATGGTGGCTGGAAAGAGTTGGATCAAGTGGGAAATACGCGCCGCCCGATTTCAGAACGCCCAGCAAAGCAACGACGGCTTCTGGTGATGGCGTAAAACAAATACCTACGGGGATCGAAGGAACAACATTTAATTTGTGCAAATATCGCGCTAATTGATTGGCACGAGCATTGAGTTCTCGATAAGTCAGCGCGCTCGCTCCGATTTGTACGGCAACCGCGTCTGGCATTTTGGTCACGCGTTCCTCAAATACCTCGTGCGCACAGCGCTCTGTTTTCAGCCAATCTACCCAGCCCTGTTCATCATCAAGGGACAGCATCCATTCAGCAGGGATGGGAAGCAAAGAAACTTCCGGCTCCGGCTCCGGCTCAAACGGCACAGCGGTCTGCAATTTGATGGCGTCCAATCGTTGTTGCGGATTGTGGGCGAATTGCGCCAGAGCAAAACAAAGCGGCTCGGCACAAAAACCATTGCTGGTAATTTGCCATCCATTCGCATCCTCTTTCACCATCACCGTCAACGGGAGGTCATTCGGCAGCACCAGACGTTCAGGAGTAATTTCCAGTCCGGCAACCGATTTGTGCAGGGATGTTTCCAGCTCGGACGGATCAAAGACTAATACACTTTGGAAAAGCGGTTGTTCGTCCGAAAGTTCGCTCCAATCATGAATCTGGGTCAGCGAATTGTGTTCATACTGATGCCACTCTTTCTGCTGCATCTGGAGATTTGTCAGATACTCCGTGACGGTTGCGCCAAAGGGAACGCTGACGCGCAAAGGCAATGTGTTGGAAAAATGCCCAATACCACGATCTATCGCGTGCAATTCTTTAGGACGACCAGAAACCGTACTGCCAAATAATACGTCTGACTGCCGACTAAACTGACTCAGCACAAATGCCCAGGCTCCCTGAACAATTACCGCCAGGGACAATTGCGCATCCATCGCCAAAAGCTTGAGCCGATCCATCGCGACCACGTCAAGCTGGGCAGAGGTGTCGCCAGCAGGAATCTCAATCGCAGTTGGAGCAAAAATTCCGCTAAGATAATTACGCCAATAATGTTCTGCCTCATGGATCTCTTTTTTCTTTACCCAATCAACATATTTGCGGAAAGAAAGCGGCAGCGGCAGCGTTTCATTTTTGCTTTGGAGAATGGCGGCATATGCGGCCAGAACTTCGTTCAGAATTAACGACAAGGAATATTCATCGAACAGTAATTCGTGATACGTCCAAACAAAGTAATATTGCGTTTCATGCAATCGCACCAGGGTCATGCGCCACAGCGGCGGCGTTTTCAACACCAGACCACATTGACGGTCTGATTGCAGCAGTTCAAGTAAATGCCGTTCCTGATCTGCGGCAACAAGGTTCCGCCAATCCTGCTTTTCCAAATCAACCGCCACATTGCGATTCACAACCTGCACTGGCTCTTTCAAATCGCCGCTGACAAATGTCATCCGAAGTCCGGGTTGGCGGTTGGTCACTTTTTGCCAGGCTCGTTCAAAAGCCGAGACGTCCAGATTTCCATTTAGGTAACATCCAAACTGGGCGAGATAAGAATTTCCATCCGCAGAAAGTTCGCTGCGGCGCAGCAGGTGTTTCTGTACGGGTGAGAGATGAAAGAATTCTTCGATTTGCTTGGGGTTCATTGAATCAAATTAATACGCGTATATTTATTACTACAATAAAATCGGATAGACTGCTTTTTGTCAAAGCACAGTTTATTTGATTTAGCCGACACGACCAAAAGCTTTTTCGCGCAAACAACAAAGAGTGCTTTATTGTTACGTGATAATTATCGGCCAACTTGCCTAGCCCCAAAAAGATTGACTATGTACCCCTACCCCAAAGGAAACTTTTTTATTCCGGCACCGCACGGACAGATTGAGATTATTTATCGGCCTGCCAACCACGAATCTGAGCGCGCGGCGCTGGTCTTGCATCCCCATCCGCTGCACGGTGGCACGATGCACAATAAGGTTGTGTTCCGTACGGCACGTGCCTTGAATACTTCTGGCTATGAAACCCTGCGCTTCAACTTTCGGGGTGTCGGCCATAGCACAGGAACTTTTGATGAGGGCGCGGGCGAGGCAGAAGATGCGCGACTGGCACTGGATTATTTACTCAGCAAACAACCTCAGGCCCGCGAAGTCATTGTGGCAGGTTTTTCATTCGGTTCGGCAGTCGGCTTGCGTGTCGGATGTGGAGACAATCGTGTGACGAAACTGATTGCCATCGGCGCGCCAGTGCGGATGTATGACCGCTCGTTTTTGCTGTCTTGTACAAAACCGAAGTTATTCATTCACGGAGCACAGGATGAAATCGCCCCGCTCGCTCCGATTGAGGACTTGATTAACTCCTTGCCTCCTGAAAATAATTGTCGGCTGATAAAAATTGAAGGCGCAGGTCATTTTTTTGATGACCAGTTGGACGAGCTCATGCAGGTCGTCGCAGATTTTGCCTCCACTTAATTTAACGAACCTGAGCAGTGAAAAAAGTCTTGCCATAAAAAGAGAAAATCGCACAAGAGCACCATCTGTCTTCGCCTGTTTTTCTATGCAACAAGGGCTTCTGGTGGTGAATCAGATTTGGATTCGCGCCGCTGCCCCGTAAGTCACTATAAATTCCATTTATGCTCAGCCGAGTTTCATTCGTTGCAATTGCCTGAACCACAGCCTAAAATTGCCGATTCTGGAAACCGATTTAACCGCAATATACGGAGGCTTATTTACGTGGACATCAAAGCAATTGAGCAATTACTGGGTGCTGATGCCGAGTCCTTATTGACCCATCAGTGCAAAACCATCGCCAAAGAAAACATTCATTTACCCGGCCCGGACTTCATTGACCGTGTGTGGCTGGACACCGACCGCTCGCCCGTCGTACTGCGCAACCTGCAAGACCTGTTCAATCACGGTCGCCTCGCGGGTTCCGGCTATGTTTCAATTTTGCCCGTAGACCAGGGCATCGAACATTCCGCAGGCGCGAGCTTTGCCAAAAATCCAATCTATTTTGATCCCGCCAACATCGTCAAATTAGCGATTGAAGGCGGTTGCAACGCGGTCGCATCAACCCTCGGCGTACTGGGCGCAACCGCGCGCAAATACGTGCACAAGATTCCGTTCATCGTCAAACTCAATCACAACGAATTCATGTCGTACCCGAACGCCTTCGACCAAATCATGTTCGGTCAGGTCGAGCAGGCATTTGATATGGGCGCAACCGGCGTCGGCGCAACGATCTATTTCGGCTCGCAGGAATCGCGCCGCCAAATCGTCGAAGTCAGCAAAGCATTTCGCCGTGCGCATGAACTCGGACTGTACACCGTGCTGTGGTGCTACGCGCGCAATGAAGCGTTCAAGACCAAAGAGAAGGACTATCACGTTTCAGCCGACTTGACCGGTCAAGCCAATCACCTCGGCGTCACCATCGAAGCCGACATCATCAAGCAAAAGCTGCCCGAAAATAACGGTGGCTACTTGGCGCTGAACACAGGCGAAAGCGCATACGGCAAAACCGACAAACGCATCTACAGCGAATTGACGACGGATCATCCGATTGACCTGACCCGCTATCAGATTGCCAACTGCTACATGGGACGTGCCGGGCTGATTAACTCCGGTGGCGCATCCAGCGGCGAAAGCGATCTGAAAGAAGCCGTGAAAACCGCGATCATCAACAAACGCGCGGGCGGCATGGGTTTGATCTCCGGTCGCAAAGCCTTCCAACGCCCAATGGCCGAAGGTGCGGCGTTGTTGCAGGCAATTCAGGACGTCTACCTCGCGCCGGAAGTCACGATTGCGTAACACCACAAATCATGTCCCAAAACACGAAACCCGCGGAAGAGCAACTTTGGCTCCCGCGGGTTTCGTGTTTTGGGCCACGACTGACAATTTCAGCGGAGATGCACCTTAACAATATTCGCAACTTTTCCATCAACTGTTAGCAAAACATCTACCTCGCCACGGCCAAGCAACGCCCTGGGCACCTTGAGATTGACCTGATCCAAGCCGACATACTCCGGGTGTTTGTCTGCATACTCCACAATCGCCGCCAGACCACCAATCAAAGCGGTTACGGCAGAGGGTGCGCTGCGATGGCGAATCCCAGTTCCATACAATTCCAAATTTACCATCTCGTTTTCCGGGCCGAGGTCAATCGGCTTCGGCACTTGTTTCATCGTAGCTGCATCCCATTGGTACAAGGCTTCGCGAGTTTGTTCGCCGTTCGGCTTGACGTGAATAGCAAAACCTGCGGGCACACCTTTGCCATCCTGATTGGCAGCAAATATCCCTGGTGCGACACTGGCGATCTCAATCGTTCCGACGGCAAAATTTCCATTGCCGCTGGTCACAGTTACGGTAGCAGTTCCTTTCTTCGTGTCTACTGGAATGAGATAGTTGATTTGTGTGGGCGAGACATAAAAAAGCGGTGCAGCGCGCGTGTCTCCTGCACTGTCTTTGACTTTGACATTCGTGCCAGCCAACGTGGTAGGGAGCGGGAGCGATGCAGCGCCCACCGAATCCAACGCCAGATCAAGCCCGAAAAGGCTGGCGATGGCCTCCGGTGCCAATCCCGTCGTATAACTTGCGCCGGATACGCTGGCCGCCACCGGAGACTGCAACCGTCGCAAAATCACTCCGCTTCCGCCGACGATATAACCCGCATTCGCACTAATGAGATAGATGCCATACAAATTGGCGGTAACACCACTTGCTTCGGTCGTCCAATTGCTGCCACCGTTCGTCGTGGTCAAGATGAGGCCGCCGTCACCAACGGCCCAGCCCTGCTCGGCATTCACAAAATGCACATCGCGCAAAATCGCGGTCGTGCTGCTGGTTTGTGCTGTCCAGGATACACCGCCGTTCGTTGTTTTCAGAATTGTACCGCCGTTGCCAACAACCCACCCGGTGTTCTCATCCAGCATAAAAACGGCATTCAGCGTTTGTGTCGTACCGCTGGTTTGTTGTGTAAAGGTCGTAGGGCTGCGTGCGTCTGTAATGCGGTAAATACGTCCTGAATCTCCGACAGCCCAAGCACGATCCGCATCAATGGCATAAAGGTCATTGAGATTGCTGGGCGAAGAAGTCATCGTAATGACTGTCGTAAATCCGGCGTCCAACGAATAACGAATAGGTACGCCGGGGCCAACTGCCAGCGCCTCATCCAGTGTCAGAGGAACAACCGCGCTGTGAGTGGAGCGCACACCGGGATTCCAAAACGAACCGCGCCAATTGACACCGCCATCCAGTGTTCGTCCATAAACATAGCTACCTCCAACCCAGATCGAATTCGCATTCACCATTCGTGCGGTTAGAAAGCCGGAGAAGGCTGGCGCGCCAGTGTTGGACACGGCGATCCAATTGGTTCCGCCATTGGCGGTGCGTAAGAGCGTGGCATTCAGACCGGCAACCCAGCCAGTGCTTTCGTTGAGGAAGTGAACTCCGCGCAAATCATTGGTGGTTCCGCTCTCTACTTGCACCCAGCCACTGGCCTGCGTCCCCTGTAAAACGGTGAAGAGTTGTCCCGCAATTGTCAGTGTTCCGGTGCGGGAACCATTGGCAGGGTCAGTCGCTACAGAATACTTGACCTCGCCGTCACCACTCCCGTTCGCGCCTGCTGTGATCGTGAGCCACGACGCATTACTCGTCGCCGTCCAGGCACAACCGCTTATGGTTGAGACCTTGATACTGCCTGTACCACCAGAAGAGATGAATGATTGCGTGCTTGTAGCTAAAGAAAAGCCGCAGCCTGTTTGTGTGATAGTAAATGTCTTGCCCGCGATGGTCAGAGTGCCTGTCCGTGTAGCGTTTGTAAGATTCGCAGCGACTGAATAATTTACGGGGCCAGTGCCGACACCGCTCGCGCCGCTTGTAATCGAAAGCCAATTCGCATTGCTTGTTGCTGTCCAGGCACAGCCGTTCGCAATCGTTACCGTCACACTGCCCGTACCTCCGAGCGTCTGAAAGGATTGGGTAGTCGGGGTAATCGAAGAGGCACACGGGTCGCCGCCCACACCAATGAGCGAGACGGTGGTGGGACTTGATGGGTCATTGCTGGCAAGCGACAGCGAGCCGCTCAGATTGCCCACCGTAGTTGGTGCAAACCGCACAGCCACCGCTTGTTGCGCCCCTGCCGCGACATTAAACGGAACCGACGGCGCGGTTACACTGAAATTCGGATTGCTACTCGTAATGGTGTTGACGGTGAGCGTCCCATTGCCAATGTTGCGTACCGTCAGATTGAGGTCTTTGGTTTGGCCTGTATTCACGGTGCCGAAATCCAGGTTAGTGGGTGTGACTTCGAGTTTAGGGGAACCACAGGTATTCAGCAGAATGGAAACGAGTTTCGGTAACCCAATAGACTCATTGGCAATTGCCAAATCGGGCTTGCTGTCCGCATTAAAATCGTTCACCACGATTCCTATCGGGCTTCCTGTAACATAGTTTACAGGCGTACTAAACCCGCCGCTCCCATTTCCGAGTAAGACAGTAACCGCACCACTCGTAGCATTAGCAACGGCAAGATCGTGTCTGTTATCCGCATTGAAATCCCCCGTCGTAACAAAACGCCAGCTACCAGAGCTGCTAATGCTCGTGGGTGTTCCCAAATTTCCAGTGCCGTCTCCTAGTAATAACCAGATGCCGCTGCCAGTCGCAGCAACAAGATCAGACTTGCCATCCAAGTTGAAGTCTGCCACTGTCAAAGACTGGGGACTGCTCAGGCTGAAAGTTTTTGCTGCGCCCAAACCGCCATTGCCATCACCAAGTAAAATGGCAATATTGCCGCCCACACTGCTGGCAAGAACTAAATCAACTTTCCCGTCTTGGTTAAAATCCCCTGTCGCAACGAAGCCGGGAAGCCCAATACCCGAACTATAATTGGTTGGTGCCCCAAATCCCCCAGCCCCATTCCCCAGCAAGATTGAAACCTTCGAGAACCAATTAGTGATGGCTAGATCGGATTTGCCATCCCCATTGAAATCACCCGCTGCCAATGCGAGAACAGTATTGCCTGGCTCTGTATTCCCCGTCGGGAAGTTGGTAGCCGCGCTGAACCCACCGCTGCCATTGCCCAACAAAAGCGAGATCGCTTGCGCATCTCGATTGGCTGTTGCCAAATCAGGTTTGCCGTCCGTGTTAAAGTCACTCACCACTATCCCCAAGGGGCTACTACTAGTAGGGAAATGAGTGGCTGCACCAAAGCTCCCATTGCCCGCACCAAGCAATACAGACACACCATTGTTCGTCACCGCCAAATCCAGCTTGCCATCCAGGTTGAAGTCCGCTGTTGCGATACGAAAGAGAAGGCCGTTTTCTGCCTGAAAATCGGTTTTGGCACCGAAGCTTGGCGTTGAACATGTGCCGCCGCTTTGTGCCGCAGTTTGAATGATAGTGACATGTGTTATTAGGGCAAAGGAAAGCAAGATCATGAAGATGTGCTCTTTTCGGTACATATGATTCCTCTTGGTGAATTGATTGTTTGCTAACACTGCGAACACAGTTGCGCCGAAAGAATTGATAGACCGCTTCCGGTCGTATCACCTTGTTTTTTTTGTAAGTAAATGGAGTCCGTCGCTGAGTCGGACAATAGCCTGATGAGTTCCCTTCCAAGCCACGGCATCAGCTACAGAAATTCGGCGATTGTCTTCCATCGCGAATTCAGGAGGCGGCGCTAGATTCATTTCTTTCACAGAAAAGGCTAGAAAATTTACAGTAACATTTTTTTGGAATTCAGCTTGAGTTACGTCCTTATTTAGATTGGTCAACCAACCCAGCCGAACTCCTTCAAGAAGTGCGCCCGGGTAATCACCAAAACTCCAACGGAATCTGGTATTGAATAAGTTTGTATCCTTATCCACTCGCGTAACACGTTGTCCGTCAAATACGTAAAACCCCGTGCGAAAACTCCGGTGAGCGACCGTGACGATTTTGTAGTATTCATTTTGCCATTCAATCTTCGTTTTGATTACGGTTGCCTCAAGTAAGACCTGCACTGGGTCAGTCCGAATAAATGCGAGATTCCCAAGCCCTAACCCATCCCAACCAAGTTCTCGCTCGGCCATCGTGATATCAAATAAAAGCCTGAGGCGACCCTCGTGATAGAGCAACCAGGCCAACCCGCCCCGGTCTGATCGCTCAACAAGGATAGCAACCGTTTCGGGACTACTTGCCTCGATATATAAAATCTCCTTGATAGATTTTTTGGGGTCGGCAGGATCCGGATCGCCAACAGCGACCAACTTCTCCGTTTTGTCTTGCGTGAGGCGAAAAAGGGCTTTTTTATAGGGCGCGCCAGAAACCTTTAAGACCGCAAGCGTCGCTTCAGGTGACATCCAAACAGCGGACAGAGGTTTATCAAACCAAGGGCTATAATAGGCAGAACTGTATTCTACATCTGAAAAAGTTACCCCAGCCATTCCAGGAAGCGCATCACCTGAAGTCAACAAAGGTCTCAACTGCGAGCCATCATACAGTGCAAACCCAACCTTTGACTTTGCAAAATTCAGCCCCTTAGGCTTTGGCCCACCCATAAAATAAATTAGTGCCTCCCCTTTTGTATTTATTGACAGAACCATCCCATTGATCATTTCGTACTTCAGTCCGCCCATTTCCATCCCAAGAAGCTCGCCATCTATCCCCAGGAGCTTTTTCAGACGTTGCCCATCCCAGACATAAACACCAGAATTGCGCGGGCCGGACATCCCTTGGTACAGTTCTTCGATTGAAAGATAGAGATGGTTCTTCCCGGCGTGAATGGGCGTTTTTATGTGCAATCCCCCTTTCCAATTGGGGTCATGACCAAATCGGTGCAGGCTGATCTTGTCCGGTTTCCTATCGGGAATCTGCTGGATGCTAGGGGGAATGACCGCTTCCCCAACCCTGGAAATTATTCTAAGCTTTCCATCCCTGAGCGAAAAAAGCCCCCATTCATCGTCTCGTTTCCCCCAAGCCCCCCAGAAAACAACCTCCCCAGAGTCCAGCCAGAATACCTCCCCAAACTCCTGAAAGCGGGCATTAGCAATATCTGGAACCTCTGTCTTGGTTCCCGCAAGCGGCGACAGTTTCCATTGCGCTTGTTTACTGGATTGAGGAACCAGAGACTGAGGAGAAACAGCAAAAGCGGCTAGGTAAATAACAAGACCTGAGACAAGTCCAGAAAACTTGTATTTGGGGGCAAACATAGCACCTCTTTCTCGAATATAGTTATCCAATTGCTAGCGGCAGACGGCAGTGCTACATTGCAGACCTCATCACTTGTCCGACAATTTGCACACCGCCATCAGCCGTTTGTTTGCTTTCCCCCCTGAAGGCAGGAACTTTGGCTGAAAGGGGACACGTTTGCACAACTTTTTTTCAACTCCCGACGAGACAAGCGGCCTGGCTCTCGGCATTGCGTGGAGAAGATTTATGAATGTTGAGTACACGCACGAAATCACTCAGCTGTTGCTGGCGTGGAGCAATGGCGATCCGGTGGCTTACGATCAACTCTCGGCGCGCGTTTATCACGAACTGCGTGGCATCGCGCAGCGGCAAATGCGGCACGAACGCGAGGGGCATACGCTCAATCCTTCGGCGCTGGTCAATGAAGCGTTTCTGAAACTGATGCACTGTCGGCAGGTGCAATGGCAGGATCGGCTGCATTTTTATAACTTCGCGGCGCGGCTGATGCGGCAGGTGTTGGTCAATTATGCCGAAGCGCATCACTGCCAGAAACGTGGCGGCCCGCAACAACAAGTCACGCTGGACGAAACGCTGCTGCCGACGAAAGAAAAATCGCTGGAAGAATTGTTGATGCTGGATGAGGCGCTCGAACAACTCGCGGTAGTAGATGAACGGTCGGCGCGCGTCGTGGAATTGCTCTTCTTCGGTGGTTTGACTGAAGCGGAAGTGGCGGAGTTGTTGGGCGTGAGCGTCCGCACCGTCAAACGCGATTGGCAATTTGCAAAGCTGTGGCTAAGGCACGCGTTGACTGGGGCGACTGAATGAAGCTGGTCACTCTTGAATACGCGAAGCGCTTGAAGGGCGACGGTCTCGACGTCGCTTTGGTAGGTGAATCATTTTAAAGTTACGTCAAGTCGCAGCACTCCAAACGCTTCGCGGCGCGCAAAACGACCATTTTCGGCAAGTCCCAAAATCCTTATCGAATATTGGCTATGAACACCAAACCGAACCTCAAAGACGTCTGCAACGCCGCGCTGGAATTGCCCAAAGCGGAGCGCGCAGCGTACCTCGATGTGGCGTGCAACGGCGATCCGGCCTTGCGCACAGAGGTCGAATCGTTGCTGGCGCACGAAGACACAGCGCGCGATTTTTTGGCCGCACCTGCGTGGCAACGGGTTGTCGCGCAAATGGAGACCGAGCCACCAGCGGATTTGACCGATACGCAGCTTGGGCGTTACGAAATGCGCACTCACATTGGCGCAGGCGGAATGGGTGAAGTGTGGAAAGCTTGGGACAAACAACTGCGGCGCGAAGTAGCGATCAAAATTCTGCCTGCCGAATTTGCCGCTGACCCCGAACACATTGCGCGCTTTCAGCAGGAAGCGCAGGCAGCCTCTGCACTCAAACATCAGAACATCATCACGATTCACGAAGTCGGACAAGCTACAACGCCGCACGGTAAACTCTCTTTCATCGTCACTGAACTCGTAGCTGGGCAAACCTTGCGCGAGTTGTTAGCGCAGTCTGCCCTAAGTTGGCGCGACGCTGTGCTCTTCGCGACACAAATCGCCAGTGCCCTCGCTGCCGCACATTCTGCCGACCTCATCCACCGCGACATCAAGCCCGAAAACATTATGGTGCAAGCAAACGGGCAGGTGAAGGTGTTGGATTTCGGTATCGCCAAGCTGGGGGATGGAGCGAAGGAGAGAGGAAGAGAAGGAGAGACAGCGAGACGGAGGGACGCAGAAATAGGGCAAGAAATCTCTCCTTCTCTCCCTCGCGCTGTCCCTCTTTCCCTCTCTTCCTCGCTCACTGCTCCTGGCGCGCGCCTCGGCACGATTCGCTATATGTCGCCGGAGCAAGCACGCGGCGAAGCGTTGGACGCGCGCACGGACATCTTTTCGTGCGGGCTGGTGTTGTATGAACTGCTCACGGGGCAGCGACCATACGGGCAATCGGAAGGCGAAGAAATGCTGCGGCGGTTGATGGACGCGGAGGAGATTGCGCCGGTCAGTCAGCAAGTGCCAAATATCCCCGCCGCATTGGATCGCATCGTCACGCGGGCGCTCAGGAAAAACCGCGAGGAACGCTATGCGACCGCCAGCGAGATGCTGAACGATTTGAAAGAACTGCGCGTCAATCAGGCCGAAAAGGGGCTGCAACGGTTGCGGACACAGAGCGCGAATCAGATGCTGACACAGTTCGCGGTGCGCTACGACGAAGACCCGACGACGCGGATTCCGCTCGGTGGGTTGTGGACGATTGGGAGGTTTGCCGATTTGCCGCGCGGCAGGCTGGAGCGCGCCGTGCTGCGCCAGAGCCGCTGGAGCGTGTTCCGACGTTTGGGCGGATTGGCGCTCGTGATTGCGGCGGTGACGTTGGGGCTTGCCGCTTTGGCGTCAGTGACAGAAACGTGGGACGAGCAGGTATTGCGCGACGGACACACCGCAGCCGTGCGGCGCGCAGTCTTTTCGCCGGACGGCGCAAAGCTGGTATCGGTGGGCGAAGACAAGCAGGTGATCGTGTGGGACTTTGCCAAACGCGAACGGCTGGCGACCTTCACCGACCACACCGAGTGGGTCGCGGCGGTCGCGTTCTCGCCGGACGGGAAATGGTTTGCGACGGCGAGCTACGACAAGACGGTAATCGTGTGGGATGCGATCAAGTTGAAGAAAGAGGCGGTGCTGCGCGGGCATCGTGACAAAGTTGTGAGTATTGCGTTTTCACCGGATGGACAAGTCTTAGCTTCTGCCGCGTCGCAGCCCGAACCGGTTGATGCCACATTGCTATGGCGTGTGGGAAGCTGGGAGAGATTTGCACAGACTCCGTTTTATGTTGGCGAGGCTAACACACTGCTGTTTGCCAATCGCGGGCAGCATTTGATCTATCACACTGACGCCGGTCTGCCGTTCTCAAATACTTGGGATGTGGCGACGGGGCAAGCCATAGAAGATCAATTCAACTTAGTGTGGGAAAGCAACAACGCTGTAATCTCACCCGATGGTGCATTGCTGATCGGCGTGCAGGGACACGGTGATGTCATCTTTGTGGATTTCAAACGGCGGCGCTTGCTTGACCGCTTCGCCGCGCATCAGGACAACGGACGTGCGGTCGCTCTTTCTCCTGACGGACGGCTGGCGGCGACCGGTTCGGAGAACATCATCCTGTGGGACGTGGCGACGCGGCGGAAGATCACGACGATTGATTACCCGTCCATCGTGTGGAGCGCGGCGTTTTCGCCCGATGGACGCTGGCTGGTTTCGACGCACGGCGATGGCGGCATTCGCGTGTGGGATGTGCAGGAGCGGCAGCGCGCCATCGGCTTCAACGAACACAACGGCCCGGTGCGCGCGGTCGCGTGGTCGCGTGACGGGCAACGTTTCGCTTCGGCGGGCGAAGATCGTTCGGTGATGGTTTGGAATGCCGCGAGCGGACGCCGCGAGATGCTGCTCACCGGCCATCCCACACGAGTCGTGGGCGTAGCCTTCGCGCCGGACAACCACACGCTGGCGGCGATTGACCGCGATGGATTGGTGATCGTCTGGGATATTGCCGAGCGCCGGGAACGACTGCAATTCAAGCATCCGAGTGGAAAACAAGATGTAGGCGCGAACTGTCTGACGTATTCGCCTGATGGTCGCGTGATAGCGACTTCGCATGGTGCTTACGACACCACCACCGGACAGCAGCTTGCGGATTGGGGGAACAAAAGTGAATGGCTCAGTGCAAGCTCGATTTACGGCTTGGTCTTCTCCGCCGATGGCACGCGACTGGCGACGGCGAATGCTTATGGTCGTTCAGTCGTACTCGACACCGCGACGTGGCGCATCCGCGAAAAAGTTGATCTCGGCCCGCGCCAATTCATCAGCGTTAGCTTTGCGCCGGACGGACAACAGTTGGTGACAGGCGAAGATGGCAAGCTTGTGCAGTTGTGGACGGCATCGCCACTGCGCCCGACGAACGTGCTCGGCCAACACACCGCCCGCATCAAGTCCGTCGCCTTCTCGCCTGATGGCACCGAAGTCGTTTCGGCAGGCGATGACAAAACGATTGCGCTGTGGAATGTAAGCCGCCGCCAACTCGTCACGCGCATCGGCCTGCACACCTCGCCCGTCTATGCCGTCGCGTGGTCGCCCGATGGCCGGCAGATCATCTCTGGCGCACACGATCATTCCGTGCGCCTCTACAAGCGGCGGAGCAGTTTGTGGGGCTGGCGGTGGGAGTAAGACAGAACAAAGGGGGATGGTCAGCGCGCAACTTCTCTCTGCCTTTTTCTCTTGGTTTCGTTTTATCCCAACGGACTCAGCGGCACAAATGTTTCTTCATCGGTTTGCGCTTCACCCTTGTACAACGGCACCAGCAATGGAGGCGCAAGTAAAGTTGTGGCGATAGCCATCACCAAGACAACCCCATACGCCGCATCGCCAATTGTTCCCAGTCCGAGGCCGATCTGGGCAACAACAATCCCAACCTCACCGCGTGGCATCATGCCAACCCCAACTTGTAAAGCTTTCTTACTGCCCATCTTGAAAACCGCTAAGCCGCAGCCAAGGATTTTCGTAATGCACGCCAACAGCGTAATCAGAATTGCCAGCGTGATGACGCTGCCATTCGCCATTGCACTCAGGTTTAGTTGCATGCCGATGCTGGTGAGGAAAAATGGCAGCAGGAATTCTGTCACCGCTTCGGCCTGGAGCGGCATATCTGTGCCTTCAGCTGATTCTGACAACGCCATCCCGGCAAGAAATGCACCGATGATTGCCGCAACGCCGATGTAACTTGCGATCAAACCTAGTCCCAAACAGACCGCAAAGCCAAAGACCAGATAAGATTGGCCGACGCGCAAATTCTCTACGCGATGGCGGATTTTATTGACGGTGCGCGCGCCTACCAACGCAATCAGCAAGGTAAACCCAATGGCCAGCGCGGCGGTCGTGCCGATATGCCAGTAGTTCACGCCGCCTTTGGCCATGCTGCTGACAACGGCCAGAATCAGCAGCCCCAGAATGTCATCAATGACCGCTGCGCCCAGGATGATGCGACTGGTTTCTGCGCTCAACACTTTCATCTGCCCTAACACCCGCGCCGTGATTCCAACTGAGGTGGCAACCATTGCCGCACCAACGAAAATAGATTCGATGTTGGTTTGTCCCCAAAACCGAAACATTGCATAGCCCGCAATGAACGGAAAGATCACGCCTAACACCGCCACCATCGTCGCGCGAAATCCGACGCGAAAAATGTCTGCGGGCTTGGTTTCCAGCCCAACAAAGAAGAGCAAAAAGATGACACCGATTTCCGACAAAGTTGCGGTCAGCTCGCTTGGCTGCACCCAGTTCAACACGCTGGGGCCGATGAGAACGCCAGCCAGAATCTCGCCCGCCACAGCAGGCTGGCGCAATCGCTCAAAGATTTCAGCAAACAGTTTTGCGGCAACAAACATGACGAAAAGCGTGAACAAAAGTTGTGTGTGCGCATCTGCTGCCAACACTAATAATGGGGTAAAGTTCGTCATACAATTGGTTAGCACAAAGATTATTTTTCCGCTGATGGATCAAGCAGTTGACAAAATGAACGGCGAGAGAAAAAGTATCGCCGCAACAAACAAGCAAGTTTCATGAGCATCCACAGTATCGCCGTCCAAGGCGCTTGTTGCAAGAATCAGTAAAGTCCAGCGTCTTAGCTTATCGCCCCCCGAAAGGAGGTTTGTATGTTTGGTTCTGCGATCCTTGAAATTGCGATTGGGCTGATTTTTGTTTACCTGTTATTAGGCCTGATTTGCAGCACATTGAATGAATTGTTCGCCATGTTTGGCAACTCGCGAGCAGAAAACCTCCGGCAAGGCGTGCAGGTTTTATTGCGAGGCGAAAATCAACAAGAGTTGTTGCAGCATTTTTATGCTCACCCTCTAATCAAAAGCCTTGCCAAAGGGTCGGGCGGGGGCTTGATGCAAAAATTTGTGGAGCTGCCCCTGTTGAATTTGTTCTTCAAAGAGAACAAATATCCATCCTACATTCCGCCGCGAACGTTCGTCTTAACGCTCCTGGATAAATTTGCGCCAGCACATAAAACCCCTGGCACTCTGACATTGGATGATTTACGAAAAGCACTGAACAAAAAAAATCCCGAATGGCCGATCAATGATGAACTCAAACAAATTCTGCATCTGCTGATTAACGATGCAGAGGCCAGGGCACAGATCCACGGAGGAGACCCGCTCAAACATCTACAAGCCAATCTGGAAGAATGGTTCAATCAAACGATGGAACGCGTGACAGGCTGGTACAAACGTAAAACACAACTTTGGAGTTTATTGACAGCAGCGGCGCTCACCATCGTTCTCAACGTGGATACGATTTCGGTCGCTCATAGTTTTGCGACGAATGCAGCCTTGCGCGCCTCCATCGTGGCCGCCGCAGAAAAACAAATTACCCAACCACTTGTGCTCACGCCCTCTTCAACTCAGGCGTCCCCCGAAGACACCAAGAAAAAGTTTGAGGAGCTGAAAACACAAATGACCGGACTGCGCCAATTTGGTTTTCCGATGGGCTGGGAAGCGGAAACCGATTGGACAACCAGCACAATCAAATTCATCAGTAAGATTCTGGGCTTATTACTCACTATTTGCGCGGCTTCTTTGGGCGCGCCATTTTGGTTTGATATGCTGAAGAAAGTTATTTCCATTCGCACTTCCGGGCGCTCACCGGAAGAGGTATTAAAGTTCAGAGCAGAATTATTGCAAGCAGAGCATAACCGCTAATTATCTTGAGGTGAACGAACCATGTCGAAATACATCCTAGCGCTGGATCAGGGAACCACTTCGTCCCGCGCCATTCTCTTTGACAAAGCCGGAAAAATCATCGGCGTTGCACAACAGGAATTTCCTCAGATTTTCCCCAAGGGTGGTTGGGTCGAACACAACCCCGAAGCCATCTGGCAATCACAACTCAATTGCGCACGTCAGGTCATCGCGGATGCCCAAATCAAAGCCACCGACGTAGCCGCGATTGGCATCACGAACCAGCGCGAAACAACCGTTGTGTGGGATCGCAAAACCGGAACGGCAATTTACAACGCGATTGTCTGGCAATGCCGCCGGACAGCGCCGCTCTGCGACAAACTCAAGGCCGAGAATTTCGACAAGGTTATTCGGCGCAAAACCGGACTCGTCACTGACGCCTATTTTTCCGGCACCAAAGTCGCGTGGATATTAGACAATGTGAAAGGAGCGCGTAAAAAAGCGGAGGCCGGGAATCTGGCATTTGGCACCATTGACACCTGGCTCATCAACAAATTGAGTGGCGGCACCACCCACGTCACAGATGTGTCCAACGCCTCGCGCACATTGCTTTACAACATTCATCAGCAAAAGTGGGACAAAGAAATTCTGGAGAAACTAAATATTCCAGAATCGCTCCTGCCTGAAGTGAAATCCTCGTCTGAACTTTATGCGATGACCGATCCGTCGCTATTCGGCGCAGCGATTCCGATTGCGGGCATCGCTGGCGATCAGCAATCCGCCCTGTTTGGACAAGCCTGCTTCAAACCCGGCATGATGAAAAACACTTATGGCACCGGATGTTTCATGTTGATGAATACAGGTGAAAAAGGGACGCCGTCAAAAACCGGACTGCTGACGACGATTGCTTGGCGCAAGAACAATAAAACCGAGTACGCGCTGGAAGGCAGCGTCTTCGTGGCCGGAGCTGCGGTGCAATGGTTGCGTGACGGTTTAGGAATGATCGTCAATGCCTCTGAAACCGAAGCGCTGGCTAAATCTGTCAACGACACCAACGGCGTGTACTTCGTGCCTGCCTTCGTCGGCCTCGGCGCACCCTATTGGGATATGAACGCACGCGGCGCAATTGTCGGCCTGACACGCGGAGCCACCCGTGCCCACATCGTGCGCGCTGCGCTGGAGGCAATGGCCTATCAAACTCGTGATGTCATCGAATGCATGCAAAAAGATTCTGGCATTAAGGCCAAAGAACTCCGCGTTGACGGTGGCGCAACACGCAACGATTTCCTCTGTCAATTCCAAGCCGACATTCTGGGAATTCCCGTCGTGCGTCCGGTCGTGACAGAAACAACCGCGCTCGGAGCGGCGTATTTGGCAGGATTAGCCGTTGGATATTGGAAAAACGACAAGGAAATTGCCTCGCAATGGCAACAGGAAAAACGCTTCGAGCCAAAGATGAAGAAACCTGAGCGGGAAGCGTTGTATGCAGGTTGGCAACAAGCCGTCAAACAAACAAGATCGTAAATGAAATGCGGATGACACGGATTTTCGTAGCTCAGCGTATATCCGCATCATCCGCTTCTTGTTTTTCCAGCCATGAATAATTCTATTGACCAACTCGCCCAACTGATTTGGGACTATCATCACCTCAACCACACGCTCCACCCATCTGACCTCATCCTGGCACTCGGCAGCAATGATATTCGCGTCGCGGAATACGCCGCTGACCTGTATTTACAAGGGTTCGCGCCACTTTTGATGTTTTCTGGCAACGTCGGCGCATTGACCAAAGATCAATTTACCAAACCGGAAGCGGAAGTATTTGCCGACATCGCCCTGCAAAAAGGTGTGCCCGCCGCAGCGATCTTGCGAGAACCGGAATCCACGAACACAGGCGAAAACATTGAATTCAGCCGCCGTGTTCTGGCAGCACAGAAGATTGATCCGGCAAGGATCATCCTGGTGCAAAAGCCTTATATGGAACGGCGCGCATTCGCGACCTTCCGCCAGCGCTGGCCGGAAAAAGAGGCACTGGTTGCCTCACCACCCATTCCCTTTTCTGAATACCCAAACGAGTTACTACCAAAAGATAAAGTCATCAACATTATGGTTGGTGATTTGCAGCGCATCAAATTCTATCCAAGCCTTGGCTTTCAAATTGAACAAGAAATTCCCAATGAAATCTGGGAAACATATAAAAAGCTTGTGGCGCTTGGCTATGACAAGCATTTAATGAAATAGATGTACAGCAAACATCTTGTTTGCTGCGCCGAAAATAATACGGAGCAACAAACAGGATGTTTGTTGTACATCAAGCGCAGAATTCACATGGCTGAAATGCCCCCCAGACCACGCCTTAGATATGCCTTGTTCATTGCAGTGGTGATTGCGCTGGGGCTTGCATCCCGTACAAAATCATTTCAACCCTATTTGCCCGATTTCATCAGCGAATATGCAGGCGACACGCTGTGGGCACTGACAGCGTTTCTCGGTTTTGGATTTCTCTTCCCTCGACTTTCGACCTGGCGCGTGGCGGCATTGGCTTTTGGCTTTGCGGTATGTATCGAACTCAGTCAGCTTTATCACGCACCGTGGATTGACGCCATTCGGCAAACACGATTGGGCGGATTAGCGCTCGGCTTTGGTTTTCTGTGGAGTGATTTGGCCTGCTACGTTGTCGGTAGCCTCAGCGGAATTGGCCTGGAGTATCTTCTTGATTTGGTGAAAGCACAGAAGTCTGCTTAAATAGAGCTCGCTCCAGCTTTTGCCCTCATCACTTACAATTCAATTTTGGAGCTATGCCATCTATTATTTCCCACCCTGCCGTTGCCGTAGGTTTACTGCCCGTCTTGCAAAGATTCGGTGTTCCGCGCTGGATGTTTTGGATCGGTACGATTTGCACGATTGTGCCGGATTTTGATGTTATTGGATTCGCCTTTGGCGTGAGCTATGGTGACGTGTTTGGACATCGCGGTTTTACCCATTCTCTGCTGTTTGCAGCGATTCTGAGCGTGATCCTTGTTTATGTGTTTGCGCAGCAACGAGAGGAAGTCTCAAAATCGGCCTGTTTGATTTTTCTGTTTCTCTGTACTGCATCGCATGGCGTGTTTGATGCGCTAACCAATGGAGGATTGGGCGTAGCCTTCTTTGCGCCGTTCGACAATACACGATACTTTCTGCCGTGGCGTCCCATTCAGGTTTCGCCAATCGGCATCAGCCGGTTCTTTTCGCGCTGGGGAGCTTTGGTTTTGTTGACGGAAATTTTCTGGATGTGGATTCCAGCGCTTCTTTTAGCGATTGGGGCATCAGTAATCAATCGCTTTTCTGCCAGGCGATGAGCATTCATCATTTCGTATTGCTGCCGGGGTTAGATGGTACAGGACAACTGTTTACACCGTTTCTCAAGCAGCTGCCGCCGGGCCTTACTGCGTCGTTTGTGGCCTATCCACGCGATATAAAATTATCGTATGAACAACTCAAGGCTCAGGCATTCAGCGCCCTTCCGGCTACTGATCCATACGTGTTGATTGCAGAGTCTTTTTCAGGGCCGATTGCAATCGAAATTGCGGCAGAACATCCTCACAACCTGAAAGCACTGGTACTCTGTGCTTCGTTTGTCAGTAATCCAGCTCCGCCAGTGCTGCAATGGATTCAGTTTTTCAACCACCCATTTTGGTTTCGGTTTCGCCTGCCCCATTCTTTTGTGCGATACGCCGCAGCGATGTGGGATTGTGAAGCAACTGTCATTCACGAGTTAATTGAACAGAGTAAATCTGTTCAGCCAGAGGTGTTGGCTGACCGCTTTTCGCAGGTGATGAGAGTAAATGTACAAGCACAATTGCAGCGCTGCCTTGTGCCACTGCTTTATTTACGCGCGAAGCGTGACCTACTGGTGCAAGCTCGGAATTGGAAGGAAATCGTACGACTCTATCCGCAGGCAAGCTACGCGGAGATTGATGCTTCGCATTTTGTGTTGCAACATAGGCCGACGGAATCGCTACAGGCGATTCTGACATTTCTTGCGGCGAACTTTGCCCGTTAAATTTTCGTAGCAGGCAGTTGCGCTCCAAATCTTCCTGACAAGAGGTTCTGTATGTTCTGTCCCAGATGTGGCCAAAAACCTGCTTCCAATGCCGTACGATTTTGCGCCAGTTGCGGAATGCGCCTGGATGGTGTTGCTCACCTGGTTGCCAACGAGGGCATTTTACCGACACAAACAGCCCCGGTGCCTGCCACACCAACCCTGAAGCAACGTGAAATGCGCAAAGGAGCCAAGATCCTGATTTCCAGTTTTATCTCATTCCCGTTGTTTGCAGCGTTGTGTGCGATTCCTGAAAATCTGGCTCCGTTAATTGTCCCGATCACACTTTTCATCGCCGGGGTCTGTTGGATGCTATATGCACGCCTTTTCTGTGAGGACCGACCCACAATCACACAAAAAGTTTTGCCAACAGAGACATATGCCCAACCTGTGTACTTCCCGCCGGCACAAGCCTCACAGCTTCCGCCACCGCCGTTAAAACAGCAGAAATCGAACCACCACACAGTGTCATCGAACACACTACGCGTCAGCTCATAAAAGAATAAAAACAACCTACTCTGAAAGAGAGGTCAGCAGTTTTTCTTTTTGCGCAGGCGATAAGGACGAGGGAGCTTGGCGTGGGTTCCAATCTGGTTCGTATCCTGAATTAAGTGCAAAGAAAAGATAGTGCTTTTTCCAACGTGTTGTTTTTTTCTTGTCGGCAGTCTGGCTTTTAAATCGTAAGCGAACGGCCTTAACCCGTGGGGTGATTTGTAAGACGTCCCCGATGTATTGATCACGCTGTGGCAATCCTAACTCCGCCCGCATTTGATTAACGATTCGCTCGCAATCTCCGATTTCCTCTGGGATGGAGGTATCCTGCAATCCCAGACCGTGCAACAGCTCGTGCAAAAAGGTGAAGCCTTCATCAAAGGCAACACGCACTTCCGGCCCCGCCTGCATATTTACAAAATCATCAAAGTCTAACCGGAGATGATAAATATCAAGTTTGACGCCCGACCGGTCGTCGGCATACTTTGTCCCTTCATCCAGCTGCCCAAAATTTACTGTCGGTGAAGACCCGTGGCTTTCAATCACAAAACGATGCCCCGAACGAAAGATTTCGTTTAGCACCCGCCGGGCCCAGACAGACCCGCCCGAAAACTTCGTGGGATGTTCTAACATCAAGCGATTTGTCGCATCTATCCGTAGTTGCTGCCAACCAGTGATCCGTTGCAAACTTGAGATCAGTTTATTCCTTTGCAAGGACGAGAGCTGATGTCTTGATTGCTGACTAAAATGAACACCTGGAGTAGCCGTAGTTGCGAAAATGTTATTGGCGTACAGGTTATGGGTAATTGTTGTTAGACTTGCGATGAGAATCGGTACAGACAAATATTTGATTGAGAATTTATAACCAAAGATTAAATACTTCATGAGGATGTCTCCCAGCATTTTTTGTTTTTTGAGGCTAGCTGATCCGACTCAAATGGCCGTCAATTCCGCCTCAATTTTTTATCAACCTTCACCAACACCTCTCTTTCATCCGCTGGGATAACTGGCAAAGCAGATTCCAACCATTTTGTTGAAAATACCGCCCACGCAATAAGACCTAGTAAACGCTGGGAAAATCTTATTTTTCGGGTTATTTGCTTGTTCTGAGAAGGGGCCAACAGACGACCCATTTGTGGGAGACGCAACTACTAAAATGTGGCCAAGAAAGGAGGAGGCAACGAAATTGTCCGAAGCAGCCGGCATGATTCTATCTAAGACAATTCACACAGAATTGTCTTCTCTTCTCTGCAAAAATACAGTTTCGTATTTTACAGCCAAAAACAAAACTCAATCTAAGTTCGTCTAAAATCAGAATTTCCCTCGTTTATTTCTGATGGTACGGCCTTTGCCTAGCTGAAATGATTGGAGAGGTGAGAATGAATGTAGAAATTTCGGCTTGGCCAAAGCTCGTGGCGGAAAGCGAGTTGACCAAGCTCAAAACCTTGCAAGAAATTCATCGCATCCTGGATTTAGACTTACCTCCAGAAGAGGCGATAGCCCGTGTTTTTACTCTCCTCGGAGAGCGCCATAAGTTCCAACAATGCATGCTTTCGCTTCTTAACGAGCGGACGCGTGAAATCCGTGTGACCGTGGCAGTAGGCGTTAGTGAACGAACACGTACACAGGGCCGCTATCAAATGGGCGAAGGAATCACAGGTCGTGTTGTTATGTCTGGTCGCCCGGTGATCGTTCCTGACATCAGCGATGAACCGCTCTATCTTAATCGCCTGGGGATTGGGTTGGCGGAATTGGAATCCCGTAGCTTTATTTGTGTACCAGTTCTAGTCCAGGGCCATCCTATCGGAGCCTTAAGCGCGTTCATTCGACCACAAGAAGAATATGCTCTGGCAAGCCAGTTTTTTGGCGTTGTCGCCGGATTTATTGGGCAAACAATCCAGGCGAAAAAAAGCCTGCAACGCACGCCCATAGACGAAGAAGTTAACTTACAGCGTTCTTCGTTTCAGTTACCGCACAAGGCCGATCTTGGTTCATTAATTGGCAGCAGCAATTCCTTAATGGCCGCCTTAGAACAAGCACTGCAAGTAGCTCCGACCAAAACGACAGTGCTGATTCGCGGCGAATCCGGTACAGGAAAAGAATTGGTAGCGGAATTTATTCATCGCAATTCTCCCCGAGCAGAACAGCCATTTATAAAAGTCAACTGCGCAGCATTACCCGAAAGCTTAATTGAGACAGAGTTATTCGGGCATGAACGCGGTGCTTTCACCGGAGCCGTCGTCCAACGCAAAGGCCGTTTTGAGTTGGCGGATGGGGGCACAATATTTCTGGATGAAATTGGCGAGTTAAGCCTGGCAACACAAGTGAAGCTATTGCGAGTGTTGCAAGAGCGCGAATTCGAGCGCGTTGGCGGAACGGGAACTATGCAAACCGATGTCCGGTTGATTGCTGCTACCAATAAAGACCTGGAAAAGGCGATTGCAGATAAAACCTTTCGCGAAGATTTGTATTATCGTCTCAATGTCTTCACCGTGTTTTTGCCACCGCTGAGTGAACGCAAGCCGGATATTTTGCTGCTGGCCGATCATTTCATTGAAAAATACGCCAAGGAACATAACAAACCGGTGCGCCGTATTTCGACGCCCGCCATTGATATGCTGATGAGCTATCACTGGCCGGGGAATGTGCGTGAGCTGGAAAATTGTATTGAGCGGGCCGTCGTGGTTTGTAACGATGCCGTAATTCATAGCCATCATCTACCGCCTTCGCTGCAAACAGCAGAAGTTTCCGACACCATGCCGCAACAGTCACTGACGGCAGCAGTAGAAACATTGGAGCGCGCAATGATTACGGATGCCTTGAAAATCACGCGCGGCAATCAAGCACGAGCCGCAACCCTGTTACAAGTGACTGAGCGGGTAATTAATTACAAGGTCAAAAAATTTGGCATTTCTTGTGAACGCTTTCGCTAACATCACCGCGCCCCACGATTTTGTCGCCCAGCCTTTTCCAAGCAACAAAAATGTAGCGGGCAACGTTCTTTCCAAAACACAAAAAGCCTGGCTGCCCTCACAACAGCCAAGCTTTTTATGTCACCCAAAATGCGAATCTCACATAACAATCGCTATCCTCACAAAACAGCAATTGTAGAACTCACTTAACTCATATCTCTTACGCCAACTATTCACGCGCCTGTTAGCAATTAGTTCCCAAAGTTTCTGAAAAAAATCTGAGGCTGTAGAACCGCCCGTTTTTCGCGGGGTGAGGGTATTATCGCGCGCCATCGTTCTTGATAAAACCGCGTTCCTCAGGCTTTTCCTCAGTAGTGAAAGGAGACTCGCTGTGCGCCAAGAAGTAGGTACAGAAACCGGGACAAGGGGAGTTCGCAAAAACACAAAAAGCCTGGCTGCCCTCACAACAGCCAAGCTTTTCGTGTTGCTCAAATGCGAATCTCACAAAGCAATCGCTGCCACTCACACCAAACAGCGATTGCTGAACTCATCAACTCACTTATCTCTTATGAATCCACTTCACGCGCCTAGGAAACAAAGGTTCCCAAAGTTTCTAAAAAAATTGCAGGCGTGTATTTTACTACAGTTCAACCCAACCTCCTGTACGCCCACTTTCAATGACAGCCTCAATCACTTTCATATTCGCAACAGCGTCTTCCAATGGTGTAGGCACGGGAGTTCCGTTTAAGACGGCGAGCGAGATGGCATCGGTTTCGATGACGTATTGATCGCAAACATCAAAGCTGATTTCTTCAATCTCAGTGCCACGCTGATGCCAGATTCGACAAGGCTTGTCAGGTGGCGCATTGACGGGGATTTCAATTTCGACGCGCCCTTCAGTCCCAAAGATATTTGCGCGTTGATAGGACGTAAGCTGTGTCGAACAGGTAAACGTCGAAGTGCCATTGCCAAAATCCATCATCCCCGAAGCGATGCGATCCGTCTGGAACTCTGGGTCATAATCAACGATGCCGATGACGCGCTTCGGCTCAGCATCAAAAATAAACCGTGAGAACGAAATGTTATAACAACCTATATCCATCAGGCCGCCGCCGCCGATGTCCGACTTGTTGCGGATGTTATTGCCGTCCCGGTTGAAGTATGAAAAAAACGACTGGATCGTACGCAATTCGCCGATGCCGCCTTCCTGCACAATTTGCTTTGCCCGCACCCACTGTGGGTGAAGCCGGTACATAAAAGCTTCCATGATTTTCAGGTGCGGGTAATGCCGTGAGGCGTCCAGCAGAAGTTGCGCATCAGCTGAACTCAATCCAATGGGCTTTTCACACAAAACGTGCTTTCCGGCTTCAAGCGCCTTGATTGACCAGGGAACGTGTTGATGATTTGGCATTGGATTATAGATTACCTGAATGTCAGGATCGGCCAGCAGCTCTTCATAGGAACCATAAGCCTTTGGCAATCCGAATTTGTCGGCGGTGGCCTGCGCTTTTGCCAAATCGCGCGAGGCAATCGCCACCAGTTCTGTATGTTCCGCCTTCAACATCGCGGGAATAACTTTAGTTTGGGCAAAATTAGAAGTGCTTAGGACGCCCCATTTGACTTTACTCATCTCTTCTTCTCCGTTTGATATTTGTCCACCGCGCAGAACGCGCAGTTGTCAGTTCAGGATTTTCCCCATGCGAATCAATGGCATGGATACGCCATCCGGCAAGCGATACTCAAAACGCTCAATCACTTCATAGCCAACAGTCGCATACAATGGCTCGCCGGGTAAGGTAGCCGCAAGTTCGATTTTGTGAAAGCCCGCCGCCGATGCCGCACGCTCACAGGTTTCGATCAAGCGCCGACCAATGCCGCGACGGGCGGCCTCAGGATGAACAAAAAAGGCGCGAATGCGAGCGGCCTCAGTAGCTGGATCAAGTAAATTATCTTCTCCGGCTTTCATTTGGTCCCCGCCAAATAACGTTTTTCGTTTGCTCCAACCTCCGCACCCTATCAGATGTCCATCATCTTCTGCCACAAAATAGGTGCCATCAGCGATCAATTGCGTATCAACGCCAAAGACATGGATCAGTGCGCTTTCAATCTGCGGCAACGTGTAATAGCCAAAGCTCAACGCCCGGACAGACGCCACAATCAATTGTTCCAGAATAGGAACGTCATCCATTGACGCCAATCGAATGTGAATAGGCATAAGGTTTATTCCGCTTTGTGGACGAGTATTACAAGATTATTGAAAGCAAGCCGTAATCTAACTTGTGATGGAGATCAGTCGCAAGGGCAACCCAGATTCAGGCAAGACAAACCAGGAACTTTTGAGTGTAAGCAAAAGGAAGAGGAGAAAAAACAACAAAGAACAGCCAGAATTTCTCTAGCTGTTCTTTCGTTGCATTGGGGTGAGGATAGTATAACCAAAAATCCGCGTGCGCCTTCGCTACGCCTTACTAATACGAGACGCAGAGTAAGCAGAATTTGTGGTTAAGTTGTGATAGAGAAATGCGAAGTTTGTGTACAAGCAAAAAATTTTGCGCGGGTGGAAATTCACCTGCTTTGCGTTTATAGTTTTCGTCTAACGATCAAGATTTTCCGTTCCGTTTGTGCCCTTTCAGTGTTAATGAGCCATTCTCAAGATCAAATTGACCGCATTTTACAACGCGATCCGCGCGCCGTAGCGCGTGCCATTTCCGCGATTGAAAACGAATCTCCCAAGGCCACTGAATTACTGAAAGCGTTATTTCCTCACAGCGGACGCGGCTTAGTTGTTGGCTTAACAGGCGCGCCCGGCGCAGGCAAGTCCTCGCTGGTAGATAAACTCGCCCTGCATTACCGCTCACTGGATCAATCTGTCGGCATTGTGGCAGTTGATCCGTCCAGCCCGTTTTCCGGTGGAGCCTTGCTTGGAGATCGCATTCGGATGCAGGCGCTGGCAACCGATCCCAATGTTTTTATTCGTTCGATGGCAACGCGCGGAAATCTGGGGGGATTGGCACGCGCAACAGTAGATGCGGTTGCGGTTTTAGAGGCTGCCGGATACGATAGGACGCTTGTCGAAACAGTCGGAGTCGGACAAGACGAAGTAGACATCGTAAAAACGGCTGATGTTTGTGTGGTGGTGCTGGTGCCGGGGATGGGCGATAGTATTCAGGCGATCAAAGCCGGGATCATGGAAATCGGCGATGTCTTTGTGATCAATAAAGCCGAACGTGAAGGCGTTGAGCAAACCGAACGCGAATTGATCGGGTTGCTTGAAATGACGATGCGACCCGACGGCTGGCAACCGCCCATTGTTCGTACTGTGGCAATTGAAAATCGCGGCATTGCCGAACTCGGCGCGGCGATTGAACGTTATGGAGAGTTTGTACGACATCGCGCGTCATCACAAACGCGCCGAGGCGCTGTAGCAGAGTACAGAATTTTAGAAACCTTGCGCGAGCAATTACTCAAACGTACATTACGCGCCATCCGCCCCGAACAATTACAAGAATTTGCTGCGCAGGTCGCCGCGCGGCAACGTGATCCTTATAGCATTGTGGAAGAAATCATCACGACCTCATCACCAACCCAAATGACGCACTCTGCATCAGACGCACCGCGCAAAATCAATCATCTTGGAGTTGCAGTAGTTTCGATTGATGAAGCATTAACGTTTTGGCGCGATGGCCTGGGATTGGAATTGCACGAAATCGAAGTGGTCGAAGATCAAGGCGTGCGCACTGCCATGTTGCCGCTCGGCGAAAGCCGGATCGAGCTGTTAGAAGCAACAGGCGCAGAAACACCTGTTGGAAAGTTTTTGGCGAAACGTGGCTCCGGCATCCATCACGTTTGCGTAGAAGTTGCGGATGTTGCCGCCAAGCTGGCACAACTGAAGCAGCAAGGCATCCGCCTCATTGATGAACAGCCCCGCCGAGGCGCAGGGGGAATGATTGTCGCCTTTATCCATCCCGCCAGCACTGGTGGCGTTTTGGTAGAACTGGTCGAAAGTTCTCCATCCGAAAGTTAAATTTGAATCTGAATAGGAGTTAACACTAAGAATGAAATCAAGAATTGCACTAATTTTAATGCTGGCGCTGGCGGTGTTGGCATTTGGGGCTTGCCGTAGTCCATACAAAGAAATCACTGCGCAGGAATTAACCATGCTGACTGATCCGCTGCCTGACATGCAAAAACGGCAGTTAGCTGAGAATGACAAAGCGCGTCAGGACGCTCTCAAAAATATCAAGCAGTTATTTTCTCTGGCCCAGGCTGCCGAAGCCGCCAAATTGGATAAAACTGAAAAGTTCCAACAACGACTGGAAATCCAAATAGAAAAAGTTTTGGCGGATACCGAAGCGCAAAAATCCAGCGACAATGGAGCCAAGGCGGCGTCTGAAGTGCCTGAAGCTGAAGTGACAGCTTACGCTGCCGCACATCCCAAAGAATTCGATGCGTTCGTCAAAATGTTGGCCGAAGGCAGCAAAGAACAACCCACGCCCGAACAGCTTGAAGCCGTAAAAAAGGGTTGGTCAGAGATCAAAATTCGTGCGGAGCGCGCACGTAAGGCCGGATACGACAAAACGCCCGAAGTACAACTGCAAATCAAAATGCAACGCGCCCAATCGCTGGCTGGGCTGTATCAGGAATCCTTAGACGAACAACTCAAACCAACGAAAGAAGAATTAGACGAATATTACAAAACGCATCCGAATGCTGATCCAGAAAAGGTCAAGCAACAAGCAGAAGATGTGCTGAAAAAAGTGAAGGCTGGTGAAGATTTCGCCACCTTGGCTGGACAGTTTTCCGCTGATGGTTCAGGGGCCAAAGGTGGATTGCTCCGCTGGTTTGGCAAAGGCGGCATGGTGCCTGAATTTGAAGCCGCTGCCTTCGGGATGCAAAAAGGGCAAGTCAGTGATCTGGTCAAAAGTAAATTTGGCTACCACATCATCAAAATAGATGATCGGGCCAAGCGCAAGCCGAATAAAGAAACCGACGTTGTAACCACTGAGGATGAACAGGACTTGGTTCTTGCTCGTCACATCCTGATTTCCACTGGCGATGTGGATAAAGCCGAAGGGGAGATCAAACAGAAAAAAATCCAACGCGCTATCGAAGACGCAACCTTGAAATATCCCGTCACTGCGCCGAATGATTTCGCAATCAATATCAAGGGAATCCGCGCACCAGAAACACCCAGTCTGAAATTGCCAGCACCGGGCGCAAGCGCGGCACCAGACAAGAAATAGCAATTGAAAAGCATGGAGTACACGCTTTAGCCTAGCGTTGATGGTAAAGCCAGAAACAACCAGGCTGAAGTTTGTACTCCGTGCTTTTTCTCAGGAGAAGAGATGGAACAAGCAAAAATCGGCATTATCGGTGGCAGCGGCCTGTACCAAATGGAAGGGCTGAGCAATGTCCGCGAAGTCAGTCTGGACACGCCGTTCGGTAAGCCTTCTGATAATTACATTCTTGGCACGCTCGAAGGGCAATCAGTCGCGTTTCTGGCGCGCCACGGACGCGGGCATAAGCTACAGCCTTCTGAATTACCTTTTCGCGCCAATATCTACGGCATGAAAATGCTCGGCGTTGAGCGGATCATTTCGGCTTCTGCGGTGGGTTCATTGCAGGAGCAATATGCACCAACAGACTTTCTGATCCCAGATCAGTTTTTTGACCGTACACGGGGGCGGATTTCGACCTTCTTTGGCGAAGGCATTGTCGCGCATATCACCTTTGCGCACCCGGTTTGTGAGGCGCTTTGCGATACGCTGGAAGCAGCAGGTAGAACGATTGAAGGACTGAAGTTACATCGTGGCGGAACGTATTGCTGTATGGAAGGCCCGGCATTTTCAACGCTGGCGGAATCACGGCTTTATCGTTCGTGGGGGATGGATGTCATCGGAATGACGAATTTGCAGGAAGCGAAACTTGCCCGCGAGGCAGAAATTTGTTATTCGACTATGGCGCTGGTGACGGATTACGATTGCTGGCATCC
>JAFDVL010000094.1 GCA_018268995.1 Acidobacteriota bacterium | reverse complement strand
AAATTCGTGTTCATTCGTGGCTAACTCCCTCTCCTGCCGCACGCTCAGCTAGCTAGATTGTTTCTACCTGACGACTTTCGACAAAATCTCCCGCCTGCATTACTCTATTGCCGCAACTTACCCTTATGAAACGAATAATTGTCGGCACAGCCGGGCATATTGATCACGGCAAAACTTCCTTAGTACGAGCGCTTACAGGCATTGACGCGGATCGCCTGAAAGAAGAAAAGGAACGCGGCATCACCATTGATATTGGCTTCGCAGACCTGACCGTAGGCGACACGCATTTCGGCTTCGTAGACGTACCCGGACACGAACGCTTCGTCAAAAATATGCTCGCCGGGGCACACGGAATTGATCTGGTCATGCTGGTCGTCGCGGCGGACGAAAGCGTGATGCCGCAAACACGCGAACATTTCGATATTTGCCGCCTGCTCGAAGTCAAATCTGGTCTCGTCGTCATCACCAAAATTGATATGGTGGATGAGGAATTTCTGGAACTGGTCGAAGCCGAAGTCAGTGAATACGTCGCCGATTCCTTCCTGGCCAATGCCCCCATCGTTCGTGTCAGTTCCAAAACTGGCGAAGGCATTGAGGCGCTCAAAAAAACACTTGCCCAACTGGCGGCTAAAGTCGCGCTGCGTGATGAGAATGCTTTAGCGCGGTTGCCGATTGACCGCGTGTTTACGATCAAAGGCTTCGGCACAGTTGTGACCGGAACCTTGATTGCAGGCAGCATCAAAACCGGGGATGAATTGGAATTACTGCCGTCCGATGCAAGGCGAATGCGCGTGCGCGGATTGCAGGTGCATGGCAAATCAACCAACGAAGCGCACGCCGGAGAACGCACAGCGGTTAATTTGCAAGGGCTGGAAATTGCCGAAGTCGCACGCGGTCAGGCCCTCGCCCCTGCCGGACGTTTTGTGGCAACGCACTTGCTGGATGTCAGGCTGCAACTGCTCAAAAGTGCGAAAAAGCCGCTCCGTTCGCGTTCGCGCGTGCGTTTGCATCACGGCACTGCCGAGGTCTTAGCACGCGTGATTCTGCTGGGACAACAAGAACTCCCGCCCGGTGGCAAAGCCTTTGCGCAGCTCCGATTGGAAACCCCGCTTCTCGCTTTGCCGCAAGATCGCTTCATCGTCCGCAGCTATTCCCCCACGATCACGATTGGCGGCGGAGCCATTATTGACGCGCTTCCGCTCAAACATCGCCTGCGCGAATCACCCAAAGTCATCGCGCAGCTTGAAGCACTTGCGCAAGCCGATGAAGCCGAGCGATTGGCGTTACTGGTTGAAATGGCAGGCGCGCAAGGAATGACGCACGCCGCATTGGCCGCACGCAGCGGCGCAACAGACGAAGCGATCAAAAAAGCTACGGAACAATTTACGCGCACGCGCCGTCTAATTACCGCGTCCACAAATCCGCCGTTGCTGGTGGCGCGCGAACCATTTGAAACATTGGCCAAACAGGTACGCGAAATGCTCAAGACGTTTCACAAAAAAGCGCCGCTCGAATCTGGCCTGGGCCGCGAAGAGTTGCGCGAGAAAATTTTTGCCAAGCTGTCGCCTGAAATCTTTCGCGCGGTCATCGCACATTTGACCGAACGGAATGAGGTTGTTGCCGAAAAAGATTTGCTGCGACTAGCGACACACCGCGTTGCACTTTCGACCGAAGAACAAGCCGCGAAAGACCATTTGGCGGCGATTTATTTACAGGCAGCATTGCAGCCCATTTCTCTTGAAGAAGCTTTGCAGCAAGCAACCCCAAACTTTGGCATTGACCAGGCCAGAGCACAACGCTTTGCCCAAATGCTTATCAACAGCGGCGAACTGGTGCGCGTGGGTGATCTAATTTTTCATCGTCAGACATTGGAAACCTTACGGGCAACATTGCAAAGTTACAAAGCCAGCCACGGCTCAAAACTGGATGTCGGAATTTTCAAAGACCTCACAGGAGTTTCGCGCAAGTACGCCATTCCGTTGCTGGAATATTTGGATCGGCAACGCGTCACACGACGATTTGGCGATGCTCGCGAAATCCTGTAAGGTGGAGCTGTCATTTACTTTCGTGGGAAGAAAGAAACAATGATGAAGTATTGGATCGGCTGTTTAGTCTTATTCTTCTCCGCCTGCGCTTATGCGCAAAATCCCAACATTCAACTGCAACCAATCGCAACGGGCGTCTCCTCTCCGGTTTTGGTAACGAACGCGGGCGATGGAAGCAATCGTTTATTTATTGTTGAGCAAACGGGCAAAATCCGTGTGATGCAACCAGAGGCCACGACCGCAACAGATTTTCTTAACCTAACGACCAAACTGGTTTCGGGCGGCGAGCAGGGATTGCTGGGGCTGGCGTTTCATCCAAAGTACAAAACCAATCGCAAGTTTTATGTGAACTACACGCGCAGCGGCGATGGCGCTACGGTCGTATCGGAGTTTCAATCTTCGGCCAGCAATCGCAATCTGGCGGATACTACTGAACGCATTCTGCTGACCATTGCGCAGCCTTATGCAAACCACAACGGCGGGATGATCGCATTCGGGCCGGACGGGTATTTGTACATCGGAATGGGCGATGGCGGCAGCGGAAATGATCCCGGCAATCGCGCGCAAAATATTGAGAATTTGCTGGGCAAAATGTTGCGCATTGATGTGAATCGCACTGAAGGCGCGTTGCAATACGGCATTCCACCAGACAATCCGTTTGTAGGCACAATTGCCGGACGGGACGAGATTTTTGCCGTTGGCGTTCGCAATCCCTGGCGTTGGTCTTTTGATCGCTCGAGCGGGCAACTCTATGTTGCGGATGTTGGGCAAAATGCCAGAGAATGGGTTCACATCGTTGAGAAAGGCAAAAACTACGGTTGGGCTACGTGGGAAGGCACGCGGTGCAACACGTCAAAACCAGTGGGATCACCTGAATGTACGGCATTGCCATTGATTTCTCCATTGCTCGAATACGCTCACAGCGCCGGACGCTGCTCGATTACGGGCGGATATGTGTATCGTGGCGCACGTTTCACGTTTGCTCAGGGCGCGTATATTTATGGTGATTACTGCACAGGCGAAATCTGGCAATTCGCAAATGGGCAAAGTTTATTGCTACAAGACACAACGTTATCTTTATCGGCATTTGGCGAAGATGAAGGTGGCGAAATTTATGTTTGCGGCTTAAATAATGGCACCGTTTATCGCCTGACAAATACCACATCGCCTCGCACAATCGGCACGGTTTCCAGCGCAAGTTATGACAAAGAAGCAAGTGTGGCGCGCGAATCCATTGCCTCTGCATTTGGGACTGGATTAGCCAATGGTGAGTTCTCTGCTCCCAATTTGCCGCTGCCCACAAATTTGGGCGGCACAACAGTGACCATCCGTGATAGTCAGGGCATAGAACGGCTCGCGCCTTTATTTTATGCGGGTCCGATGCAGGTAAACTTTCAGATCCCAGCCCAAACTGCAACTGGCTACAGCGCGGTTTTTGTCAAGCTCAATGACGTGGTGGTAAGTTCCGGCCCGCTCAAAGTGGACGGCTTTGCTCCCGGCATTTTTACCGCAGCAGCCAGTGGCGCAGGAGTTGCCGCCGGTCGTGTGCAGCGCGTGCGAAACGGCATTTCAACGTATGAGGAAATGGTCGAGCGTGATCCCGCAGATTCGACCAAATGGCGTTCGGTCGCGATTGATCTTGAGCCTGCCACAGACGGCGTGTTTTTATTGCTCTTTGGCACGGGGTTGCGCGGGCGGACAGAACCATTGAATGCCAGCGTGAATATCGGTGGAATGAGCTTCCCCCTGGATTTTGTTGGCGCACAATCTGAGTTCGTCGGTCTGGATCAAATCAATATTCGACTGTCGCAAACGTTACAAGGCAAGGGCGAGGTGGATGTGGTGGTGACCATTGATGGACAGGCACTAAACACGGTGCGGGCCAGGTTCAAATAAAAGCGGAACTTCACGAATCAGGGCGGCGTAACGAGGTTGTTGGCAAGAGCGCTTTGGCGTTAATAATCAAGCCTGAAAACCAAAGCCCAATCAAGCAGGAGAACAATATGTATTGCCCAGAATGTGGAACGGAGAATGCCAGAAATCAGAAGTTTTGCACGCGCTGCGGAACAAGCTTGCTGGTCGTGGAATATGCACGCTCGGTCGTCAATGAACTGGCGACGGGAAAATCGGCCAATGATCTTTCGGCGTCATCGGTACTGCGGATGGCAACACTCATCAGCGTCCTGGGGCTGATGTTTATTACCATGGGAACCATTTTCCTCTCGTTAATTTATCGGGACTATCATGGTGGGCCGCCGATTGGACTATTCTTTTGTATGTTTGGATTGGGAGCGCTGGTGATGATTGTTCGGCAAATCCTCAAACTCATTGACCGTACTGAAAAATCGCCTCAGCCTCAGGCAATGCGCTTGCCCGTCATCACGAACCCGCTCCCTAACAATCGCAACCTGACCGAAGGAAATCAGGCGTATTACAGCGTCACGGAAGAGCAAACGCGAAATCTGGAAAATCAACGCTAAGCTATTTTTTGCTCATCGAAGCTAAAATGCCGATCTGCTGTTGTCCGGCAATCTTCACAACTCGTGTATATTCGTGATACCCACCCGCCATTAAGCTGATGCTGTGTTCGCCAGCCAGCAATTTCACACTCCGAGGCGTGACGCCAGAATAAATGCCGTCAATATAAATGCGTGCTGGAACATAGCTTTTGATCGAAACCAGCCCGGTATTTGGCTGAAGCAGCGTCCGCCCAGCATCCAGTTCAAGATTCGCTTCCGGCTCAACCGGAGCTGAGGCCACGGGTTGCGGCTCTGGCAAATTCGGTGCGGGTGCGGCAACGGGCTTAGTAACTTTTCGCGGCAACACTTCGTCCATCACGGTCAAAACAGGCTTCGCCTTCTTTGCATCAACTGGAAGGTTCCGTACTTTTGGTGAAGCGCTTTTTGCAGCCCCGCGCATTTCAAGGACATCCGCAAAAAAGTCTATGGGTTTAAGTTTGGTTTCAGATTTTGCAACGGGCGGTCGGACAGGAGCGGAAACAACCACTGGAGCAACCGGAGTTTCCACCACTTCAGGCACAGGAGCAGATGTAGGCAAAACCGTCGCCGTCGGATTTGCAGCCGCTTTCGGCAAAGGATTCGCTTGCGGCGGGCTTAATCGAATCACACTTGCCAGCACAATAACCACCACTGCCAACAAGGCGAATTGCACCGTTTTGCGCAACAGTTTCCGGCGCGATTCCTGCTCTAAAGTAACCGGTGCTTCCGTAATCGTAGAAAATGACTTTTGCTGTAAGCGACTGCCGCAATAGGGACAAAACGTCTGCCAAAGCTTAACTTCGCGCGTACAATGATGACATTTCATATTAAAACCTCGGTAGTATAAGGTTGTGTCAATTGTAAGTAGTCAATTGCTGAAACTAGGCCCTGCAAAGCGCAGAACGAAAGACAACCTGAACAAAAATGTACGGGATACGGGGATTCCCAGCATTGGCCTATTTGATATTCGCCAACTTTCCATGGGTGGGGAGCAAGTTGACATTAAGCAGGTGGAAGCAAAGAGAACAGGCACTAGCAATTGGGCGGCATCTCAAGTAGCAAACGGGCACATATAAACATTTCAGGTACTGAAGTTTGACGAGTCATCTTCGCATACAATCCCAACCGTGAAAAGTGAATTCTTTCAGCTTGACCGATTTTAATCTCGCCAATTCAAGCAGCACCAAACCATAGCCAGAACCTTGGCAAGTCTGGCATGATGGCGCATATCATTATTTATAGGAGCTTTTATGACCCAACGAATCGCCATCTGTGGCGGTACAGTTATCACAGAAAACGAACTCATCCCAGACGCTACAGTGCTTTGTGAGGAGGAGAAAATAACCTTTGTCGGCCCTGGCAAAAATGCTAATCCAGAACCGGGTTCACAAATCATGGATGCGACAGGTAAATATGTCTTCCCCGGTTTTATTGATACCCACGTTCATGGCAGCGGCGGAGATGACGTGATGATCAGTGGCGCGGCAGGGATTCAACGAGCGGGGAAAAACATGGTGCGCTATGGCACTACGGCGTGGCTCCCGACCACAATTGCCGCTCGTCACGAAGAAATCCTGTTCGCCATTGAAGAAACACGCAAAGCACAAAACACCACAGCGCCAACGTCCCAGATTTTGGGACTTCATCTGGAAGGGCCATACATCAACATCAAGTTTAAAGGCGCACAGCCTGACGAAGGTATTCGTGAGCCGAATTTCGATGAATTAGACGAACTACTTGCCGCCGCCGATGGTCAAATTAAAGTCATGACGCTGGCCCCGGAACTTCCCGGTAGCCTGGAAATGATTCGGCGATTGAAAGCACACAAGATTGTCGCCTCGCTCGGACATTCTGAATGCGATTATGACACCGCGCTGGCGGCAATTGAGGCAGGCGCAACTTACGCCACACATCTTTTCAATGCTATGTCTGGGGTTCATCATCGCAAACCGGGACTGGCGGCCTGTTGCTTAAACGAACCAGGCATCTGCGCAGAACTGATTCTGGATGGAGTACACGTGAATCCCCAAATGGCACGGCTTGCCACACGAAACAAAGGACGCGAGGGAATCGCATTGATTACCGACGCAACCACTGCGCAAGGCTGCGGCGACGGTCTTTATCAGTTGGGCAAATTTCAGGTGGAAGTAAAAGGCGCACTTTGTACGCTGATGGATGGAACCACGATTGCGGGATCAGTCTTAACCATGAATCACGCCGTCAGAAACGCCGTGGCATTTACAGGAATGAATCTGGTGGACATTGCCTATATGGCAGCAATGATGCCTGCCAAACGTTGCGGGGTAGCAAAACACAAAGGCTCGATTGAAGTTGGCAAGGACGCGGATATTGCTGTTCTCAACGCTGATTTCTCAGTAGCTGCCACCATCGTGAATGGAAATGCTGCGTATAGCGCATAAAAAATGGAGCGCAAACCTTTGTTTGTGCCTGCGATTTCAAGCAATAGGCAAACAGGAAACTTGCGCTCCATTTGTAATTCAAAAACTCAAACTTACTCGCCGCCCAAATTGATATTGAAGCCGCTATTTCCCCCCGACTGATTGGGGAAAAAAGGTCGCAACAATCCTGCCAGCGCAGCTAAATTCCGCGTCTGAATCAAAATCTCGCCCGGCCCCATAAATTCGGCAACGATTCCTTCACCGCTCACAAAACTACGGAAAAATCCCGCAGCGGCTTTGCGCAGGGTATATTGCGTTGTTCCCTCCCACGCGACAAGATGCCCCGTATCCACAACATAGCGCTCACCGGGCGCTAAACGTTTGCGATGAATGGCACCGAATGAAGAAACCAACAACAGGCCGGAGCCAGTTATTTGCAAAACAAACAAGCCTTCGCCGCCGAAAAACGATTTCGCCCCGCCCCAGCGCGTATCTACATTTAATCCCGCATCTCCCGCCAGATACGAACTCGATTGCACAAAGAACGCCTGATTGCGCATCTCGATGGCAGCAATGTCGCCGGGCGCACCGGGCGCAAAGGTCACTTCACCAGGCCCGCCGCGAGCCGTGAAGGTTGAAACAAACGCAGATTCGCCGCCGACGGCACGCTTCAAGGCTCCGAACAAACCGCCTTTCATCTGAGATTGCAGTTCCACATTCGCCGACATCGAAACCATCGCGCCAGCCTCTGCGCAAATTGATCGTTCCGCGTCCAGATGAATGACCGCGAGAGAAAATGCGGGCTGATGTAAAACCTCGAAACGATAGCCAAAGCCTGAGCCTTGCGCGTCGGCATCAATGTTGATCCCACTGCCAGGATTAATCCCACCAGTGGGAACGGCTCCGACAGGAGCCATCGCCCTTGCGCCGCAACGCGTGCAGAACTGAGAGTTTGGCACTAATTCAGCGCCACAATTTTGGCAATTCATATTTTGCTCTCCTTTAATTACTTCTTATTGAATAAACTCGTAGTGCAAACAAATACCGCCTGCCACTGCAAGCCGTGCGAGTCAGACGATAAGATGAATGTTGTAGTTTGATTCGCGATAATCATCAAGGTATTTTGTAGCCTTCTAAGGAGAAATTACCCATGCGTCATCAAGTATCAAAATTACAATTACTCGTTGCCCTGCTTTTATTGCTTACCACCGCTACTTTCGCGCAAAACAAATATGACACACAGCTGGCCGAGGTGGACGCGTATGTCGAGAAAGCGCGGCAGGATTGGAAAATCCCCGGCCTGGCGATGGCGATTGTCAAAGACGATCAGGTAATTTGGGCTAAAGGCTACGGTGTACGCGAATTGGGCAAACCAGAATCTGTAAATGAAAAAACGTTGTTTGCAATTGCGTCTAATACTAAAGCCTTTACGACTGCTCTGCTGGCGACTCTGGTGGACGAAGGCAAATTGAAATGGGACGACAAGGTCACGAAGTATTGGCCGGAATTTGAGTTGTACGACGCGTATGTCACACGCGAAATGACGATCCGCGATCTGGTTTCGCATCGCAGCGGACTAGCCACGTTCAGCGGCGATTTGTTGTGGTACGACACGAACCACAGCCGCGCCGAAGTCATTCGCCGCGCGCGTTTCATCAAGCCTGTCACGAGCTTTCGCAGCGCCTACGGCTACCAAAATATTATGTTCTTGCTCGCAGGCGAGATCGCAGCGAAAGTTGCAGGCAAAAGCTGGGACGAACTGGTCAAAGAAAAATTCCTCGTGCCATTAGGAATGACAACGACGAACACCAGCGTGACATTGCGCAAGCCCAATGAAAACTGGGCTTCGCCACACGTCGTGAAGCATGGTGAAGAAAACAACACGGTCGTGCGCTATGACGTGATTGACAATTGTGGCGGAGCCGCAGTGCTGAATTCGTGCGTTGCAGAACTTGCACAATGGATGCGCTTGCAACTCGGTCGCGGCACGTACAACGGCAAGCAGTTTTTCAGCGCCCCGCAATCTCATCAGATGTGGCAGCCGAACATCTTCAACTTCATTTCGCCTGCTGCTGAAAAATTCAATCCAACGCGCCATTTTTCGGCGTACGGAATGGGCTGGGGGCTCGCGGATTATCAAGGCCGCAAAGTCGTTTCGCACGGCGGCGGCATGACCGGAATGATTTCGCAGACTGCGCTGATGCCCGAAGAAAACCTCGGCGTTGTAATCCTGACGAACAGCGAAACCGGCTTGCCTTCGTGGATGGTGAACAAAGTCTTTGATGTGTTTTTAGGCGTGCCGAAACGCGACTGGAGCGCTGAAATGCTTGATCGCGTGAGCAAAGCACAAGCCGCAGGAAAAACCGAAGAAGCCAAAGCCGAAGCTGCGCAGGTCAAAGGCACGAAGCCTTCGCTGGAACAATCCAAATACGCCGGAACCTATTCGAGCCAATTGTACGGCGAGGCGAAGATCACCGAAGAAAACGGCAAACTCGTGTTGCAACTCGTTCCCGCGCCCAATTTCATTGGCGATTTGGAGCATTGGCACTACGACACCTTCCGCGTCAAATGGCGCGACAGCGTGCGCTATGCGTTCCCGAAAGGCTATGTGACGTTTACGTTGAAGGCGAACGGACAATTGGACGAGATGAAGGTTGATTGTCCGAACCCGGATTTTGATTTCACGGAGTTGGATTTTCGGCGGAAGTAAGTTCGCGTAAAATACCGCTCACCTGAAATGGCAAGGCAAGCCGATGTAGCGGATGGTTCTATTGTGGTGTTGCAATGGCAGGCACGGGAGTGATCCTGAATGAAAAGCATGGAGTACAAGCTTCAGCTTGGCCTTTTCTTTTGAGCGGTAAAGCCAAACTAAAGTTTGTACTCCATGCTTTTCATTCATAGCTGGTTTGATTGCGGGATTTCTCGCGGTGACGCTCGAACGCCAATTCAATCAGGCGATCCAGCAATTGTGAATAGGGCAAGCCGCTCGCTTCCCACATCTTCGGATACATACTGATCGAAGTGAAACCGGGCAGCGTGTTCAGTTCGTTAACGTACAATTTGTTCGTGCCGCGTTCGAGGAAGAAATCGGCGCGCGCTAAACCGGAGCCGTCAATCGCCTGGAAAGCGCGAATGGCGAGGGTTTGAATTTCGGTGATTTGCTCGTCGGAGAGCGGTGCCGGGATCATCAGCGTTGCGCCGTTCGGATCAATGTATTTCGCTTTGTAATCGTAAAACTCCGCCTGTTCGGTCGTCGCGATTTCGCCCGGCAAGCTCGCAATCGGTTCGTCGTTGCCCAAAACACTGACTTCGATTTCGCGCGCATTGACGCCGCGTTCGACGATGATCTTGCGGTCGAATTTGGCGGCAAGTGCGATGGCGGATTTCAATTCGTTCGCGTCATCGGCTTTGGAAATGCCGACGGAAGAACCTAAATTCGCGGGCTTGACGAAGCAGGGGAAACCAAGTTTGGCGATGACTTCAGCTTCAATTTTCGCGGGGTCTTTTTCCCACTGCGTGCGCAGGAAGTGCGTGTATTCGACGATGGGCAAACCGGCTTCGTGAAAGAGCCGCTTCATAATCACCTTGTCCATCCCGCACGCCGAAGCAAGCACGCCACAGCCAACGTACGGAATGTCGGCCATCTCAAACAGCCCTTGAATCGTACCGTCTTCGCCGTATGTGCCGTGCAGGATGGGAATGATGACATCCAGTTGATCGCGCACTTGTTCGCCGTCGGAGGAAATGCGTTCGAGGCCGCGTTTGGTCGGATCGCCCAGAATCGCGACACTTTGATCAGCGGTAGCGATGACGGAGCTTGGCAATAAATTAGTAGCTTCGCTCGACGCGAGCCATTTGCCTTGCGGGGTGATGGCAATGGGAATGACTTCGTATTTGTTTTTATCAAGCGCATTGATAACGGATTCAGCAGAACGTAATGAAACTTCGTGCTCACCTGAACGTCCACCGAAAATGACACCGACTCGTAGTTTTGACATGGTAGATACTGGATGCTGGATGCTGGATGCTA
>JAFDVL010000093.1 GCA_018268995.1 Acidobacteriota bacterium | reverse complement strand
TTTGTTGGTCGCGGCAATGACGCGCACATCGGTTTTGATGACTTCATTTCCGCCAACACGCGTGAATTCGCCATCTTGTAAAACGCGAAGTAAGCTCACCTGCGCCGCTAAGCTCATCTCGCCGATTTCGTCCAAAAACAGCGTTCCGGCATTCGCTTCCTCGAACTTCCCCATCCTCCGAGCACGCGCATCGGTGAAAGCACCACGTTCGTGCCCAAACAACTCTGATTCCAGCAACGAGGCCGGAATCGCGCCGCAATTAATTTTCACAAATGGCTTTGAGACACGCCGCGAATTGAATTGAATCAAGCTGGCAATCAATTCTTTGCCCGTGCCCGATTCGCCTTGAATCAGAACAGTCGTGCTGCTATCCGCCACAGACAAAGCCATCTCAATTGCCCGTCGCAGCTTTGGCGCTGAACCAATGATGCGTTCATTCGAGCGGACATCATTCAGCTCTCGTTTGAGTCGTACAACTTCTGCTGCCAACCGATCCTTTTCCAATGCGATTCCGACTTGGCTGGAAATCCCGCCGAGCAGTTGCACATCGTAGTTGGAAAATCTGGCGGCCTCTTTCGCCCAAACCAGCGCGAGAATGCCAAACACGTTTCCTTTGATGGTGATGGGCGCGATCAACGCAGATTCGCCTTTGATAATATTGTGCAAAACGTAGCGGGCGAGCGGCGAATCCTTTGGCGTCTCGAATTTCAGAATCGTCCCTTCTTCCATCACTTCGCGCACGACCGGATGATCGGGCACGCGTAAAGATCGGGCTTCACGAAAGCGAGCTTCGATGCTGCGGCGGGCGTCAAATCCACGACGCGCGCGAATCGTGTCGAAGTGCAATTGCTCGCCTGCGGTGTCGAGAATTGCGATGCAACCGTAATCGGCGCTCAGTAATTCCAGCGCCTTATCAATCACAAAATCCTTGATTTCATTGAAGTCACTGCGCGTGTTGATGTCGTTGGAAATTTCCAGCATCAGCTTCGTCAGCGCAATTTCTTTTTCCTTCTCGGAATAAAGCTGCGTGTACTGCATGGCAATCGAAGCCTGCGCTGCCAGCCACTCCACCATTTTGATTTCGGATTCTGTCCAATGATGCGGCTGCTCGGTGTAATGCAAGCCGATGACTCCCAGCAACTCATCACGTGCGACGAAAGGGGCGACCAGCACTGAGCGCGTGCCGATTAACTGGCAGGTGGTTCGTACCCAAAAGGGCAAATCCGATTTGGCAATGTCATCAATCGCAAAATGGCGAACCTGCGGTAGCCGATGGTAGATGGCTTCTTTAGGGATAAACGAATTCGGGATATGAAATCCCGCGCCGGCTTTGAGGTCTTCGCTGGCACGATACTCATAGCTGACGACAAACCCGCCTTCTTTCGCAGGCGTAATGACTGTGCAACGATCTACGCCTAACTGTCGCCCTAATTCGTTAACCGTTGCCTGTAGAAACCGATCCAGATCAATCACACTATTGATTTCAGGGTTGATCCGATTCACCAGCGCATCGCGCGCTTCGTACATTTCGATGAGTTGTGCCTGATTAATGGTGTTGAGTTCTTGCATAAATAAAGCCACAGATTAACACAGATTGGCACAGATTCTTTTTCCTCCATCTGTGTAAATCTGTGCGAAGCTGCGGCTAATACTCATTACGCCGATATAGCTGTCACCTGTCCATAATCGTGTGACAGCACACGGAATTCTTTTTCGTGTTTTGGTTCGGGTAAATCCAAAATTTCATTCCAGCTTTTGGCTACGCGCCAGCCAATCGTTACTTCCAATTCGCCAATCGTCATGTCGTCGAGAAACCTCTGATCGCTGTCGCGCCAGCAATCTTTTGGGATCAGCAAAAACTTGCCTTCAAAATTGGTCGCAGCTTTCACGAAATCGCGCCCGGTCAACAATCCCGCTACGGTCACACCTTTGCCAAAGAACGTGTTTTCGACAGCAACGGCTTTGAGCCGCGTGCCAAAGCGGTCGTTCATTTCATCGCAGGCCTGTTTCAGGATGGGGAAGAAAATTTCGCCCGTCGCAATTGTCCCGTAAATCGCTTTCGCATCTTTTTCGCTGAATTCACCGCGCGCGCGTTTCTTTTCCAGTTGCTTCATCCGTTTGGCGTGCTCTTCAAAAAACTGCCGCACCATCCCGACGCCGTCTTCGATTTGCGGATACGAAGCGTCTTCGGCCTCGTGACCGCGAATGATCCGGTAGTGCGAACGCGGCGGAATCGGGCGGCCCGCGCGGATGTAAAACTCATCGCCGAGAAAAGCGAACGCCGTACCGATTTTCTTGCGCAAATCGTTTTGAATTGGCGTGACCAGATCAATGATTTCGCCGCAATATTCGTCCGTCACAGGCGTCAGCCGATCACGATATTTATGCCCATCCGTAATGCCAAGCGGCACAATCGCCGTCGAAACCAAGCCCGGATGCAAGGCCGCCAAATCGTAAATCGTTTTCACCAGATATTGTCCGTCATTGATCGTCGGACACAGCACCACCTGCGCGTGAACTTCGATGCCGTTGTCTATGAAATGCTTGATCTGTGCCAGCACATCAATGCGCTTTTCATTGCCGAGCATGTACGAACGCAAATCCAAATCTGTAGTGTGAACGGAAACGTATTGCGGGCTGAGTTTTTGTTCGATGACGCGTGCAATTTCGTTTTTGCCGAGCGTGGTCAGCGTCGAGTAGTTTCCGTACATAAACGAAAACCGAACGTCTTCGTCGCGTACCCAAAGCGATTGACGCGAGCCTGCCGGATTTTGCTGGATGAAACAGAAGATGCAATCGTTGCCACATTGACGCGGCATCATCGGCTCGAAATCAATACCCCAGGGTTCGGATTCATCTTTCTCGACTTCGATCTCCCACTCTTCGCCGTCAGCCTTGACGACTTCCACCGTCAATTCGTCTTCGCCTGCGGTGAGAAACTTGAAATCCAGCGCATCACGAACCCGCTTGCCGTTGATCGTCCAAACACGATCCCCGATTTCCAAATCCAGTTCAGCGGCAAGCGAATCCGGTTCGATGCCGATAATTTTGATGCCTTTAGCCATTTATCAAATCAATTCTGTAATCGGCGTGTGCTCCAAGCCCTGCGATTCAGCAACCGCAGCGTACGTGATTTTGCCTTGATAAGTATTCACGCCGTTTTGCAAATTCGTATCTTTCGCAATCGCGTCCTTGAAGCCTTTATTCGCCAGTTTCAAGGCATACGGCAACGTGGCATTGGTCAACGCAAAGGTAGAAGTGCGCGGGACAGCACCGGGCATGTTTGTCACGCAATAATGCAATACGTCATCCACGTAATAGGTCGGCTCGCTATGCGTGGTCGGGCGCGTGGTTTCGATGCAGCCGCCTTGATCTACGGCTACGTCTACGATCACCGCACCTTTGTGCATCGTTTTGAGCATATCGCGCGTGACTAATTTTGGAGCCGATGCGCCGGGGATCAACACACCGCCGATGACTAAGTCTGCATTGGCAATTGCTTCCTGCACGGTATAGGGATTCGAGGCAAGTGTGCGAATCTTCGCTCCGAAGATGTCATCCAAATACCGCAGGCGATCCAGATTTCTATCCAGCACATGAACGTTTGCGCCCAGGCCCACAGCCATTTTCAGTGCGTTCACGCCCACGACACCACCACCGATTACTACAGTTTTCGCGGGCAACACGCCTGGCACGCCGCCCATCAACACGCCGCGTCCGCCTTCGGATTTTTGTAAATAATGCGCCCCGATTTGCACCGACATACGACCTGCGACTTCGGACATCGGGCCAAGCAGCGGCAGGTGGCCTTCGTCGTTGGTGATGGTTTCATACGCCACGCCGATGACCTTGCGCTCCAGCATGACCTGCGTCAAATGCGGATCGGGCGCGAGGTGAAGATAAGTAAATAACAACTGGCCTTCGCGCATGCGCTGATATTCCGGCCCGACGGGTTCTTTGACTTTGACAATCATGTCCGCGCGTTCCCAGATTTCGGCGGCGGAAGCAACGATTTCCCCCATCGCGCCTTGATATTGAGCATCAGGAATGCCGCTGCCCTCGCCCGCATCTTTTTCAACCAGGATCGTATGTCCGGCATCGTGCAACGTTTTCACTCCGGCAGGAGTTAGCCCTACACGCGATTCTTTGTCTTTGATTTCTTTTGGTAGCCCGATAATCATTTCGTGAATCTTTCTGCTTGAAATTTTAGAACGAAGCGGCATTTTACACGCTTTTCGATGGTTTGTTGCATTGAGTCTAGTGATTTAATGACAGCGCTAAGATTTTATTGACTCCCATTGGGTGCTTTTGTACATTGCCGCCGTCGAGCAACAACTAATTTTCGAGTCTTCAAACACATTTTTTATCCGCATTTGCCCCCTTTGCGATTGATTTTGTTGAGCCAAAATTTATCGGTGAGGAAAGGTGTGTCCTCTTTTCAAAAGGTCATTTCATCGTTTCCAACTGGTGACCGGTGAAGTTGCCTCTCTCCTCACAACGTATATTTTCGGAGGATTTTTATGGTGAAAAAGATGTCCACATTATTGCTGTCTGCGTTGAGTCTTTCGCTTTTATCTTTTGGCGTTTTGGCTGCTGAGCCTGGTTCCAATTGTCCTCCCAGCTTTGGCTCAGCGCAAAATGAAGCGGTCGTTGTCGGAGCGGCACGTTCAAGCATGGCGGATTTCAATCAGGACGGGAAAGCCGACCTGATAACCTTGGATAGTGACGGCGTCCCCAGCATTCGTTTCAAAACGGAGAATGGCTTTAGCGATCCCGTTGTCAGTGATTACATCCATGGCATTTATCGTCCGGCGGCAATGGCAGTGGGATATTTTGACGGTGATTATGTGGAGGGGAATTTTGTCGCGAATAAATGGCCTGACATCGTCGTTGCAACAACAAGTGGGGCCGTGCATTTGTTAACGTCCGATGCCTATGGGTATTTCAGCTTTCGCGGCACACCCGTGATGCGTGGCTTTTATGCTGCATTGGCGGCAGTGGATTTCAACAAAGACGGCATGTCAGACATCCTTGCCGTAGACATTGCCGGAGGCGCAGTTACCTTCCTCAGCCGGGGGGATGGCAATTGGGGTGATTTTGCTTACACGCCAACCGCAGCTGGGGCTTATGCGGTGGGAGAAGTTCCGATTTCGGCTTCAGTCGGATATTTTGACGGCACTTTGGTTGAAGGTATTCTCACCGTCAACGATGGTCCTGATCTGGCTGTTCTAACGAATCAAGGTCGTGTGCTCCTCTATACCACAGACCCACAAGGCTATTTCACTGTGCGCGAAGCTGGCCTTGCGATGTCCTTCGCTGAAGTGCGAACCATAGATGTGAATCAGGATCAGCGAACAGATTTATTGACCAGAGACAGCGCGGGAGTCATTTACCTGCTGCTCCGCAATGAAAATGGCGATTTTACTTCACCACAACCCATCGGACAGGAGCAGGTCACTTCGTTAATTGGCGCGTACGATGTTAATGGAGATGGAAATGTAGACGTTGCTGCCACCAGCGGGGCTGATGAACATTTTGCTTGGTTTGCCAGTGTGACAGCACTTAGCTGTCAGGCAACAAACTGATTTTTTGGATTGCGGCAAAAGTAGTAATGACTGTGGGGCAAGGGAAGAAGTGATTCCATCCTTGCCCCGTTTTTTACGACGATGCGTTTACTTTGGCTCGCTGGACTCATTCCGAGAATCACAATGCGCCTGCACAACGCCCATCAATTGCCCACAGCCCTGTGTTGGCACGCCCATTTCCTTGCACTTTTGCGTTGCCCACGTTGAAGTGCGAGTGAAATCTCCACGTGATGGCACCCCAGCACAAAAACCGGGCGTCTGTTTGCTTTTGCCTAAGCACCCCGCCAAAAACATATTGACGGAGACCATGCTTTGCATTGAATTATCTTTCTGCAAACGATTCATGGCTTCTTTCAAACAGGCCGTATCTTCCTTCCCGCTCCCAAAATTCCCGCCATCCTCAACCGATTGTTTTACGCCTTGCGACAGCTGCTCCATCATTTGCTTGCCGCTGGTTGTGTACCAGTAAATGCCAGCCCCAACGACGCCGGAGCAAACCAGCACAAGACATCCCAAGATGATGAGGATGATTTTCATGTTTTTTGACATAGGTTCTCCTGTTGTTTATGGCAAGCGATAAAGATTTATGGAATAGCCGATGCGCGCAATTGGTTCCAGTTTCTGCAAGCGTCGTAAAAATTCTTCCGTGCCCGGCACACGAGCGGTGTAGATGTAAGGCCCGGTCAAATTCGTCACGCTAATTGCCACCATCGCGCCGGAAGGAATTTGATTGAACGGAATAAACTTCCCTTCCCGCGCCTGTAGCGACAGCGGCATTGTAAATCCGGGTAGCATCTCGGCCTTCAGTCCATAGTATTGTGGCGACGCGGTGCCAAAGTACGATAAATACAACTCGCCTTCAGGGTGCGACTGCCGATACGCGGCCAACGCTTTCAAGTCCTGCCCCCAATCAATGTTGGAATCTGTCAGCAGTTCATATCCACGCTTCGGCCCGCCCGCCATTTCGTTGAAATAGCTCAGAAAATGCGGATAGATCAGCAGCGTAGCAACCAAGTTCCAAGCCACCAGCAAGCCGCAAAAGATCGTCCGCCCGCTTGGTTTTGGCCAGGAAAAATCGCGCGCGATCTTGGCGGCAAACACAATCAAAAATGGATAGATCGGCAACAAATGCCGGTGCCCAATGTTGATGCTGGCAGTCAATGCGACCAACCAGTAAAGTCCGGCGGGCAGCAGCAACATCGCCTCTGCCGCCAAGCCTGCCCCGTATTTTTGCAACAATGCAAAACCCAATCCAATCAGCAAAATCAATGGGATTGGCGTTTTCACAAAAAACGTAATCAGAAAGTAGTACCACCAACCCGTCGCCGAATATTCCCCCATCAAAAACGAAGGTCGTTTTTCCGCCGATGCCAGCATCACCAAAAAGCCGTAGGTATACGCTTCAGGCACGAGGTGTAGCGAATGTGACACTTTCAGCAAGCCCGTCGTCAACGTTTCTTTAGCCCAATAATGCTGCCAATCTATGCGATTGGAAATTGCATCTGAAGGGCTGAGCCGCGAGTGAAATCCATAGCTCGCCCAAATCACAACCAGACTCATGAGTCCGGCAGCAACAATGAGACCAAACGCAGCCAGCGCCTTGTCTTTGCGTCCAGACAACATGTGCGCGACCTCTTTACCTTTCAGCAACAGCAGGCTGTGACTATCTGAAAACACGAAACTCGCACCCACCAGCATCAGCATCGGAAAGATCAGTACGCCCGAAAACTTTGCGACCAGACACAATCCGACAGCCAATCCTAACCATAGAACATTCACCATCGTCAGCTTTCGCAACGCCTGGAAATAACGCCACACGGCAAAAAACAAAAATCCCGCAACAGGCAAATCCGTCGTCACCAATTGTGCGTGCGCCAACACATCCGGGCTAAACACCCAAAGCGCCAGCGCCAAGCATCCGGCTTTCCAGCCATAAAGCCCGCGCGCGGCAAAGTAAAGCAGCAAGCCAAACAATGCCGCCAGAATCACACCCGGCGTGCGAGCCGCAAAAATCAGCCGATCCGCATCATTCCACGCATACAAATACTTTGCGCCAAACTCCCATTGATCCGCCCTTTCCCACGCGGCGTCGGTCAATTCCACTTTCGGAGACAACACGCGCTGCGCCCATCCTGCCAATAGTTTGCTGAGTGGCGGATGCTCAGGATTGAGCCGAAAATCGCCGTACGCCACGTACGTGTAGGCCGCCGAAATATGCGTGCCTTCGTCGAAGGTCGCGTTTTTCTGGCGCATGCTGGTGAAGGAGAGAAATAAAAACAGGATCAGCAAACAAGCAACGATGCTCAGTTCAAGCTTTGGATTCAGCGCTGCATCTGTAACGACAGGATTGATTTGGGATGCTTCTAAGCTACTCCTCAACTGATCATCAGACTGATTTTTCATACAGGCAAGCCCCACAAACCACTACCAAAAACGTAAAGCCAGCTTCCTACAGCAAGTTAGCTAAAGGCACGCGAAGCGCCTGGGAGCGCAGGCATCTGTACCTGCTTCCATGACAAGGAAAGCGTTTTCCCATCAGCCTATTGCCGTGCGAGAAATTTGTGCCGCTCACGCGGCGCAAACAGCAGGCAAGGATGCCTGCGCTCCCAGGCGCTTCGCGGTTCCAGGCTCAAGGGTACTAACGAAACGATTCTCCTCACCGCTGTCGAGTGAAAGTTTGATTTGTCAGGGGCTGAATTAACTGCCGGGGCTAGACTTGTACATCGTCAATCTGCGCTTTTTGCAGCTTGCCGCTGTAATCCACATAGATGGATTTCCATTCTGAAAAGATGTCGAGCGACGAAATCATTGCGCCTTCGCGGTGCCCATTGCCGGTGGCTTTCGTGCCGCCAAAAGGCAAATGGACTTCGGCACCAATCGTCGCGGAGTTGACGTAGAAAATGCCTGTGTGCATTCGTTCCATCGCGTGAAAGGCGCGGTTCACGTCGGCGGTATAAATCGAAGATGACAAGCCGTATTTCACGCTGTTGCCAATTTCAATCGCTTCGTCGAGTCCGCCGCACGGGATGACGCTGACGACCGGGCCAAAGATTTCTTCCTGCGCAATGCGGGCGTTTGGTTTTACGTCCGTGAAAATCGTCGGCTCAATGAAAAAGCCGTGTTTGTGATTTCCGCTGGCGAGTTGAGTGCCACCGAGGTGGAGTTTCGCTTCGTGCTTGCCAACAAGGATGTAGCCGAGAATTTTGTCCACGGCTTTTTGATTGATGACCGGGCCAACGTCAATCTTTTCATCCAGACCATTGCCGACACGCAATGTTTTCGCGCGTTCGGTCAATTTCTCAACGAATTTTTTGTAGACTTTTTTATGAACAACTAACCGCGAAGAGGCCGTGCAACGCTGGCCCGACGTGCCGAATGCGCCCCAAATTGCGCCTTCTGCCGCCAGGTCAAGATCAGCATCTTCCATAATCATAATCACGTTTTTGCCGCCCATTTCGAGCGAGCAAATCTTGCCTGCGCGTGCGGCAGTCTCGGCAACAGCGGTTCCGGTTGCTGTCGAACCGGTGAATGAAACCAGACGTACGGCATCGTGCGAAGTCAGCGGCGCGCCCGCTTCAGGGCCAGTGCCGCAAACAATGTTCACGACGCCCGGAGGCAAGCCAGCTTCTTCCAGCACTTTGACCAAATTGATCGTCGAAAGCGGCGTATCTTCGGCAGGCTTAATGACCAGTGTGTTGCCGCAAATCAGGGCAGGCATCATCTTCCACGACGGAATTGCCATTGGGAAATTCCACGGCGTAATCAGCGAGCACAAACCAATCGGTTGCCGCACACACATCGCAAATTTGTTCGGCATTTCGGACGGCGTTGTGTAGCCGTGCAGGCGTCTTCCCTCCCCTGCTGTATAGAAAGTCATGTCAATGGCTTCCTGCACATCGCCGCGCGCTTCTTTCAAGACTTTGCCCATTTCGCGCGTCATATCCTGTGCAAACTTTTCTTTGCGCTGCATCAGGATTTCGCCCGCGCGATACAGGATTTCGGCGCGTTTTGGTGCGGGCACAGCTTTCCAGCGTGGCAAGGCTTCCTGCGCTGCGCTGATAGCCGCGTCAACATCTGCCGCCGTCGAAGCTGGAAAACGCCCTACGACTTCGCGTGTATTTGCCGGGTTGAGGTTGTCCATCATTTGGCCATTTGCGGGCTTGACCCAGCGGCCACCGATGAAATTTTTATACGTCTGAATTTTCACTGCTGCTTTTGCCATACACCTGATGATTTGAGATTGGAAATAGGGGCTTTGGGATGAGGGGCAGATAATGGGGAAATACTTGCCTTGAGATCGTTAGAAACCTGTGGAGCTTGCGCGTTTTGCGGGGCGGGAGCTTTGTGACATTGCAGGCAATTAATCTTGGCATCGCGCCATTTGAGCGGATGTTTGCGCACGGTTTCCATTTCGTTCATCTTTTCCGGCACATGACATTTCAAACAATCCTCGCGCGATTTCGCGGTGAGATGTTCCGGTGGATTCGAGGCCAACGCCGGAACGCGCCCGCGTGTCGAAAGAAAGTATAACCCAGCTACAACGACGACGACGATTCCCACAAAAAGCACATCGCGCGGTTTTATCTGCATGCAAAATCACCTGTGAAATAAGGCTCGAAAGCCGAATTTACAACAACTCGTGCGAAACGAAGCAGCAATCTAACAGAGGCGTGTAGGGAGGTCAAATCAAGAGGTTGTGGAAAGGATCAGGAAAAGAGATGTGCACAGAAATCAATTGCCAATTGCATCCCAGGAGCCGCAACCACGTTTTTGAGAGCGAAATAACAACGGCAAGTCAGCAAGTCTCAAACCTCGAAAAAAGCATTCTCTATTTCAGCGCAGAACGATTGAGTGACGATTTTTACTAAGGCGTGGGGGGTTGTCCGATGGTGATGACATCGGTCATATACCCTTCAATTACAGGAGGTACAATTTCATGGGGTTGTAATTGTGTGAGCGGAACTTTTTTTGTCACAAGTACAGTGATCACTTCCTGGCCTGCTTTCGTCCCAAGGCCGACCCCAACCACATTAGGCAGACGCATAAGATCAGCTTCGCTTTTTTCTTTTGCTTCGTAAATAGTCATGTCGTGTGCCAACATCGTGCTTATTTTCATAAGATGAATAAATAAGCACGATGTTGGTTAACACCGAAACTCATCTTCTCGCCAACTCCTATTCGCTAATTGCTCAAGATCAATTTGATGCCTGCGTGTGCGGAATGCGTGCGAATCTTCTCTAACACATCAATTGCCAAAGACAAAGCGCGGCGGCCATCCTGCCCGCTGACAATCGGTGCGGTGTGATGCTGTGCGGCATCAATAAAGGCTTCGATTTCGGCAAGTAATGGCTCGCGCTGCACGACGGCCAAAGGCTGCGCGATGATTTCGGGCCGCAAGGCTCCGGGCGCGGGCGGGACAAGGCGACACATCAAAACCTGCTGATCAGCATAATCCAGCGAATAGTATTCATTCGGCTGAAACACACGCAATTTCCGCATTCGTTCACCTGACACGCGACTGGCAGTAATGTTGGCCACACAGCCATTTGCAAATTCGACACGAGCATTCGCCAGATCAATTTGCGGCGTCAAAATTGGAATGCCGACGGCATCTATTTTGGCAACTTCGCTTGGAACCAGAGACGCAATGATGTCCAGCTCATGCACCATTAAGTCCATCACAACATCAATATCCAGCGAGCGCGGCGTGAAGATGCCCAGACGATGCGCCTCAAAAAAATAAGGCTGCTTGATATGTTCGCGCATCAGCGCAAAGCCTGGATTGAAGCGCTCAATATGCCCAACCTGCAACGTCAAATCCTTGCTTGCAGCCAGCGCGATCATTTCATCCGCTTCGGCAAGAGTACGCGCAATCGGCTTTTCGACCAGGACGTGAATGCCCGCCTGCAAACAAGCGCAGGTAATTTCGTGATGGTTGACCGTCGGCGTCGCTACGCTGACGGCTTCGACCACGTCCAGCAATTCGCGGTAATTCTGGACAAAACGAGTGTTGTGCTTTTCGGCAATGGCTTTGCCCGCAGCTTCATTCGTGTCACAAACCGCAACCAATTCAACTTGCGGCAGCGAGGCATAAATTCGCGCGTGTGCTTGGCCCAAATGTCCCGTCCCGATGACGGCGACCTTCATTCGTGTAGACATCGTGTGTTACCCTAAGTTTTTTGGTTATTCACCGCAAATGGCACAGAAGGTACAGAGAGAATACAGGCATTATTGATCTGCATATTTTCAGCAAGAAAAAGGCTCTTTTGCGCACTTTGTGCTTTTTGTGGTTTTCGATTTTAAATGTAACCTTGAATTTTGCATGGCGCAAATTACCCATTCCGAATCTACTGATTTCAATCCCAAATTCTGCCTGCTCGCACTCGCATTTTTGTGCTTCGCAAGTTTCTTTTTTCGACTTGGCTATTTGCCGATGATTGGCCCGGACGAACCGCGCTACACCGAAGTTGCGCGGGAAATGTATGAGCGCGGCGATTGGATCACGCCGCAAATTGCGGGGATTCACTGGTTTGAAAAACCTGCACTGACTTATTGGCTAGTCGCGACAGGGTTTCTTGTCTTCGGTGTATCAGAAGAATCGGCACGCATCCCGATAGCGCTGTTTTCCAGCGTTGGAGTGTTTGCGCTTTTCTGGTTCGGGCGGCGATTGTTTTCTACGCGCTTTGGCTATCTCAGCGCGATGGTATTGGTTTCCAGCGGCATCTGGATTGGGTTCAGCCGCGCCGCCACATTTGATCTGCCGCTGGCAGTCTCAATGGAAATCGCCCTGCTGGCATTCTTTTGCTGGTTTCGCCTTGGCAACAATTGGTTTTGGTACATCTGCTGTTTTGGCATGGGGTTGGCGATGCTGGCCAAAGGGTTAATTGGCATTCTATTGCCAGGAGCCATTATCTTTTTGTTTTTATTGCTGACACGCACGCTGGGTGGATTTTTCAAACAGCCAAAATTGTTGCTGATTGGCGCAGGGATTTTTTTGCTGACGATAGCGACCTGGTATCTGCCAATGTTCATTCGTCACGGAAATGAATTCTGGCAGGAGTTTTTCGTCGCGCATCACTTCCAGCGTTTCCTGACCAATAAATTCAAGCATCCGCAGCCGTTTTACTTTTTCACCATCGTCGCGATTTTGGGATGCCTGCCCTGGTCATTGTTTCTGCTGGCCGAAATTGGCACGACAATCAAACGCTGGCGCGATTTGCTGACACAACCAGAACGGCGACTCTCACTGTTTCTGTGGCTCTGGGTCATCGTGATCGTAGGATTCTTTTCGATTTCTACGTCTAAGTTAACGGGCTACATTCTGCCCGTGTTTCCAGCCATTGCGCTGTTAGTCGGCGAGAGGTTGAATCATTGGTGGCAGCACAAACCGCGCACGCTGTGGCGGTGGCTGATTCTGCTGACTTCGGTTTTGCTGTTTGCAATCAGCATTGAACTCAGCGTGCGAGCTGAAAAAATTCCGTACTCTGGCCCGCTGTTGGTGCTGGGATTGGCAGCGGTTGTGGGGCTGGCAGCGTTCGTCAGCATTTCATATTTGTTTTTGCGTGATGAGCGTCCGGCAACCATCGCATTACCGTTTGGCATTGGGTTAAGTATCATCGCAGCGACATTGACCGTGATGCCTGGCTACGCTTTGACAGAATCCACCGCACAAATTTCCGGCACAGCAAAAGATGTTGCCAAACCGGGCGAGCGATTAGTGTTTTTTATCAACACCGATTTCAGCATTGATTTTTACGCGCCAGAATTGCCATTGCGCGATGCGAGAGCTTATCCACAAACATATATGAAGTCGCAAGAAATCGCGGCGTTGCTGCCATCCCAACCGGACAAAAGTCTTTTGGTTTTATCGCCTAAACGCTGGGTCAAAGGCTTGGAAGAAACGATGCTGGTACAACCGATTCACGATCAGCACGATTGGATTCTGGTGCGGGTTACTGCTCGTAATCCACCTGCTCAATAGTTTTGGCGAGCTTGGGAACGGTTTTGGATGTTTTAGAAATCAGCAACTCTTTCTCGCCTTTTTTATCCAGCTTCCGCCGCTCAGTGATTTGTTTCCCGGTCAGAAAATTTGTACTCACGACCTCGCTATTGCCTACCAATCGGTCATAGCTGTTGATGTCCTGACCGATGAGCAGGAATTGTTTTGTTTGCGGATTGTAGCGGAAGCGCTGTAGCAAATCGGTTGCTTCGCGGGCACCTGAAAGCTGCGATACGATCAGCACGCCTTTTTCGATCTTCACATCTGCCGCAGGACTATCGCCAGTGCCTCCCAGCATCCCGCCACACCCAGCACACATCAACACTTTTGCCGCGACGGCTGCACGCATATATTTGCCATCTGATGTTTTGAATAAGACCAATAAAGCACGCGAACGTTCCAAGAACTCGTCCTTCGGGTTAGGTAAATCCTGAATCAGCTGTAACACGGCATCCGGCAATCCATCTCCATTCAAATCTCCGGCTTGCTCATCCTGTAATTTCCAACCTTTGGGAATAAACTCTTTGGTCGTCGCCCCACTTTGGGGAATCATTTTGGGATCAATATCTTTTCTCGTGCCCTGCATGAACACGGAACCGAATAAGAAAGTGACAGATAAAATCACGGTAAGCATCGTTTACACTCCTCACAAATACCAGCGAAAGCTATAATGTGCGCGCTTGCCAAACAGCAACTTGCTGACAGACGTTGTACTGCAATACAACCAGGCTGTCGAGATCAAAAACATCTTGATAAATGAATTGAACATCACAAAAAAATGAATATTAAACTGGCAGAAACAGATCAGGAAATCGTGCGATGTTTTCCTGTGATGAAGCAATTACGCGAACATTTGATTGCCGATGACTTCCTGGCTCAAGTTCGTCGCATGCAAACAGAAGGCTACAAACTTGCCTACGTGGAAGACGCGGGCGAAGTCAAAGCGTTGGGCGGGTTTCGGATTTTTGAGATGTTTGCTCGCGGACGATTCATGTACGTTGATGATCTGGTCACGAACGCCGCAGACCGCTCAAAAGGCTACGGCGACGCGATGCTGGATTGGTTGGCGGCGTATGCCAAAACGGAAGGATGCGATTATCTGAATTTGGACTCTGGCGTGCATCGCTTTGGCGCACACCGCTTTTATTTGCGCAAACGGATGGACATCGTTTGTCATCACTTCTCTCTCAAACTCTAATCTTTATGAACCGAAGACAATTTATTCACACTACAACCCTCGCTACCGTAGGAATGACGCTCACACAAACAACCGAAGCTGCCGTCAAATGGCCCGTTGGATGCTTCAATCGCCCGTGGACGAAATGGAGTTATGACGAATGTCTGGATGGAATCAAGGCCGCTGGCTATAAATATACAGGACTGCTTACCGCTACCAGACAAGACCCTTTCACGGGCGCAGCGGCGACGCCGGAATATCTGGCGGCGCTGAAACAGAAAATCGCTGACCGGGGATTAAAGGCCAACATGACAGCGCTGCGCGTGCGCGCCGATCAACCGTTCGAGGTCGCACAAAAAGAACTGCGCAAGCAAATTGATAACGCGCAATTTCTCAAGCTTGAATATCTGCTGACGTTTGGCGTGGACAGTCCGGCGCAATACGACAATTACTTCAAGTTGATGTCCGATGCTGCGGCATATTCCAAAGAACGGAAACTCAAGCTCGTCATGAAACCACACGGCGGTGCCAGTGGTGCATCCGATGAAATTGTCGCGGCGATCAAGAAAGTCAATCATCCAAATTTCAAAATCTGGTATGACGCGGGCAACATCATCCACTACACCGGCAAAGACCCGGTCGAAGAATTGAAGCCCATCGTGCAATACGTCACGGGCTTCTGCGCCAAGGATTGCGGGTCAGTCAAAGGCGATGTGATGATTCAATTCGGCACGGGCAAAGTGGATTTTAAGGCGGTCTTTGCCGCACTCAAAGCCGGTGGATTCAAAGGCCCGGTGATGGTGGAATGCTGTACGATTGGGCAAACTGCGGCTGAAACGACCGCGAACGCCAAAGCGAATCGCGAATTTCTGGATAAGGTTCTGGCACAAATTTAATCGAACGATGGGCCAAGCTGAGCGTGTGAGAGTCCGACCAATCTTCAGTTCTATCTTGCACAACTTAATTTTGGAGGACACTCATGCTCAGCTTGAAAGCCACGTTCATTTGTTGTTTGTTTGGGTTCATCTTGTTCGGCTTGGCGCAACAAACGCCGCGCCCCGTGACTCTGCCTTCTGTCCCCGGCACAGCAGATGATCCAAATCCGATGCAGGCGATTTTGCGGGAAGTGAAACAAATTCGTGCCAGTATTCCGCGCTCCAATCTTTACAGCTTCAATGCGGAAATTACGATGAATCGTCTGCGGCTCCAGGTGGAATCCGTCAAGGCACTCACGACTCGGATTGAAGAAACAAAAGCGTCCATCAAGAAACTCAGCGAAGACTCAGAAGAGCAGCGTTTGATCCGCAAAACGCTGGAAGAACGATTGCAACGAACGATTGATCCCATTCAACGCGCCGGCCTTGAGTACGCCATCGAACAACTCAAGCTCAAGGTCAATAATGCCTTCCAGTCCATTCAGGATTTACGCGCACAAGAGTATCGGCTGACCAATCAGATACAGTTAGAACAATCGCGTGTAGATGAATTGAATAATCGCCTGGATGCATTACAACGCGAACTTGAAAGCCAGGCCCAGAAGGAAGCGCGCTGAACGTTCCGCCATCAAAGACACAGCGATCTGTTTGCTATGAATTGGGCGGAGCGTAAGCTGTCACCATAAAACCTGTTATGGATTTTTGTGATTGTAGTTGCTGACCGAGCCGTGTGGCGGCATCCCGTGTCTCAAAGCGTCCGATTTGAAGGCGATGCCATAAGCCTTTACCGGGCAAAGTTACACTACTCATTCGTACTGGCAGCCCTAAACCTTTTATTCTGGCAAAATGGCTGTCGGCTTCAGCCCGATCCTGATACGCACCTATCTGCAACGTAAAGCGTCCCGTTTCCTGAATAGCCGGAGCGGTAACATTAGCGCGTTGCACAACAGGGGTGGGAGTGAATTGTGGCGTCGGCTGCGGCGTTGCAACTGGCGTAGGTTGCACTGGCGTAGGAGTTGGAGTGCTGGCTTTTGTTGCTGTCGGCGTAGGAGTTGAAGCGACAGCAGCAGCCACCTGCGTGGGAGAAGGTGTCCCTGAAGGCGGTGATTGCACTTGGGAAATCAAAACAGGGTTTAGGTTTATTTCGGTCCCGGACGAGAAAAAGTACCAGCCAAATAAAACAAGTATCCCGATAACTACGACCACCAGCAATGGCGGGCTTTGCCTGACAGCACTTCCCCACCGTTTGAAGAAGACAGTTTTTTTTCTTCCCGCCTGGTGAAACCGAAATGGGGTACTGGTCGGCTGTTCTTTATCAAATCCTTGTGAGTGAGGATCAATACCATTCATAAGAAAATTTCGTAAAATACTTCTGGCGCGCTGGAAAACGCCTATCAAATTTCTTTCTTGTTTTGAAAAAGGTAAGTTTGCCTTCGGTGGGGAGTTAATCAGAGCAGTAACCGCAACAGGCAAACAACCTTAATGAACGCATACTTTCCAATCCAGCATCTTTCCGATGGGGGAAATCCAATTCGCCATTAAAGTATCCGAAATAAGGGGAGGATTCCAACAAAAAAATTGCAGCAGGCAAGGTATCGCGCCAAAGGAAGTTGCAGAAAGTGTTATTTGCTGCGCCAAAGGCCCGGCAGGAATTTTGCATACAGCAGGTGTCGCCACGTGCCCCAATCATGCCCACCATCGCCGCCAACATAGTATTCGTGACTAACTTTGTACTTCGTCAATACATCGTGCAGCACATTTGTCCGCGTGCCGGGTTTGTCTTCAAACGTGCCCTGCCCGACGAAAAGATAATCCACTTTTTTGTTCACGGCTGGATCGTTGAGAAATTCCGCACTGCTCTTTTCGGTGTCCACATCGCCTGCGCTCAGGACGCCAAATGAAGCAAATAAATCCAGCGCCTTGAAACCAACAAATTGCACATGCCGCCCGCCCATCGAAAGCCCTGCCAACGCGCGGCCTTTGCGATTGGCTTGCACGCTGTAATTCTTTTCGACAAACGGCACGATATGTTTGCGCAGCTCTTCGCCGAAAAGGTTGAACGTCAGCTCAACGTGTTTCGGATGGCTGCGATGCACGACTTGATTGTTCGGCATCGCAATAATCATCGGCACCGCTTTGCCTTCCGCCAACAGATTATCCAGGATGAAATTCGCACGTCCTTCCAGTGCCCAATTGGAAGCCAGTTCGCCGCTGCCCCCAACCAGATAGAGCACGGGATATTTTTTCTTCGCGTCGTATCCAGGCGGCGTGTAAACAAACATTTCGCGCTCGCCGTTTGTCACGTCAGAATGATAGATGTGCCGCGTAACCGCGCCGTGCGGCACATTGCGCGCGTCGTAGTACGCCGGGCCATCGCCGTGTACCACAAGCTGGCTGTAGGGCGGCTGATCGGCCACTCCCGCCACCGTGTTGTTTGGGTCAGGCACGCTCGCACCATCAATGATGAATTTGTACACATACAAATTCGGCTTGATCGGCCCCACCTTCAGCGTCCATACGCCATCATCGCGCTTCTGAAATGGAACAGGCGCATTCCCTTTGCCAAGTGCAAGCAAAAGCGGCCCTGGGGCTAAGAACACTTCCTGCGCTTTTGGCGCTTTGAGACGAAAGGTCACGGTGCGGTCATCGTGAACTTCGGGTGAAATTACATTTGCGCCAAATGGAACCAGATTCTCCGTGTTCTTTTGCGGGTTCCAGTCCAGATTAACCTGTGCCTGTTGTGCATAAATAGCACGCAAACTAGAAACCATCAGCAGAAACAGAAAAGCGGATCGAAGCATTCTTTTCATAATCTAAAATTCAATTGGGACAATAAACATTCCCCATTGACCATTTTCCATTCACCATTTTTTGTACAGAGGAATGGTGAATGGGAAATGGTCAATGGGGAATGCCACCTTCTAGATCGGTTTTCAATTCAG
>JAFDVL010000092.1 GCA_018268995.1 Acidobacteriota bacterium | reverse complement strand
ATTCAGTTGATGGTGAATTATCAAATGGCTTGGTGGCCGGAAAATTATACGGCGCACGATGTGGCGATGCGCGGCGACATTGGTAAGGTCTGGCGCGTGCGTTCGGTGATTGGGCATGGTGGGCCGGGCAACTTTGAGCCGGGCAGCCTGCGGCAAAAGTATTTCCTGAAATGGCTCAGTGATGAATCGCGCGGCGGCGGGGCGTTGATTGACTTTACTTGCTACGGCGCGAAATGGGCGCTGTGGTATTTGGGCTTGCCGAAAACGGTCTACGCGGTTACGACGCACACGCGGCCTGACGTTTATCCGTCGAACACGAATGCTACGGTACTGATGTCGTATGGCGATAATAAAGTCGCGATCACGGAAGGCTCGTGGGATTTGCCGCGCTCGTTCTATGATGTCGAAGTCTTTGGCAACAAAGGCAGCGTGGCGATGAAGTATCCGAAGACGCTGGAATTGGTCATCGGCACGGAAAAGAAGCCATTGGAATTGGGTACGCTGGAAGGTGCGAGGGCAGAGCCGATTCGCTACTTTGTGGATTGCATTCGCAACAACAAACCCGTCGAAGGCGTGGTGGCGGGCGATTTCAATGTGAACGTGATGCAAATTGTGGAGGCTGCCAAACGTTCAGCGGCGAGTGGGAAACCGGTGAGTTTGCCTCTGAAATAGGCGAGATTCGTTTTTTTCCTCATTATCAGTACGACAGGCCGGGCGTTTTTCGCAAATAGGTGTCATCCGTTAATTGCTTCAACATAAAATCTGCGACATCCGCACGCGAAATCATGCCATTGATTTTTTCGTGCGGGCCAAAGCCGTGACGATATTGTCCGGTTCCCTTCCCGTTTGTCAGGCGTGCCGGACGCACAATGATCCAATTCAGATTGCTTTGCCGAATCGCTAACTCCTGCCGTTCTTTGTCGGGAAAGAAATGCCGCAGCAACAGTGGATACATAATAAATTCCACCCATAACCCCAGCTGATCGCGGCTGTCGCTAATCCCAAGCGCCGATTCACACACAAATCGCTTGACGCCATGCGCCTCCATCGCGCGAATGAGGTTGCGCGTGCCATCCGACAACACGGTGTTTTTCTTGAAAAGATATACACCGAGTGCTGACAGCACGGCATCGTGTCCCGGCATCGCAGCGGCAACCGAATCGTAGTTCAAGATGTCGCCTTGCACGACGGTCAGGTTTGCAGATTGTGGCGTGACTTTTTCGGGGCGGCGCGTGAAGGCGGTCACGCGATGCCCCTCGGCCATTGCTTGTTCGAGCAGGCAGCGGCCCGTCCCGCCAGTCGCGCCAAAGATCAGCAGGTTCATAATTCGCCTGGTGGTTTGCTGGACGTGGGTGGCGGCGTTGTCGGCGGGGCCGGACGCGGTGGCGGAATCGTGCTGGTATGCAGCGTGTACAGCAACCATTGCCCTTTCACCTTGACGAAGACCATCGTCGCGCGCATTTGCACCACGCGGCTTTGTCCATTAAAGACGGGCTTCATTTTCAGCACCGCACGTGCCACAGTAGTCTCGCCAAAGACGCGCAGGGTAATGTCTTCGGTACGATGTTCTTCATACACCGTCTGGCGGCTTTCGACGGATTGCAAAAATGCCTCTTTGGTCACGATGGAGCCAATCGGGGTCGCCAGCGTAAAATCCTCGGTCGAAAGTTTGCGCAGCGCCGCCACATCGCCCTTCACCGTCGCCTCATCCTGCGCGGCGAGGAGGCGTTTGATCTCTTGTTCGGTGGCGGGATTCGCGTCCTGCGCCATAGACATCGCGGAGGACAACAGCAATAAGGCAAAAATAGTCACAAGTCGTTTCATCGAACCTCTTTTCTTGATCTACAGCGGGCGCTTCAATTTGCTGACGAGTGAAGCGCCCGACTGTAACTGCCTTACCCCATGGCGGATATTTTAGTCTCACTACTACAGGCGCGTTTGGTGAGATAAAGCTGCCATCGGGGAGCGATTTTTTTTGGTACGCACGCATGTGTGTCGGATGGTGCTGGCTCATTCATTAGGCAACAGATGCCCGTCGCAACAAAACCAGCACGCAGGATGCACCCGTACCCAGCGAGTTACAAATACCCATAGCCCAACCCCAGTTGAATTGCTTCAGCAAAGGCGATGAGTGCGGCATCCGTGTCTTGCCCAGCTAGTTGAATGCCCGTTTCCAAGACTGCCGTCAAATCGGCAGGCAGTGCCATTTGGTCAGGCGCGAGCAGTAGTTGCGCCCATTCAGCGGCTTTCTCCATTTGTTTTTTGCTGACCGCCGCACCAAGCGCTGGAAAGAGCGCTGTCCATTTCAGGGGATAGACCTTCCACCCATGTGCAATACGCGCAATCGCCGCTTCCACTTTGGCTTCCGTTGTGTCCCAATCGCCAGCACGCCATGCCATCCAGGCTTCGCAGGCATACACCTGCACGGTGTAATCGGCCATCGGCCCGGCCCAGTTGTTGTTGAGGATCGTGGGAAAATAGCTGCGTGCTTTTTCGACTTGCCCGCGCATCCGCGCCAGGAACATCAGGTAATTGGCACTACGCGCAATGTGAACGGGTGCCCCCATCCGTTCGGCCAACGCATAAGCAGCTCGCAAATTTTCTTCGGCCTCCGGCAATTCGCGGCGAAAGAGATGATAAAAGCCCAGTCCGAAATACGCGTCGCATTCCAGCGGCGGGCTTTTGGCTTCCTGTGCGTAATGCAACACTTTGCGCTGGAGGGCAATCGTTGCGTCCGATACGACCAGGCGTTCCCGCCGGAAGAAATAGAGGGTGTAGACTCCTAACGCCCGCGCCTGTTGCGCTGGCGTACCGCGGCGTTCGACCAAAGGCAGCACCCGGTCACAAATCTGTTCCATTTCGTCCGTCGCCGCTTCCCAGTAATACCGCCACGTGCGCTCGACCTGAATTTCGATCCACTCATCCCACAACGCCTGGTCACTCTCATCGGATAGCGTTCCCAACAACTGCTCCGCGTTGTCCCAGATCACATCGGCAGCGGCAAACTGGCGCTCAGGGGTCAACGTCGCGCCGCTTTTGCGTTGCACGCGCGCCTGCAACAGCCGGTCGGGTTGCGGTTGCGCGGCTTGCAAATCGTGCGCACGGGCATATTGTGCGCGGGCCGCTTCGTGTTGTCCGACGCGCTTGTAAACATCGCCGATTCCTTCGTGCAACACTGTAATGCGTGTCTCTATTGTCGGGCTGCGTAAGTGCGCTGCCTGCACAATCGCGGATTCATAAAATGCGATGGCCTCTGTATTCGCATAACTTTCACTGGCGCGCTCCGCCGCGAGCGCAAAGTAACGTAACGCCTTTTCGTGCGCGTCCGCCTTTTCAAAATGCAGCGCCAGCGTCGCAGCCAATTCATCACACTGTTGCGGGTAGAGTGATTCCAATGCTTCGCCGACGGCCTGATGCAAGTGTCTGCGGTCGTTTTTGAGCAGCGAACCATACGCCGCATCCTGCACGAGCGCGTGGCGAAACAAATACTCCAACTCCGGCTGCACCGTGGCAAGTCGAATCAGGCCTGTCGCTTCGAGCGAGTTCAGTTGGACCAGTAATGTCATATTGATTTAAAGATACCCTTGTGATGTGGCATCACTCACAGCCGCTTCAAGATACTGCCGCGATGCTGCAGTTCGGCCCGCTTCCCAGGTACGAATTCCTGCTTCCAAATTCGCGTCCAGAGTATCCGGCAAAGCCATCTGTTCGGGAGACATGAGCTTCTTCGCATAGTTGACGGCTTCGGCCATCTGCTCCTGTCGAAGCGTGCCTGCAATCAATATCCAGAGAGCTTGCCAGCGAAAGGGATAGACCCAGGGGATTCGCTCCCAGATGTCAACTGCCGCTCTCCCTTCTTCCATCGCTTTTGCGATTTGCCCCTCGCGCCAAGCCAGCCACGCTTCGGTGGCCTTTGCCGCAGCAACATACCCGTCCATCTTTCCTTCTGTCGCAATCTGGAAGAGGCGCGGAAGTAGCTGGCGTGTGACAGCGACGTTGCCGTTCCTTCGATAAAGAACGATGACATAAGTCAGGCATTTGATCTCGGTGGTCAGATCACCAACTTGTTCCACAATACGCAGGCTGGTTTGCAAATGGACTTCTGCGGCTGCCAGATCGCTGCCCAATAACAAAGCGACGCCACGAATCCAATTGGCGTGCGCGATGCTGCGCAAATCGCCGGATTGCTGCGCCGCAACCAATGCTGTTTCAGTGTGAGCGGTGTCTTCAGGGGGGATCAGGTAGCGATGAAGACGCTGCGATAAATACACCAGGCTATGAAAAAAAGTGGCTCGCTGTGCTGGCGACCCGTACCTCTCCAACACAGGACGAGTTCGCTCTATCGAGGCGCTAAGCTCTTCCACCTTACTCCACGCATAGAGCGCCCAGTTGCGCTCAAGCTGAATTTGGAGCCATTCCCGATACCATTCATCTACATTCTCACCGGGCGCTTTTCCTAATACCTCTTCAGCCTCGGCATAGTATTGGAACGCTTCTCCGCGTTCATCCTGAGCGGTACTGGCATTTGCGGTCTTGCGAAAAAGACGAGCACTCCAAATTTTTTCGGGCGACGCAACTAAACCGAGTGCAGCGGCATACTGCTCTTTGGCTGCATCGTGCTGGCCGAGAATTTCAAACAGATCACCTATATCTTCGTAAAGCTGCGCCAACGCGACACGCTGCGAGGCCGAAGTTTCGCCGGGTTGCACTATTAACCTGGTTGCGGCCCGATAAAAAGCCAGCGCCTCCACATTCGCGTACCGATTCCGGGCCAGATCGCCCGCCCGTCGGAAGTAATGCGCCGCGCGTTCGCGGTCTTCGGCTTTTTCATAGTGATAAGCCAGCGTCGCGGCCAAGTCATCTGTTTGTTCAGGGTAAAGTTTCTCAAGCACCTGACAAGTGGCAAGGTGTAATTGCTTGCGATCCGATTTCAACAACGACGCATATGCCGCATCCTGCACCAGGGCATGCCGAAAGAGATATTCCAACTCTGGCTGCACAGTAGCAAGACGAATCAGCCCCATGGTTTCGAGCGTATTGAGTTGGTTCAGGAGCGGCATATTCAAAGGCAACCACGCGAGCCGCGCGTGTTCCCAGGGCTAAGGCTAACGCCGGGCAAACTCTTCCACCGAAGTCAGCCGCAAGGGAAACGATTGCAACGTCGCGGTCATATCAATTTCATCGCCCTGCGTCACGGCCAGCATCAAGGCAGCAAAGGATTGCTGAATCGGATCGGTCGCGGCATCGAGTTGCGATTGCAAGGCTTCGGCAGGCACGTATTGGACGGTAAAGGTTTTGCCGCTGGCGGCCTCAAAGATTTTTATGACTTCCAACGGACTGAGGGCTTCGGGGCCACCCAATTCGAGAACGACGTTTTGGGCAGCGGAATTGGTCAGGGACGCAACCGCAAATTGCGCGACATCGTGCAAGGAAATCCAACTGATTTTGTTTTGCCCTGCACCATACACCGTCACGTTGGCATTGGCGGCATCGAAGCCCACAATCGGGCTGAGCCACACTTCCATAAACGAACTGGGACGCAGGATCGTGTAGGTCATTCCGCTTTCCTTCACGGCTTGTTCGACCGTGCGCTTAGCAGTTTTCAGCGGGCAATCCACATCAATGTTGCCGGAGTAAGAAACGTAAATGAACCGCGCGACGTGGGCGTTTTTGGCGGCTTCAATGAGATTCAGTTGCCCGTCCAAATCCACGGCTTGAATCGAATCATCCGGTTGTCGGGAAATCGTCACGGAAGCTGTCGAGATTACTGCGCCCACGCCCTGACAGGCAGCAGCCAACGAGGCTGGGTCTTTCAAATCGCCGACGATTAATTCGATGCCCAAAGATTGCAAAGCTTCTTTTTTCGCAGGGTCTGAGGTCGTGCGCACCAGCGCCCGCACAGGTTGCCCTTGTTGTATCAGCAAGCGGCAAATGTCGCTGCCCAAAAATCCAGTTGCGCCGACGACTAAGTTCATAAGGCTCTCCTCTAAAAATGTACGACAGGCGGCTCGCCTGTCATCAAGAAACGTACGATAGGTGGCTCGCCTGTCATCAAGTTGCTTTGATTTCGCGCGGAAGGACAGGCGAGCCGCCTGTCGTACATTCACTCCAAAACCTTTTCCAGCACCTTCACTGCAAACTGACGCCCGATGACCGAAGCCACGCGCAAGGTGCGTTTGGCGTCTTCGGGCAAGCGATCAATGCGCGCAAGCAGGAGGCTCTGCAAATTGTCGGGGATTTCTGAGGCTTCGATTTCGCCTTTGGCAACCCACTTGCCGTTTTGTTGTTCCAGCACGCCGTGATCAATCAGCATGCGAATCACCTCTTCGACAAAGAAAGGATTGCCTTCCGCTTTTTTGAGAATCAACGCGCGCGTTTGTTGCGGCAGCGTCGCATTGTCCAGCAGGTTTGCGATAAGTTGCTGACTATCAGATTCAGTAAGTTCGCGCAAGGTAATTTCCGTTAATCGCCCCCCCATTAAGTCACGCGACGCACTCACCAACTTCCAGCCCGGCACATCGCGTTCCGGTCGGGTCACAAAGCAAAACAGCAACGGCAATTCGCTCGCCAACGGCAAGAGCTTATTCAGTAATTCCACGGACGACGGATCAGCCCAGTGAATGTCTTCGAGCAAGATGCCGAGCGGTTGGCGCGTAGACAACGCTGTCAACAACCGACGCAACGACATCAGGTATTGATTTTGCAATAACTGCGGATCAAGCTGGCGCACGCGTTCGAGAGCTTCGCCTTCCAACTTCAATGAGAGCAAATGTCCCAAATACGGATAGACTTCAATCGTCGCTTCGCCCAATAAATCCACCGTCAATTTGAAGAGCGCGGCGCGTGTTTGCGCTTCTTCTGCGGCAGCCGGAACCCCAATCAAACCGCGCAACAGGCTTTGCAACAAGTGATACGCTAACCCTTGCCCATACGACAGGCAATGTCCTTCCGCCCAGCGCAATTCGGTCGCACTGCCTCGCAAAGCATTGGTCGTGGCGTCTTTCCATTCTGTAATCAGGCGCGTTTTGCCTAAGCCGGGTTCGCCGACAATTACCGCCACGCGACCCAGCCCGGCTTGCGCGGCGATGCTCAGTTGCAACAACGAATTCAATTCTGCGTCGCGCCCCACCATCCGGCTTTGCAATCCGGCCAGACCATGCACGCGATCCAACTCCGTGCGGCTTTCCCGCACCTCCGCAATGCGCACTTCCCCTGTCCGGCCTTTCACGCCCAAACCAATCGGAGCGGAGCACTCAAACACCGATGCAACCAAACGACGGGTGTCTTCAGTAATCATCACCGACATCGCGGGCGCAGCGGCCTGTGCGCGCGTCGCAAGATTGACGGTGTCGCCGACGACCGTGAATTCAAATTTAAGCTGGCTCGTGATGTTACCGATGACGATTTGCCCGGTGTTCAATCCAATGCGCAATTCAAATTCAAGGCCTTGTTTTCGGCGCATTTCATCGGCGAGGTTGCGAGCATTCGCCACCATTTCCAACGCAGAGCGGACTGCGCGGACGGCATCGTCTTCGTGTGTCAGCGGGGCACCAAAAAACGCCAGCATCGAATTCCCCAACACCTGAGCAACGGTGCCTTCGTAATGAAAGATGGTCGGCGAGAGACGATCTAACGCCTGATTAATGATGGCAGGCAGGTCTTCGGGGTCAATTTCTTTGCCCGTCGTAGAAAACACCGAGAAATCAGCGAACAGCGCCGTGACCACTTTGCGCTCACCGGCAGTAGGTTGCACGGCGCGGATTTTACGGGCCAACGATGAAGGCGTCGCAGCGGCCAGTTTGGACAATTGCGCCCGATCTGCGGTCGTCGCGCCGCCGACCTGTTGCCCACAACTCATGCAAAACTTTGCGCCCGTCGGCAACACAGTCTGGCAATTCGTACAACGATTGATCAGCGCTGAGCCACAGTTCAAGCAGAACTTGGCGGCGGCGGGATTCGCAGATTGACACTGCTGGCAAACCGTTTGCGAGGTGGCAGGGCTGGAGGATTCAGTTTTAGGTAACAGAACCTGCGTGCTGTCATCAATGCTTTGTTTGCGCTTTGAGGCTGATTGACCGGAGCGGGCAAGTCTTGCTCTGAATTCCAACTCCTGCGAAAGCTGTTTCAAATCTAACGCAAGGTCTTTGACGCTTTGGTAGCGCATTTCCCGATCTTTGACCAGTGCTTTGCCGACAATCCGATCCAGTTCTTCCGGGACATCCGGCGAAAAGCGGGCCAGCGGTAAGGGTTCGTTCCGCAGGATTGCGGCGATCACATCGCTGGCAGAAGTGCCATCAAAAGGCGCGCGTCCGGCAATCATCTCGTAGAGCACAACCCCGAAGCTGAAAATATCGCTGCGCGCATCCACCCGCAGCCCGCGCGCCTGTTCGGGTGACATATAGTTGACCGTCCCCATGATCGTGCCGGAATCCGTGATGCTTTTGCGCAGCGTCGCATCCATCTCCGCGTCCGGGTTTTCGGTCAGTTTCGCCAGGCCAAAATCCAATACTTTGACAATCCCATCCCGCCGAATCATCACATTATCCGGTTTGATGTCCCGGTGAATGATGTTCGTCGCATGCGCGGCAGCCAGGGCGTTGGCGATTTGTTCGGTCAGGTTCAGGACTTCGTGCAAGGACACAGGTTGCGCTGCTCCCAGCCGTTGCCGGAGCGTGCTGCCATCCACAAACTCTGTGGTCATGAACCACAAATTATTTTGCTGACCAATGTCGTAAATGGTGATGATGTTGGGATGATTCAACGCCGACACGGCCCGCGCTTCCTGCTCAAAACGCACAATGCGCTCGGCCTCCTGCGTGAATTTTTCGGGCAGCAATTTCAGGGCAACTTTGCGACGCAGGCGGGTGTCTTCGGCCAGATAAACTTCCCCCATTCCGCCTGCCCCTAGCGTCGAGAGAATCTGATAGTGGCTGATGCGGCGGCCCAGCAAAGAAGTAGCCGCAGTTCCCTCACCGCTCTGTTTGATTTGTTCGGCGGCCACAATCACCGCAGGCGAGTGCAAAAAAGTGCCCGCATCTTCGTGCGCGTTGAGCAGCGATTCAACCTCTCGGCGCAATTCAGGATTGTCAGCACAGGCGTCGGCTAAAAATTTGGGGCGTTGGGTGGCATCCAGATCAAGCGCGGCATTATAAATTTCTTCGACCCGTTGCCATTGCTCAGCTTGCATGGCGACCTCCGTTCAACTCACGAAAGAGCCAGGCCTGCGCCAGATTCCAATCGCGCGCCACCTGTCGCGCTGAGAGTTTCAGCACTTCAGCCGTTTCCTCAACCGTCAAGCCGCCAAAAAACCGCAGTTCAACGATCTTGCTTTTGCGGGAATCTATTTCGGCTAAGCTTTGCAAAGCATCATCAAGCGCGACTAAATCCGTCGTCTTTTCCCCGCTGACTCCGGCAGCATTGGTCAAGGAAACCTGTAACGCTCCACCACCTCGTTTCTGGCGCTGACGATTGCGCGCCTCGTCCACCAGAATGCGCCGCATGATACTTGCCGCAGCACCATAAAAATGTGCGCGATTCTGCCAACTGACATTTTGCCAATCAATCAACCGCAACCAGGCTTCGTTGACCAGCGCAGTGGTTTGCAGCAAATGGCCAGGGCGCTCACGTCCAATGTAGTTTTGCGCGAGACGATGCAGTTCGGCCTGAACAACTGGGACAAGCTGCTCAAAAGCAAGTTCATCACCGTCATTCCAAGCCCGTAGTAATTGGGTGACCTCACAGGGAGTGCTGTTCACCATACTCGTCCCTCGGAGCGTTTATTAAATCTATTATTGCTAATAAATGGCGTTCGCAAGTCTAGCACAACTTTCTTAATCTACTAATTTCATATAGGCAAAAAGCGCAAAATATTTCATTGATGATCGCAGTTTTTTGAAGCGTGCCCGCAGGAATTGAAAGAGAAAGAGTAGCGCCATTACAGCAGCGACGAAGAAAAGCAAAATCGTCGCGCGGCCCTGTGAACTCGCGATTCGCCTGATCTGCAAAAGCGCGAGCCGCCACCACGACTATTCGTCGGCGGACGTGCAGTGACAATTTCCAGCAAGCCATCGCAGGAATTAGCCCAAACCGCCTCAAAAAAATAACAAGTCCTTGGCAGTTTTCACGTCGCTTTGCCGCCTGAATACATGGAGCTTAGTAAAACAGCTTAGTATCAGGAGGTGAGTCATGAAAATCCCAACCCTAAAACCAGTAAACATTCATCCCAGCATTCGCGCATTGTTCGCACTGTTCCTGTTCACCGTCGCCTGTAGTCAGGGCCTCACAGCACAAATCACGCGCGGCAGTTTAAGCGGCAACGTGACTGATCCGACGGGGGCGTTGCTGCCGGATGCAGATGTCACGCTGAAAAATCCGGCCAACGGCGAAGAAGTCAAAACCATCAGCAATGGTGAAGGCGAGTTTATGTTTCCTTCGCTGGCAATTGGCAACTACGCGCTGACGGTTGAGGCCAAAGGCTTTAAGCGCATCGTGATTCAATCAGTCATCATTGAAGTGGCGACACCTGCGCGTGTGGCGGTCGCATTAGCGGTCGGCGAAATCAGTGAAGTCATCACGGTGTCTAATGCCCAGGAATTGGTCAACACCACAGCCGCCACGCTGAACAATATCGTCGAACGCCGTCAGATTGTGGATTTGCCGCTCAGTTCACGCAATCCGATTGAACTGGTGCGGTTGCAGGCGGGCGTGACGGGCAGCGGCGCGACGGCAGCCAATGCCGCAGGCTTGCGCGGCGCGACGACCAACATCACGCGTGACGGCATCAATGTCATGGACAATTATACAAAGCAGCCGAATTTCAACGTCCTAACCTCTCCGACCGTGGAGGCGACAGGGGAGTTCAGCATTTCCGTGGGTACGGTCAGTTCGGATGCCGGGCGCGGTGTTGCTCAAGTTCGCATCGTCACACCTTCCGGCACCAACCAATTTCACGGCGGATTGTTCTGGTATCACCGCAATTCGGTGCTGAACGCGAACACCTTCATCAACAATTCTACGAACACGGCGCGCCCATTTTCGTTGCAAAATCGCGTGGGATTTATTGCCAACGGCCCGCTGTATTTGCCCCAAGCGATGTTCGGCCCGACCAGTTATGACGGGCGCAATCGCAGCTTTTGGTTTCTGTCTTACGAAGCCTTTCGCGAACCTTTCACGGTCATTCGCACGCGCACCGTGCTGACGCCGGAAGCGCGCGCGGGTAACTTTCGCTATGTCGGCGCGAACGGACAGATGCAAAGCGTGAGCCTCTACAACCTCGGCAACAACAAAACCGAAAACCCCATTCTCAAGCCGCTGATTGAGCAGACGCCGTTGCCGAATAACTCGCTGGTGGGCGATGGATTGAACCTGGCAGGATATAATTTCGGGGCCAAGTCGCTGAGCATTGTGGATCGGTGGAGCAGTCGCTTTGACCAGGTGCTGACAGAAAAATCTCGACTTGGCGTGCATCGGTTGGAGTTTGTGTTTCATCGCACGCCCACCAGTCTAACGCCGGACACCGGAAACAACCGGGATGCGCCGTTCCCGGGCGGCATCAACGGCGTCAACAACACACAACAAACCGCAACTGCGGCTGCGATTCATTCCACTTTCGGCTTACACGTTGCCAACGAAGTTCGCTTCGGTCATCAACGCACGCCGTTCTTTTTTGGCCCAGAAAAAGAACCAACCGTCCCGTTTTTTCTCAACCTTCCCTTGATTACCAGCCCGATCAACACCGCGCAGACCGTCACGCGCAACACGACAGTCTATCATTGGCAGGACCATCTTTCGTGGGTTAGAAGCGCGCACACGTTACGCTTCGGTGCCGAAACGCAATCTATCACCTATCACAATTTCAGCAACTCCGGGACGTATCCGACCGTCACACTCGGCACGAATCCAGCCAACCCGGACGGCGTTCTCAACACCTTCTTTCCGAGCCTGCCAGCCGGAGCCACCGGGCAAACGATTGCCAATCGTGCGCGGTCGTTGTACGCCATTCTGACAGGCAATGTGGCGACAGCGACCCAAACCTTCAACGTCACCAGCCCCACATCCGGTTTTGTGCCGCGTGCGGGATCGCAGTATCCGATTCGCCAACGCGAAATCAATCTGTATGCGATGGATCAATGGCGCGTACGGCGCAACCTGACGCTCAATGCAGGACTGCGTTGGGAGTGGTTGGGCGTGCCAAACGTGTTGAATGGTCTGGCGCTGTTGCCCGTGAACGGTGTCGCCGGATTGTATGGTATTTCGGGCGAAGGCAATCTTTTCAATCCCGGCGTGCTGAAAGGCACTGCACCAACGCTGCTGGATTTTGCGGGCAAAGACAAAGGCCGCCCGTATTACAACGACGATTGGAACAACTTCGCGCCGTACTTCGGCTTTGCGTTTTCGCCGAGCGGAGAGAGTGGAATTCGACGTCTGCTGTTTGGGACAGAAGGTAGAACGTCCATTCGTGGCGGCTATTCCATCAGCTACCTGCGCGATGCTTTAAGCGCACATCGCGCGGCACTCGTCAACAATCCTGGATTGACAACGACGGTTATTAACACCGCTCCGACGGGCGTCCTGACGGCGGCGGGTGTGCCGGTGGCAGTGCCGATTTTCAAAACGCCGATTACCGATTTGGAAAACTTTCAGCGCAATCCCGTCACCGGATATTTAGACACCTACGATCCCAACCTGCGCACGCCCTACGTGCAGCAATGGTCGTTTGGCATTGAACGCCAGGTCGCAGGCAAGATCGCCGTGGAAGCGCGTTACGTCGGCAATCACGCCGTCAAACTCTATCGCGCGTTCGATGTAAACGAGTTGAATATTTACGAGAACGGCTTTTTGCAGGAGTTTCTGAACGCGCAGAAAAATCTGGCGCTCAACAATGGAGCCAGCTTTGCGCCGGGCCCAGCAGGCACAATGCCGCTCCCGATCTTCGCTGCCTTGTTCACGGGTTTACCCGTGGCCTCAGGCTTTGGCAACACGGCCTTCATCAACAACCTCAACCAAAACAATATTGGCATTCTCGGACTTGCCTTGGCGACAAACGCACTGTATGCCACGAATCGCACGCGGCTCGCGCCCAATTTTTTCCGCGCAAATCCGAATGCCAGCAACGCGGTGCTGATCGCGAACGGAGCGTTTTCCAATTATCACTCGCTGCAATTGGAAGCGCGCCGCCGCTTCTCGAACGGGTTGCTGTTTCAGGCCGATTACACGTTCGGCAAAGCGATTACCGACAGCGAAGGCAGCGCCGATAATTTTGAACCGAACCGCACGATTCGCAATCTACGGTTAAATCGGCATCGCGCCAATTTTGATTATCGCCACACCTTCATCAGCAACTTCATTTACGAATTGCCGGTCGGGCCGGGGCGACGCTTTGCGAACAACGGCCCTGGGCTGTGGCGCAAAGCGCTCGAAGGCTGGCAAACGCAGGGCATCATCAGCTGGCATTCGGGCTTGCCGGTGTTTGCAACATCGGGACGCACGACCGTTAACGACCAGCTATACATGAATCCGGCGCAATTGCTGGGCGTGAGTTTTGAGGAATTCAAGAAAAATATCGGCGTCTACAAAACTCCGCAAGGCGTGTTTTTCTTCAACCCGAATCTTATTAACATCACGACAAACACGAATGGCACATTGCAGGCAGCGACATTGAAAGACGGTATTCTTGGCACACCTGCGCCGGGTCAATTTGGCAACTTTCCGCGGAATGCAATCAACTCACCGAGCTTCTTTCAAATGGACTTCGGCGTGCTGAAGCGAACGCGGATCAGTGAACGGGCGAATGTCGAATTCCGCGCGGAGTTTTTCAATCTCTTCAACACGGTCAACTTCGGTTCCGGCTCGCTGGCATTTGACGCTGCGAGGTTCGGACAAGTTACCGGGACGTTCCCTTCGCGCTTCGGGCAATTGGCCCTGCGTATTAACTTTTGATGAGACTAAATCATGGAGAACGCGGATCATACGGAAAAGACCAGACAGAATTGACATGCACGCAAGAGGATAACGATGAACAAACCAGCAAAACTTTTAGTCGGGACAGTTTTCATCGCCTGCCTGATCACGCAACTGACATTCGCGCAGGATGGGCTGCCGCTGCATTGGCAATTGGCCGGTTCCAAGCCGCAGGATTTTGAGGTAATCGCGGACGAAAAGATCAAGCACGCAGGCAAAGCGAGCTTGCGCCTGGATTTTACAGGCGAGCTATTTGCAGGCTTTATGACGTTCCATCAAACCATCAAAGCCGATGCTTATCGCGGTAAACGCGTTCGATTATCGGCCTGGGTCAAAACAAAATCCCCCGACAGTCATGCGCAGCTCTGGTTCCGACTGGATGCGCTGAAACGGATGCCCGGGTTTGACAATATGGGCCAGCGCCCGATCAAAGGCATCACCGATTGGCAAAAATACGATCTGGTGCTGGATGTGCCGGACGATGTAGTCGCAATGGTGTTTGGGATCATGTCACATAATCAGGGAACGATATGGGCGGATGATTTCAGTCTGGAAATCGTCGGCAATGACGTGGCGGTGACCAATTCGTTGTCGCCCGAAGCAATGAATCAGATTCGCAATAATAGTGGTCTGGCAAATGCCAAATTGCCGCCGCAAGCGCTCAACCTGGATTTTGAAGCGGGCACAAATCCGATCCGTAAACCAGTAGCGATTGATCCAGCGATTTATGCGACATTGACAGGATATTATATGAGTCGCGGCGGAGCCTTGTTCGTCGTCGCCTGGGAAGACAGCAAGTTCACGCTGGATGCGGGCTTCCGAAAAATTGTGCTTCAGCCGCTTTCTGAAACGGAATTTTTCGCCAAAGGAATGACAGGCAGTTCGGTGTTCATCAAAGATGAGAAAGGCAATGCCAGCGAGCTGATCGTGAAAACCGATGCCGGAGAAACGCGCTGCAAAAAGCTCAACCTGGAGGAAGCCAAAGCGCGGGCAGCGCAGATTTTATCGGCGGCTTATGCGGCCAAAGGCGGTTTGGAAAAGCTCAAGGCGGTTCGTGATCTGCAATTTGATTCGACCCGAACCATTGGCGAGACCGTTGCTTCCAATTATTTTTTCCTTTCCTCGCAACTCCAAAATCGGCACGAAGCGCGCGATAAAAAGACAGGGGAAATAACGCTGACCGTCTCGGATGGCAAGAACGTCTGGCTGCAACGAGGTGGCAGAACCTCAACGGCCTCGCCACAGCAATTCCTCGGCTTCTGGCAGCAAGCGTGGTTCCATTACACGTTGCAATTGCTCCCTGGGAAAACGATGGAGGCATTGGCACTGGGCGAGCAGCAACTGAAGGGCAAAGCAGTGAATGTCGTGATGGCGCTAGTTGATGGACAGCGGTACTTCCTCAGTTTTGACCCGCAGACGAATTTACTGCTCAGAAATATGCGTCCAGGTGGAGATGATTTCTTTTATGACGATTATCGTGAAGTCGCAGGCATCAAACTGCCGTTCAAAGTGACCGTGGCGAATTATGTGATCCTCATGCACGAATACAGGGTAAATGCTGGCATTAATCCGGCTCAACTAGCCAACCCGCAGTAAAAATCCCTGGCAAACTGGCGCAACAAGACCCAGCTATTGTTTGTTGGGAAATTTTTACACAATTTTCAATCGGTATCAGGAAAATTATCAGTAGTGACAAATCAGGTCAGGCCCCTATAATTTCCACCTGTTGTTACACCCTCACGGTACAACATCCTCCCACGTGGCTACCAATGGCCAAAGCGGTCAGTGAAGTAAGAGTTTTGAATTTGAAGTTATAGGAGGTATGTCTAGCTATGCGGTGTGAACGATGTTCTTATCCAATTTTTCAATACACGAGGTGCTGCCCTTATTGCAGCGAAGTCGTCGAGACCAATAACGAACCGAAACAGCATCAAGTCCCCCAAACACGCATTGGTTTTTTGCTGGTGCATTTGCGCCGTACGTTGATTCCAGCGTGGTTGCGGACAACATGACCATCCGAGGAGTTAGCACTAAAGAAGCTCCCCTAATCCTGCCGATTTTTAGTGCTTTTTTCTCACATTCCACACACAGGCTATGAATCAGTCGTAGCCACTTCACTCAATCGGTAGCTGCTCTGAAATTTTGATTCAGCGTAATCGGCAATCGTGGAAGTGTGCCCTTCCACGATTGAACACAAATTCTTTGGGCATTGAAGCTGGCGATGGTAGTATCGCGTGGTCTTAATATTTCACTATTTAAATAACCACGATGAGCAACTTCGCTGAAGAAATCGCCGAATTACGTCGCCAAATTGATGATCACGATTACCGCTATTATGTGCTGAATGCGCCTATCGTAGCGGACGTCGAATATGACGCCCTGCTCAGACGATTGCGTGAATTGGAGGCACAACATCCTGACCTGATCACGCCTGACAGCCCAACGCAACGCGTTTCCGGGCAACCAGCCTCAGGCTTCGCCGAATACGTCCATAAACGCCCAATGTTGTCGTTGGATAACAGCTACAGCATTGACGATTTGCGTGACTGGGCCAAACGATGCGAAAAACTGGCAGAGGGTCGTAATTTTGATTACGTAGCCGAGTTGAAAATTGATGGCCTCAGCATTTCCTTGATTTATGAAAATGGCCTGCTGACCAATGGCGTTACCCGTGGTGACGGCGTGCGGGGCGAGGCGGTGACCCAAAATGTGCGAACGATTCGCTCAATTCCATTGCGCCTTAAAGAGAACACCAAACAGGATAATCCGCAATCCTCTCTCTTTGCAGACGAAGAGGTCGCGGGGCCACTGCCTGAGGTCGAAGTGCGCGGCGAAGTATATCTCCCCCATGAATCCTTTCAGCAAATGAACCGCGAGCGCGAACAACAAGGATTGCCCACATACGCCAATCCACGCAACGCTGCTTCTGGCACGATGCGCCAGCTTGATTCAAACATTGTTGCCAGCCGCAAATTGGATATTTTCTGTTATCAGCTTTTCTTTGACGGTGACGAAGCCTTTCCGACGCACCAGCAATCCATGCAATGGATGGAACACGCGGGATTCAAGGTCAATCCACATCGGCGCGTCTGTAAGACAATTGACGAGCTGGTGGCGTTTTGCAACGAATGGGAAACCAAACGCGATGCCTTAAATTATGAAACAGATGGGATCGTGATTAAAGTAAACCAAACCAGAATCCGCGAAGAGATTGGCACCACTTCAAAATCCCCCCGCTGGGCCATCGCCTATAAGTTTCCAGCCCGACAAATCTCGACCAAACTCGTTGACGTTATTTATCAGGTCGGAAGAACGGGCGCGATTACGCCTGTCGCAGTGTTCGAGCCAGTCTTATTGGCTGGGACAACTGTATCGCGTGCCAGCTTGCATAATGCTGATGAAATCAAACGTCTCGGCGTCATGCTGGGGGATTACGTTTTCATTGAAAAAAGCGGCGAAATTATTCCGCAGGTAATAAAGGTCATCACAGAACGACGCACTGGGGAAGAAAAAGAAATCGTCTTCCCAACTGAATGTCCTGAATGCCAGACCGACTTGATCCGCCCGGAAGGCGAGGCCGTTACCCGGTGCCCGAATCCTGTCTGCCCGGCAAAAGTGCGCGAAAGAATCCTATACTTTGCCTCGCGGCGGGCCATGCGAATTGAAGGATTAGGCGAAGCCTTAGTCCAACAACTCACCTCGCCCCGCATCCAACGCGACACGAAAGGTGAAGCACTCTTTGATCAAATAGGACAGGAAATGACGCTGTCTCCCTTGATTCAGGACGTCGCCGATCTTTATCAACTGAAAGACAAACGCGATGAGCTAATCGCTTTAGAACGAATGGGAGAAAAGTCAGCAGATAATCTCCTGGCGCAAATCGAAACCAGCAAGCAAGCAGGTCTTGCGCGGTTGCTGCACGGGTTGGATATTCGGCACGTGGGAGAGAGAACGGCACAAGTGCTGGCAAATCACTTTAGTTCCATCGAAAAGCTGGAGGCGGCTTCGGTTGAGGAACTGTCAAACGTCTACGAGATTGGCAGTGTGATGGCCATTGCCATCCGGGAATGGTTCGACAACGAACGGAATCAAAAGCTACTGGCACGGCTCAAAGAAGCTGGCATCCTGATGCAAGTGACGCGGGTAGGAACTGAGGCAACAATCCCCCGATTATTTGAAGGCAAGCAGTTTGTATTAACAGGGACACTTCCCACGATGAAACGTGATGAGGCAAAAACTTTTATTGAGGCACGTGGCGGACGGGTGAATTCCAGTGTCAGCAAGAAAACGGATTTTGTCGTCGCAGGTGAAGAAGCAGGCTCAAAATTGGAGCGCGCTCAGGAATTAGCGATAAAAATCCTTGATGAAGCGGCGTTGCTGGAATTTGGACAAGCCACAAATTGAGCGATAGACGTTAAACAGAAAACCTATATTTAGGGATTAAAAGTTTTTCTGAAAATTTAATTTAGAAATTTTGTTTCAGCTCTTGGCAAGACGATTTGTTCTGTTATAATAGCCAGCAACAAGCAGCGGTTAAAAATACCCCAATGGCTGAGGACGCTGCTGAAATGGGCAGGACCTAACGGGCCTGCCCGCTCTAGTTTTTGGGCCTTACTTTTCCCTCTAAAATTTCACCCGCACACGATAACTCAACACAGCTTCCCCGTCTTTCGCAACAGGCACATTGAATCGCGCAGCAAAGGCAGCGGTTTTCTCAGCCGGAAAGGTCGAGTTCACCATTTCCCAGTCGCCGCCAATTGGCTCGTTCACCACCACATTCACTGCTTCTTCTTTGTGGTTGCGAATGCGAATCTCATAAGCGTATTCAAATACGCGGCGAGAGATCGCCTTGTAATCGGTTTGCTTGCGCTCGGCAACAACATCAAAGGCATCACCAAGCTTAATTTTCACGCGCTCGTCTTTGGGCGTATGGTCAATGCGGTTTTCACCAATGAATTGCTGCGCGCCTTCCGCATCCGCTTTGTATACGCGCACGACTCCGGCAGGCAAAGGTTGCCCTAAACCGTTTTCCTTGCCGTTTTTGAACTCAACATAAACGCCGACTTTTTCTTTGATTGGCTCGCCGGGATTATTGTAGCCCTGGTAGTAATATTGCTGCCCATTCAGAACGAGTTCTTTTTTCACCGCGAAGTTCGCAGCAGAAAGCAGATTGATTTGCTTCGTTTCATTGTTCTTCAGTGTGGCAGGTCGCTGTAATGTATACAGGTGATATTCAAAGAAAGCCTGTTCCTGAAACTGAGGAGCCGCAGCCGGGGCGGCTTCGGCCATCCTTGCGGTTTTCATCGCATACGTTTGCACGTCTTCACGCACCCGATTTACATCGCCTGCGACCAGTTTTAGCTCTGCATTTTTGTATGTGGTGCCACTGTTGTTGTTAATCGTAACCCAACCGTTCAAATCTGCTTTCGTGTCGTCTTTGTTCACAACTACGACATAGTCTGACCGCCAGCCAATGCCATTGGTTAAATACGAAGCCTCAACCGTATGCGAATCGGCTGCCGTATTGTTGAGCGTCCAAACCAGCGTGGGCTTCGCAATCAAATCAGAGGGAAGTTGATCAAAGCGCGTTTCTACAATATTCGTAGGGTTAATCACGATTTGGTTCCCGATTTGCCAGACCTGCCCGCTGTTGTTTGAGAGTAGCGTTGCACGCGTGGGCGTGAGCTTTTCGCTATTGTTTTCAAAGCTTCGCAGTACCAATGTCACTTCGCGTCCGACGTATTTATCCAGCAATTTCGCCGGGTTCAGTAAATCGTATTCATAGCTTTGTTCGACCACTGAAAGCGCATTTGGTGCGGTGAGAGATTTGATGTGAACGGTTGTCGGGTTGATTTGCTGCGCCACATCCATAAAGCGCAATTGCGAGGTGCCGCGTGGCATTTTTAAGGTTCTCGTATCTTTGACGAGGCCAATGTTGGAATTGTATACGGTGATAGCAACGCTCTTTTGATCGTCCAGCGTGCTGTTGTTGTTCGCCTGCGCCTGTGTTGGCTCAGCCTTGTTTGCATCATTCATATTGTCTCCTCCCGCAAAACCAGGAATCTGGCCCAAACTCAAAATCAAAACGAATGAGAGGGTATTTGATAGGATTTTTTTGCTTGTTTTCATTGTTAATCTCCTGCAATCAACGTAACTCGGAAGCGTATAGGGGAATCGCCTCACAGTGTCTGAACGTGGGGGGCTGTCAGTCTTGCACAGTAAATCAGGAACGCTGAGAAAAAGGAAGCGGGGAGATGTTGGAGAAGGAAGCGGATACGCGCAGCGTTCATCCGCTCCCTTTTGGTTATTTTTTGGTCTTACTGCTGTATTTGCACTTCGTGTTGTCAGCTTTAACGTAGTACGACTTGTAGTTCGTTGCCTTCGGGTCCATGCAGCCGCACAAGTCGAGCAATTCGACTTTGCGAAATTCAACTGGATGGCTTTCGCTTTGCAATGAAATGTAGCCTTCGGTCAGCAGTTTGCCGTTTTCCAAAATTTTCGGATCGTGGCCGCTGACGTTCCCGCCACCCATTTGCGGTTTTTCGTAGGACAACACTAACTCGCCATTCACAAAGTGCTTGATGCCTTCCCCGCCCCGCACTTCGACTTCAACGCGCACCCATTGATCACCATCGTACGTTTTCGATTTGGAGTTGAGGCAATGCGGCGT
>JAFDVL010000091.1:21639-25403 GCA_018268995.1 Acidobacteriota bacterium | reverse complement strand
ATATCGTAGCGAGCAGAAGGAGTATCCTTTTCATCATAACCTCAACGAAAATGCATGGCGTACACGCTTCAGCTTGCTTTTTCTCTAGGCAAAGAAAAACCACGCTCAAGCTTGTACTCCATGCGCCTTATTCCACAATCGCCTGCATCACAGCATTTTCAAAATCCCGATGCAGACCGCGATTTGCCGTTTGAATCATCAGCACAGCAACAAGCTGTTCTTTCGGATCAACCCAGAAATGCGTGCCGAATGCGCCGTCCCAACCGAAGCTGCCGACCGAGCGTCGTGAATCAGCTTTGATCGCGTCTGCGACCACTTCGACCGTGAAGCCGAAGCCCATTCCAGCGGGGCGTCCCAACTGTCCGGGAAACAGTTCGCCTGTGTGATTGGACGACATCAGTGCGACAGTGCGCGGCGAGAGTAATCGCTTGCCGTTCAACTGCCCGCCATTCGCCAACATTTGCGCAAATTGAAAATAATCTTCCGCTGTGCTGACCAAGCCTGCTGCACCGGAAAAGTAGATGCGATTCATCAGCATTTCCTGATTCGGATGCTTTTCGAGCTTGTTGCCTGCGCGACGATACAGCGTCATCAAGCGGTTTTGCCGATCTGTGGGCAAAGCAAAGAACGTGTCTTTCATGCCGAGCGGATCAAAAATGCGTGTCTTCAGAAATTGATCGAACGTCTGTCCCGAAGCGATTTCAACGATGCGTGAGAGCACATCAATCCCCGCCAAACCGCTGTACCGGAATTGCGTGCCTGGCTGAAAATCCAGTGGTAAGGCACCAAGTCGTGGAATGAAATCAGCCAAGGCATCCGTTGGCTTGCGCGATTGCATGACTTTGGCCGCTTCTCCAGCGGACGCACCGCCACTACCTAAGCCTGAGGTATGCGTCAATAAATCCCGCACCGTGATTTCCCGCGTGGCAGCAATCGTCGTGATCTCAGGCACAGGCGGCGACTGTCCCGGCACGACCGGCGCAGGAATGGACGGTTTCGGGATCGCAACTTTGGGATTTTTGAATTCTGGGATGAAGCGGGAAACTGGATCACTGAGCCGCACTTTGCCTTCTTCCATCAGCATCATAATCGCCACGCCCGCCACTGGCTTCGTCGAAGACGCCATGCGAAACATCGCATCTTTGCGAATCGGCGTTTTCGCTTCGATGTCCATCAGACCGTGCGCTTCGTAATGCGCGACGCGACCTTTGCGCGCGACCAAGGTAACAGCCCCGGAAATCTGATTACTCTCCATGTAACGTTGGATAACTTCGTTGATACGTTGCAAACGCTCAGTGGAAAGACCCACCTCTTCCGGGGTTGCTTTAGGCAAGGTTTGCGCCTGCGCTGGCACAAGCAACAGCACAATTAGGACATAGCGGAGGAGCGCAAATGGGCGCATAAGATGTGTTTTCATGGATGTGTTTCTAAAGATGATGGAACGTTTGCGATGCCTGTACAGCCAACCTCAATCAGATCACGCCACAACGATTTTCTCGTTGAAATATCGGAAGCAAGCTTTGACGTTGTCTTCTTCGACTTTGGCACGTTCTTCGCGCGACAATTGATCTACGGTCGGCAACGGCTTGCGACTGGATTTCTGCTGTACGAGCTTGAAAATTTGCGCAAGGTATTTGCCATTACGGTCAGGAAAGACTTCCCAATACTGCTTTGTCAGGCACGGGACTTTCAGCGGGTCGCGCGTAATCATTTCCAGCGAAAATTTCGTATTTGGATTGGCTTTTTGAATCGTCGCTACGATACGCGGCAAATCCAACATGCCTTCGCCCAGGGCGACTTCTGACAATAAAAAGCCATCTTCATACGGCTGCAAGCCCATATCTTTGATGTGGGTGGATTTGGCGTACGGGGCAAGCCCTTCGACCAATTCGTAAGGATCATCAAGCAACGAAATGTTATTGCCAAAATCCAAACAGACTTGCAGATATTGGCTTTGATACGTTCTCAGCAGCCGCAGAAAATCTTCGAGCGTCCAGTCTTTGTGGTTTTCGAGTGCGACGGTGACTTTGTATTTTTCAATGATCGGCATCGCCAGTCGCAACGCATTGTGGCTTTGATCTACCCAGTCTTTCCATTCTTTCAACGTCTTGAAAGTTTCGTAACGGCGTCCGCCCAACATCGCGGCACGGGCAATCGTTACGCCTGCGGCCTGACAGTCCGACAAGCCTTTTTCGAGCGCGCTCATATCGCCGTTGCGCGGAATCGAAACCATGCCTTCCAGATACATCCCCAATTCATCTGCGCGGGCACGCAGCTTTTTCAGATCGCCGTTCAGCCCGGTCTGCACACCACCTGCGCCAAGCGCGTGACATTTCTCTAAAAATTCAAAGGCATCGCGCCCTTGCGGACGCGGAGCATTTGCGGCGGGTGCGGCACCTGCACCGGGACGCGCGGGACTGCCGGGAATTTGCGCGCCCATAAACGACGTAGAAGCGATGCCCATTTTGCTGAGCGGCGCAACAATCGGAGAGGCAAACAGCGAGGAAGACAATGCTGTTGCAGCAAACGGTGCAGCGGACTGATAGATAAAATCTCTTCTGGATAGGTGGTTGCTCATGGAATTTTCCTGGGGTTTGGGGAAGGTGAAAAGGTTGCTGTAACCAGCATTAAGGCTGCGCGCCCAAGCCTTGCAGCGTTGATCGCTCAGGCGCGCAGCACGAACCGGGTTGCAATTAACTCAGCACGTAATTTTTCTCAACCGCCGGATCGAACGTGACCCGTTTCTTTTGCAGATATGCAATCTTGCCAAGGTTGGAAGCCAGTGCGGAACGATGCCCACTGACGACATCTGAATTCGGCGTCTTCTTCGATTTAACGCAGGCAACGAAGTTGCGCACGTGCTCGGTTTCCAGGGCCATTGCGGCTTTGCCCACAATCGGCTCGCCCGGCGCTTGTCCTCGCATCATCGGCGGAGTGAAGCGATAGCCGCCACGATCAATGTACAGATGTCCGCCTGTGCCCATGAATTCAATCGCGGCACCACGCGCCCCCGGCACGAGTGTGGCGTCAAACGTGGACATCCATTGCTTCGGATATTCGAGTTGAATTGAAATCGTATCGGGCGCATCGCGTCCGTCTTTGTAGTAATAGACGCCACCCGCCGCCGTCGCGGCAACAGGTAAATCATCTCCTAAGTACCAATGCACAACGTCAATCCAGTGGGTGAAGAGGTCAGTGATTTGGCCGCCGCCGAAATCCAGATATGCGCGCCAGTTGTAAAATTGATGAGCATTGAAGGGGCGGGATTTCGCACTGCCGAGCCAGGCTTTCCAGTCCAAGCCAGCAGGCTGTTCGGTGAAATTCGGCTTGCGCAGGTGATAGCCGTTGCCGTGCCAGTACGTTCTCACATACGCAATCTTGCCAAGCTTGCCGCTGTCAACAAATTCGCGCTTGGCTTCGGCATAATGGGTTCCGCTGCGTTGTTGCAGCCCGACCTGAAAAACGGTTTTGTTCTTTTTGGCGGCATCCACAATTTTATGGCCTTCCTCCCAACTCCACGTCAGCGGCTTTTCGCAGTAAACGGCCTTGCCCGCGTTGCAACCATCAATCGCCATTTGTGCGTGCCAATGATCCGGCGTGGCAATCAGCACCGCGTCCACATCTTTGGAAGCGAGTAGTTGGCGGTAATCGCCATATCCTTGTGCCTTGCCACCCGTTTTTTCTTTGGCCTGATTCAGGGCCTTTTCATAAACGTCGCAAACGGCGACGACATCCACATCTGACTCTTTCAGGAAATGCGACAT
>JAFDVL010000091.1:1112-21630 GCA_018268995.1 Acidobacteriota bacterium | reverse complement strand
ACGTCGCCGCCACGATTGCCCGTACCGATGACGCCGAGGCGAACGCGATCATTCGCGCCCATGACTTTCTTCCAGCTTCCGGCATTGAAGATGAGGCCAGCGCCAGCCGCAATGCGAGCGGAATTGGCAAGGAATTTACGCCGTGTTTTATTTTCAATTGACATACTGAACTCCTATGGTTTGGGATTGATGATTACTGTTGCCGTTGATTAGGGAGAGCGCCAAATCTGCGCGCGATTATTGTTCCAAACTTATCGCGCAGAATCCAGACCATTCAGCCCTTTCTTATAATTCGGGTCCATCGCCGCAAGGTCAGCCCGATAGCTGACTGAATTTGCGGTCGGGAAATTCGCCGGGACTTTTTGCGTGACTTTTCCGGTCGCCGCCCATTCTGTTCCGCGTTGGAAAGTCGTGACAAAGCCAACGCAACTGAGTGCGACAATATCGTGCCCCATTGCGGTATGAAAGATTTTGCCTTTGCCATAGCTCAGCGACATCAGCAATGGCTCATCGCGATTCGTGCCGCGATTACTCGGATCGGCAAACGATGTGCCGAGTACATTCATATTTTTTCCGGGGCCGCGCAAATTCGTGTACAACTCATCGCCCTGATGCATCCAGACTTTCGGCAAGCCTTTGGTGATCGGGTGCGTCGTGTCGCGGAGCGTGATTTGATAAGGTTGCCGGGCACCGTGATTCCCTGCCTTGCCGGGCGCATTGTCAGACATCAGCTTGCCGTCTTTGTAAAACCAAAGCGGCCCGGAATTTTCATCGCGCCCGCGCCAACCGCCGATGCCGATCATTTCGTTGAATTCTTTCCACTTTCCGAACGCGTTGTTTGCGGCATGCACGATGACTAAGCCGCCACCGTTTTTGACGTATTGCTCGAAAGACGCTTTCAGATCAGCCGACCAGCGTTCATCCGGTGCGTCGTAATTCATCACGATCACATGATATTTGCTGAACTCCGGCTTGAAGTTGCTGAAATCGCCGTTGGCAGGCGGCGCAGTCACGACATCCACTTGAAACAGCCCAGTCTCTTCCAACTGCTTTTTCAGCACTGGTGTCGTGAGTTGCCATTTGTGATACGGCCCGCCACTTTCGCCATCCAGCAACATGACGCGAATCGAAGGCGCAGCCAGCGCAGGTACGGTCAAAAAAATAATAACGATCAGTAAAAAAAGGGCTTGTTTCATTTCACTTCCTGAGTTTGATTTCCAGATCAATGTACTGCAAACATCTTGTTTNNAAACAAGATGTTTGCAGTACCTTAATTTTTAGTTCCCTACAGTCCCGGTCGCGGTGGCTTCACTGGCTCCCAGGCGGTCACGCCTGTGCGCTTCACCTGACGGCGAAAGAGCTTGGTTCCTTGCGTCACGTACAGCCAATCACGCGCTGGCCCGCCAAACGCGATGTTCGCTATCGGCGTTGTTCCCGCTTCCGGTTTATTCAGCAGTTGCGCGCAACGTCCGATCTGCTCGCAAACCTGAATGCCGAGCGCGCTGGTGGCGTACAAATGTCCGATGGAATCTACAGTTAATCCTTCGACGCCGCTCATCCACGACATTTCCGGCATTTCCAACCGATGAAACGGTTCGCCGTTGACGAGTGAACCATCCGGCGCAACCTGATAATTCCACGTGAATTTCGTGTTTCCATCCGCAACGTTCAGCAATGATTGATCGGGCGAAAGCGTGATCGCCGTCGGCTTCAGAATATTTTCGCAATTGCTGACGACACGCGATTTGCCTTTCGAGTCGAGCAAATTGATCGTGCGATGTGCGGTGTCTACGAAATAGATTTCGCCTTTTGCGCTTAGCGCCAGATCATTGGCTTCGACATTGCTGGCAACGGCTTTTTCATCGCCACTTGCGCCGTAACTGACGATGCGTTTGCGCGCGAGTTGTGACGCATACAACCGCCCGTCGGCTCCGACGCGCAGCGCAGTTGCACCATTTGTGTTCTCTTTGAAAAGCGTGACTTTGCCATTCGCATCGGATTTGTAGATACGATTGCTCGCAGGATCAGCAAAATACACATTGCCGTCTTTGTCTGCCGCCGGACTCGCCACAGATTTATACGTTTCGCCGACCTGTTGCCACGGTTTGTCGAGCGAGACGATGGCGTACACTGCGCCACGAATCCCGCCGGGCGGCATTTGCGGGCGCGGCGCATTCGGATTTGCATTCGCGGCTTGCGGTGGACGCGGGAAAGTCGGCACAGGTGGTTCGCGGACTTCAATTGGTTTCGGATATTCGCGCCACAACCAACGCAACGCTTCAGGCATCACCGCGCCGCCATGCCGCATATTGTGCCCTTCTTCGCCGACAACCAGCTTCACGTCATAGCCCATGAATTCCAGCGCCGCCGCCATGCTCTCGTTTTGCTGAATCCATTTGCCCGCATAGCTGTTCAGATCGTTTTTGCCGTCCTGCATAAAGATGCGAATCGGCCTCGGTTCCGAGCGGCGAATGCGCGCGGGCAGTGAATCGGCACCGCGAAAATTCACAAAGCTGCCGATGAATGTCATCACACGGCGAAACTGATCAGGCCGATGCCACGCAGCCATAAATGCGCCAGTTGCTCCGGTGCTGACGCCATACAAAGCGCGGTCATTCGGGTCTTTTGATAAGTTGTATTTCTTCGCTACTTCAGGAATCAGTTCCTCAATCAGAAAACGCGAGTACCGATCATCCAGTGAATCGTATTCGTTGATGCGATTGAAGCGATTCATCTGCGTCACTTCGCTTGCGACAGGCAACACGCCGGGATCAACAAAGATTCCAATCAGCGGCGGCAAATCACCTTTCGCAATCAGATTGTCAAAGACCACGGGCACCCGTACGCCATCGCCAAGTGCGCCGCTGCCGTCCAGAAAAATCATGAACGGTGTTGGTTTGTTTGCGTCGTATTGCGCCGGAACGTAAATCGCGTAATCGTGCGGGGTGCCGGGATAAATCCTGCCCGGTTCCAGTTTGAGTTTCGTGACGGTTCCCTTTGGCACGCCTGCTTGTGGTTGCGAATCAGGGCCAAGCGGATAATTCACCTGTGGCTGTGCGGTTGCCGCAACTGCTAACAGGAGGACGAGCAGCAAACTTTTCATGAAGCTTTCCTGATAAACCCAGCACATTTTCCATTTGAGATTTGCCATTTGGCACCGCTTTACGTTCGCCATCAGTCATGGCAAATGAAAGATGCCAAATAAGAAATGGAAAATAACTACCGTTTCGTCGGCGTCTTTGGTTTCGCGCCAGACTTAATAATTAATTCGGTGAGCAAATCTACAGCTTGATCCAGCGGCAAAAAATCCGCCACATCAATCGGCGTCCGGCCCTGAGCATTGCGCTCGTCCAAAGGCGCGCCTTTTTCCGCCAGAAAGCGGATCACTTTACAGATTTCTTTTTGATCGGCAGTCGGCCCGACGCCTGTCACAGATGCATGCACAACTGTGTTTTTGCTGTCCGTGATCGCTTTCACGTCTGAGTCCAGCTCAAAAACGTACTTGACCATTTCCACGTTGGTGCTGGCAACGGCTTGCATCAAGAGCGTCGTGCCATCTTCCCCTTTGATCTTCGGGTCAGCATTGGCGGCGACCAGCAGTTTCACAATCTCCAATTGATTCGCGCGGGCTGCAACGTGCAGCGGCGAAATCTGTCCGGCAGGCGGTCGGAAAAAGCCCTGCGGCGCGCGCGCCAGCACCGGTATATTGCGGGCATTCGGGTCAGCACCTTTGGCCAACAATTTCTTGACCAGTTCTGCATCGCCAAGCTGGGCAGCACCGTGCAAAGGCGTATTGCCGCGTTGATCTGCGGCTTTGACATCTGCGCCCCCATCCACCAAACCAATTGCCGCGCTCGCGCTGCGAAAGGCGGCGGCAGCGCTCAGAGCAGGTGTGCCATCAGGCATTTTCGTGTTTGGATCAGCGCCTGCTGTCAGCAACTGCCGCACAGACTTTCCATCATCCTTGACGATAGCAAACAACAACGGCGTGTATTTGTTTTTGGAAACCGCTTTGACATCCGCGCCCGCCGCAATCAGGGCTTGCACAACATTGGAATGCCCTTCTGACGCCGCCCACATCAACGCGGTTTGGCCTTTGCGAGTTTCGGCAATATTGACTTGCGCGCCGCGCTCCAACAAGGCTTTGACGGCTTCGACATTGCCGGAATTTGCCGCCAGCATCAGCGCAGTCGTACCGTCCCAACGCACAGCATTGACATCAGCCCCGGCAGCAAGCAGCTTTTTCACCAGCACAGCATTGCCGTTGTTGCAGGCCAGCGTCAAAGGTGTTTCACCGTATTCATCTGCGGTGTTGACCTTGGCCCCTGCGCCCAACAACAGCTCTGCGGCTTTTTGATCATCGAGATAAATCGCCCAGGCCAGCGCTGTAGCGCCATCGGCCTGCGCAACATTGACATCCGTTTTGGCTTTGATAAGCGCGGTTAGCGCTTTGTGGTCGCGGCGTTTGACAGCATCCAGCAATTCGGCTGCGCTATTTGCCAGACACGGCACAACAACCAGCAAAACCAATAACAGGCAACTTAGGAAGTATCTCAACTTCATAGCTATTTATCGTCCTTCGCTCGACGGTGGCACGATACCTTTCAGGCGCATGTACACTGCCATGTATCCGTATTCTTCGTTCGAGTGCGACACTGTTCTGACCAGCGCGCCCAGGCGTGTGCTTTGGCGTTGCCCCATCGAAATCATCTCGCCCGCTTTGGCATCCGTCAGCGCATCAAACGCTTTGTCGCAAAGATCAAACGATTCTTTGAGCGACGCAACCAGATCAGCCTTTGCCGTCTTGGACGAAGCATTCAAATTTTTCATTTCGCCCATTACCGCTGAACAGGTGCGCGCTTGTGAATCCGCAACGTGGCCAATCAATTGACCAAACGTACGAACATCTGCCGTGGCTTTGAAGCCATAATGTTCTTCGGGCATTTTCTCTGCCATTTTCAGCAGATTATTTTTGACGCCCGTGTACATTTGTTTGGCTTCGGTACTGAGCGGATTGGGATTGGGTGCCTGGCTGGTTTGAGCCAGCGCAACAACGGCAAAAGTCGCAATGAGAAGGATAGTTGAGTAACGATGCATCGGGGACTCCTTACGTCAGATAGCTTAGTTGTAGAGGATGTTTTGCAATGCCTCCAGCAAATCGTGAAGGCATTGCGGATCAATTTAGCTTTGTGAAAGTTGCACTGGCTTTTCTAAATCCAGTTTGCCTGTGCTATCGCCGAGTTTTTCCGTCGGCACGCCTGCTTTTTCCAGCATGCTCAGCAACAGATTGTTGAGCGGCGTTTCTTTCGGATACATCACGTGGCGATTGCCTTTGACCTGACCAGCACCACCGCCCGCGACCACAATCGGCAGGTCGTGATGCGTGTGCAAATTGCCGTCGCTGATGCTGCTGCCGTACATCAATAACGAATTATCAAGCAGGTTGCCTTCGACATCTGGCGTCGCTTTCATCCGTTCCACCAGATAGGCAAACAGCTTCACCTGCACTTCGTTGATCTTGGTAACTTTAGCAATCTTGTCAGCATCGTTCTGGTGATGCGTCAGATTGTGATGCCCATCGGAAATGCCGATGTTGCGATAGGGGCGGTTGCTGCCTTCGCGCGCCATCATCNNATATCGGTTTGATAGGCCAGCACCTGCAAATCCATCACCATCTTGACGTGATCTTCAAATTCTTCTGGCACAGCGGTCGGACGCGTCATCACAGGCATTTTCATTGAGGCGTTTTGCGCTTCCGCCTTTTGGATCCGCCGTTCAATGTCACGAATCGCTTCGGTGTATTCGTTGAGCTTGTGGCGATCTTGCGGGCCGAGCGTGGAATTGAGTCGTTTCAGACTGCCATTCACATAATCCAACAAGCTGCGCTGGCGATTGAATTGTGCCAAACGTGCGGCGGCATCTGTGCTGTCGCCATCGCCAAACAAGCGCTCGAAAATCGCACGCGGATTATTTTCAACCGGCAACGGCGTGGTTTCATTGCGCCATGCCATCGTATTCGTATAGGCACAACTGTAACCGCTGTCACAACCACCCGCGAGCTGGTTTGATTCGATGCCCAGTTCGAGCGAACCAAATTGTGTGTATTTGCTGAGTTCGCGCGCCGCAATTTGATCGGCAGAAATGCCAGCGCGGATTGTGACTTCTGATTTCTTTGGATGGACGCCTGTCAACCACGTCGCACCGGCACGGGCGTGGTCGCCTGCGCCATCGCCAAGCGCGCGGCCTTGCACCTGTGCCAATCCGCTCAAAACCAAAAGCCGCTCACGAAATGGCTCCAGCGGTTTCATCGTAGACTTGAACTCAAAATTCGCGCCTTCTGCGAGCGGTGTCCATTTGTCCATAATGATGCCGTTCGGCACATAGACGAAGCCCAACCGCACGACAGGTTTGGCACTGGGCGAAAGAGCTGGCGTCATAGCATCCAACATTGGCAAAGCTAAGGTCACGCCCATGCCACGAAGAAACGTGCGGCGTGATAAGGATTTTTTATTGATAATCATGTTGTTGGCATTCTCCTCATCTGGAATGGTGTGCTTTTTACAATCGCGCTAATCAGAGCCGGTAAACGATAATTGTCTTGCGCAGTTTCGCGCATAATCGTGCGGACAGTCGGATTGTCATACGCTTCTAATCCGCGTCCCAAAGCGTACGTTAACAGCTTTTCGGTAACAGTCGCAACGAATTCGTCACGATGCCCGGTCAGCAGAAGTTTTTTCAATTCTCCCGGCCCGCTGAACTTCGTTCCGTTGGGCAATTTGCCTGTAGCGTCAATCAAGTGCCCAGCATCTTTCGTACGCCAGCGCCCCACCGCGTCGTAATTTTCGAGCGCAAATCCAATCGGGTCCATCCGCGAGTGACACGAAGCGCAAATTGGATTGGCGCGGTGCATATCCATTTGCTCGCGCATGCTCAGCAACCGCCCATCTTTGCCGTGCGGTTTCAAATCCGGCACGTCAGGCGGCGGTGGTGGTGGCGGCGCACCCAACAGGTTTTCCAAAACCCATTTGCCGCGCTGCACGACAGAGGTTCGATTCGGATAGGACGTGACAGTCAGGATACTTCCCTGCCCTAACAACCCGCCGCGATTCGGATCATTGAGCTGGACGCGGCGAAACTGTGAACCATACACACCCGGCACACCGTAATGCTCGGCTAGTCGTTGATTCAGGTAGGAATAATTCGCGTCCAGCAAATCAAAAACGCTCCGGTTTTCGCGCAACACACTCTCAAAGAACAATTCGGTTTCGCGCCGAAAGGAACGTCGTAAGCCTTCATCAAACGTCGGGAATAAATCAGGATCAGGCGTGATCGTGTCGAGGTTGCGCAAGTACAACCATTGCCCGCCAAAATTGCTAACCAGCGCTTGGGATTTCGGATCGTCCAGCATCCGGCGCACCTGCTGTTGCAAGACTGCGCCGTCTTTCAGTTTCCCCTGCTCCGCCAGCGTCAGCAATTCGTCGTCCGGGATGCTGCTCCACAAAAAGAATGAGAGCCGCGAGGCCAGTTCAAAATCGTTCAGGCGATACGGACGCCCCGGCGTCACTGCGCGCGGATCACGTTCAATGCGGAAAAGGAAGTCCGGCGAAACCAACAACGCCTCTAGTGCATTCTGAATGCCGCTGTCAAAGTCACTAGCCTTACGCCCCTCTTCGTAAAAAGCCATCAGCGGGTTGATGTCTGCCGTCGTCACCGGACGGCGAAATGCGTGGCGCGTCAGATTGGCCAGAATCTTTTTCGCGCAAGGCGTTTCTTCGCTAGTGTTCGTCGGGCGACAGATAAAAATCTTTTCGCGGCTCGGCGTATTACCACGTCCCGTCGCATTAAATGGCCCATTGATGATGAACACATCAATGCCTGTATTTTCTGACACCTCAAAGCGTTTGACTCGTGCGCCATCCAATCGAAAGTCCATCGGAACGGTGCCAACAGGCCCCATCGGCGGGCCTTGCGGACGCCGACCAAACGCGGGCAACGGCGGTTCCGGCTTCGCCCCTTCGCGCGGGAAAGTTACGCCAACCGTGTGCAATCCGGCTTTGACGGGCAGCCGTAGCTCATAAAACCTCGACGATTCGCCCGGCGTTTTCAGGCGCAAGAGATATTCGGCGTCGTGCGGAAAATAATATTGAAACGACATTCCGCCCCGTGAATAAAACGGTAAATCATCGCTGACCCGTTCACCGCGAGTAATACGCGGAGGCGTGAACCGTTCTTCAGTCGGTTTGATCGTCAGGTCCCCTAGCGCAAGACGGCTGATCCGACGTGACGCCGACATGTATTTTTCCAGTAGGGCGGGCGAAATCGTTAAGACTTCNNCCAATGTTGTCAAAGCCATAGCCCGAATCGTCCACAGGCAGGGACATTCCCGGCTTAATGTCTACGGCAAGCAGATCACGAATTGCGTTGCTGTATTCAGCACGATTGAGCCGATGAATGGCAGGCCGACCAGGGTTTGGATTCGCTTTGGCTGCGGCATCCAGCGAGCCTTCCAGCCAGGAGACAAAGGAATTCACCGCCGCAGCAGGCGGAGCAGGCAAACCAGCCGGAGGCATTTGTCCGGTGCGAACCTTGCGCAGCACTTTTTCCCAGACATCAGCGTGGCGACTGACATTGCCATAATCCACGTTTTGCAGAGAAATATCTGCCGTTTTGGCTTTGTCGTTATGACAATCAATACAATTGTCGTTGATAAAAGCGCGTTGCGCAGAGATTTCCACCGCAGAAGCACTCAGCACCGGAGATTTGGTGCTGGCAACATAAACCACTCCCACAATGCCCGCCAACAACAAGAATCCCAATTGCAAATGCCTTTTTTTCATCTTCACTACCCAGTCAAAGTTTGATTTATGCGTCGCAGGGGAAGTTCTTTTTAATTCTAACTCCCGATGCGTTCTTAAACGAAAGAAGATCAAATCTGGATTCAGAAATTAGTTGTCCTCGCCAACTAATTCAGCAAGCATGGAGTCAGTACCGCGACCAGTAGGGAGCGAAATCGGTCGCGGTACTGATTAACCGCTCAGGCTTGCGCCAAAACCTGTCGTTCTTCGCCATCAGGATTGTTTTTCAATTCGCACTTGTTGTCGAAAACCATTGTCGGCACTTTATCCGGCGTGAAGGCAGGCCATTTCGGCAAGCCCGGATGATTCGGGTCGCCTTTGCGCGCAAAAGCAATCCAGGCCTCGCTCATCTTCGCCGCCAACGCTCGTGCTTCCGCTCCCCCACCCGTCATCGCTGCGGCACGATCTGTATTGTCGAAGCAAAACGGCAATTCGGCACAGTGGAAGGCGCGCGGACGACCATCCAGCACAGGCGTTTGCCAGGCAAACAAGTACAGGTACGCGGGCGCAGCGTTTTGTGCGGCTTTGCGTTCAGCCTGAAGAATGGCGTTGCGGCGCGTTGCCCCCGTGACAGAAATCAACGAGAGCAAATCTATCGGCTTGGCTTTCGGATGTGTGCGACGGAAGGTGGCAATAATTTGCTCGGCTTTAGCACCGTGCGTAGCCGTGACGCGTTGCCTCAATTCTGCTTCGGTGAGGGCTTCCATTTTCGGATCGCCCATCGCGGTCACGAATTCGTTTAGCGTCGTGCCAATCAGCATCGGAATCTGCGCGGAAATCGCAGGCGCAGTCGGGTCAAACGGATGCGCAGGCAACACACGCCCTTCGACCACAGGCCCCCAACCAATCCGATTGCCGCCAGAACCGGGTGCAGGTGCAGGCGTTGGTGTTAATTTCCGTACTGCTGCAAGTCCAGCTTCAACCAATTGCATGGCAGGCAATTTGTGGAGCTGTTCGATTTGTGAACCGCTCAGGCCAAGCTCAGCCAGCAAGGAGGCTGTCAATTTCGCAGAACTTTCCAACGGAACCTGCCGCAGGCTGGAGCCACTTTGCACAATCGCCTTATGAAATAAGCCTTTGGCCGCAGGCATCGCCATCAGCGTGCCGACTTTGGCACCGCCGCCCGACTGACCGAAAATTGTGACGTTGTTCGGGTCGCCGCCAAAATTTCCGATGTTGTCGCGCACCCATTCCAGCGCGGCGACAATATCCAATTGGCCGACATTCCCGGAATCCGCATACTGATTGCCGTATTCCGCCAAATTTAAAAAGCCCAGGACTCCCAAACGATGATTGAGCGAAACGACAACCACATCGCCGCGACGCGCCAGGTTTTCGCCGTCGTAGGCTTTTAGTTCCTGCGCTGATCCGGCAGTGAAGCCTCCGCCGTGAATCCAGAACATGACCGGGCGTTTTTTGTTGTCGTTCGTGCCCGGTGTCCAGACATTGACGAGCAGGCAATCTTCGCCGGGACGCCCATCTTCCCACTCGAACATAAACGCAACTTCGTCATTCGCCCATCCGGTGCGTACCTGTTGCGGACAGACAAAGCCGTATTGCATCGAACTGCGCACGCCTGTCCAGGGCTTTGGCTTGGAGGGTGGTTGAAAGCGCGCGCTGCCTTCAGTGGATGCGGCATACGGGATGCCTTTGAACGTGTGAATGCCGTTGCGAATGAACCCGCGTACTTTCCCCGCGCTTGTTTCCACAATGGCTTTAGTGTTGCCTGCCGCAAGCACCGTGTCGCAGCTTTGGGCATTAACTTTGGGCACTGTTGATTTCACTTCGGCACTGGACGGAATCGGCAGCAAAGCACCGCCCGCCAACGTTGCTGCGCCTTTGAGCAAGGTGCGCCGATGGATCTGTCCTTGATTTGTTTGGGGTGTTCTTTGGCTTTTTTTGCTCATCATATGATCTCCGATTTGTACCAATAGCCCGCGCATCAGCGATCTTTAATCCTTGCCGATACGCGAGCTATTGTGGTGCTTAGTGAGGTTCAATCCTGAATTACTCTTGTGGCGGTTTCTGTTGACCGCCCTGTCCGCCGCCTTGTGGTGGCGTTGGGGGTGCAGGCAGTTCGATCTTGGCGCTGCCACGATGGCACGTCCAGCAACTGACCTTCTGCACACGATCTCCAGGCAGGAAATCTGCCGCATTTTGCCGCAGGTTCTGCATCATTTTCATCATTGAGCGCGTCACTTCTTTTTCCGGCTTTTCATCACTGGATTTGTCGTCCACGTGACAATGATTACAGGTAACGCCCAGCGCGCGCGTCCAGTTTTGCATCGCGCCCATCAATTGCTGACGGGGAACGTCTTGCGGAAACACTTTCAGATTCTTGAAGCCACCACCTTGCGGCGGGCCACCTTGTTGTTGTCCATACAGGTTGATCGTGAACAATAACGTCACGGCAACCACCAGCGTCACGATTTTCCAAAGGTTGCGATTCATGGGTTGTTCCTCTCGGTTAATTAGTTGTAGTTCAGCATTTCCAGATAGGGAGAAAGGCCAGACTCAGCAAAAGACTGAATCTGGCCGGTTAGCAGGTTAATAGGTTACAGCGCTTTAGAACTCAAAGCGACCGGAAAGTTGCATGGTACGTGGTGGACGAACAGAATTCACCGCCCCAAAGCCAGTCAGATTGGTTGTGCTGTTCGCCAAGTTGGTGATGGTCGTGCTGTTCGGGCCGGAAAACACTGCCCCCGTATTGATGCCGTTAAATTGAGTGTGGTTGAGCGCATTAAAGGCATCCAGACGAATCTCGAACTTCATCCGTTCTTTGACGCGGAACTCTTTCGAGAGCGCCAAATCCCAACTATTAATCGGAGAGAGACGCAAGAAATTACGCCCTGATTCATAACTGAAGCTGCCGAAATTCGGTGAGGCGAAGGCCGTCACGTCAAGTTGACGATACGGGTCGCTGCTGTTGCCGCTGCCCGGATTCTTCAACAAGACGACGCGATGGCCTTCAAGTTGTGACGTACCCGTCAAACCGTAGGTTGACAGACCGTTGACTGTTGCACCAACGTTATAAGGTTCACCCGTTACATAGCGATAGATACCAGATAACTGCCATCCGTTTATCGCATAGCCCAGGCTTGTATTGTCTGTTGCTTTGGGTAAATCCCAGACAAAGTTGACATTGAAATTATGCGTCCGGTCAAAATCCAACGGGCCATAATTGGCACGGCGTTGGTCCAGGTTATGCGGATAGCCAAATCCACCCGTACCGGGAAGATCAATAGATTGCGTACCTAGCACTTTGCTCCAGGTATAGTTCACACCCAACAACAAGCCTTTCGTGTAACGACGTTGCACGGAGGTTTGCAGTGAGTGATAGTTGGAACTGGAGGAAGGTTCAATATAGAGAATGTTGCCAAATCCCTGATATGGACGCAGGAAGTCAATCGGCAACGCTTTCGCCCCTTGAATGGTGCTGGTCGTGTTGTTGGTGACATCCTGATTCGCGGCGGCGAAACCTGCTCCATAAGCCGGAGCATTGATGTTGCGGCGTTGCAGTTGATGTTGCGCTGACGTCCCGACATAGGACATATCCAACACCGCATCAAATGGCAATTTGTATTGAATGCCTAAGTTATAGGCATAGGTGGTTGGCACTTTGCCTTCACGATCAAAAGCCACAAGGCTTGGCGGTGCAAGCAAAATCTGGCCTTGATTGAGTTGGCTCATTAATCCGAAGTTGAAGGTCGGTTCCAAGGTCACAGGGGGGTTACGAACAAGATCGAACACAGTGTTGCCTTGTGGACGATCATAGAAAATACCAATCCCGCCACGAATAACCAGCGATTGTTTGCCTGTTACGTCATAGCCAAAACCAAAGCGCGGAGCGAATTGGATGCCGCGATTGCGATACAACCCGCGTTCAATTCCTGCCCCGGCCTGAACCACACCATTCGTCAAGGTTCCGGTGTTCGGCACGAGACGACCAATATACGCGCTGTCAATCGTGTTCGTCGCACTGGCAACGAAACCTGCCGCTGAAGCCACACGCGGGTCTACAGCACGACGATTCGCACCGCCGCAGGGATTGACACCACCAATACAAACTGGGCGATAGAGCAACGGCGCATTCGCCCCATTGAACCGCGCTGGCAGGAAGTTGGCCGTTTGCAAATCTTCGTCATATTGCGGCTGAATCCAGTAGAACCGCACGCCATAATCTAACGTTAATTTGCTGCTGGCTTTCCAGTTGTCCTGTGCATAAAACTCTACGTTGTTGTAGCGGTATTTACCAATCGCATAGACTGAAGCCTGATTGAACGTGTTGTAAATGCCCAGTGCCGCGTTGGCAAACGCAAATTGCGAGTCAAATGGGTTGCTGGGGTTATCAGAGAAGTTATATTGACCATTGTTGTTGGCGAAACTGCTCTGTGGTTTGAAGCTATTTTGCCAGAAGCCACCGAACTTGAAGCTATGTGAATTGGCAATCTTGGAATAGTTAACCGCCCAGTCGCGCGTCGTATTGAAGTTATAAAACGGCGCGTTGTTGGAACCGATATTCGGAGCATTGGCAACGCGTCCACCAAATACAAACTGGGGAGGCAGATCAAGTTGCACAGCCCCAGGGAATAAAACAGGAATGCCTGTTAACCCTAATCCTGTTTTACTGAACTTCGGATTATTGGGCAAAATATCAATAAAGTTATGGCTTTGCCCAAAGGTGATTTCCAAAACCGATGTCGGACTCAATGATCCTGTTACCGAACCCGATACGCTGTAGCGATTATTCGGGAATTTCGCGGCAAAATCAGGCATGTTCGTGCCTAACACAAACGAACCGTACGCGAAAATGGGGCTGCGCTTGTTGTACAGATATTTGCCTGTGACATGCCAATTAGTATTGACGTTCCAGTCGCCGCGAACCAAATCCTGGCGCTCAGGGGCATTGTCCGGGTCTTGTGTCTGGTAATTGTAATTGGCGTTGGCAATATTGATATTGGGATTCGGGTAAATGCTCAGAATTTTCAGACCCAACGGGTACAGGCGACTGGCAGGAATTTTGCCCAAGACACCGCCGTCTCTGAAACACCCCGACGTGTCGTTGGCATTGCAAGGAAGATTCAAGGTGTAGTCGCGGATATAGGGATAAAGCGCACCGTTGTTGTCCCTGGTTTGCGAGAAATCACCGACCCGCTCAAGTGCCGTAGGAACGCGCACGTTGCGAGGCGTATTAGTATTTCTCCGTTTTTGATGCTCCTGACTAAAGAAGAAAAAGAACTTGTCTTTGTTCTCGTTGAACAGCTTCGGAATATAAACCGGACCACCAATCGTGTAACCAATGTCGCGTTGATCAAGACGCGGTTTGGTGATTATGTTGGTTGGGGTGCTGTTGCGATTGTTCAGCCAGGTATTGGCGTTCATCCCGTCATGGCGACGAAAAGCATAAAAAGACCCGTGAAATTGATTGGTTCCACTTCGCGTCACAGCGCTGATTTGAGCGCCTGCTGAACGGCCATACTCTGCCTGATAATTTGATGTCAGCACTTTGAATTCGGCGATGGCGTCAAGGTTGACGCTAATCATTGTGCCGTTGTTGCCTGTGTCAACAATGGCCACGCCATCCAGCGACAAGTTATTCGCGCTGGTACGTAAACCATTAGCCGAAACCTGCTGAATGGCATCGCTATTCCCAACGTTGTTATTGAAAACTACGCCAGTGGCAACCGAGGCTAAGTTGACAAAGCCACGCCCGTTCACCGCGATGTTACGCACAATTTCGCCCTGCACGGCGTAAGAACGCTCAGCGCTTTCAGATTGGACCTGCGTCGCCTCTGCTGTAATCGTGACCGTTTCATTCGCTCCACCGACTTCCAGGCCAATGTCATTCATCGTGAGTTTGTCGTTGGCAACCAGTAAGAGGCCGGTTCGCTCTGATTTCTTAAAGCCTTTAGCCTCAATCGTTAATTTATAGGTGCCAGGGGGTAATGTCGGGAAAACGAAACGACCATCTTTATCGGTCGTAGCAGTTTGGCTAAACGCTTTGGCCTCATCTGTAATCGTGACTGTGGCACCAGCAATGGCGGCTTGTTGCGGGTCCACAACGGTGGAAGCAATCGAACCGCTAGTGGTTTGGGCTAAAGCACCAAAACAAAACAAGAGCATCAGCCCCAAAATAACCGGGATTCTGAAATGCATAAAAAATCTCCTCGTAGGGTTGGAAAAGTTAGCTCTTAGACAAGAAACAAAGCATCCGATCAGATAGCCCTGCGGCATCTATCATTTGCCATTGGTCTAAGATAAGTAAGCGACTTGCGATAGCCCAACAAAGCAAAAGCGAGGTAATTCTTAAATATTATATTGACCTGTCGGTCTTTTTTTATCAGTTGATTATTTGAATCCCAGAAGCACTTTAGGTCGAATTCAGTAAGTTGTGTGCGTTATATAGTGCGCAATAGGAACCTAGCGCTCAAGCAATTTAAGTCAGTCTTGGTCTTTAGTCAAATAAGCAATTATTATAGCCATATAATCCACGCTTATTTGAGGCCCAACTGCGCATCTATTGCATCATAGCCAAACAAATCAATCAGACGTTCAATGGCATCACGTCTGGCCTGTAAGGTGGCACATTTCTGACGTAGCAATTCCATCTCGGCGGAGGGCAAATCTGAAGCTTGTTCGTGATGGCCCAGCAGTGACTCCGCTTCTCTGGCTAACAACCGATACACCTGCCAATCCGGCTCGACCTCAAATCCCATCTGTTCATGCCAGGCGCGACTTTCATGATTGCCCAGGTCGAATTGACTGCGCAGAAACCGATGCCCTTCTTCGCGCAATGCATTCATCGCCGATTGCACCATAGCACGCGCCAGCCCCTGCTGCTGGAATTCTGGCGCGACATACAGCAAATACAGGAGCGGGCTTTTTATATGCCCTTCGTTGATGAGCGCCGCGCCGACAATGCGATCCTGATGCAGCGCCACGCGCGAGGCCGAGAGCAACGGTGCGCCGCGTTGGCCGGATAAGAAAGTATCCAAATCCTGACGCGCGTGTTTGAGGACATCTTCGTGTTCTAAATAAAAGTAATGCACCGTGTCAGAAAAGGCGGCGAGATACAGATCAATCAAAGCCCCGCGATCTTCGACGGTAACCGCGCGCAACGGATAGCGTGAGTAGACTTCCTGTGCTTCGATGCGAGCTTTACCAAGCGCACGCACATGGCGTGGAGTCAGATACAAATACCCATCCAGATATTCCTGCTTCCAGCCTGGATCAAAAACCAGCGCGTGATATTCGTCCAATGTTATTTTGATTTTGCGTTTCTTGTACTTCATCTGTCGCCCCTTCTCACAGATAGAAGCGTCTTGCCCCGAATTGTGGGGAATCCTGATTTCATTACCACAATTACTTTACCACCTGTCGCCCCTGATGAATAACTGCTCACCCAGCCGTAAACGATTGGGCTATTCAAGAACAACAGAATTTCCAACCACTCTCTAATCAGGGCAGGATTTCTCTTCCTGCCATTTGGAGACTATAGTTACCAGCACAATCGTTAACAGTTACAATCCGCACAATGACCAGAAGCATTTTGCATGAGAAATCGGATTACAACCTGGGGTTCAATTTTTGGCAGCTTCACCGCGATTGGCTTGCTGCTGTTTTGTTACAAGTATCTGGATGACCTCATCAACAATAAATCCGGGACGTTCCTGAACAGATTGATTGAGGAAATGACAGGAACGTATTCAATGGCGCTCTTGTTTCCCCTGGTCGTCTGGTTTGTCAGAAAGTACCGACTGCACGGCCAGCATTGGGAACGGCTCTTGCCATTACACGTGTTAGGCGTGGTCGTTGTTTCATTTGCCCACACATCGCTTAACTGGATTTCGCGCTATCTGATCTTTCCATTGGTGGGAATGGGCGATTACGATTATGGCATCCTTCGGTTGCGCTACCCAATGGAACTGGCAATGGATGTCATCACGTATTCATTGCTGATTATTCTGATTCATCTCTTTGATCATTACCGTGAATCGCGGGCGCGAGAATTGCGGCTGGCCCAACTTGAAACGCGCCTCGCACGCGCACAGTTGCAAACGCTGCGGCTACAGTTGCAACCGCATTTTCTCTTCAACGCGCTGAACACAATTTCCAGTATTCTCTACGATGATGTGCAGGCGGCAGATCGAATGATTGCCCGCCTGAGCGACTTCCTGCGCCTCACGTTGCGCACGTCAGAAGCCCAAGAGGTCACGCTCCGGCAGGAACTGGAGTTTCTTGATCTTTATCTGGAAATCATGCGGATGCGGTTCGAGGATCGGTTGAAAGTGGATTTTGCGGTTCCGCCAGAAACACTGGAGGCATTGACCCCGCAACTGATCCTGCAACCGTTGGTCGAGAATTCCATTAAGCACGCCGCTGATCCGCTCTCTGGTCACATTCAAATTAACGTTTGTGCGCGACGCGAAAATGGATCGCTGTGGCTGGAGGTTTGTGATGCCGGGCCGGGCATTCAGGCCAATCGCTCCAAAACGCTAAATGATGGATTTGGATTGGCCAACACGGTGGAAAGATTGCAACAGCTTTACGGCACCGCACAGGCGCTAACATTGGAAAATGCGGCGCTCGGCGGACTATGCGTGAAAGTCAAAATTCCCTTTCATACGACACAACTCGTGCCTGATTTGAATGGAGACGCGACAGATGATGACACGAATACGCATTCTGATCATTGATGACGAACGCCCCGCACGCCGCAGAGTCTGTCGTTTGCTGGAAGCCGAACCCGACGTAGAAATTGTGGGCGAATGCGACAATGGATTGGCAGCCGTCGAAGCGATTCAAACACTGCGGCCTGACCTCATCTTTCTTGATGTGCAAATGCCGGGATTGGACGGCTTCGGCGTTCTCGCAGCGCTTGACCTTGATCCGCTGCCGCAAATTGTTTTTGTCACCGCGCACGATGAATTCGCCCTGCGCGCGTTTGAAGTGCATGCGCTTGATTACCTGCTCAAGCCGTTTGACACCGACCGCTTTGCCAAAGTGATGGAACGTGCGCGCCAACAGCTTCATCGCAACGAACCGGATGGAATGGAAACACGCATGCGTAAGCTCTTGGCAGAAATGCAACCACCGTCACAACCGCTCCAGCGCATTTTCATTCAACAAAATGAACGCGCATTCTTTCTGCCCGTCGAACATCTTTGTCGCATCGAAGCCGCCAAAAACTACATCAATCTGGTCACAATTACAGGCGAAACTTACCTACTGCGGGGCACGATTGAAGGCATCCTGCGCCGCCTGGATGCAAACAAATTCGTCCGCATCAACCGTTCTCAAATCGTCAATCTGGATTGCATCGCCGAATTGCAACCGTGGTTTCACGGCGAATACCGCGTCTTGCTAAAAGACGGGACAGAGGCAATGTGGAGTCGGCGATATTTGGATCGTTCCTCTGACTTGTTCCTCAAATCATTTTGAAATAACGTCAGGTTCATCTGTTCGCCAAGCCCGCTTATCCCGCCGCTGTTCATTTTCGTCCCAGCGCTGTTTTCCTTTCGCGTCATCGGCGTTACCTTCGCGACAGAAAAAAGAAAGGAACATCTGATAGCAATGACCCCGAAGAAAAAATGGCTTTTCCTTCCTGGCTTCTTGTTGCTGCTGATCGCAGCGATATTCGTGTATCGTTTTCGTGATCTCATTTCGCTTCCGCAAACTTATCCAGAACCGGCCTCGCTCACCAACGTCACCGCCGAGCAAACCAATTGGCCGAACTACGGGCGCGATGCGGGCGGCGGACGCTATTCGCCATTGACGCAGATTCATCGCAACAACGTCGGCAACCTGAAAGTTGCGTGGACGTATCACACGGGCGAAGCCAACAGCACCAGCCCGCTGCGCAAGTACGCTGCATTTGAAGCCACGCCGCTGATGGTGGACAACACGTTGTACGTCAGCACGCCGTTCAGCCGTGTCATCGCGCTCGACGCACAGACTGGGCAGGAGCGATGGGTGTACGATCCGAAGATTGATTTGACCGTGCGCTATTCCGAAGCCACGTCGCGCGGAGTTTCGACGTGGCTTGATCCTGAACAAAAGCTGGGGCGAAGAATTTTCATCGCCACCCTGGATGCGCGCCTGATTGCAATTGATGCCGTGACAGGCCAACCGTGCGGCGATTTTGGCGAAAGCGGGCAAGTGGATTTGAAACGAGAGGTGCGCTTTACCGGCCCCAGTAATTACCAAGTCACGTCGCCGCCCGCGATCATCAACAACCTGGTCGTAGTCGGTTCTGCCATTGGCGACAATCGCGGCGTCGAACTCGAACGCGGCGTGGTGCGCGCCTACGATGCACGCACAGGCAAATTGGCCTGGAGTTGGGACCCGATTCCGAAGAAACCTGACGATCCCGCGCGCAAAACCTGGGGCGGCGAGAGCGCCGAGAAAACCGGAGCAGCAAACGCCTGGGCACCTCTTTCCGCTGATCCCGAACGCGGCTTGGTCTTTGTTCCGACCAGCAGCCCCAGCCCGGATTTTTACGGCGGCGAACGTCCCGGCGACAATCGCTATGCCAACTCTATCGTCGCCTTGCGCGCCGCAACAGGCGAAGTGGTTTGGCAATATCAACTCGTGCATCACGATTTGTGGGATTTCGATATTCCCGCGCAACCAATGCTCATCCACCTCAAACGCAATGGGCGCGAAGTTCCGGCTGTCGTCGTCGCTACAAAAATGGGATTGCTCTTCGTTTTCAATCGCGAAACAGGCGAGCCGTTATTCCCTATCGAAGAACGCTCCGTCCCACAAAGCGATGTGCCCGGCGAAGTCTCTTCCGCCACACAACCTTTTCCCAAACTGCCGCGCCCACTCGTGCCGCATCAATTCAAGCCCGAAGACGCGTGGGGTGCATTGCCATCAGATCGCAAATGGTGCGGCGAACAACTTGCCAAGCTGCGCAACGAAGGCATCTACACGCCACCGAGCCTGAAAGGCACCGTCGCCTTCCCCAGCAATGTCGGCGGCATCAATTGGAGCGGGATGTCGTTTGATCCGATACGCAACCTGCTCATCACCAACACCAACCGCATTGCCTTAGTCGTGAAGTTGATCTCACGCACTGACTTCGACGCCGAACGCGCTGCCGGATCGAAAGGCAAAGGCGAGTTCGCCCGCCAAACCGGCACGCCTTACGGAATGGTGCGCGAAGTTTTGCTCTCGCCGCACGAAACGCCTTGCAATCCGCCGCCGTGGGGTGTCCTAACCGCCGTAGACCTGAACTCCGGCGAAGTCCGTTGGGACGTTCCGCTCGGCACTGTCCCGAAAGTCGGCATCCTCGAACAAATCGCCATGATGCGCAGCAAACAAAGCCTCGGCTCACCCAATATGGGCGGCTCCATCATCACCGCAGGCGGTCTGGTCTTCATCGGCGCAGCAATGGACACCGCCCTGCGCGCCTTCGACATCGAATCCGGCAAAGTCCTCTGGCAAGGCGAACTGCCAGCTTCAGCGAACGCGACGCCGATGACCTATCAAATCAATGGCAAACAATTTGTGGTAGTCGCCGCAGGCGGGCACGGCAAGCTGGGATCAGTGTTGGGAGATGCGGTGGTGGCGTTTGCGCTGCCGTAAATTGAAGTGAGAAAGGCGGTGCAAGGAGATTCTATGCGCCGCCTTTTTCTACTAGATCAGTTTTCAGTTGCGTG
>JAFDVL010000091.1:0-1065 GCA_018268995.1 Acidobacteriota bacterium | reverse complement strand
TGAATTGAAAACCGATCTAAGATTCGTTGTAATCGCTCAGGAACAATTTCCCTTCGTAATCAATCAGCCCCAAGCGCACACGATCCAGCCAACCCTGCCGACCAAGAACATTACGTGTGAACTGTTCATCCGCAGCAAAATAGACGGTGGCTGTGGTTTCAAGACCAAGGACAGAAAGTCCGACTTCATGACCGTAAGCGACAAAGTTCCCCGTCGTTGTGTTAATCGTTACAGGGCTGCCGTTTTCAATAACAAGGCCAAGGGATTCGCCCTGTACCCGCTCGAAAAGGCACAGGCTTGACCCGGTGTCTACCTTGGCCTCGCCCTCAACTTTCCGATTGCCAAAAGCTAACCAGACACTCACACTAATACCTGTTTTTCGTGTGTCGTAGTGATGAAGTGTAGAGAAGTGCAAAAGCTCAGCCATTTTCACCAGCCTGCATAGTAAGGTTCCGGTTCTTCAATTACTCGTTTCAAAAAAGGGACTTCAACACCAGCAGCAACAGCTTCAGCATAAACTTGTTTGCCATCCGTTCCAGCCGCTAACAAACGATCTCCATCCAGCGCGACCCATTGCCCCAAATATTTGGCTTTGTTTTCTTCCAGCCATCGTAACGCACGCTGAAATCGGGCTTCTCGTTCTTCCAAGGTTGACGGCATAGGTTGAGTGGATGATTCAATCGCGGGGCTTCCGTTTGTCTTTGTATCCAAACGCTCCTGCTGTTTGAACCATTCTTTAAATCGCTCGCGGTCATGTGTTGGCAACGAGCTAACCATTGCGACAACTTGTTCAAATGTTGCGGGTTCCATGACTTGAACTCCTCCCAATAAAAAACGCGAAATCCGTAATCATTGTGATTCTGAATTCCGCGTTTTGCAATCATTTGCAATCAATGTACTGCAAACATCTTGGTTGCAGCGCCGATAGGATTTTATCGGAGAGACAAACAAGATGTTTGTCCCACACTTTTTTACACCGTTGTCTTGGCAATCGCCGCGCCGCCTTCATCGGCAATCGCCGCTTGTGCCGCCGCCAGCAAGGCAATCGGCACGCGGTACGGCGAG
>JAFDVL010000090.1 GCA_018268995.1 Acidobacteriota bacterium | reverse complement strand
CCTTCGCCAAACATGCGCAGCCTGACAGAAGCCACCTTGTATCCGGGCATCGGCCTGATTGAGACAACTAACGTCTCAGTTGGACGCGGCACGGACACTCCGTTTGAAGTCATCGGTGCGCCGTACATTGACGGGCGCAAGCTAGCGGAAGTCCTGAATAACGCCAGGCTTCCAGGCGTGCGTTTCGTACCTGTGCGCTTCACTCCCACCACCAGCGTCAACAAAGGCGTGGAATGCGGCGGCGTAAACATCATTATCACTGAGCGGGGAAGTTTTGAGCCGTTGATTACAGGATTGGAAATTGCCACGCAAATTTACAAACTCTATCCGAAAGACTTCAACGTAGACCGATTCAATCGCCTGCTGGTGAACGACAAAATCTTTGCCGCTTTCAAACAGGGCAGTGACGCCAAAGCCCTCAGGCAAATTTGGCAAGGCGAATTGGATCAATTCAAAGCGATTCGGCAGCGGTATCTTCTGTACTAAAAGCGGCAGCGATAAAGACCTGCTGGACGCCATAGACTTTTCTGCGGTAAAGTGAGGCGTGCCTTTGATTTCCTGCCCCCCACCCGTGCCCCAGGGGTGAACTTGTATGAAGCATCTCAAGCGAATCCTGATCGCTTTTTCGATTGTTACCATTGTCTTACTTCTTGCACTGATTCCATTGCAGCAAATTGCTGCGCCAGCACCGCTGTTTGAAAATATGGCGGCGGCTCCGGTGAATGAAGTGCGAGCATTGTGGGTGGTGCGCGAAACCATGACTTCGCCCGAAGCCGTGGAGAAACTGGTGAAACAGGCGAATGCAAACGGCTTCAATACGTTGATTGTGCAAGTACGCGGACGTGGCGATGCTTATTACAATGCGCGATGGGAACCACGCGCCACCTTGCTGGAAACTCAGCCTGATGATTTCGATCCTTTAGCCTTAACCATCAAAGAGGCCCACGCCGCTGGTATTAAAGTCCACGCGTGGATTAATACATATCTGGTTGCGGACGCCGCTACTTTGCCCAAATCGCCGAATCACGCAATGTACAAGCATCCCGAATGGCTGGCGGTTCCGCGCGGCATTGCGAATGAATTGTATCGGGGCGATCCGAAAGCACCGAATTACCGCGACACGCTGGTGAGCTACGCGCAAAACAATAAGGAAGAGCTGGAAGGGATTTTCTTTTCGCCTGCGCATCCCGGCGTCAAAGAGCAAATTTATAACCTCTGGATTGACATCACCGAACGCTACGATATAGACGGGTTGCACTTCGATTACATTCGCTATCCGAATCGCCAGTTTGATTACAGCCGCACGTCATTGGATCGGTTTCGCGCTGAGTTGGAAAAAACGATGCCTGCTGAAGACCGCAAACGGATGGCAGAAGCCGCTACGAATGATGCGCTGGCCTACGTCAACGCTTATCCTGATCGGTACTCGCAATTCCAGCGCGATCAAGTGACAGATTTGGTGGAGCGTGTCTATCAGGGCGTTAAGGCGCGTAAGCCGGATGCAATTGTTTCGGCGGCGGTTTTTGCCAACGACAAAGACGCGTTTGAGGCGCGTTGTCAGGATTGGAAGCTCTGGTTGAAGCGCGGCATTCTGGATGCTGTTTGCCCGATGGCGTACACCGAAGAAACCGACACGTTCACACGCCAGATCGAAGTTGCTGTTGGCGCACGCGGCAATAATCAAGTCTGGGCAGGCATCGGCAGCTGGAAGATTCCTGTCGTCAGCACACTCGAAAAAATCAGCGCTGCACGTGAAAAAGGCGCACAGGGATTTATTCTGTTTTCCTACGATGCGGCAGTTCGCCCTTCTGATGTGAATCCTAATTCGGACTATCTTAACCGTGTTCATGAGGCGTTAGAGGCCAAGTAAAAATTCATTGGCGTATTCTTTCATCATGCCTCCTTCACAGTCGGGCTTCCTCCTCCTGACTTTTATGCGTATTTTTCTTCTCCTGATCGGGCTTGCCATTTCAACTTTTGCGCAGCAATCGCAAAACCCTTCGCCAATGGTCGAGCACACACGGGCGCATCCTCGGCTGAAAGAGGAACATCCGGCAGGGCGCAGAGAGAAACTTGAACTCGGCACGCTCTTCCTTCCTGCCAAACTAAAACTCAAAGCGACAACGCCATTGCTGATTCATTTTCACGGCGGCACATGGTTGCCGGAAGTGGCAGCAGCGCGCGTAAAGACGGCTGTGGTTTCGATTCAGGCTGGCTCTGGTTCCGGCGTTTATGCGAAAGCTTTTGCTGATCCACAACGCTTTGCTCAATTGCTGAAAGAAGCCGAAACAAAAGCGGGCGTCAAGTTTTCCCCGATCACGTTAAGCGGCTGGAGCGCAGGTTACGGGGCAATTCGGGAAATCCTGAAAGTGCCGGAAAACTATGTGCGGGTGGCTCGCGTGTTGCTGATTGATGGCCTACACACGGGCTACGTTGGAGGCAAGCCGGGGCCACAAGAATCGCAACTCGAAACCGAAGGCCTACAAATTTTCCTGCAATTCGCGCGTGATGCGGTGGCGGGCAAAAAGCGAATGCTGATTACGCATTCCGAAATCTTCCCCGGCACCTTTGCCAGCACGACTGAGACTACAGATTGGTTGGTGAAGGAACTTGGACTAAAGCGAAAACCTGTTGTGAAGTGGGGGCCAATGCAGACGCAACAACTGAGCGAAGTAAAGCAAGGCCAGTTCCATCTGATCGGCTTCGCAGGCAATTCTGCGCCTGATCACGTAGACCAACTTCACTCGTTACCCGATTACCTCCGCTGACTCCGGTAACAAATACAGTTCTTGACAGCCTATGGATGAGTGCGTACTTTGTACGACTTATTTTGTTTTGGTATTGGAAGGATGAATTATGTTGGATGTGAATTATGTGCGCGAGAATTTTGACCTCGTGCGCGAGAAATTAGCAACGCGAAATTTTGATGTGGCTTTATTAGAGCCGTTCGCACAACTCGATAGCGAGCGGCGTGCATTGGTGCGGGAGCGCGATGATCTGAACGCCACGACGAATCGCGTCAGTAAAGAAATCGGCAACCTGATGCGCGAGGGCAAACGCGACGAAGCCGAAGCGCTGAAAGCCCAGTCAAAACAGGCTTCTGAACGCGCCAAAGAAATTGAAGCACGCTTGGGCGGAATCGAAGAAGACCTGCGAACGGTGCTGACACGCGTGCCGAATTTGCCGCATGAATCTGTGCCTGCGGGCAAGGACGAAGCAGCAAATACCGAAGCCCGACGCTGGGGAATGCCGCGCGATTTTGCCGCAGAAGGCTTTGAGCCAAAAGATCACGTAGACATCGCAACAGCGCTTGGCATTTTGGACTTGGAACGTGCAACCAAAATCACGGGCGCACGCTTCAATGTGCTCTCTGGTTTAGGGGCCAAGCTGGAACGCGCGCTGATTAACTTCATGCTGGATTTGCACACGGGCGAACACGGATACCGCGAAATCCTGCCGCCGCTGATGGTGAATGAGGCGACGTTATTCGGTACGGGGCAATTGCCAAAGTTCGAGGAAGATTTATTCAAGGTGCGTTTTGAGCGCGATTATTATTTGATCCCGACCGCAGAGGTTCCGGTCACGAATTTGCATCGCGATGAAATTTTAAATGGCGCAGATTTGCCCTTGAGCTACACGGCTTACACGCCCTGTTTTCGCTCAGAAGCGGGCAGCTACGGACGTGATACGCGCGGGCTGATTCGCCAGCATCAGTTTGATAAAGTCGAACTCGTCAAAATCACCAAGCCCGAAGAATCCTTCGAGGCTTTGGAAACGCTGACCGGCAATGCTGAAAAGGTGTTGCAGTTGCTTGGATTGCATTATCGCGTGGTGACGCTTTCAACTGGCGATATGGGCTTTTCGGCGGCGAAGACGTACGACATTGAGGTTTGGCTTCCGAGTCAAAACACCTTCCGCGAAATTTCGTCATGCTCGAACTGCACTGATTTTCAGGCGCGTCGTGCGCAAATCCGATTCAAACGCGAAGGCAAAAACAAAACCGAATTGGCGCACACGTTGAATGGTTCGGGGTTAGCGGTAGGCCGTACCTGGCTGGCGATCATTGAAAATTACCAGCAGGCGGATGGTTCCGTGAAAGTGCCGGAAGTGTTGGTGCCGTATGTAGGCGTGACTGAAATTCGGTAAGAAGAAAGCCCGCTTTAAGCGGGCTACCTGCCAAACTGCTTGGAATGATTGGCGCGATGGAAATCGCAGACGGTCTGGTTGCGATCAAATGTTCAGCAACGCCCGAATGCGCGGTTCCAATGCCGTTCGCAGTTCCTGATCTGCCAGTGCGTATTCAATCACCGTTTTCAGGTAATTCACTGGATCACCAATCGTCAGCCACTCGCCACCTTGGACTGATTCAGCGGCGACTTTACCACCCTGTCGAATGTATTCACGAACCGCATCAGTCAGCCAAAGCTCATTTGATTTGCCGAGCGGAATCTCACGCAAAATACGAATGATTTCGGTCGAAAGCAAAAAGCGTCCGAATTGCGCGAGATTGGATTTGGCTTCTTCGCGCGCGGGCTTTTCGACGATGTCTTCTAGCTCAAGTTCTTCGCTACCAGCTTTGACCTGCACAATACCGTAGCGTACGACGTCTTCCCACGGGACTTCTTGTGCACCGATGACCAATGCGTTGGTGCGGTTGTGTTTGTTGATTAATTGCTGTGTGAATGGCGTAGCAGATTTGATGATGTCATCGCCGAATGCATAGATGAATCCTTCGCCAGCAGGAATATGTGGGCCAGCGACCAGCAGCGGGGTGCCATTTCCATAAGGCCCAGCCTGCGGTTCAAAGATCACTTCGATTTCCTGCATTTTGTCGAGAAACTCATCCAGTGGTTTGTATTTGCCGCGAGGTGGCGTCGCTGACATCTGATATTGCCGATGCAACGGGGCAGGATTCTCCCCCGTGATGATAATGATTTTTTTGAGTCCTGCGGCAATGAATTCTTCGATGATAAGTTGAATGGCCGGCTTATTGATGATGGGTAATAATTCTTTGGGATAGCCCAAAGTGACCGGCAACATACGGGTTCCTGATCCTGCTGCCGCAATGACACCTGTTTCTATTTTCATGTCTTCTTCATTCTCCAAGTTCGGTGGCAACCGGGTAATACAAATACGATGATTTATTGATTGTGGGGTTTCTTGGGATCTCTAGGCGGCTCTTCGGTAGGCGTTTCATTTTCTTTCACACGGCGTGGCCGTGCAGGAGTGGATTCCTGCTCATTTGGTTTGATGCCTTTGCGCCCGCCGCCCGCTGGTTTTTCAGGAGTTTCAATTTCCATCGCGGCACCAACACTGAGCTTGCCTGCGCTTTGCCCAATGGTTTTGGCGCGCTGCTCAACTTCGACGGGCAATGACCTGGGATTTCCCTCATCATTGATCTTGTTTGCTTTGGGGGTGGTATCGGTGATGTGACCACTTTCGCCCAGCAAGGGAATTGGCTCAACGGGTTTGCCGGGACGCACAATTGTGTCCCCTTCGATGTGCCCGCTGGCTGATTCTTCGATGGCGTCTGCACTATCGCCTTTTTTGCCCCCTGAACTGCCACGATTGATGGCTTTCTCAATCTCTGCCACGCGCGAATCGCTCAATTGCGTTTTCTGGGGGCCATCGTCAACCGATTCTTTTGATAGCGGAGCTGCAACCGCCTCGGTCTCGGCTCTGTTGGGCGTCACCACGGAGGGCGCAGGATCGTCCGCCTCTGAAATCAGGAATGCTAGTTCGGGGATATTGCTTGACGCTTCTTCAAGTCGTGGCAGTAAAGTTTGTGGCAGACTAGGTGCAGCAGGCAGGGCAATCAATGCTACAGGTTCGGCGGTTTTCGTTCCCTCTGTTACTTTGGCAACTTCAGCGGTTGTTGTGGCAGGCAAGGGCGCATCTTCCCTGGCGAAATCAATCTCGACTACGCGATCAGCCGGTGCCGGTGCCGCAAGTGCCAGCGAGGTTGGTTTGCTTTCAGGCAACATGACAAGTGCTTCTGTTGCTTCGACAGGCTTATTTGTCTTGGTCGTCAGGGCAACAGATGGTGGTAGCGCTTCGGCAATGTCTTCAATGCCGGAAGCCGCTTCCTGCCGAATTTCTGTGTTCGCAATTTCTCCAGCCAGCAATGCAATCATTCGGGCTTCAGGCAAAACGATTGGCGCATTAGGTTCAGCTTTTGCGGCTGTTTCCGCCGATGTTTCTGTTGGCACTTTTTCAGTCGGCGCTTCAGTCTTGGCACCAGATTCCGTTGTTGTGGCAGGCGGCGCAGCTGATTCAGTCGCCGTTTCAGTCGGCGCATTTGTTGTCGCGGGAGTTGGAACCGGTGTCAATTGTTTGGGGCCGGACAGCGCAAGCATTTCAGTTTCGCGTGCCTTACCAATTCGTTCATTTAACCCGTCCAGCGAGCCATTGACCTTGCGATAAAGAGATTCAATCACCGCGCGATTCAGATCGGAGCCTATCGAATTTTTATCGGGCGGTTCATAAGCAACGATGTATAAATCCAGTGCCTCTTTCGTTTGTCCAGCGCTTTCCTTGGCTAAAGCCAATTGCCACTGGGCGCGTTTGCGTTCTGGGGCCATCCCATAACTGTCAACCGCTTGCTCCAGGGTTGTGATCGCTTCCTGGGTACGGCCAAGTTTGGCCAGTGCGCGCCCGCGCAAGGTAAGCGTGCGTCCACGAAAGACCCGCAACCGACCTTCGCGATCATAGTTCGGATAATCACGCAGTGATCCCTCAGGCGTTGTCACGCTCTCGGCTGCGTCCAGCGCCTGCGTGGTTAGTTGCAGTGCTGTTTCCAGTCCTTGGCCGGATTGCGTGAGCCGTTCTGCGGCATAGAGCCAGCGAAAAGGCTTGCGGGAACCTTCCGTTTCGACAAAATCTTCTGTGAGCTTGTGCAGATTGGCGGCAGCAACCTTGTTATTTTTTTGATTGATCAAAATGGCCGACAGCAAGGCGGAAGAGGATTGCCGCGCGCTGCGAATGGCATCTTCAAACCGGACGAGGTTTTCTGCCAGCTTAAATTCCACCTCGTTAGTGATGGGTTCAAACTGAAAGAGCGATGCTCGGCGTTCTGGGGCTAACAATTCCGCGACACTTGCGGCCTTAGCATCTACCGCACCTCCCAGACGTGTCTGAAAGACATCGGCTTTGAAGCTGAACGCTTTGTTTAGTTCCTCTAGGGCTCCCTCAAAGTCTTCAACCGACAGATAAATCTTGCCCAGCATAAAATGCAGCGAAGGGAAGTCGGCATACTTCATTGCTGCGATTACATTGCGCTCGGCTTCAAAATACTTACCTTCAGCCAAATCTACTTCAGCGGCGGCGATGCGCGCCCAACTGAAGCGAGGTTCAGCCACCAAAGCCGTATCTGCTGCCAGACGTGCTTTGCCTGTCTTGCCACGCGCGAGGTATGTGAAGGCCAACTGCGTTTGAAAATAAAAATCCTGTTTCAGCTCGGTACTTGTGATCTTGGCCGCCTGCCCCAGAATTTCGCTGGCCTGCGCTTCTTTGTCCTGCGCGATGTAACAAAGCGCCAGTCCCTTGAGCGAGGGCAAATGTTCCGGTTCCAAACTGATCTGATGATTGTACAGATTGGTTGCTAATTCATAATTGCCGCGCGCCCGATGCAAATTGCCCAGTTCAAAATAGGCGCGGGCATCTTTCGGATCGGCCTTGATGGCGTGCTGATACTGCGCGGCAGCTTCTTCCAAATTAAGATTGACGCGATATGCCGCGCCCAACGTGCGATAGATGCGCGCATTGTCGGGAGCGATTTTGACGGCGGTATGCAACGCTCGTAAAGCTTCGCTCGGTGCTTCGACGCTCAAGTAAAACTCGCCAAGCGAAGTCAGCCGCTTTGCATCCTGCGCAAAGCGAGCCTCAATTTCCCGTGCCAACAAAATCGCTTCGGTACGATAACCACGGACGGAAACCGCCAGCGGAATTTTTATCGCGACTTCATCGAAGAACTTGTCATCTGGCTTTTGCGGAAAAGACGCTACCGCGCGTTTGAAGTTCTGAATAGCTACGTCAACATTCTTTTCAGCTAAATTCGTCTCACCCAGATAAGCAAAAGTCCGCGTCAATTCGGCGCGTGCTGTTTCAGCCTGGGCTGCATCCGGCTGCGCTTTGAGGAAGTTCTGTAAGGCTTCAATACGTGCAGGCGGCTCAGTGGTTGCCAGTGCGGCTTCCAATGTTGGTGGATTATCCTGGGAGAGGGCGCTAAAGCTGAACAGGATGACCAGCAGCGACGCAAAAAGAAAGTGCCTGAAGGTTGAGTTGTGGACGAATAAAACCATTATTTTACGCCGATGCCAAATTAATTGACGCTGCTTACAGGGAACCCGCAAATAATAGGCTGTCAGGCAGGCAAAGTAAAATTCTAAATTTTACTTTTGCGTCAGCCACGCCTCATTGAAGGTGACATGCTTAATGTTCGTGTGACGATAGGTGTAAACACAATGAATCCTTCCATCACGAGTTTGGATAATCGCCGCATCGGAATATTCGCCCGGCTGATTTTCAAGGTAGCGATTGAATGCCCAGCTATTTCCCTCGTTCACTGACAAGGCGACATTCAGCTGTTGTCGGCCCTGATATGTGTCATTGAAGGCAAGCGCGAGATGCCCATTTTGCAACCGCACCTGATCTATCCGGGCGTTCGGATGTCTCAGGCTGCTGCTTTGTGGCGGACTCCAGGTGCGGCCTTTGTCCTGCGAAAAAGATTGCCAAATCGTGAGTGCTCCCATGTTGCCCACACTTCGCATCAGCATCATCAATTTACCGGTCGTCAGCTCGACAACGCTGGCCTGAATATTGCCCGGATGCGATTTGATGGAGGCTGTTTGTTGCCACGTTTTGCCTTGATTGCTGGAAATCATCACCACTGTTGCCCCAAGACGTTTGTCATACAGTGGCAGCAGAATTTCACCATTGCTTAAAACCGTCGGTTTGTTGCCCGTCATCCAGCCCGGTTCATTTTGCAGAATTGCTTCCTTGCCCCACGACTTGCCATCGTTTTTTGAGGTTTTGTATTTTACCCTGCACGTTGCCCAGTCGGAGCCAGACATCGTGACATAGAACATCCATACCAAGCCCTTTTTGTCTACCCAAAGAATCGGATTGTAGCTTGGCGTAGCCTCGGCAATTACAGGTTTTGTCCATTGAGTTTTGCCTTTTGGCAGGCGTGCGGATTTGATGACTACGTCTTTTGCGCCTTCGGCTGTGCCTGCGTACCAGGCGGCAAGCAAATCGCCGTTTTTTAATTCGACCAGCGTTGGCGCGTGAGAGGAAGGATGTGCGGGATCATTTTCAAAAATCAGTTGCGCCTGAAAAATCGGCACTTCCTGCGCTCTGGCAAGCTGAGAACAGAATAGTAGCAGCAGGAAAAGGGACGTGATTCGTACGGAGATCATGGGTCTTCAGATGAAAAATGCGGAGCCAGTAAGAATTTGACTCCGCATTCCTGATCGTCGTGCTATGGCTTCTGTTAGAGCGCGACTGCCTGCTCCGCCCACACTTGAAATTCGCGGTGTTTGTTGGTTTCCGCGTGTGCTTTGATTTCACCAGAAGCGACTTTGAGCAAATGTTGGAAGAGGCGTTCGCCAACTTCCTGAATTGTCTCTGTGCCATCAATGATGGTTCCAGCATTGATGTCCAGATCGTTGCTCATCCGATTGAAGGTTGTGCTGTTCGATGCCATCTTGACGACTGGCGCAATCGCGTTGCCAATGGTCGTGCCGCGTCCTGTCGTGAACACAACAATATTTGCGCCTGACGCTACCAGACCCGGCGTGGATTCCTGATCGTATCCTGGCCCTTGCATCAAATTCAGCCCGCGCTCTTTGACGCGTTCGGCGTAGCCAATGACGCCTTCGACGCGTGACGTGCCGCCCTTGGCAATTGCGCCCAGGGATTTGATCGTGATGTTCAGCAGTCCGCCCGCTTTGTTGCCGGGGCTGGGATTTTGATTGAGCACACCACCGAATTTTGAGGCGTAATCTTTGTACCAGTCCACCAGTTCATAGACTGCGCGGCCTGTTGGCGCGTCTTTCGAGCGTTGCGCCAGCAAATGCTCTGCGCCGCAGAATTCCGGCACTTCGGTCAAAATCGCGGTGCCACCCGCGCGAATCAGCAAGTCAGAGCAAACACCAAGAGCCGGATTGGCTGACAAGCCGCTGAATCCGTCGGAACCACCGCATTTCAATCCAAGGATCATTTCACTGGCAGGCACGGGCACGCGGGCAGTTTTGTTGGCTTCTTCCAGCATTCCTTCGACTAATTCCAGCCCGCGCTTGATCGCCGCCTGTGTGCCGCCGACATCCTGAATGCCCAGACGCGCGATGGGTTTGTTATTGGCCAGACTGTGTTCGCCAAGGTATTTGCCCATCAGTTGCATATTGGTTTTTTCGCAACCGAGGTCAATCAGAATCACGCCGCCGACGTTTGGATGATCGGCGTAATGGGCGAGCGACCGCATCAGCACTTCGACCGTCGAGCCATCGTTGCAGCCGCAGCCCTTGTTGTGTGGAATCGCCGTCACGCCGCTGACGTTCGGATATTTCTGCTCGTTCCACAACGTGAATTCCGCCAGCATCGAAATCTGCAAGGCTTCGTGCGAAGAGCACATCGAAGTCGGCACAATCAAAATCCAGTTGCGGGTGCCAACGCGACCATCCGGGCGACGATAGCCCATAAACGTTGGGATTTCGATTTCATCCAGATACGAGGGGGCTGGCGTGTGCAGGTTTTCCGGCAAATCGCGCACGACCGGCACGTCGTCCGTCATGTTCGCGTGCGTGATCGGATCGCCTTCGGCAATGCCAAGTGATGTGCCAATCGGTTGTCCGTATTGACGCACGAATTCCCCGGCGGGAATAGCGCGCGTGGCAAAACGATGGCCAGGATTTACATCGCCTGCAATCGTGATGGCGTGCCCGTTAAGTTGTAAAATTTGTCCGGCAGAAACCGGAAATTTTACGACTGCGAGGTTGTCCTGATCGCTCACGACAACCGCGTAGTCCTTCAATAATTCAATACTCATTCAAGTGTCTCCAACAAAGCTTCTGTGAGGAAAATTTAGTTTGTCACATCTTTCAAAAATTGATTATACAACGCTTCCGTTTGTTCTTTGCTCAATTTGCCAGAACTGATCAAGATGCGGAAGCGCAGCGTGACAGTTTTCCCCGGCTCCAAGGTGTAATTCAGCACGGTTTTGCCATTCGTGAATTCTTTGGCTCCGAACGGGTTCGCCGCAAATAAACCGTAGCCGCGTGCGTGCCAATAAGTTGGGTAAGTCGGATTTTTCGGATGATCGAAGATCGCAATGCTGACGTCTTCGCCTTTGACGTTGCCGCTGAGCGTCATCCACTTGGAGCGTTTGCCCCACGCGTCTTTCTCGCCTTGCAGTCCTTCGGCGTTAATGTATTTGCCATCTACGCCTGTGTTGTCCATCGTCGGCACTTTGGTCGGAACGCCATTGGCATCGGTGAACACTTCGGGCCTGTTGGAAGGTTCTTCCAGCGTGCGGGCGGTGCGGATGCCGAGCGCGCCTTCTTTGCTATCACCAAACACGACTTTCTTATTTTGTGCTGTCAGCGTGATGACGCGATCAATAATGCGGACGTTGGGTGCAGAGCGAAACGTCATCACTTCATCTTGCTGCAAGACTTTGGAATTGTCCGGCATAATCCAATCGGCCTGCAATTTGACCGACGCCTTGTCTTTGCCATTTTTGATGTTGCTGGCCGAGCGATGCAGGATTTTGCCCATCTTGCTGGCGTCGTAGGAAGATTTCACATCGTCCGAAGGTGTGTTCCAGAAATCTACGCCATTGATGTTGCCGTAGGTAAACCAGGACGAAATGTGATGCGGATGGTCAGTGCGTTCGCCTGCGACTTTGGCGACGGGAAAGTTGCGCGTAACGACCGTGCCTTTGGAGGTTTTGAGCGGATAGAGAACAGGTTTCTTTTGTCCGTCCCACCAGCAATACGACGTGAAAAGTTCACCATCAATCGTAATATCAAGCTGTTTCTTCTCTTTGTTCTCGGTGATTTTGATTCCTTTACCATTCGCGAAGGTCATGGGTGCAATCACTAAATTTAAGATCAGGGCAAATAGGAGTGTGCGTTTCATAGTTCCTCATAAAACAAAAAGTGACGCAAGTTGTTGAGACAAGGTTTTTGCTCAGCTGCTTGCGCCACCGTGATTTCTTAAGCTGTAACGACTTCTTGTTTCTTGTCGTCAAAGGTAACTTTTTTGCCGGTTTGAATGGCTGCAATCGTCATACACAGTGCTACGGAGTGATCGTAGGCAGCCTGAATATCCGCATTCGTTTTGCGATTGCGTGAGCGAGTGCATTCCATCCAGTTTTTCACGTGCGCGACAGTCTCTCTGTCTACGCCAGTGTTCGCATCGGTTTCGATGCCGCCTTCATCGGCCAGTGACAATGCTTCCAGTTGATTCGCTTTCATCTTCATTTGTGCGGCCATTCTTTCGGTCAATCCGCCTTCAGAGCTGACCTTGTTTGTTAGCAGATTTAACGTGCCGCCGTTGGAAAAGTAAATTTCTTTGACGTCGCCTGCTGCATTGGTTTGGCGCGAAGAATATAAGACCTGGAAGCCTTTGCCTGTTTTCGGATTTTGATAATCGAAGGTTGCGGTCATTGTGTCCCAATTCGTGCGCCCGTCTTTCCAGAGGTAAATGCCGCCGTTGGCGACAACGCTGGTGGGATGATGAATGCCCGTGAACCAATGCACGGTGTCAATCTGGTGTACCATCCATTGATCGGGGATGCCGGAAGAGAACGGCGAGAACAATCGGAATTCCAAATGCTTACGGGCATCAAACGCAATCTTGGGATCGCGGTTGATCAGGAATCGCTTCCAATCAGTGTCCTGTTCCTTCATCAACGGCACGACATTCGGACGCCGCCAGCGACCGGGTTGATTCACATTCCAAGTCATATCGGCAAACACGATGTCGCCGAATTTGCCGGAATCCAAATATTCTTTGGCGCGCATGTAGCTGCTGGTGGAGCGGCGCTGCGTCCCGACCTGAAAGACCTGTTTCGATCCGCCGATGACCTTCAACGCTTCGCGCGCATCGGCCATTGTGCTGGCGAATGGCTTTTCGGCGTATACATCTTTGCCCGCCTTGACGGCTTCAATCGCGTGATATGCGTGTTGGAAATCCGCTGTGGCGATCATCACCGCATCAATGTTTTTCATCGCATACAGCTCATCGGTGTTGCGGGCCATCGCAATGTCTTTGGCTTTGGCGGTGTATCTATTGTTCGCCACAATTTTCGCTGTGTTGGTTTCGCGGTGATGTTTCCAGATGTCGCAAACGGCCACGAGTTCAAAATTCATTCCATCGGCCAATTGCATAAAGGCGGGAACCAGCGAACTCATCATTCTGTCACCCGCGCCAACAATGGCCACGCGAATGCGATCATTGGCACCGCGCGCTTTTTCATAGCTGTAGGCAGGCAATCCGCTAATTGTTAATCCGGCGGCAGCTGCCGAAGTGGTTTTGAGAAAATCTCTTCTGGTGTTGTTGCTCATAATGAACTCCTTCGGAAAATACGCCAACGGGCACTTCGCCTTTGGCAGGTGCTGTAATTGGTATTGTGGAAATATTTTCGGAGCAAGTAAAAGCCCTATGTGAACGATTACTTTAGAAGAGGCATGAGGGCTTGTCAACGATTTGGCCGATTGACCTTCTGAGGCAAAAGTTGCTTTCTGCGAGGGGCCAGACCTCCTGGCAGAGTTTTGGGCGCTCTCAGGCTTTTTTTCGCAGGTTTTCCACCTGTGCGATGGTTTCCGCATGCCTCTGATCACTTAACCCTTGCGCCAGTCGCCGCAACGCAACAGAAATCACTTCGTTGTGATGCAAGTGCTCGTTATTTTTGGACAGTTCAAGCCAGAGCTTATGCGTCAGTTCAATATCTTCTGGCGTGATCGTCGGACGATGCGCGCCGATTTCAAAAATACGTTCTTCGGCGCTCGGAGCAATCAATTTCAGGATGCGTAGTTTTCGTTTTTGCTCGCCGGGAATTTGCTCCCATGCTTCGCCGATGCGTCGGGCTTGCTGATAGACCGACATCTTGGTGGAAACGCCCGCGATCAATGTTGCGCATTCAAGTTGGACGGCAGTTGCAACCGTGGTCTGGAACGCGTCGGTTGCAGGCACGACCAGCAATTTGATCTGCTTGCCAAGCTTTTCAGCAATGTCGAGCGCCCGCGTAAACAAAAGCTGTTCGGTATCCGTGAATTGCTTTTCTGCGGGTTCCGCCGCCGCGCTAGTTGGGCTTTCCACTCGCGCGGTCATCACAACCACGTCTTGTTCGTTCGTATTCACTTCGGCTAAGGCCGCGCGCAAATAATGCAAACTGGTGTAGTCGCGGGCGGAAACCAAAATCCCACCGGGACGAACCCCCAACAAATCGCGCGACACCTTTTCCAGCGGCGCGAAATGCAATTGATCAAGTTCAGTGGACACGAATCGTCGCCTGGCAAGCGAAGCTACGTTTTCTTCGACTTTCAAGAGGGTGAACGTCACGACCGTGCCGCGCTCGACTTCGGATTGCACGCTGATTTGCCCGCCGTGCGCCTCGATCAAGCGTTTGGAAATTGCCAGCCCTAAGCCACTGCCTTCGCTGTTTGTGCCCGGCACGCGGACAAAGCGATTGAAGAGGCGCGGCAAAAATTCGAGCGGAATGCCTCGCCCCGTGTCGGTCACAGAAATCGCTATATGATCGTTTAGTTCAGCAGCAGAAAGCTGAATCTCGCCGCCGCGCGGTGTGTTGTGGCGGGCATTCTGAATCAAGTGGGTGAGCACACGTTTGATTTGTTCGCAATCGGCCAGCGACGCAGGCAGCGACGCAGGCAAATCCACTTTGAAAGCTAAATCACTTCCTTCGATTTCCAGGCGCAAGGAAGCGAGAAAAGCTCCCAGGCATTCAGTTAATTTGACCGTCGTCAGGCGCGGCATCTGTTCGCCGGATTCGATACGGGAAAGGTCGAGCAAGTCTTGGCGGAGCCGTTCCCATCGTTCGACCTGCTCGCGGCAATTGAAGAGCAAATCGCGCTGCGTGTCGTTGAGTTCGCCCGTCACTTCATCCAACAAGCAATACAAACTCATCTGCAACTCTTTGACCGGCTCCTGCAATTGCTCAGAAGCCGTTGCAATGAACTCAGACTTCAGCCGATCCACCTCTTTCAGATGCGTGACGTTTTCCAGCAGCACAACTGTGCCGAGCAATTGCTGTTGTTCGTCACGCATCGGCGTCGTGCGCAAACGATATGCCTGCTCAGTCCCATTGAAGGAAATCGGGATCGCGGCAGCGATGCTTTCTCCGACAACCGGACGCTGCCAATTCAAAGCATCAGACACAGCCATTGCAATACGATTGTCGTGAGTGATTTCGGCGATGGGTTTGCCCAGGCTTACGGCTTCGGGGCCAAAAATCCTTTCGGCTGCGGGGTTGAGTTTCGTGACGTTGCCCTTTTCATCGGTCACTAAAATCGGATCATATAACGAATCAATCGTCGCTTCGGTCGTTTGTTGTGCGATGAAAAGCTGGCCTAAGTCGGAGCGCCGCAATTGGCGAAGTCGCTCTGCCATGCGATTGAATTCGGCGGCTAAAATACCAATTTCATCGCGCGAGGGAATCGGCGCTTTGGTGTCTAAATCGCCGCCTGCGATTTTGGATGCCGCTTCGCGCAAGGCTTGCAAGGGTCGCACGATTCGTTGCGATAGCCAAACCGCAAGCAACAAACCCGCGATCACCAGCATTGCTGCCAGCAAACCTGTCCAACGAAACCATTGGTTAGCTACCTGCGTCGCGTTTTCTGATTTGGTTGCCATCGCCTGCTGATTCAATCGCAACAAGCGATCACAGTCGGCGCGAAGCTGATTGAAGAGCGGTTCAAAACGACGAAAGTATGGTGCATTGGCTGATTGCTCCGTCAGGTTCGGTGGTGCCACGAGTGCATCAAATTCCTGATAGTACGCCGCGCGATCCCGGCGAATCGCCGCAATAATTTCTACTTCGCCCGGTTCTGTGATGTTGTTCGCAGCTTTTTCCAGGGCGGCATCAAAGCGTTGCCGATGTTCGCGCATCTGCATCTGCGCGCGTTCGCGTTGCCCAAGCAATAAAAAAAGCGCCGCCGAATCCTGCCGTTCCAAACTTTCCTTCATGTCCTGCGCCGCCACAACGGAATCATAGTTTTCCGCAATAATCAGGCGCGTGACACTACCCATTTGTCGCAACCGCCACGCGCTCCATCCGCCCAATGCCATCAGGGCCACGACGAAGATCAAATAGCCCAGGAGTAATTTTACGCGTAAACTCATCAGGCCACCTCCTGACCATCGTTGGATCCGCGTTCGGTTTCTTCGCCGCCCATCGGTACAATCTGCACGGTGGCATCGCGCACCTCGGCCAGAAAGCGATTGACGACCGAACCGTGCAACAGCAAGTTCCAGCGCGACCGCGCGGATTGCCCGAAAATCACGTGTGTGATTCCTTCGCGCCGCGCAAAATCAATGAGCGCATCGGCCACACGCTTGCCTTTCAGCTTGACGATTTTTGCGCCCAGTTCTTCGGCGAATCGAATGTTTTCCTGCAACGCGACATAGTCTGCCGGATCAATGCGCCCCATCTCTTCGCGCGGCGTTTCGACGTACACCGCATACCAGTCGGACGCGAGCCGCCCGGCAATGCGCGAACCGATGCGCAGCAGCCGTTTCGCACTGCCATGCGACGCCATGCAAACCATCACTTTGTCCGGGATGACCGCACATTCCAACCCTTCGCGGGTGCGATAATTTTGTGCTTTTTCTGCCTGATCTTCGGCCAGTTGTCGGAGAGCTAATTCACGCAACGCCGTGAGATTGCCTTTGCGGAAAAAGTTGTTGAGCGACTGCTCGATCTTTTCGACGCCGTAGATTTTGCCCTGTCGCAGGCGCGTGCGCAGCGTGTCAACCGATACATCCACATTCACCACTTCATCCGCGCGCCGCAAAAAATGATCGGGCACGGTTTCGCGCACGCGCACGCCCGTTGTGCGGGCAACAGCATCGTTGAGCGATTCGAGATGCTGAATGTTGACGGCGGTAATTACCGAAATTCCCGCATCAAGCAAGTGCAATACATCTTCGTAACGCTTGTGATGCTTGGAGCCGGGAACGTTCGTATGCGCCAGTTCATCCACAACCGCAATCGCCGGACGACGCGTGATGACGGCGTCTACATCCATTTCTTCCAGTGTCACGCCGCGATATTCAATCTTGCGCATCGGCACTCGCTCAAGGCCGTCAATCAAAGCCGCTGTTTCCGCGCGTCCGTGCGTTTCGACAACGGCGATCACGATGTCTACGCCTTGTCGTTTCAGTTGGTGCGCGTCTTCCAGCATCTGAAAGGTTTTGCCAACGCCCGGCGCTGCGCCGATGTACACGCGCAGCCGCGCCCGCTCGCTCTCTTTGAGTTGTGCGAGCAAAGATTCCGGGGATGGTCGTCGGTCACCGTTGTTCATACGATTATCCTGGGAGCGCACGCGGCTCGCGTGCTGGGGCCCCCAGCGATAGAAGCTTCAACTCTTGAAGACATGCACGCGGGCCGCGTGCGCTCCCAGGTTTATTTCTTCATAGGGCTACGCGCATCCAGCGCCAGATTTAATTCCAGCACATTAACGCCAGTTTCGCCTAAGAAACCGAACTGTCTGCCTTGCATATGCGCTTGTACCAGTTGCCGTACTTCTGCTTCACTCATCCCGCGTTCTTTCGCCACACGCGGAACTTGGAACTCCGCCGCCGCAGGCGAGATGTGCGGATCAAGTCCTGACGCCGAAGTCGTCACCAAATCAATGGGAATCGGTTTCCCTGGATTTTCGGCTTGGAGTTTCTCCACATCCGCTTTGACGCGATCAATCAGCTTCTTATTCGTCGGCCCCAGATTGGAACCGGACGACGCGCCTGCGTCATAGCCTGCTGCCCCCGCTGCCGACGGGCGCGAACGAAAATAACCAGGCGATGAAAACGGTTGCCCAATCAACTGCGAACCAATCACCTGTCCATCTTTCACGATCAATTGCCCGTTCGCTTTTTCGGGAAAGATCACCTGTGCAATGCCCGTCACGACGAGCGGATAAACCAATCCCAGCAAAACTGTCGTCACAATCGTCATCAAAATTGCGGTTACTAAATTTTTCATTGCTTCCTCACAAGCTTCATAAAAATGTACTGCAACCATCTTATTTGTAGTTATCCCTACAACCAGATATAGAGCTGCAAACAAGATGTTTGCAGTACAACCTCTCGGCTCTTCAAGCCAGCCCCAATGCCACAATCACTACGTCAATCAACTTGATGCCAATAAACGGAACGATAACGCCACCTAAGCCATAGACCAGCAAATTGCGTCGCAACAGCGATGCAGCACTGAGCGGGCGATATTTCACTCCGGTGAGCGCCAACGGAATCAGCGCAATGATAATCAACGCATTGAAAATCACGGCGGACAGAATGGCGGATTGCGGGGTTGCCAGCCCCATAATGTTCAGCGCATTCAGCACTGGGAACGCAGCGGAAAACATCGCCGGGATAATCGCAAAATACTTCGCCACATCATTCGCAATCGAAAATGTCGTCAATGCGCCGCGCGTCATTAGCAGTTGCTTGCCGATCTCGACGACTTCAATCAGCTTCGTCGGGTTCGAGTCCAGGTCAACCATGTTCCCCGCTTCTTTCGCGGCTTGCGTGCCGGTGTTCATCGCGACGCCAACATCGGCTTGTGCGAGCGCGGGGGCGTCGTTCGTACCGTCGCCGGTCATGGCTACGAGCTTGCCTTCGGCCTGCTCGCGCTTGATGAGCGCCATCTTGTCTTCGGGTTTAGCTTCGGCCAGAAAATCATCAACCCCTGCTTCGCGCGCAATTGCGGCGGCGGTCAGCGGATTGTCGCCCGTAATCATCACGGTGCGAATGCCCATTGCGCGCAACTGATCGAAGCGTTCTTTCATTCCGCCTTTGACAATGTCTTTCAGATAGATGATGCCGAGCGGACGATGGTTTTCGGCCACGACTAACGGCGTGCCGCCCGATTTGGCAATGCGTTCGACGACTTCGCGCATTTCTTTTGGCGCAGGCGTGCCGTTGGTGGAAACGTATCGTTCAATCGCATCCACCGCGCCTTTGCGAATCTCGCGCCCGTTGTAGTTGATGCCGGACATTCGTGTTTGCGCCGTGAACGGGATGAAATGCGCCTCGTGTGCGGCAAGCTCACGTCCACGTAAGCCGTATTTTTCTTTTGCCAAGACGACGATGGAACGGCCTTCCGGCGTTTCATCTGCGAGCGAAGAAAGCTGCGCGGCGTCGGCGAGTTCGCTCTGATCTACGCCGTGCAACGGAATGAATTCCGCTGCCTGCCGATTGCCGAGCGTGATCGTGCCTGTTTTGTCGAGCAGCAACGTATTCACATCGCCCGCCGCTTCGACTGCACGTCCTGACATTGCCAACACGTTGTGCTGAATCAGGCGATCCATTCCCGCAATGCCAATCGCCGAAAGCAAACCGCCAATCGTGGTGGGAATCAAACACACCAGCAGCGATACGAGCACAAAAATTGTTTGCGGCGCGCTCGAATATATCGCAAACGGCTGCAACGTCACGACTGCCAACAGGAACACAATCGTCAACCCCGCGAGCAAAATGTTCAGCGCGATTTCGTTCGGCGTTTTCTGTCGTTCTGCGCCTTCGACCAGCGTGATCATCCGATCAATAAAGGTTTCGCCCGGATTCGACGTGATGCGGATTTTGATCTGATCCGACAGCACCCGCGTGCCGCCTGTGACCGCCGAACGGTCGCCGCCCGCTTCTCGAATTACGGGAGCCGATTCGCCTGTAATCGCCGATTCATCCACGCTGGCAACGCCTTCGATAATTTCGCCATCGCCGGGAATGAATTCGCCTGCGCTGACAACAACAACATCATCGCGCCGCAGCTTGGGTGCGGGAACTTCTTCCGTTGTACCGTTCGGCAACAAACGCCGCGCAATCGTTTCGGTTTTCGCTTTGCGTAAATTGTCGGCCTGCGCTTTGCCTCGCCCTTCGGCCATCGCTTCGGCGAAGTTTGCAAAGAGCACGGTAAACCACAGCCACAATGTAATCTGCAACGCGAAGCCAATGCCTGCCGCGCCTGTTGCCATGTCACGGATCAACAGGATCGTCGTCATCACGCTGCCGACTTCGACGACGAGCATCACGGGGTTCTTCATCATCGTGATCGGGTTCAGCTTTTTGAAGGAATCCACCAGCGCCCGCGTCACAATCTGTGCATTCCAAATCGCTAATTTTTTTTCTGCTTTCGACATATTTACAATCGTAACGCGGGCTGCCAGCCCACAGCTATTTGCCTACTGAAGCTCGCGGACAAGCTGTCCGCGCTACAGCTAGAATGTTTGCCTCGCCTGCATCAACAAATGCTCCACGATGGGGCCGAGGCTCAACGCTGGGAAGAAGGTCAACGCGCCAACGATGATGATGACGCTGACCAGCAAGGTCGTGAACAACGGCGTCGTCACTGGGAACGTTCCCAAACTTGGCGGGACAGTTTTCTTGCGCCCCAGATTCCCGGCGAGCGCGAGCATCGGGATAATCATCAGGAAACGACCGAACAGCATCGCAATACCGATGGTTGTGTTGTACCAATAGGTGTTCGCCGAAATGCCCGCGAAAGCAGAACCGTTGTTGCCCGTGCCGGAACTGAAGGCATAGAGAATTTCCGACAATCCGTGCGGCCCCGCGTTGTTGAGTTGCGAAGTCCCGAAGTCCGGCGACACCGATGAAATCGCCGCGAACACCAGAATCGTCAGCGGGAAAATCAGCAGATTCAGCATCGCCATTTTCACGTCATACGCTTCAATCTTTTTGCCCAGATATTCCGGCGTGCGC
>JAFDVL010000008.1:57796-63053 GCA_018268995.1 Acidobacteriota bacterium | reverse complement strand
TTAAAACTTTTGTTGGGTACTATGAGTTATAGCTTCAAAATCATTGATCGTTGTAACATGTGTGGAAATACAAAAGGTATTTCTATTTTGGGGAAAAGATTGAATACCTCGCAGGGAAAAAAACCCGCCTCCAAAACAGGAATTGCAACTACGATTGTCAAGTGCAAGAACTGCCATCTGATATTTTCAAACCCCCAACCAATACCTCAAAACCTGTTCGATCATTATGGAGTGCCACCAGAATCATACTGGCAAGGTCACTACTTCCAGATAGAGAGTGATTGTTTTCAGCACGAAATCAGAACAGTCCAACAAATTATCGGCAAAACAAGGGGTATAGTTGCATTAGATATTGGAGCCGGGATTGGTAAAACCGTGGTTGCTATGCAGCGAGCCGGTTTCGAGGCGTATGGTATTGAGCCATCTGTACCATTTTACGAGTATGCAGTAAACAAAATGGGGATTTGTTCTGAAAGGCTTATACTCGCAAGTGCCGAAACAGCTTTTTTCCCAGATGCTTATTTTGATTTTGTTACTTTTGGTGCCGTTTTAGAGCATTTATACGATCCGTCTCAAGCTATCGTTCGGGCACTAACATGGCTGAAACATGGCGGAATTCTTCATGCAGAGGTACCTTCTTCTCAATGGCTAGTTAATAAAATAGCAAACCTCTACTATAGACTGATTGGGACAGATTATGTGGCGAACCTAAGCCCTATGCATTCACCTTTTCATTTGTATGAGTTTTCAGTTGATTCATTTCGTGAGCATAGTAAGGCGCACAGGTATGAAGTAGCTTTTTTTGAATACTTTGTATGTCAAACCTATTTGCCAAAGATATTAGACAAGCCACTTCGTACAATTATGAATATGACTAAAACAGGAATGCAACTTAGCATCTGGTTACGGAAGAAATAACTCGACATAAAGACTATGATTCGTGCCAAGAGCGGGCTATCTATTTGTGCTTTGGTTCCTTATCCGCCCAACACGACGCCCAGTCAGCGCTTTCGGATTGAGCAATGGATGCCGTATTTGAGAGAAGCGGGAATTGGGGTTGATCTGCTCCCATTTGTGAATGAAGAGTTGATGCGGATGCTGCATCAACCTGGATTGCCCATCACAAAAGCAGCACATTTTGCCATGGCTTTTGCACGGCATTGCTCGGAGATTACTAGAACATATCGGTACGACGCCTTATTAATACATCGGACGGCCTGTGTTGCAGGCCCGGCTTTACTAGAACGGCTTGTTAAACTGTTCAATTGTCCGATTATCTATGATTTTGATGATGCTATCTTTCACTTACATACGACGACGGCGAATCGGTACTTTGGCTGGCTCAAGTTTCCTGGCAAAACGGCCAGCATTTGTCGGCTCAGCTCGCATGTCGTAGTCGGGAATCAATATCTGGCTGATTATGCCCGGCAACATAACGCACAGGTAACAGTAATTCCGTCCAGCGTAGATACAAACTTTTACAATCCACGACAAAAGAAAGAATCACAGGAACGCGTGATCGTTGGTTGGACGGGAAGTTCTACGTCGCAAACTTATCTGGAAAGTTTTGCACCGCTATTACGTGAATTGCTACGGCAGCGGGAGGTCGAATTGCACGTGATTTCTGACCGCAGGCCGGAAATGCCGGGTGTTCCGCTACACTGGCATCGCTGGTCACCGGAAACGGAAATCACGGACTTGGCTCGCTTTGACATCGGTATTATGCCGATGCCGGATGACCTATGGGCGCGTGGCAAGTGCTCAATGAAGGCATTGCTGTATATGGCTATGGGGATCCCTACGATTTGCAGCGCTGTGGGAATGAATCGAGAAGTTATTCAACACGGTCAGAATGGCTTACTGGCCAACACGGATGAAGAATGGCTTCATTGCCTAAAAACCTTGATTGATGATGTTGCCTTACGCAAGCGGCTAGGAGATGCAGGCCGAAAAACGATTGAAGAACGCTACTCAATGCAACGATGTGCCGCCCTTTTTGCAAACGTGATTCGTGATGTCGTAACTAAACATAATACGCAGGTAGTAAACAAAAAATGGTTTCTTCTGAAGTCCAAAAACAACGCGCAATAGATACGCATTCAGAGCAGGCAACGCTGTTTGCATCACGCTATGACGTCATTAAGCAAGACCCGTATCAGAATTGTTTTGTTTATAGCCGCAAACGATTGAATGAATGGTTGGATCAATTTCTTCCCCCGCGTGGGGATGGATTGGAGATGTTGGATGTCGGTTGCGGAACGGGGTATCACATGGCGCGTTATCGCGCGCGCGGCTTCAGACTAACCGGAATAGATGGTTCTGCTGACATGTTGCGGCAGGCGCGGGAACTTAATCCTGACATTGTTTTTTATCAATCCGATGTAGATCGGCTGCCAGTGGCGGAAACTGCGTTTGATCTGGCGTTTAGTATTGAAGTGCTGCGGTATCTGCCCGACATTCAACCTTGTGTACGCGAAATCCATCGTATCTTGCGTCCGGGCGGGACAGCATTGGTAACGGCGGCTCCTCCATTGCAGGCAAGTATTTATCCTCCCGTTAATCGGCTGGCGGTGGCACTAAAGCTGAAATCCTTGACCGCCTTGAAGCAGTATTTTCACTCGGCGGGCGAACTGGAACGTAGTTTCCGCGCCGCAGGATTTCAGGACGTGGAAGTCCACGGCGTTTACGGCGGAGCAATGATCTGGTTAGAGCGATTATTGCCTGCTTCCGTTATGCCCGGTTTGTTGCGAGGGTGGGAAAAGATTGACCGCCTGACAGCAGATGCACCCGTTTTTCGGCATTTTTCCAATATGTTTTTGGTGCGGGCGGTGAAGGGAAAATGACGCTTGACCGTGGTGTTTTCACCATCAGCATTGATTTTGAATTGCTCTGGGGAACGATAGACAAACATGGCCCGGAGCAGTTTCGCGCCGCTTGTCTCCGGGAGCGCAAAGAAATCATTGACCGATTGTTGAGCTTATTTGAAGAATTCGAGGTTGCAGCGACTTGGTGCATTGTTGGGCATTTGTTTTTGTCTGAGTGTCGGGCGGAAAACGGTCACAAACATCCTGAAATTGTGCGCCCGACGCATGCCTGGTTGCAACAGGATTGGTTTACCTATGATCCTTGCGACAGTGAACATGGCGAACATCTTTTTTTAGGGCGCAGTTTGGTCGAGAAAATTCGTGCCTGCCCCGTGCCGCAGGAAATCGGGTGTCATACCTTTTCGCATGTGATTTTTGGCGATACGGGCTGTTCGCGGGCGACGGCGGTGAGCGAATTGGCGGAATGCGTGCGATTGGCGCGTGAGATGGGGATTGATTTGCGTTCTTTCGCCTTTCCGCGAGATCGCATCGGGCATTTGGATGTGTTGAGCGAGTACGGTTTTGCCTGTTATCGAGGGCGCGAGCCACATTGGTATGAAAAGCGCAAGCTGCCCAATGCACTGCGGCGCTTGGTCAGTTTGGGTGGTGTGCTAATGGCTGCCGAACCGCCGTTGGTATTGCCCGAATGGCAAGCGGCGGGAATTTGGAACATTCCGGGTTCGATGATTTATTTTCCCAATCATGGATTCCGTCGCTATATTCCAATGTCATTAAGAGTTCGGCGGGCAGTGAAGGGATTGAAAGCTGCGGTGCGCACCCGGAAAATCTTTCATCTTTGGTTTCATCCGACGAATCTGGCCGATGATATGGAATCAATGTTTTTAGGCTTGCGTGCGATAATGGCGCAGGCCAGCGAATTCCGCGCGCAAGGCAAATTAATAATCCTGCCGATGGGGAACTTGGTGCCAGCAAGTTGACAGTGAGGCGAAAATGTTTGGCGGGTGCATCTATTTTGAGTTGAAAAAAATAGACCGAAAATGGTGGTTATATCCGGGTGTCTGTCTGGGGGCGATTTGGTTGGGGCGATGGGTGTTGCAATCACCGGATGTTGCGATCGCCATTTTAACCGGGCTGGTAACGGCGTTATGTTGTTTGGCCATTGTGGCGCGGCAGCCGGAAGAACAAAAATTTTTGGTGCGGTTGTTTGTTGCTGCCCTTACCTTGCGATGGCTGTTGGGGATGTTGATTCATAGCAACCCGATCCTAAGTTATCTTGGGGCCGATGCTAGTACATACGACGCATTTGGTAATGTTCTTTGTCGTTCTTGGCAAGGCTTGGTAGATAGCAATGATCCCTGGCTGGTTAGAGCAACCAGTGCCAATTTATCAGGTTGGGGGATGCTCTATTATGTGGCGGCGATTTATTACATTGTTGGGCAAAACCCGTTAGCTGTTCAGTTAGTTACTGCTGCGTTCGGTGCTTCCTCCGTCATTATCATTTACAGGGTTGTTTTGTTGTTATTCGATCAGCCGCGCATAGCCCGTACTGCGGCAATCATGATCGCGTTTTCCCCTTCGATGATTTTGTGGTCTTCACAGGCCTTGAAAGATGGGCCAATCGTTTTTTGTTTGGCGGTCTGCGCTCTGTACACTTTGCGGCTGCGCGAAAAATTCAGCCTGAAAAATCTTTTCTTATTAGGACTTTTCCTCTTTTGCCTGTATTCCCTGCGCCATTACGCCTTTTACATTCTGTTCTTTTCAATTGCCGGTGGACTACTCATCGGCGCGAAAAACTTTTCTCCGATCCGTATTCTTCAGGGTGGGCTGTTAGTCGTCATTTTGGGAACTACTTTTGTTTATTTCGGTGCGAAAGATGTGGCGGAAAAAAGCTTTTCGCTTAAGGATATTCAAGCCCGACGTGAATACGGGGCAAAGGAAGCGAAATCAGGTTACGGCGGCGATGTGGATATAACCGATACCAAAGCGGCGATCACCTTTCTGCCCATCGGGGTCGCATATGTTTTGCTGTCGCCTTTTCCATGGATGATTGGGCTGCGGCAATTGGTGATTGTGCCGGAATTGGTTCTCTGGTGGCTGGCGCTCCCGCTGTTGATAAAAGGATATTGGTATGCGATTCGGCATCGGTTGAAAGAATCATTTGTGATTTGCCTTTTCACGGTGGGATTAACGCTGGTGTATGCGCTTTATCAAACGAATGTCGGTACGGCGTATCGGCATCGCGCACAGATGTACATCTTTTTCTTCATCTTCATCAGCGTTGGCTGGGAAATGCGGCGCAGTACCAAGATGTTGAAGCTGGCAGAAAAAGCTCGCTGGTATGAAGAGCTCAGAAATCGCGCTGCCATGAACCCGTCAGCCACTACGCCACGGATGACGAATTGAGGCAGGATTTTAGATCAGTTTTCAGTTGC
>JAFDVL010000008.1:0-57753 GCA_018268995.1 Acidobacteriota bacterium | reverse complement strand
ACTGAATTGAAAACCGATCTAGGAGATGGGATTTAGGATTTAGGGAGGAAATCAAAACCCCCATCGCTACTGCTCAGGGAACAGCACCATAACCTCCTATCTCCTAAATCCCATCTCCTAAATCCGCTAGAAGCTATGATCCCTATAACGAATGCCCTCACGATAGATTTTGAAGACTGGTATCAGGGGCTGGAAATTCCTTATACGGAATGGGACGGGTTTGAGGATCGTATTGTGTCGGCGGGGCGGCGATTGCTGGATCTGTTTGCAGCGGCGAATGTCCGCGCTACGTTTTTTGTTCTGGGGTATGTGGCGGAACGACATCCGCGTTTGGTTCGTGAAATTGCCGAGGCCGGACATGAGATTGGCACGCACGGTTATTCGCACGCCTTCATTTACGAACAAACGCCGCAGCTTTTTCGCGAAGAGTTGGGCCGCTCCATCAAATTGTTGGAAGACAGCACAGGGCAATCCATACATGGGCATCGCGCGCCGTTCTTCTCAATTACGCAGGATTCGCTGTGGGCATTGGATGTGATGGGCGAACTGGGAATCACCTATGATTCCAGCATTTTTCCCGTGCTGAATTATCGTTATGGTATTGCGGATGCGCCGCGTTGGCCGTATCAGGTGCAGTCCGATGTGATGGAATTTCCCATCTCTACGTTACGCATGTTTGGGCGTAACTTGCCCATTGCGGGTGGCGCGTATTTTCGGATTTATCCCTATCAGTTTTCCAAGCGAGGCTTGCAATCCATCAACAGGCAGGGCAAGCCGTTTGTCTTTTACCTGCATCCGTGGGAAATAGACCCAGAGCATCCGCGTATTCCGTTGCCGAAGCGGGTGGCGCTGACGCATTACTTTAATTTATCCGCTACGGAAAGGCGGCTGAAGCGATTGCTGAACGACTTTGCTTTTGCGCCGATGAAAGAGGTTTTGTATGTCAGTTGAGCATCAAGTTCGCGTTCATTTTGCAGCAGACGCCGACCGCTTTGACGCGATTTACGAAGATCAAAAGAGCGCTTTTGCACGGTGGATTGATAATGTCTGGCGCGGTGTTGTGCGGCGACGGTTTGATTTGACGCTGGAGCGTTTAGCTCCGCTCAAAGGCAAAACCGTGTTGGATGTGGGTTGTGGTTCGGGGCGTTATTGTTTGGCGTATGCACAACAGGGCGCAGCGAAAGTTGTCGGCGTAGATTTTGCTGCACCGATGATTGAGTTGGCCAAAAAGCATGCGGCACGTCTGGGTGTTGAGCGTCAATGTGAATTTCGGGTGGGCACGTTTCCGCAAGCGGTGCCTGATGGCCCGTTTGATGCCAGCACTGCAATGGGCTTTTTTGATTATGTCGAAGAGCCAATTCCCATCATTCGCCGGATGCGCGAACTAACGCAGGAAACAATGGTACTGAGTTTCCCGAAAGCCGTGGAATGGCGCATTCCGATTCGCTGGCTGCGCTTTAAATTGGTGAACAAATGCCCATTATTTTTGTACACCGAAAGCAAAGTGCGAAAGATGCTGGCGACGGCGGGCGTAACCAGGTATGAATTGATTAAGATGGATCGCGATTACATTGTGATTGCCCACGTATAAAACCTGGGAGCGCACGCGGCTCGCGTGCCCGGCATTGTCTAATTGTTTGTCTCATAAGCACAGCACGCGAGCCGCGTGCGCTCCCAGGGGCTGCGCGTCACCTCTGCCTTTTTTACTTCTGCCATGATCACTGAAAATCCGATTCGCGTGCTGCACATCATCACCCGTATGATCGTTGGTGGGGCGCAGGAAAACACCTTGTTGTCGGTCGAAGGCTTAGACCAATTGCCGGAATATGAGGTCACGTTGCTGAGCGGCATTGATAATGGGCCGGAAGGTGATTTGTTAGAACGAGCGCGGCGCACAACGCGATTGATCATCGTCCCGGAACTCGGACGTAATATTAATCCATTGAGTGATGTCATTGCGTTCTGGAAGCTTTTTCGGCTGATTCGGGCTGGGCGTTATCACATTGTTCATACTCATTCCTCAAAGGCCGGTGTTTTGGGACGGATCGCAGCAAAGCTCGCAGGCACGCCAATCATTGTTCACACCTTGCACAGTTTGGTATTTCACGAATATCAGCCGTGGCTTATCAATCGCTTGTGGTGGGGGATGAAAAAAATCTGCGCGCCGATCACTGATTATTTCATCAGTGTTTCCAGTGTCATCAGCCAAAAGGCGCTTGCCGCAGGCATTGGGCGAATGGAGCAATACGCTACGATCTACAGCGGCATGGAATTGGATTGGTTTCTTAAAGCCGACGTTGATCCGCTCGCGATTCGCCGCGAATTTGGGATTCCTGATAATGCGTTGGTCGTGGGCAAGGTTGCGCGACTGTTTCCGCTGAAAGGACACGATCAGTTAATGGATGCGGCTCCTGCGATTGTCGCACAACATCCGAATGTGCGGTTTTTTCTGATTGGCGACGGAATCCTTTACGATCATTTGCGCGAACGTGCGCGGCAATTAGGCATCCTCGATAACTTTGTTTTTGCCGGATTAATTCCGCGCGAACGCATTCCGCAAATGCTTTCAGCCATGGATGTCCTGGTGCATACGTCATTGCGCGAAGGGCTGGCGCGGGTACTACCACAGGCCCTGGCAATGGGCAAGCCATGCGTTTCTTTCGATATTGATGGAGCACCGGAAGTCGTGCTTCCTGAGCAAACGGGCTATTTGGTTGCTCCTGGCGATTCCGCTGGACTCGCGGCGGCTGTGGCACGCTTGTTAGCAGATTCCCAGCTTCGAGCACGGATGGGCGAAGCGGGGCGGAAGTTGGTTGACCCGGCTTTTCGGGCGGAAACTATGGTGCAACAAATCGCAGCCGTGTACGAAAAGCTGTTGGAAAAACAGCAGGCGAAGCTACTTCGCTTCAATCAACGCCACGGCAAAACTATTACTAAGTCTCTCAAAGATGCTCGGCCCAGCATCTCATAAAAAAACTCAGCTTGAATAGGCAATTCATTTGGAGAAACTGATATGAAAATCCTTATCACGGGGGGGGCTGGATTTATCGGCTCACATTTAGCAGAACGGTATTTGGAACGCGGTGACGAGGTCTACATTATTGATGATCTTTCGACCGGTTCGATGGAAAACATTGCGCATCTCAAGGGAAATCATAACTTCACTTATTATCTGGATACGGTGCTGAATCAGCATCTCACGGCAGAACTCGTAGACACTTGCGACGTCATTTTTCACTTGGCTGCTGCTGTGGGCGTAAAGCTGATTGTTGAAAGCCCGGTGAATACAATTGAAACGAACATTCGCGGGACGGACATTGTGCTCAGCCTTGCGGCCAAGAAAAAGAAACGGGTGTTGGTCGCCTCGACTTCTGAAGTCTATGGCAAGCGTGATCAGGTGCCGTTTCGTGAGAGCGATGACCTGGTGATGGGGCCAACGAATAAGGGACGTTGGAGTTATGCCTGCTCCAAAGCGATTGATGAATTTCTGGCGATTGCATATTGGAAAGAACGGTTGGTGCCGACCGTGATTGCGCGGTTATTCAATACTGTAGGCCCGCGTCAAACGGGGCGCTACGGAATGGTGATTCCCAATTTTGTCCGACAGGCCATCTTAGGGAAAGAGATCACCGTTTATGGCGATGGCAGTCAAACGCGCTGCTTCACACATGTTTCTGATGTTGTGGGCGCGTTGATGGGACTGGCCGAATGCTACGATGCGGTTGGCGATGTGTACAATATCGGCAGTACGCAGGAAGTCACAATCCTGCAATTGGCAGAGCGCATTAAAGCTCTGACCAACTCAGAATCCCCTATTGTCTTTGTGCCTTATGAAGAAGCCTATGAAGAAGGCTTTGAAGATATGATGCGGCGCGTCCCGGACATTACAAAAATCAGCAATCTAATCAACTACACACCGAAATGCAGCCTGGATGAAATTCTTAACTCGGTGATTGAATATCAACGCAGAAAATTGGCGAGTGAGGAGATGGTGCCGGATTTTCGGCGTTCGCTCAGCCCAGCCACAAATTGATTCTGATGTAAGCATCAGGTTGATTGGGAATGACTTGAAAGACAGGTATGAACCGCGAGGTTTCATCCACACTGTCACAGGGAAGGGGCCCTGCTTTTCAAGTGTGTGCCGAACTCTGCCATCTGCTGAATAGCGGCTATTGGGGGATATGCAGTTAATCGCAGGAAGTGTTGCTACTTTTGTCCTTGGTGTTTTCCTGACGCTGATGGTTCGCCATCTGGCATTAGCTAAAGGCGTCATTGCCAAGCCCAGACCAGATCGCTGGCATCAGAAGCCCACGGCCTTGTGTGGTGGGATTGCGATCTTTCTGGCGTTTCAACTGGGATGTTGGTTCTTTGCCTCAGATGTGCCGGGGATGCGGTTGATCCTGGCTGGGAGCGCATTGCTCTTTGTGATGGGGCTGGTAGATGACTTTTGGCAAATCCGCCCGCCTGTCAAGTTTGTGATTCAACTCGCGGTGGCGGCGATGGTCGTGTTCTTTGGTCGGCGCTTGCCTTGGACGAATTATGAAGCCGTAAACATTGCCATCACGATTTTCTTTCTGGTGGGCATCACCAATGCCATCAACCTGCTGGACAACATGGATGGTTTGGCAGGCGGCGTATCCTTAATTGCGTGCGAGTTTTTAATGATTACGTTCCTGCTGAATGGCCAGACTTCGCCGGCAATGCTGCCCGCACTGCTGGGCGGCGCGGTGCTGGGATTTCTGGTTTTCAACTTCAACCCAGCTTCGATCTTTATGGGCGATTGCGGTTCCATGTTTCTGGGCTTTAGCCTGGGGGCAACCGCGTTGTTAAGCGATTATGATCGCACGCGGAATTTGTTTGCCGTGTTATTGACGCCTGTGTTGATCTTGCTGATCCCGATCTTTGATACTTGTCTGGTGACGGTTTCGCGCAAACTGGCCGGGCGCGCTGTTTCTCAGGGCGGACGCGATCATTCTTCACATCGGCTGGTGGCATTGGGGCTATCAGAACGGCGCGCGGTGTGGTTGTTATATGCGCTGGCAGCCGTTTCCGGCACGACTGCGTTGCTGGTGCGCGGACTGAGCGGGCAGGTACTCTTCTGGCTCATTCCCTGTAGCGGTCTGGCCATATTGTTTCTTGGTATTTACTTGGGAAGAGTTCGGGTGTATGAGATAGGAGAGCAGCCACTCGGCAAAACTATTTTGAAAACGCTGGAGGATTTCAGCTACAAACGGCGTATTTTCGAGATTGTGCTGGATGTCATATTGATTGGATTGGCCTACTATGGTGCCTATCTCTTGCGCTTTGATGGGGGAATGGATGAAGCCCAGGTCAGCCTCTTTCTTTACTCATTGCCATTAGTAATCGCGACACAACTATTGTTGTTTTTGATTGGCGGGGTCTATCAAGGGGTATGGCGATTTGTAGGTTTTGAAGATTTGCTGGTGATGGCGAAGTCCATCTTTTTTGGAGCTTTGGCTTGTGCTGGCATCAAGATTGGATTGTTCGGATGGCGTAATATCTCGCCTGCGGTATTGGTGTTGTATCCGCTGGTATTACTGGTGCTAATGGCTGCAAGTCGTTATTCGTTTCGTTTGCTGGCGCGGCTTGTCAAAGAGCCCACGCAATGTCATCCCGAAGCAAAACCGATTTTGATTTATGGCGCGGGCGAGGAAGGGATTTTTTTGTTACGGCAGATCTTGCATCATCCAGAGCATCGTTACACTCCCATTGGGTTTGTGGATGATGATTTTCGCATTGCCGGAAAGACGCTCTATGGATTTCGCATTTATGAAAGCCGCGACGTCCAGACGTTGATCAATTTGCATGGCATCAAAGAAGTGTTGATTGCGAACGCGAAAGTGCCGGATAGCACCCTTCGCATTTTGCGGAGCCACGGATTAATTCTGAAGCGGATCGGCATCCGTTTTGAAGCGGATTCTGAACTTGCGGTTACATCGGTTGGATAGATTTTTCGGTGTGGGAAACAATGGCCTAAGAGCATTAGGTTGGTCAGCAACAGCGTTTTTAATTAAGTAATCACACACCAACGAATAATGAAACACATACCTACTAAACGAGGAAAAGCACATGTCAGGACAGTCTCTACCGATAGGAGGGGTAGATGTACGGCCCCGAGCTAGAACGAATGATTTGGTTATCCGCGAATTGCCAGATGAAGAACTGGTTTACGATTTGAAAACCCACAATGCTTGTTGCCTGAATAAATCTGCTGCGATGGTATGGAAACATTGCGATGGTCAGTTGACGATTAGCGAGATACAGCAATTGTTGTCACGGGAATTACACCCAGAAATTGATGAAGACTGGGTTTGTCAGGCATTAAGGCAGTTGAGTCAAAAAAACTTGCTCGAAGCGCCTGTGTTAATTGAGAAATTCTCACGACGGCAGGCGATGCGCAAATTGGGACGTGCCGCAGTGTTGGCTCCACTCATCACGGCAATCATTGTGCCGACAGCGCAAGCGGGCAATACCTGCGTTGGGCAAGCTTGTTCACCAAGTGGAATAAACGGTGTGGATTGTCCTTGCACTCGTTGTTGTGGGCGAGAAGGCTCTCCAACTTCCAGTGCGCCACGTGTTTGCCAGTTGTTTCAGGCTTTACCGCCAACCAATCCCTGCAATGCAGACTGTATGTGTCTCAGTGATAACTGCATCAGGCCGCCCGACCCCAATCCGTGGACTTGTGCTTAGGCGGTTGGTTTGAGGGCGGATACATTCAAATGTGACGAAAACGCAGTTGGGACAATTGATCGCGCGGATTATTGCCGCTGAGTGGCACGCAGGTGCTTTGGCGCTGTCGGCGGAAGAATTAGCACAGGCCGCTCCGTTGCTTCTCAATTTGGGTGGTGCAGCGTGGGGTTGGCGGCAAATTCGGAATACGAATCTGAAGGACACTCCTCTCGCGCACGAGTTACAGCAGGCCTATCGGCTGCATACGTTGCACGTCGCGGTGAAGGAAATGGAAATCGCGCAGGTTTTTGCGCATCTGCGGTCTCAAGGTTTAGAGCCTTTGATGGGGAAAGGCTGGGTCATTGCGCGGCAGTATCCTGAACCGGGGCTACGTCCTTTCGGCGATATTGACTTGTATGTGCGAACAGAAGAGTTCGCCCGCTACAAAAATGCTTTGCAGCAGCCCGGTGCAAAGTCCTGGGTCGTTGATTTGCACAATGGCGCAGCTGAATTGAATGACCGCAGCTTTGACGATCTTTACGCGCATTCGCGGATGTTGACATTGAATGGCGTGTCCGTGCGTACCTTTGGGCTGGAAGATCATCTGCGGTTGCTGTGCCTGCATTTTCTCCGCGAGGGGGCAATGCGGCCTTTATGGTTATGCGATATTGCTGTGGCTGTGAACACTCTACCTGCTGATTTTGATTGGGATTATTTCTTGAGCGCCGATCAACGCCGCGCCGATTGGACGATTTGTACTATCGGCTTAGCCCATCACCTGCTTGGGGTGAGAATTGAAGGTCTGCCAATTGCCCGGCGTGCAATGAATTTGCCACGCTGGTTGGTGCCGACAACATTGAAGGTGTGGGGCGAAGGGAAAGTCCCTCATGGACGACGCAAACTCATGGCCGCGTTTTTGCGAAATCCGGCTGGCGTAGTTGCTGCCCTGCGCGAGCGTTGGCCGAACGCGATTGAAGCGACCGTTGGCACCAAGGGGCCATTCAATAATTGGCCTCGCCTGCCGTTTCAACTTGGTGAATGTATCCTTCGTACGACTGCGTTTGCTCGGCAGATGCCGAAGTTGATCAGTAAATCGTCATGACGGGAAGCGCAGCGTTTTTAGTTTGCGGTAAAGTTTGTATGATGATGGAGCGATTTCGATGTAAAAGCTGAAATAGCTCCTCATTCACTAATGTCCGAAATGTTCTCGACTATTCCGAAAAAAGCCTTACATCTGTTTCTTTCATTTGCTTGTGATTCGTTTGCTTACAAACGTGAGTAAGTTGCGGGAATAAAAGCGATTAGCATCAAATAAGGACGGACGAAAGAATAGGAACTGCGGCCCCTTATGATTCCTATTCCTTTGTTTATCCTCACGAGGAGAATCCATGAATCAGAATCTGTTACCTCAGGCGAGAACAAATAATTTAGTTACGCAGGAAATGCCCGATGAAATCCTGGTCTACGATCTGAAAAATCACAAGGCGCATTGCCTGAATCAGACTGCGGCTGCCGTGTGGAAATATTGCGACGGCAAAACATCTGTGACGGAGATAGCAGCGCTCATCAAACAGGATATTAACCAAACAATAGATGAAACGTCAGTATGGCAGGCCATTGAACGGCTGAGCAACGTCAATTTGTTGGAAACACGTGTAACTCCGCCTGCCGGAATTCCCCGCCTCGGACGACGCGAAGCTCTCAGACGGTTAGGATTGGGTAGCGCCATTGCGGTGCCTGTTGTGATGACTATCCTAGCACCAACCGTCTTAGCAGGATGTACCTTTGCAAACCAGCCCAACGGTGATCCTTGTTGTACTGATGGTCAGTGCTCAAGTACTTGCTGTGCTGTTGGAACGTGCGCAACAGCCGGAAATATTACGGCTGGTAATCCCTGTACGGCACCGTGTGTGTGCCAGAGTGGGACATGTAGCGGCTCACCTTTGGTCTGTCAACCTTAAGGAACCAGGATGGAAGTAATTTTGCTGCTTGCCCGCTTATGGCTCGCCATTGTTTTTGTGGTTGCGGGGCTAACTAAACTCGCTGACCGCGAAGGCGCGCGCCAAGCTTTGGCAGGATTTGGCGTTCCAAATGGTCTGACAACTCTGCTTGTTTGGTTATTGCCAATAACAGAAATCATCGTAGCGCTCGCTTTGCTTCCGCTGTCAATTGCATGGTTCGGTAGCATAGGTGCGTTAGTTTTACTGTCGGCGTTTCTGGTTGGCATCAGCGTAAACCTGGCACGCGGCAATGCGCCGGATTGTCATTGCTTTGGGCAATTGCATTCGGAGCCTGTTAGTTGGAAAGTCTTTGTGCGTAATGTTGTGCTGGCGGCAATGGCGGCGTTGATTGTGGTACAGGGGAAAGAGGATGTTGGGCTAAGCGCTACGGAATGGATGAATGACATGAAAGTGGGAGAAATCCTAAGTTTGGTCTTCAGCGTCTTTGCTGTGGCAATGTTGGTGCCGGTATTTGTGTTGTTGCGCAGAGGGCTGAAACAGCAGGCGGAGTTGCTGGAAACGGTTTCAGCCGTGAAGAAGATCATTGAAGAAGATTACGCCGAACCTGCGCCCGTTGAGCGTGAAGATGCTGTGCCTCCGGTGGAAGGATTGCCCGTAGGAGCGATGGCCCCGGCGTTTTCGTTCCCGATGTTGGATGGTGGGCAAATGTCGCTGGCGGATTTGCTGGCACGGGGCAAATCGGTTCTGCTGCTTTTCGTTAGTCCGAACTGTTCGCCCTGTAAATCACTGTTGCCGCATATTCGCGCGTGGCAGCGAGATTATGACGACTTCCTCACAGTTGCGCTGCTGAGTAAAGGAACCGAAAAAGAAGTGCAGAAAAAAATTGCCAAGTATGAAGCGAAATATGTCTTCTTACAGGGAGAGTCATCCATTGCCGATGACTATCAGGCGAAGTGGACGCCTGCGGCAGTGCTGATTGATCCGAGCGGCAAAATCGCCAGCCCTGTCACGTCGGGCGATGCTGCGATTCGCGCTTTGGTTACGCATACAGTGGCGACGGCTGGCAATCAAAATGGAGCGGCTGCGATTGGTGCGCGACCGCAAATTAAAGTCGGCAATTCGCTCTTCAAGGTGGGTGAGGCTGCACCACGGTTTTCACTGTCAGATTTGGACGCAAAAGAAATCAATTTTGGTGACCTTCTAACTAAAGAAACGTTACTGCTGTTTTGGAACCCCACCTGCGGATTTTGCAAAGGCATGGCGGATGACTTGCGGCGATGGGAGTCAAAGGCTAGTGGCAAATCCATGCAAATGGTTTTTGTTTCCACTGGGGAAGCCGCTGAGGTTAAGACGGAAAGCGAAACGTTTCAATCTCTTTTCCTGCACGATCCTGAGATGGACATCGCTCCACTGTTTGGTGCAAATGGGACGCCGTCGGCTGTGCTGATTGATGCGGATGGCAACATCGCTTCCAGCCTGGCCGTGGGTGAGCGCAACATTCTGGCTTTGCTCGGCGTGCGCAAGATCGAGTTGCCGATTGCAAAAGGCTTATCGAATGGACGATCAGAGCAATTGGCCGGGGAATTGACTACGGAGACGATTGCCGGGTGAGAAAATTATTGCCATTGCTTCTGTCAGGTAAAAGACAAGTACAAACTGCTGACGTATCAGAATGGACAGCCGCCCGATCAATTTCGCTGTTTGGCATTCGGATTGGGATTCAGACCAATGAGCCAGAGTGGTTAGCACCGCTCGCAGATCATTTCCCTCCACTGTGGAAGCCGACTGAAGCGCGCACTGTGGATCGAATTTTCTCTTTGTGGAAAGGGAAATCCCGCTACACGTTATTTGAAAACGATGAGCTTGCCGTGAAAGCGCGAAGTCGAAAAGTCGTTTGGGAAGACTTTGAGCGCAGGCTGAAAATCTACGTGGCCGAAATGGCGCGTCGTCGCGTGTTTGTACATGCAGGCGCAGTCGGGCTGAATGGCAAAGCCATCATCATCCCAGGGCGTAGCTACAGCGGAAAAACCAGTTTGGTAAAAGCGCTGATCGAAGCGGGCGCGACGTATTATTCCGATGAATACGCGGTGCTGGATATGCAAGGTCGTGTGCATCCGTATCCGCAACCGCTGGCGCTGAGAGAACCGGGAAAATTGGAACAAACAAAATGCTCCGCCGAAGCATTTGGCGCAGTTGTAGGGACGAAGCCCTTGCCTGTAGACTTGGTGATTGTGAGCAAATATCGTGAAAAAGCGCGCTGGCGTCCGATGCAATTAACTCCGGGGCATGGCGTTTTGGAGTTGTTGGATAACACCGTTCCCGCTCGCCGAAAACCCGAAGTTGTGCTGCCCACATTGCAAAAAGCCGTGACTGCCGCAACGATCCTGAAAGGGGATCGGGGCGAAGTGGAAGTTGTGGTGAATCGCATTCTTGAAAGGTACGCGTGAAGTTTTTTACTGAGCTTGGATCACTGATTGAACGACGCTGGCGAGAGTGCAATTATAGTGAAGAGGCTTTTCCCCGGCTGGCCGAGCAGGCATTGCAAGAAATGCCGCCGCATAAGAATGTTGATGCCTGGGATACGATTCGCTGGCTGCTCACTGCAACAGACATCCCGCAGCAACAGGATGTGCCGGGCAAGTTTGGGAACCCGCCGATCACGCTTTACAGTGGGCCACGGTTTCACATTGATATTTACTTTTGGCTGGACGGCACGACCAGCATCCATCAACACGCATTTTGCGGCGCATTTCATGTGCTGATGGGGTCAAGCATTCATAGCCATTACAGTTTTCATCCGCAGCAATTTCTGAACGAACATTTTGCCGTTGGTGAAATGGTGTTGGAAAAAGTCGAGCTGCTGGAACAAGGCCAGACGCAGCGAATTTCACCGGGTAAAGCCTATATTCATTCGCTATTTCATCTGGATCGGCCCTCGGCGACAATTTGTGTTCGCACGTATCACACGACAACGGAATCGCCGCAATACAACTATCTGAAGCCATATTTTGCGAATGATCCGTTTTATCAGGATGTGCTCACGACCAAGCAACTCCAGAGCGTTTCTTTACTGTTGCGAATGCCGCACCCGCAGGCCGTAGAAATGCTGGATGATCTGCTTTCCCGCGCCGATTTTCAGATGACCTTTAATTTGCTGGATATGGCGTGGGGGCATTTCAATCACAATACACTGGAAAACACGTTCGGTCTTGCCACAGGCAAAGAACAGTATCAACGGTTATTTGAAACCGCGCGTCGTCGGCATGGACAACTCGTGGATTTGATTCCACCTGTATTTGAAGAAGTGCGGCGGCAAAATAATGTGATTCATCGTCGCGGCCAAATCACCAGCCCGGAACATCGGTTCTTTCTGGCGTTATTGCTGAACGTGCCTGATCGTCAGCGAATGCTCGACATGGTACGACAAAAATTCCCGGCGTCTGATCCGGTGGATACCGTGATGGAATGGATGGAAGAGTTGGCGCTGACCAAAGTGTGGGGGTCGTCTGAACCAAATGTGCTGGGGATTGCTGATTGCGATGACGACTATTTGTTTGTTCTGCGCTGCCTGTTGGAAGGCAAATCAAAGGCCGAAACCTCGCAGCTTTATGCGACTGAATTGGGCGAAGAGTTCACCACAACGTTGTCTGAGAAAGTAGCGGAGTTATATCAATCTATCACCACGTCCAGTCTTTTTAGTTCGCTCTTTTCTCAGCGCAATGCTTTGGCCGCGTGAAAGTGTCTTGGCCTATCTGCAAAGTTCATTGAAATCTCTGCCAATCCTGTCGCGCATTGTTATCGGGTTGTATGTGACTTCGCTGGTATTGCTGCCGTGGAGTTGGTTCCCGCCATTTCCCTGGCTGCACGAGCACGCACAGTGGAGTGATGTTGTTTTTGCCGCGACCGCTCTGGCCTGGGTCTTTGAGAAATGGCGGACGCGCACCAGATTGCAATGGCGTCCGATGCACACGTCAATCGTGTTGTATCTGGGCGCAGCGTTGTTGTCGCTGGTTTTTTCATCGCCCAATAAATATCTGGGGGCAATGAAGTGGATCGGTCTGGTGGAGTTAGGCGTGATTGCCACAATCACTGCGGATTTGGCTGGCCGCCCCAAGATAGGAGTCACTTTGGCAATGGGGCTGGCATTGACTTCGCTCGTGGTTGCTGCTGCCGCAATGGCGGGCCTGGTTCTTTTTTATAGTGGTGTCCACACGCGATTGGTTGGCACGTATGGCGATCTGATTCCTTCGCCCTGGTATGCACGCGTACAAGCCGGAACGATTCACCCCAATATGCTGGCAAGCTATTGTGTTTTTGCAGCGGCAGTCATTGCGCATCATAAAAACGCATTGCCTGTTTGGCTGCGACGTGTGACGCCTCTGGTGTTAGGCGTGACTGTCTTGACAACATTATCGCGCAGCATTTTGGTTTTTGCGTTAATGGCTGGATGGCGACAGGCCAGAACGCGGTTTCAGCGCATTATCCTTGGATTCGCGACAGCAGCTTGCATTGGGATTATCGGCTCATTGACGATTTGGAATTTATCCCTTGATCCAGCACAGCCAGCGCAAGCACATTGGGAGCTAGATAAAAAATCGAGTCGGTGGGAAGCCGTCACAACGTCGTGGCAAACATTCGTTGCGCATCCCTGGTGGGGAAGCGGCGTTGACACAGAACCGGGCGCACGCTTTGGTCATTCATTTAATGCACATTTTACGCCGCTTAATATTGCCGCAACGCTTGGGGGCCCAGCCTTACTTGCGTTTGCCGCGCTCTTCTTTTTTCTTTGGCGAGATCGAATGCGACCGACATCCATCGCCATTTGGAGCGGAATCGCAGGATTAGGTATAGAAGCGTTAGCACAGGACGTAGAAGACTTTCGTCATCTCTGGGTGTTAATCGGACTGGCTGGCGCGCAGGTTATCCAACGAGAAAGTTCTAGCAGCCATTTCACTGGGATTCAGGCATAGGCCGGACGTTCTAACGAGCCTCGCGTACGGAACATTTGGTTTTTTGTGGCCTGAGTGGAAACTACAAAGCCATCTTTTTTTCAAGCAATACTTCAATTTGCAAGGTTAGTCGCCCGACTGACCAGAACACGAGATAGTACAACCTAAACGGGAGGATCGTATGTGGAAATACAAGTTTGAGCTGAGTCCTTTTACATCACGAGGAAAACTAACGAGAGGTCTTCTGCTGGCGAGCTTATGGATTGTGGCGGTTGGTTCCCTGAACTACTTCAGCCTGACGATCAAGGCTGCTGATGGAACCTTTTCACTCGGCGGGAATGCCGAAATTACAGATAGCGCACCCAATCCACCGCATCCCAGGGCAATTCAATTAACCTCTACCTGCGCTGGCCGATGTTTGGTCGGACCGCTGCCCGTAGGGGAATTAACCACGGCTAGTGTGATTTACATGCCAGATCATACGTTGAAATTTAAGGACATTCACACGTTGGGCGTAGATTTCAGGAAGTGGCGGGGGGATTGCGGCGGTGGTTCGCCACGCTTTGAAATTGCCCTCGACGGCAACAATGATGGAATCATTGATGGATCCGTCTTTATCTATTTGGGGCCACTTTATAATTACAATCGTTGTTCGAATACCTGGGAAAGTACCGGAAATCTGATGGTTGGGGGAGGCGATGAGCGCTTTGACCTGACGCAGTTTTTCCGTGGCGTTTTTTATGATACGTGGCGTAATGCTATATCGCTGGTCGGAGAATATGCTGTTTGTTATATTCTGCTGGTTGAGGATGGTGCCTGGTATCCGGGCTTAGATTACCCGTTTGGCAACTTGCAGAATTATCAAGTGTTCCATTTTGATAATGTCCGCGTGAATAATGACCTGCTTTCCACGCGCGGGAATGCACCGAGTTTGGCACCGCCACGGATTCCTACCTTGGCGCGACAAGCGCTTGAGGAATATCTGACAGGCGTCTCGAAGCCGAGAGATTTGTTTGGCATCAACAGCTATTACGGACGGCGCTATTCCTGGACGAATATCTTGCGTAGCGGTTTTCTTCCTTCCCAACGGCGCGGGCTTCAGAATCGCGACGCTTCGCACATTTCGCGCTAATTACTATCCCTCTCAGATCAAACTTGGTCAGCGGCCTCTCTCAATTTCACAGGAGTGAGAGAGGCTGCTTTGTCAGTATGTACACTGAGTGGAGCCCTGCCATGTTCTACCGAAAGACCGCGCCGATTTTGCCTGCCAGCGCGCAACTGAAAAAGCGACTACAAATTTGCTTGACCTTGTTGAGCTTATTACACGGGGCATTGCTGCCAGCGTTTGCCGGGGCGACGACGCGCAGCGGTGTGGCAAAGTTTGATTCTGCTTCATCGCTTCAATCCTCCACACATCGGGTTTTTCCGCACCCCGTATCAGAGCTACAGACAAAAGCGCAACTCACGCAGGGACAGCCATATTTTGAGGAAAATCTTGGGCAGGCTGAAACAAACATCCAATTTTTGACTCGGAGTAAAACGGGAAGCGTCGGACTGACGAAAACAGGACTTATCTGGCAATCCCACTCTCCCGCAAAGTCACTCCAACCTGTGTCGGCCTTTTTGCAGATGAATTTAGTCGGCGGAAATCCGAAGGCGTTGTCTGAAGGCGCAAACCCGCTGATTGGCAAAGTAAATTATTTGCTGGGGAATCAGGCGCAATGGCGAATGAACATTCCTACTTTCGCCGAAGTGCGTTATCACGACGTTTATCCGGGCGTGAATCTGGTTTATTACTTCCATCAATCTAAGTTGGAATACGATTTTGTGGTATCGGCAGGAACTGATGTCAAGCGGATCAAATTGGCTTTTGCGGGCAGTCGCAGGCTTACCATTGATGAGCGTGGCGATTTAGTCATTTATTCGCAGGGCGGGGAATTGCGTCAGCATCGGCCTTTCGCCTATCAAATTATCAATGGCGAAAAACGCGTAGTCGAAGTGCAATTTGCGCAACTCGGAAAACGGGAAGTTGGCTTCCAGGTGGCTTCAGCATATAACCCCAACGAAGCACTCATCATTGATCCCAGTCTTTCGTTTTCGACCTATCTTGGCGGTAGCGATTCTGACACAGGCGCGGGCATTGCCGTGGACAGCGCCGGAAATATCTATGTTGCTGGCAATGTGAATTCCACCGATTTCCCGGTTTCTGCGACCGCCTTTCAGCCAGCACTCAAAAGTGGCGACATCTTTGTGACCAAACTAAATCCGGCGGGCAATGCCATTCTTTACTCAACCTTTTTGGGAGGAACTAGTCTTGAGACTGCTACTGGCATTGCCCTGGATGCAAATGGCAATGCCGTTGTCACTGGCACCACCGCTTCGTCCGATTTTCCCACGACGGCGGGGGCCTATCAGCGGACGTTAAGTAATGGGGACGCTTTTGTGGCCAAGTTAAATGCGACCGGATCAGGGCTGACGTTTTCGACCTTATTAGGTGGCAGCGGAAATGAAATCAGCTATGGGGTGGCGGTAGATACCGGAAGCAACGTTTATGTGACGGGTTCGACAACCTCGACTAATTTTCCTACGACTACGGGTGTTTTTCAGGATAGCAATCGTGGAGGAACGTTAGAATCATTTGTCACCAAGCTGAATCCCACTGGAACGCAATTCGTGTATTCGTCCTATCTTGGCGGAGGCGGAAGCGAATCGGGAACTGACATCGCTGTGGATGCGACAGGCAATGCTTACGTGACGGGATATACAACCTCTGCAAATTTTCCGACGACCGCAGGCGTTGTCCAATCTACTTACAACGGGGCAACGAATTTGGCTGATGCGTTTGTGGCAAAAGTGAATGCAGGCGGCAGCGCGTTGTTGTATTCGACGTATTTGGGCGGGAAATCGGATGACGTCGCAAATGCGATTGCGATTGATACGACGGGCAATGCGTACATCGTGGGTAACACGGCTTCCACCAGTTCGACCAATGATTTTCCCACAACAGCGAGCGCCTTTCAGAAAACATTTTCCGGGAGCAGTATTCCGGGGCCGCGCACAGATGCGTTTATCACGAAGCTGAATGCGATGGGCACAGCGCTGAGTTACTCAACATATTTGGGCGGCAATGGCGCAGACAATGCGCTTGGCGTAGCAGTTAATGCGCAAGGTGCTGTTTTCGTTGCAGGTTCGACCAGCTCCAGTAATTTCCCTACTTCTTCGGACGGCTTCAAAATTTACGCAGGAGCCGTTGATGGCTTTGTGGCCCAACTGGATGCAACAGGAGCCAGTGTGCCGTATGGAAGTTACCTGGGCGGTGCCAGCAACGACAGTGGTGTCAGCATTACGATAGATAGCGTCGGCAATATTTATACCGTAGGAACTACGCGGTCGCCGAATTTTCCGGTGCTTCCGAATGTGCTGCAATCAGCAGCCAAAGGTGGCCAAGAAGTCTTTATTACTGCGATCAAAAGCGGCACAAACATCATTGCTTCAAATGTCACTGCTGCTAGTTATGGGCATATCCCAATGGCGCGGGAATCCATTGTTTCCGTGTTTGGCGTCAGGCTTGCCACGCGCATAGAAACTGGGACAGATACAGACCCTAATACGGGCGGCGCGCAATTGCCCACGACGCTGGCTGGCACGACGGTGAAAATCAAAGACAGTGAGGGCGTTGAGCGACTGGCACCCTTGTTTTTTGCCTCACCTGAGCAAATCAACTATCAGATTCCACCTAACACTCCGGTCGGTGGCGCGTTGGTTACTGTGACCGCTGAGGATGGAACCGTTTCGATTGGCACGATTCAAATCGTGGATGTCGCGCCGGATTTATTTTCGGCTGATAGCTCTGGCAAAGGTGCAGCGGTTGGACATCTGGTGCGCGTGAAAGCGGGCAACATCCAAACAGAAGAGCAGTTTGTAAAACAGGTGAACGGAACGTGGGAATTGATTCCAATTGATCTCGGCGCTGATCTTGGTGCGAACACCGATCAGGTCTTTCTCGTTTTGTTTGGAACGGGCATTCGCTTTCGCCCCGATCCACCGCAAGTGAGCGCCAAAATTGGCGGCGCAGATGCACGCGTGGATTATGCCAGGAATCAATGCTGCTTTGTTGGCGTAGATCAGGTGAATTTGCTAATCCCTCGCAGCCTGATTGGCAAAGGCGAAGTGGATGTGGTCTTGACTGTGGAAGGTAAGACCGCCAACACACTCAGGATTGCCATTAAATAGCATATCTTTTGATCCATCCTTACCTGCAAAAACGCTGGCTCCGCACGCTGCTGATCTGCACAGCAATTTTGCTGGGAGTTTATTTTCTTTCTCCCCTCATCTTTAATTCCTTAGCCCAGAGTTTGATTCGGCGTGATGCTTCTCATGCTGCCGATGTTGTGATTGCTTTATCCGGGGATTCGCAGTGTGGTCGTGAGTCTTATGCAGCTGACTTGTATCGGCAGGGACTCGCGCGAAAAATCGTGGTGGGTGGATTGCCCTTTGCTGCCGGGATTCACAGCGGTGATGCGGCCAAGCAATATCTGGTTCGTCACGGGATTCCTGAAGCAGATGTAATTGTGCTGAAAGACCCCTGGAATACGCGCATCGAAGCCGATCTGCTGATGCAACAGATGCGACGAAGTGGCTGGCAATCGGCGATTGTTGTGACCGAACTTTTTCATTCACGGCGCGCGATGTACACGATTGAAAAAGTCGCGCAAGGCATTGCTGTTTATTCAAATCCTCTCCCGCCTGACAAATCTCGCTGGCAGCCAGAACGATGGTGGACGCGCCGTTCTGACATTGGGCAAACCGTGCGTGAAATGCTCGCCTGGGTCAATACGCTAATTATCGGTTTGCGATAATTCCCTTGTTTCTCGGCCTGATCGTGCCAACATCCTATACTTGTCCGCGCTCCTGGAAAACTTCCTCCAATAAAAAATCAGGGACGTGCCTTATGCATTCACGTCCCTGTCACAAAGACTTTATTCGATTTTCCTTATTATCCTTAACAAACCGGTGTCAGAACCGGAATCGTGAGGGTTGAGGTTGTCACTGCTGTTTTATGCAGCGTACGAATGCCGCGCCAGGGAGCCGTCCGTGGCGTCATAATCAATCCGACTGCCGCACCGACATTAAATTTCAACGAACCTGCCTGCCCGGTTGGGATTAATACTCCCAGGCCGTTCGGCACACGCGGGCTGGTGGTTGAGATGGTTGCACGTGCTTGACACCCACCTGTTAGCCAGTTGCTGAAACTGGCAAAGACTTCCTTTTCATTGAATGCCTGTCCAATGCCTACTTGAGCCGCTCCAGTGACCTGACTGGTGATCAGGTTTCCGCTCAAGCCTGCCGTGACAATGCGTTGTCCTGCGGCATCCACCGGGCTTTGAATTTCTACCGCAAACTGGCCCGGAACTGCATCATACCCGCCGCCATTGATGTCAATGCCGGTGCGGTTCTGGGTAATTAAATTGTCGTGGATATTGGCTCCTGTGAAGGCTCCTTGAATCGCAATGCCCGCTGAGTTGAGTGTTGGATCATTCCACTGGCCCGCGTTGTTGCCTTCGCGGGTAATTTTGAAGTTCTTCAGTTCTACGTTGTTTGCCTGGATCGTGAAGGTCGCGCCGTTACCGCCCAGCGGCCCTGAGACCGTTGTGCTTCCGACACCTGCGCCCATGACGATAAGTGATTTGGTGATTGCGACATCCTCGATATAGGTTCCCGCAAACACCATAATGGTATCCCCATGGACTGTGGTAACAGCATCATTTGCTGCTTGAATAGAGGTGTAATTACAACCAATCGGATAAACTGTCCAGGTGGTTGCGGCCTTGACCGGTTGCGTTACTTTTAGCTCCGGGCTGACCAGCAAGGCGAGCACGCTGATGATTGTGACTATAAACAATGTGCGACGGCAAAATAGCCAATGTGTGAGGGTAGCAAGGGTACGCATGACACAGACCTCCTGTTTGTTAAAATCGGCCTGAAAACAAGGCACGAAAATGTAAACTCTATGCTTGAAGAAAGAGGTTTGGGCTGATTTAAACTACTTCGCGGGTAAGTTGAACGGCAAATCGAAGCTGGCTGCGCTTAGGGCAAAAAGCCCTAGATCACTTGCCAGAGATGGGGAGGGCAAATGTCCAAGCTGAAAGAGAGAATTCCTCTTAAGCTAAAGTCTCTTCAATTTGTACAGGGAGATCCGAGCCACTCTTTATGGCTCAGCCATTTTTTTTCCAGTGAAGATACTCTACGTTGAGTGACAGGAAGTCAGCAACCCAAAACGGGTTCTGTAACACACTACAAGTGATTCCTGTTGGCTGTAAGAACTCAGTATTGATTTGTATTTGCCGGATGTGAGAAACCTTGACAGCGGCGCGGCTATATTGGGTTTAGTGAATCGGGTCAAGGGCTATCTTCTGCTCAGCGTCGAAACAGAGACGGCGCCAAGCTTTTGCTTTTGTTTCTGTCTGTCTTAATGAAAGCAGCCACTGAAAAATCACTGTGGTGATCTGTGAAGTTATTGCTTATTACGACTGGTCAATATCTTTTCGCGCCCCGTCAAATACAACAACACAATCAACACGACGAAGGGGATCAACGACAACCAATTCGAGCTATCCCCCGTAAAAAAGGGATTGTGCGCACCCGCCCATTCTTCGATCTTTTTGTTTGTGTCGGTCAACACGCCTGCCAAAAAGGCAATCACGATGCCCGCAATCGCGCCGCCTGCGATGTACCCGGACGCCATCAGTACGCCGGGGCTTTTATCCGTTTCGGCGTTGAATTGTTCTTCGGTCAGGTTTTGCGCGGCGAGCTTTTTGCGCAGGTATAAATCCACGGCCCACCGAATCATGCCGCCAATAAAAATCGGCATCGAAGTTGAAAGCGGCAAGTACACGCCGACCGCAAACGCAAGCGAAGGCACTGCCGCGCATTCCAACACGACCGTAATCATCACACCGAGCAGCACCAATCCCCACGGCAGCTTTTGATCCAGAATGCCTTTGATGATGTAAGACACCAGCACCGCTTTGGGCGCGTCGAACTTTGGCACGGAGGTTCCGTCAGGCCGTTTGTCTACGGTGCCGTTGATGCCGGGATCAACCAAATACACCGGCACGCCTTGATCGTTCACGAGGTATTTTTTCGTCTCGCCGTTGCTGTCGGTGTGATGCCAAGTGAAATACGATTTGCCATCGGCTTGCGGCCCGTGCATCAGTTCGCGGTCTTTTAGTTCGGAAACATTTGCGCGCAGTTCCGTTGTCGTCTGCGGCACGTACACCGTTCCCGTGTTATTCAACTGCAACAGAATCGGCCCCAGCACAATCGCCGACGCGAGCGAGCCAAACAGAATCGCAATCTGCTGATACTTCGGCGTACCGCCGACTAAAAAACCTGTCTTCAAATCCTGCGAAGTCGTGCCGCCATTTGACGCGGCGATGCACACGATTGCGCCGACTGATAACGCAGTCACGTAATACGGTGGCGTAGTCCAGCCAACAACAAGAAAGATCAAACACGTCAGCAGCAACGTCGCAATCGTCATCCCCGAAATTGGATTCGAGGACGAACCGACTTCTCCCGTCAGCCGCGACGAAACGGTCACAAACAAAAAGCCAAACAGCACAATCATTACCGCGCCGAGCAAGTTCATGTGTAGCGAACGAAACGCCATAATCAGCACCATCAACAAAACGATGCCGACCGCGACCCATTTGATCGAAATGTCCTGCTCGGTGCGCGGCGCGTTGCTGCTGCTCGCGGTGGTCGAGCCGCGCAGGTCGCTGATGCCGCTGCGAATACTGCTCCAAATCGTTGGCAACGAGCGGAACAAACTGATGATACCTGCGGCTGCAACAGAGCCTGCGCCGATGTACAAAATGTATGCGCCGCGAATCTCATCAGGCGACATGTCTTTGATCGGCACAGTGCCGGGCGCGAGCGCGACATCGGTTGTGCCGCCGAAAAATTGAATCGCGGGAATCAAAACTAAATACGCCAGCACGCCGCCGCCGACCATCAACCCCGCGATGTACGGCCCGATGATGTAGCCAACGCCAAGCAGTTCGGGCGAAATCTCCGCCGACACAGAACCGCTTTTGAATGGCGCGCCGAAGACACGTTCAGGAACTTCTTTCCACAACTTGAAGGCCGACATCGCCGACTTGTACGCGAGGCCGATGCCGAAGCCGGTGAAGATTGTCTTTGCGCCGATTTTCGTCTTGCTGACTTCGACGGAACCGGAAGCCGCCGCTGCCGCGAGCGATTCGTCATCCGCGCCTGCTTTCAGCACTTCCGCGCACGCTGTGCCTTCGGGATATTTCAGCACGCCGTGTTGCTGCACAATCAACGCGCGCCTGAGCGGAATCATCATCAGAATGCCCAACAATCCGCCCAACACACCGACCAGCATCACGTTTATGAGTTCCAGATTGAAGCCTAAAATCAAGATCGCGGGCATCGTCACGCCGAAGCCGAACGCGATGGATTCACCTGCGGAACCAGCGGTCTGCACGATGTTATTTTCGAGGATTGTGGCATTTTTCAAGCCGATTTTCGAGAGCAGTCGAAAAATCGTGATCGAAATGACGGCAACCGGAATCGAGGCGCTGACGGTCAATCCCGTTTTCAGCACGAGGTACAATGACGATGCGCCAAACACGATGCCGAGCAGCGTCCCGAAAATCAGCGGAATCGGCGTGAATTCGCGTAGTTTTGTTTCAGCACCGATGAAAGGGCGGAAGAGAGTTTTCGTGTCATTCGCCATAGTGTTTCCAGTAGATCGGGTCAATCATTGTCTATTCTTGATTGTCTATTTTCTATTGTTTGGCAGCGATACTGGCTCAAAGACCCTCCTGCCAGATAATGGACAATAGAGAATAGACAATAGGCAATGGCCTGCTATTTTTGCGCCGATATTGCACCTTGCGGCTCGATCTGGCGCAGCTTTTTCTTTTCTAATTCGCGGTAACAATCGGGCAAATCAAACTTCGCCAGCACACCCGGCAACAGGCACGACAGCGGCCAATTGTACTGCTCTGATTCGGCAATGTCCGTGTACGAAGTCAGCGCGTGTTTCAATGTAACTTGCACGACATTATCGGTTAGCAACGCCGCGAATGTCGCTGGAATTGCGCCGCGCCCTTTCGCTGCCAGATGAATTTCTGTGTGCCCGTAAAACTTCAGCCAATCCAACACACGTAGCACATCGAACGTCTTTTGCCCGACGTACGGTTGATCCAGCATCAACGAATGTCCGGCATAAAAATAATCGTTGCCGTAGGGCATAAAGAAATGATTTTCGCCGCAGGTGTTCGGCAACGATTCGCCGATGCCGCGCACATCGCACGTATAAAAGCTCGCGTTCGATTCGCTCGCCAACAATTCGCGCAGCAACGGTTCTTCGCGCAGTTCGGCATCGCCCGACAAGTGCGAGACATACAGCACGGCGCGTTTCTGCCCCGTCAATGGGCGCGAATAATGTGGCGCGTCGGACAGCCGATAGACAATCGCTTGGACATTGGGTTCAGTTTCGACAGCGTAGGCGGTGAAATCTTTGGTCGGATATTGACGGCGCGTCACACGATTCAGGATGCGTGCGTCAGGTTTGCCTGTTGCTGTCGGCATTTTCAGCGCAGACGTGACGGCGGCAATCAAAGCTTCGCCCTGCAAACGCGGGCGTTGCTTCGCCAATGCCTTCGATTTTTCAGAAGTGAACGAAAAGACGGTGCGCGATTTCAATTCCGACACTTGCCCGCGTGGCGTGCATTGCAATGTTGCATCTTTTTCGAGCGTCAAGGCTGGCTCGGTTTGCGCATCGGAAATCTTTGTCACGCGATTGAAGAAACGATACATCGCTTCGCGGTTTTCCTGCGAGTAACCGTGTCCTGTCGGCCCTGTGAATATCGCAATGTTGTCTGGAGCGCCGAGCAATGTGTACAAATGTTTCAGCCGCGCGTACGCCTCTTCAGAACCGCGCACATCGAAGTAATCGCGCTCTTTGGTCAATAAAATCACAGGCTTCGGAGCCATCGCGGCAATGAAGTCATCGTGATCCAAACCGAGTGCCAGCATTTTCGGCGGATACTGTTCGCTGTCCTGCGGCAATTCGTTTTCCAGATTGCGCCGCGTCGTCGTCACGAAGCATCCCGGCGCAGCCATCGTCCAACGCTCATCCAATCCACACAACCAAGTCGTCATTGTGCCGCCGCCGGAATTCCCTGTCAGGCCGACGTGCTTTGGATCAACCTCTGGGCGGGAGAGTAAATAATCTAAAGCCCGAATGCCGTCCCACGCGCGCCACGCGGGAAAGTTTTCGCCTGTCAGCAACTGTTGATTGCTGCTGTACAAATGTTCCTGCACGCCGTTGCCGATTTTGGAATCCAGCTTTTCGTTGACGTATTGCAACCGCTCGCCCTGTCCAATCGGATCGAAAATCAATACGACGTACCCTTGCCGCGCCAGGCCTTGCGCGAACGATTGATACGTGTCGCCCGCTTTGCCGTTGTTGGAATGTCCGCACGAGGCGACGACGCCGGGTAGCGGGAATTGACGGTTTTTCGGGATGTACAAATTGCTCGTGACGAGAAAGCCGGGGCGACTCTCGAAAATCACTTTTTCAATCGTGTAGGCGTCGCGTTCGACTTTGCCTGTGACTTTCGCCTTGAGCGGCGTTTTCGCGGGCATCGGCCCGAAGCACGAACGTATTTTGGCTTTGACATCGCGCACGTAGGCTTGCGCATCGGCTTTGGTTTTGAAGGCAAATTTGCGTTTGACGCTTGCGGCTTCGATCTCGCGGACGCGCGCGACAAAGTAATCCTGCATCATGCGCGGAAAACGATTGAGCGGCGGCAAGGATTGGGCGGCTTCAGATGTTTGGGCGAACAGTTGCGGTGAAGAGGCAAGGCCAAACGTGCCCAAGCTTAGAGCTTGCAGCCAATCGCGCCGCGAAAGATTTGTTGATTTCAGGCTATCGGGCTGCACCGGAAAACTCCTCGAAAAAAGTAAAGCAAACGTCTCGTTTGCACCTTCTCCCCTGAGAACTCTTGTCTTGCAATTTGAGCAAACGAGACGTTTGCTCTACGTTACTTTGGGATTTAGCGTTTGATAACAACGCCGCGCGGCGCATTGTTCCATTCGCCATCCGCAAAAGCAATGTTGCCGTTGACGAAGACAGATTTGATGCCTGCTGCGAACCGACGCGGATTGTCGTAGGTCGCGCGATCTTTGATTTGTTTTGGGTCAAACAAAACCAAATCCGCAAATGCGCCGGGACGAATGACGCCGCGATCTTGGAGGCCAAAAATCTGCGCTGGATATGAAGTCATTTTGCGCACGGCTTCAGCGAGCGTCAGCGTTTTATCTTCGCGCACAAATCGCGCGAGGATTTTGGCGAAAGCTCCATACGCTGCCGGATGCGGCAAGCCGCGTCCATAATCTTCGGCATCCGTGCAAAACGCGCTGAGCGGATGTTGTGCGTATTTGCTCAACAATTCGCGCGCTTCCTGCTCGCCCGTCACTTCAAAAATCAGCATCGAGACTTGCCCGCGCTCGGCGATGAGCAAATCCGAAATCGCATCGAACGGTTCTTTGTTCGTAAGTTTGCCGAGTTCAAGCAGGCTGCGATTTTCATAGCGTTTATTTTTCCGGCTGGCGACGTAGCCAATTCGAATCGCGTCCCAGCCTGTTGCGCGGACTAAATTGTGCGGCCAGCCATTCGGCGCACAACTGGATTTTCGCTTGGCAATGTCGCGGCGAATGCGCTCACGCGCTGATTTGTCCTGCAATCGTGCGAGCAACGCATCCACGCCACCTTCGAGCGCCCACGGCGGATAAATCGCAATCATCATCGTCGCAGCAGCGGTGTACGGAAACATATCGAAGCTCACGCGGACGCCTGCTTTTATTGCCTCTTCTTCCATTTTCAGCACGCGATCAATCTTCGGCCAATGCGACCGACCGACGGCTTCGTTGTGCGAATGATGGATGCGCACGCCAGTGGTGCGACCGATGTGCAGGAGTTCGTTCACCGCAGGAATCAGCGTCTCACTGGAGCCGCGAATGTGGCTCGTGTAAATGCCATTGTAGTCCTTGACCACTTCGGCGAGCGATTGCAGTTCAGCAAAATCCGAATACATCCCCGGCGGATAAATCAATCCAGTCGAAAGCCCCAAAGCTCCATCGCGCATCGCCTGCTCGGTCAGCTTGCGCATTGTTTTCAACTGCGATTTGGACGGCGGGGCTTTCGCCAAGCCCATCGCCGAAATGCGAATCGGGCCGTGTGGCGCAAGCGTGGCAATATTCAAACTCAAACCGTTGCTTGCCAGTTGATCCAAATATTGGCCTACGGTGCGCCATTTCCATTGCACTGCTTCCGGCGTCATCCACGCATTCACCGCGCGCAGGATGTTCTCGGCTTCTGTATTGCCAAGCGGCGCGCAACCCAAGCCACAATTGCCGATGATTGTTGTCGTGATGCCTTGTGCGAGTTTGCAACGCATCAGCTCTGTTTGGCGTTCCGGTGCAAGCGGCACAATCAAATCGGCGTGCGAATGTGGATCAATAATGCCGGGGATCACCGTGTCACCTTTGGCATCAATCGTTTTTCTGGCTTTGAAATGCGCGAGTTCGCCAATTGCAGCAATGCGATTTCCCTTGATCGCTAAATCGGCGTGATAGGCTGGCTGGCCTGTGCCATCAACGACGAACGTATTGCAGAGTAGGACATCAAACATAGCTTTGAGCCACGAATAATCTGTGGCGAAAACAATTCATGCCAATTCGTGGCTTACATCAAACCTTATTTTGTCGCAATTCTTTGAGCGAGTATTTTGTGTCTCGCCAATAAATCCCACCGCGAAGAATCGTCGTTAGTGCTGCTTTCCAGAGTATGTACATAAATAACAGCGTGGCGAAGGGATAACCAAGAATGTGCCAGGGGGGAAGACCTACAAACCGAGCGTTATCACAGAACACAATAATTAAGAGAATCACTGCTGCCAGATTTATCCATCGGGTATTGCCGCTGGTGATAAAAACTGCAACAAAGGGAAAGAGGTTGAAAAATGCCATCGCCAGTGTTGAGGCGACGAGCAGCAAAAGGCTGTATTCAACGCTCGCGAATGAGTTCTTCATCAAGCCGTGAACTAATTCTTTGATTGAATGATACCAGGCAACGCTCATTACTCCTTCACCCCAGATCATTTCCTGACGACCGCCGTTTTTCTTCACCAGCTTGCCTAATTTCAGGTCGTCATCAGGACGCATTGCGATCAAGGCATGGCCTCCCATGCGCCGATAGAAATCGTTGCGGATCAATTGAAATGCTCCGATGCCAATGTGCCAGCGGTTTGGACGGCGCGCGCGCCAGGGACGTGCATACAGGGCGAAGTAGAAACTAAACGTAGCAATAAAAACACGCAGCGGCAGACTTGGTGTGGATTGCTGTGGCAGGCAGGTTAGATGATCCAGGCGATGTTCCAATAGGTAATTTACCGCTTTGCTGATGGCTTCTGGTTTCATCACAACATCAGCATCCGTGAATAAAATTAGCTTCCCTGTTGCCTGATACGACCCAATGTGTAGCGCATGGTTTTTTCCTAACCAGCCGGATGGTAGTTCGTGCAAGTGGATGATTTTTAATTGCGGATGTTGCGTGGCTATCTGCGTCAGAATCTGTCGCGTTGCATCGGTCGAACGATCATTGACGACGATGACTTCCAGATTGTCGTAATCTTGATTGAGTACCGATTGCAAGGCGCTGGCAATCTCACGCTCTTCATTGCGGGCGGCGATGATTACCGAAACCTTTGGCGGATTGATCGAAATCAACCGCGCCGAATCTTTCAGAAATTTGATGGTGCGATTGCCAATAATTAGCTCCAGACCGAAGCCAAATGTTGAGAGAAGAATCATGATCGCGAGCCAAAAGAAAAGAATATCCACCAGTGTGATTGCATCTGTTCAGAGTAGAACAAGGAAGCAAAAATATATCACACTGGCGGTAAATGTGAGGATTCAGGGGTGAGGATATATAAAAAGAAATATAAGGATCAGGGCAGTGGTTTTTGCTGAGAATGGATTGAATAACGGAAAAGACGCGCGGTGGCCCCGAAACTGCCGCCGCCGAACAACCCAAACTAACCACTACGACAGCAGTCAACCGAGCGTCTTTTCACGTACATAGAGATTGCGAAACCTATGCCAAAGCGATAGCTAAATTGTCGCAATACGTGCGCGGGCAATCTTTGCAAGAGGTTGAGAACTTTAGCTGAGATTTTACTTTCGGTCAGAACGCGTGAAAGCTGACGAGGTCTGTCACTTTGACGTGACGAATTCTGTTGTTTGTTGGGAGCACCAGCCTTTCACTGGCACTCCCAACAAATTGCTCCTACTCGGATGGTGGCCTGCGCGATGGGCGTTCGGTGCGACCACCTCCGTCATGGCTGGAAGGTGGCGGACTTGGGCGTGCTTCTTGTCGTGGTGCTTCCTGGCGCGGCGCAGGTGGCGGTGAAGGCCGTTCGTATCGCGGCTGTTCACGCGGGACCTGTCGTTCCTCCCGACGATATTCACGCGGCGCTTCTTGTCGTGGCGCAGGACGTGGTGTTTCCTCGACACGTCGTGGCGGTGCTTCGCGGCGTTCGGTTTCGGTGCGGCGCGATGAATAATCCGGCGGCGTTGTGTCGCGCCGATTTTCTTCATTCCGATTATTGCCCCCGAAAATAAACGGACGTTGCGGACGCTCAACACGATTGTTGTTCGCGGGTGTTTCCGGCGTTGGCGTCGGAGCAGGTGTGACAGGACGTTCGATGCGTCGCGTCCCTTGATTGGAATTGCGGTCGCCCGAATACGTTTCCCGATTGCCTGAACGATTCGGCCAGGTCGAAGAATCGGGTGTCATGGTCGTTCGATTCGTGTTGGTTTCAGCATTCCGATTACCGAAATCCCGATTGCTGTCTCTGCTATTGTCCCGGCCACTGTCTCGATTTGTCCGATCTGGTCTGGCCATTCGATCTGGCACATCAGAATTGCGGAGCGATGGTGTTCCATTCACAACCGAGCCGCTGCGATTTTCTCCTGGTGCAATCATTCTGCCACCGCGTGTGCCATCACGAGTAAAAACGTCACGTTGCGCGCTCGGACGACGTGATGGGTCGGCTGCCGGATTCACTGTTCGCCCCGGAGTTTGCCCCGCCACAGGACGGAAGCTGTCGCCACGTGCTGTGATCGCAGAACGAAGAATCGGTTGCTGAACGGGCGTGTTATCAATGTTGTTGACCGCGATTCGCCGCGTGTCGAACCGTCGGCCATCCATCCGAATGACACCGCCGGGGGCGTTGTAATTGCGATAATTATCAATGCGCGTGTTGTAATTGTTGTTGACAATCGTCGTGTTACCGCCGCGCCAATGCGGGTTGTAATAATGTTCGCCAGGGCCAAGCGGAACCCAGCCGACTGAATCATAGCGACCATCACGGTATCCATCTCGATAGCCGTTGTTGTATCCGCGATTGTAATTCCCATTGCCCCAACCAAACCACGTCACCAAAGCTGGCGACCACGAAAAGCCTGCCGACAGTCCGCCGCGCGGAATCCAGCACCAGCGGCTGCGATAGTATGACCAACGACCATAATGATACGGCGTCCACCCCCAAGGTTCCGTCGAAACCCACGTCCAACCCCAATCCGAATACCATTGCCATGAACCAACGCGATAGGGTGACCAGTCGCTGGCAATGGAACGCGGCGACCAGACATATCCATAATCCGAGGTGTACCACCAATCGCCATGACGATCTAAATCGTAGACGCCGGGAATGCCTTGAGGAACGTAACGCGCGCTGAGCGAATCCGCCTGGATTGCCAGTTCGTCATCACGCCGCTCGCTCCAGCGATCAAATGAATCTTTGTCCTCTAATTTGGCTAGGCGATAATCGCCTGCGTTGTTGCCTTCAACCACAATGCGGCGGCCTTTTTTGACAGTGATCGTGTCGAGTTCCTGATTGTAAACCTCGGCCTCGCCGCTGCGGACATTGACCTCGGTTGTCCCGTCATCCGCAACACTGATGCGATAAATGCCGGGTTTCAGCAAGGTCACAGCGACCGTCGGTGTGTTGACCTCAAAGAAAAGCGGATCGTTGGAACCCACGTCATTCGCATCCACCACATCGAATTGGCGCGGGTCTAAACTGTCAACGCGAAAAACCGCTGTGCCAACGGGCAAGCTGATTTGCGTCACGGCAGTCGTGAATTGGGCGATCTTAAAGCTGGTGTCGGAATCAAGCCGCACAATGTTGCGACCCGTCAGTTGAATTTCGGCGCGGCCACGTTGCCCGGTGAAAACCTGATCGTTTTCGCTGAGCGGCGTATTGGTCGAAGCGTCGTACCAGGAGTTTTGATCTTCCTGATTTGCGCGGCGATAGCTGACTTCGCCTTCAATCACACTGATGCGCGCCATCCGAATGATCGGTGTGTCGGCTTGCACAAAAACAAAAAGCGAAAGCACAAAAGCGAAGGGCAAAAGAAATCGGCTGGGTGTCGAGGGAGTCGTCATAGTAGTTCTCCGTTCCAAGGGGAGGATTGTCAATTTTTCCGCAATAACCACTTTCGCGCGTCGCAAGAGTTATGCCGCAAGCCCGGCTCATGAAAGTGCTTCATTTCCCTGATGATTAACGCACACACGTCATTTCTGAATATTGCAATCTTACACCAAAACGTTACTCGGTCATCTCAAATGGTGAATTGGTGCAGGAATATTTCGCCTCTCGCTCTGGATTAAGCGTGTGGAGGATGAACGCTGCAATGCTTGATGCAATGAGGAAACATTGGATGGAATACCTGATTGAGGCGGGCGGGTTGGGGTTTTTCATGATTTCAGCCTGTGTGTTCGGGACGTTACTAGAACATCCCGCTTCGCCGGTACACCAGGCCATTGCGGATTCATTTGTGCGCCGCGTGCTGATGGGGATTGCGATGGGGTTGACCTCAATCGCTATCGTGTATTCGCCCTGGGGCAAACAATCCGGCGCACATTTGAATCCGGCGGTGACGTTGACGTTCTTTCGCCTGGGGAAGGTGGAAAAGCCGGACGCAATCTTTTACGTGCTGGCACAGTTTGTGGGTGGCGTTGTTGGGGTACTGATTGCATCGGCATTGCTTCGTTCGGCGTTGGGGCATCCGACGGTGAATTATGTGGCGACGTTGCCGGGAGAATCCGGTGTGCTGACTGCGTTTTTCGCCGAAATTGTCATCACCTTTCTTTTGATGTTTGCCGTGCTGACAGTTTCCAACCGCGCGAAATGGACACGCTTTACGGGCGTAGCTGCGGGCACACTCGTCGCGATCTACATCACGTTTGAAGCGCCCTTGTCCGGGATGAGTATGAATCCCGCTCGTACTTTTGGATCGGCATTCGGCGGGAATATTTGGACAGCACTTTGGATTTATTTCACGGCACCGCCGCTTGGCATGTTGCTCGCGGCAGAAAGCTATCTGCGGCTGGCAGGCGCGCACAAAGTCTTTTGCGCCAAGCTGCATCACCAGAACGACAAACGCTGCATCTTTCGGTGCAACTTTGACCGGATCAATGAGGACATCACAGTTCCCGAAGCAATCGCGGCGGGATCATTAACAGGAAAGTAGGGAGAATAATCTATGAAACTTCAGAAACTCTTTTTCGCAATCGCCGCTTGTGCATTGATGGGAATAGCTTCCAGTGCATTTGCAAACAAAAATAACAAGGACAAAGAAGTGAAATTTACCGTCAAGGTCGAAAACGTTTCCAGCAAGGATTTGCAAACGGCTTCAGACGGCAGCAAGTGGCCGTTTGCCTTGTCGCCCGGCTTTTGGGCCGTTCACATGCAGGAAGTTCGCTTCTTCAACGAAGGCAAGGCTGCCACGCCGAATGGACTGGAACTCCAAGCCGAAGATGGTAATTCGCAAGGCATGGTGGATTTTCTGATGGGGCATCACAGCGGTATGCAGCACGGGGTTTTCAATACGCCGAACGGTGGCGAAACGCCCGGCCCGATTGGTCCCGGTGGCACGTATGAATTTGAATTCACTGCCAAGCCTGGAATGAAGCTTTCATTGATCACGATGTTTGGGCAATCGAACGATTGGTTCTATGCGTCAGAACCCGGCGGTCTCAAGCTCTTCGAGAATGGCAAGCCCTTGAGCGGTGACATCACGTCTAAATTCATCCTGTGGGATGCAGGCACTGAAAAAGATGAAGAACCCGGCATCGGCCCGAATCAAGCGCCGCGCCAAAAAGCTCCGAATACGGGCGAAGCCGAAAACGGCAAAGTACATCGTGTGAAAGACGCGAAGTACGCAGGTAAAAACAGCCAATTTTTCCGCGTCACGATCTCTGCGCAGTAATTGTCGGCAGCAAATTGTTCCTAACGCAAAGGGACAAAGAAGCGAAGGATCAAAGAGAAACTATTCAGAGTCAATCTTTGCCTCTTTGCTTCTTTGTCCCTTTGCGTTTAAGCCCGGTCATCAGAGGGGAGAACTATGAAAGTACTCAAAGTTATTAACAAATTACTGGTTTTGGTTATTGCCTCAATCACCATCGTGGCAATCGCCAAAGGCCAAACGACCGACAAGAAAACCTTAACGCTTGATGGCGCGAAAAAAGTCATCGAAGCCGCTAAAGCCGAAGCAAAACGCCTGAGCGCGCCCGGTGGCGTGATCGCGGTCGTGGATGACGGCGGCAATTTGATGGCGCTGGAACGCCTTGATGGCACGTTTGCGGCAGGCGCGAACATTTCCATCGGCAAAGCGCGGACTTCCGTTTTATTCAAACGCCCGACCAAAGCCTTTGAGGACATCATCAAAAACGGTCGCACGGCGATGGTGGCGTTGCCAGATTCCTTCTTCACTCCACTGCAAGGCGGCATCCCAATCAATGTTGACGGTCAGATTGTGGGTGGCGTTGGCGTGAGTGGTGCAGCTTCAGCGCAACAAGACGAAGAATTAGCCATTGCCGGAGCCAAAGTGTTGGAAGCAACAACACCGAAAGTCGTCAGCTACTTTGAGAAAGACAAGGTCGAATCTGCATTTGCGAAAGGCGCTGTGCTTTTTGACAACAGCGACAAATACATGGTTCACGCATCGCACCGTGACAGAGCCGGAATGGCAGAAGTTCATGAACAGGATGCCGACATCATTTATGTGCTCGACGGTTCTGCGACATTGGTCACGGGCGGGAAGGTTGTTGATCCGAAACCAACTGCGCCAGGTGAGGTGCGTGGCAAAGAAATAGCCGGCGGCGAAACACGCCAGATTGCCAAGGGCGACGTGATTATCGTCCCTGCTGGCATTCCGCATTGGTTCAAAGAAGTGCCAGGGCCACTGAATTATTACGTCGTGAAAGCGCGATGAGTTAAGAAAAGCATGGAGTACAGGCTTTAGCCTGGGGGTGAGTTGCGTGGGATAAAGGCCAAGCTAAAGCTTGTACTCCATGCCTTTTGTCAAGCTGAAGCTTGTACTCCATGCAATTTATAGCTTAGGCGTTTTGTTGAGGAGAACACTATGAAATCTTGCAATAAGAAACTGAATTTTGGCTTTCTCATCGCACTTGCCATTGGTGGGTCGGTGGCCCTCGCACAAGCACAACCACCCATTCCAAACGGCAAGCCCGCAGCCACAATTGACCTTGCCGCCAGAGAAGGCGTGACGCTCGTCAACGGCGAATGGCGCTACAGCGATACCAAAATTACTGAAGTGGATTTTAACGGCCCCGGTGCAGATAAACAGCCCACAGGTCAGCCGCTCAAAACCTACGATTACGAGCCGAAAGCCGGAGTTGCCGATTTCGATGATTCCAAATGGGAAATCATCGCCCCAACTTCTTTGATGGATCGTCGCTCGACCGGACGCATCTGTTTCAATTGGTATCGAATCAAGCTGACGATTCCTGAACGCATTGGCGAATTCAGCACAAATGGTTCGACTGTTGTCTTCCAAACGGCGCTTGATGATTACGCCGAAATCTGGGTGGACGGCGAATTCTCACGTCACCTCGGTCAAATGGGTGGTTCGGTGATTGCTGGCTGGAACGCACCGAATCGTTTGGTCATTGGACGCGATGTGAAACCAGGGCAGCAGATTCAACTTGCTGTCTTCGGCATCAACGGCCCCATTTCTAATCCACCAACCAACTTCATTTGGGTGCGCGAGGCTAAACTGGAATTCTATCGAGATTCCATCAAAGGCCCATATTCATTGGCTCCAAGCGAAGTGAATGTGCAAATCATCAAACAGGATGCCGAAGCGATTGAGAAAATCGTCGGGCCAAATCCGAAGATTTTTAAATTGGCCGAAGGCTTTAAATTCACTGAGGGGCCTGTGTGGATTCCCGATGGCAAGTATCTGCTCTTCAGCGATCCGAACAGCAATGTGATTTACAAATACACGCCGAATGATGGCGGCAAACTCGAAGTTTTTCGCACGCCCAGCGGTTACAGCGGTGCAGACATTGCCGAGTATGGCCAACCTGGCTCAAATGGTTTGACGCTTGATCCACAAGGTCGTTTGACAATCAATCAACATGGCAATCGCCGCGTCGTCCGTTTGGAAAAAGACGGCAGTGAAACAGTGCTCGCCGATAAGTTTGAAGGCAAGCGGCTGAACAGTCCAAATGATTTAGTCTATCGCTCGGACGGCACATTATTCTTCACCGATCCGCCGTTTGGATTGCCAAAGTTCTTCGATGATCCGCGCAAGGAATTGGCTTTTAGCGGCGTCTATTCGCTACGCAACGGCAGGCTGCAACTTGTGAGCAACGATGTCACCGGCCCGAACGGCATCGCGTTTTCGCCCGATGAGAAATACCTTTACGTTGGCAATTGGGATGAGAAGAAAAAAGTCGTGATGCGTTACGAAGTCAACAATGACGGTACATTGACGAATGGCAAGGTGTTCTTTGATATGACGGCAGCAAAAGGCGAAGATGCGATTGACGGCATCAAGATAGATCAGGCGGGTAATTTGTATGTTTCCGGTCCCGGTGGTCTATGGGTGCTTTCTTCAGCAGGCAAACATCTCGGCACCATCATCGCTCCCAAGCATATTCACAACATGGCCTGGGGCGATGACGATGGCAAGACGCTGTATTTATGCGCCCGCAGTGGCCTATACAAAATGAGACTGAACGTCGCGGGCGTACGACCCCTGCCAATGGCGTTGCAATAGAACCTCGCCAGTGGTAACGGATAGCCGACGGCATTACCAGCCGCTGCGCTGACGCAATGAAGTGATGTGGGTTACGTGATGCCGTCCGTGCCAATCATACATTTGTAACATTACATCCAGTGACATCACGCCCGCCTCAGGATGACGCAATGTGTGGGCAAAGGCATCCGGTGGCAACGAACGCAGCAGAATCGTCCACCGCTGATGCAGGGCGTCCAATAATTGCAACGAAATGTGTGGTTCAGCTGTGCGTCCGTCTTCCAGCTGCGCCCAGAGTTGCTCTGCATAAGGTTTAATTGTCGGGATGTCTTCGGTCAGACCAAGCCTGAAACGAACGTACGCATTGATGTGACTGTCGGCCACGTGATGCACGGTTTGTCGTACAGTCCACCCTTCAGGTCGGTAAGGCGTTTCCAATTGTTCATTGGAAAGCCCGTCAATGGCTGCCCGCAATCGCGCAGGCGTTTTGTCCAGACTGTCAATCAATTCCTGCCGTTCAATTTGTGTGATAGAGGCGCGTGGTGTAAAGGCTCCAATGGGGTAACTCAGATCAGCCATGAAAAATCTCCTTGGTAAATGATGTTTTCGAGCGGGCATCATACGCTGTTTCTCTACATGAGAAAAACGCATTGTTTTCATCATCTCGATGAATTACTCTCATTTGAAAAAGGAGGTCTGCCAGTGGATCTGGACGTTCGTCATCTTAAACTCATCATCGCCGTCACCGAAGAGAAAAGCGTGACCAAGGCCGGAGAACGCTTACACCTGACACAATCCGCGCTCAGCCATCAATTGCGCGATTTGGAAGCGCGTCTGGGAACGCCGCTCTTTTTACGCCTGAACAAACGGATGGTGCTGACGCAGGCAGGCGAACGGTTGCTGCAATCGGCGCGGCAAATTCTCAATGAACTGCGGCGTGCCGAAGACGATCTTAAGCAGATTGTTGATGGCAATCGTGGTTCGCTGCGCCTGAGCACCGAATGTTATACCTGTTATCACTGGCTGCCGGAGATGTTGCGGGAGTTCGGCAATAAGCATCCGCAGGTAGATGTGCGGATTGTCGTGGAAACCACGCATCAGCCGTTCCCCGCATTGTTGAATGGCAAACTTGATCTGGCTATCGTGACCACGCAGCACCACGACAAACGGATTTGTTACAAGCCACTTTTCAAAGATGAACTGGTAGCGATTCTTCCGCCTGATCATCCCCTGACAGCACGACCTTACTTACGCGCGCGCGATTTTGCTGACCAGCATTTGATCTTGTACGTGCCGCCGAAAGACAGTGATTTATATCAACTGGTTTTGCTTCCGGCGGGCGTCGCGCCTGCGAAGCTCTCTGTCATGCAACTGACTGAAGCAATTATTGAGATGGTAAAAGCAGGCTTGGGCATGAGCGTCCTGGCGCGATGGGCAGTGCAGGAGCAGTTAGAAGCTGGCACGCTGGTCGCCCGCCCGGTGACGAAAAAAGGCTTGCAGCGACAATGGAGCGCCGCCTTTTTGCGCAATGACTTTATGCCAGCGTACGTGAATGATTTCGTTGAATTGCTTGCACGTCCGGCAATGCCTTTGATCCAGCCCGGCATTGTGCGCTTTGCCACACTGACAAAGTAAAGAAATACAGGTGGAATAAAAAATGACCCTTCACGGATTTGTTTCCCGAACAGATTCGCGTTTTCAAATCATGAGGAGGGTTGCTATGCCTGTCATCAATAACACCAATGTCGCCAAATTTAGTTTGCCCGGACTAGAGCACCAGACGCTGGCCTCACATGCGCAAGGCGTGAACGGGTTAGAAGTCTGGATGCAGACGGTTGCGCCCGGTGCTGCAACGCCGATCCATCGCCACGCCTGCGAGGAAGTGATTGTGATTTTGCGTGGAACCGGGCAGGTGGATATTGCGGGCGAGGAAACACAGTTTGGGCCGAACTCCACGATCATCGTGCCGCCTGATGCTGTGCATCAACTTATCAACTCAGGCACAGAGGAGATGTTTCTCATCGGTGTGTTAGGTGTCTCGCCCGTGAATGTCACGACGTCAGCGGGCGAGAAAATTCCTTTACCCTGGCAGTAACCCGTGGCCCACGACGGATGTGACCGTAAGGTAGTTGCGTCCGATCAGGATAAATGTCAGCATCCGGGGCGAGCGGGAAGACCGGGAAATGAAAGCAATCGCCAACAGGTCAAACACACTGCGGCTTGTATTAGCCTTCGCTGGCTTTATCAGCATTGGTTTGCCTGATGGTTTGCTTGGTGTGGCGTGGCCTTCGATGCGGGCGTTTTTTCATTTGCCGTTGGATGCACTGGGCAGTCTGCTGGTGAGTTATACCATTGGGTATTTATGTTCCAGTTTCAGCAGCGGACGGCTGCTCCGGCGCTTTAGCGTTGGCGTGTTGCTGGCACTGAGTTGTCTGGTAACGGGGGTGAGCCTAATTGGTTATGCGACAACCGGGTTGTGGTGGATCGTGATTTTGCTTGGCTCTCTGGCCGGCTTGGGCGCAGGTGCAATTGACGCTGGATTAAATACGTTTGCTGCCACACATTTCAGCCACCGCACTGTGAATTGGTTGCACGCATTTTACGGTGTCGGCGCATTTAGCGGGCCGTTGTTAATGACGAAAGTGCTGGACGCAGGCCGTCCCTGGCAACTTGGCTATGCGATTGTTGGCGGGGGGCAACTTGCGCTGGCTCTGTGTTTCGGCGTTACGCTGCGACTATGGCAGTCGGATCAGGGAGATTCAGCCAATCCTGAGGAAATAACTCACGCCCCTACAAACACAACTTTGCGGCTACCAGTCGTTTGGCTCAGCATCGCGGTATTTTTTGCTTACACCGGGATCGAAGCTGCTGCTGGTGCCTGGGCTTTTACCTTGTTTACAGAAGCGCGCGGTATTTCAATGATGCTGGCAGGAACCTGGGTGAGTTTGTATTGGGGTAGCCTGACCGCTGGTCGCATCGGTGCCGCACTGATTACTAATCGCATCTCGCCCCACCGCCTTTTGCGCAGTTGTATCGTCGGGCAAATCATCGGGGCGATGCTGTTGTGGGGCGATTGGTCGCGCCTGAGCAGTTTTCTAGGGCTGGCTTTGATTGGGCTGGCGTCGGCTCCGATTTTTCCTTCCTTGATTGCGACAACACCAACACGACTTGGCCCGCAGCATACAGCCAACGCCGTTGGCTTTCAGATTGCCGCTGCCGTGTTGGGACAATCGCTCATTCCTGCCTTGATTGGATTCATTGCCCAAGCCTGGGGGCTGACAATTATCCCGACAGCCTTACTGATCTTTATTTCTCTCCTGCTTCTCTTGCACGAAGGACTGCTGGCAGCTGTAACGCAACACCAGCAAACAATGCGCGCTATCGCGTAATTTTGTCTTGCGGGAATATTTCCTGTGGCTGACAGGATTCTGTGGATGCAACGGAATCATTTTGGTCAATTGAGGAAACGCTATGAGACTTAAAGATAAAATCGCACTTATCACAGGCAGTAGTCAGGGCATTGGACGGGGCATCGCAGAACGCTTTGCGGCAGAGGGCGCGGATGTTGTCATCAACTATTCCGGCAATGCTGAACGCGCCCAGGAAGCATTGCGCGCCGTCGAAGCCGCAGGCCGTCGCGGTTTAGTGGTGCAGGCGGATGTCGGTCATACGGATGGCATCAGGAAGCTATTTGCTACGGCGCTGGAAACTTTTGGCCAGCTTGATATTCTGGTCAACAACGCAGGCGTCGAACGGCACGCCCCCTTTTGGGATGTGACGGAAAGCGATTTTGACAAAGTGCTGAACGTGAATTTGAAAGGCGTATTTTTTGCGACGCAGGAATTCGTTAAGCACTTGCTGCATACGAAGCGAACGGGCAAAATCGTCAACATCAGTTCGGTGCATGAAGAGTTGCCGTTCCCCAATTTTACGGCCTACTGTGCCAGCAAAGGCGGGGTCAAAATGCTCACGCGGAACTTGAGCGTAGAGCTAGGCCCGCTTGGCATTACGATCAACAACATTGCGCCCGGCGCAATTGAAACCCCCATCAACACGACGCTGCTGAATGATCCGGTGAAATTGAATGCACTGCTCGGACAGATCCCCCTCAAACGTTTGGGGCAAACGGGCGACGTTGCCAGCGTGGCGGTCTTTCTGGCTTCAAACGATGCCGATTACGTGACAGGCTCAACGTATTACGTGGATGGTGGGCTGACGTGGAATTATGAAGAGCAGTAGGCCCGTCAGCATGGAGTACAAGCTTCAGCTTGGCGTTTTCCCGCCTGAAGAAAAAGCCAAGCTGAAGCTTGTACTCCATGCACATTGATGTCGTAAGGAGGTTCAATGGGAATTGCACAAACATTTGTCTGGCTGTTTAGTCTTTACGCTTTGCTGGGCATCGTGTTTGCGCCTGTTTTTGTCCTGTTTGGAGCCGCGCGTATTGATCCATCGGTCAGGCAATCTACGTGGGGATTTCGGTTGATGATCGTGCCGGGAGTCATTGCGTTGTGGCCATTGCTGGTGCTGCGATTGTTGCGCGGAGTACAGCATCCACCCATTGAACGTAACGCACACCGCAAAGCAGCGGAAAAGGGCAGGCAATGATTCAATCACACCGACAAGCACATCGCATCGTCATTCTCGTACTGGCCGTGCTGCTGCCTGTTTTGTTTGTCCTTGCATTGCTGGTGCGAAAACCGGTTCCCGCAAATTCACGCCTGCCTGTTCCGGCGAAAGGAGCGACGAGATGAGCGTTGGGTACAAAGCTGTAAGCTGGAATCGTCAAAAGCGCATTTATGATCTGGTGCTGGCGTCGGGAATCGTATTGTATCTTGGTTTGTTTGTTGGTCTCGGAGCGTTGGTGAATCCGAATGCGACGATTGAAACGCTCCTGATTCGCGGCTTCGGCACATGCGCCATTTTGCTGCTGCACGTTGTCTTGTGCATCGGGCCGCTGTGTCGGTTGCAGCCGCGCTGGTTGCCACTGCTCTATAACCGGCGTCATTTGGGCGTGACAACGTTCTTGCTCGGCCTGGCGCACGGCACGTTTGCGTTGATTCAATTTCATTCATTCGGGAATTTGAATCCGCTCGTGAGCCTGTTTGTCAGCAATACTCGGTATGAAAGTTTGGCGAATTTTCCGTTTCAGCCATTGGGGTTTGCAGCGCTGGTGATTTTGTTTTTGATGGCAGCGACGAGCCATGATTTCTGGCTGACGAATTTGACTGCGCCAATCTGGAAGGCGTTGCACATGCTGGTGTATGTCGCATATGTCTTGCTCATCGCGCACGTCACGCTGGGCGTATTGCAGGCAGAGACCAGCCCGATTTTAGCCGCTACGCTTGGGGTAGGAATGATCGTCGTCTTGAGCTTACACTTGCTGTCTGCCCAGCGTGAACAGGCGACGGATGCCGCATGCACGAAGATTGCTAAGGATGATTTTATTGAAGTCTGCACTGTGGATGAGATTCCAAACAATCGCGCGCGCATCGTTTCGCTGGCAGGTGAGCGCGTTGCAGTCTTCAAATACGACGGTAAAGTCTCGGCGATTTCCAATGTTTGCCAGCACCAGAACGGGCCGCTTGGCGAAGGCAAAGTGATAGATGGTTGTGTGACATGTCCGTGGCACGGTTTTCAGTATCGGCCCGAAACTGGCGCTTCGCCCGCGCCGTTCACCGAAAAGGTTCCCACGTTTCAGGTCAGAGTCACGGATGGCAAAGTCTTTGTTCATCCACAGCCGCAGCCACCAGGCACATTTATCGAGCCTGCTTATCTCGTAACCAATGAAGTGGAGGCCACGGCGTGAAAGAGATCGAACGCGAAGAATTTTATATCGGCTATTTGCCACAGGCACCGCGTACGCAAGGCAGGCTGATTCGCAAACTTTGTTTTGCTTTGCTGGGCATTGTTGTGGCGGTGGCTTTGTTGCTGATTTTTGGCTTGCAAAAGCTACCGCTGAGCGTCTTTGAGTTCGGGCAGCACCGCCAGTTCACAGGTGTTGTGCAAGCCAGGCCGTATCCAACCCTGCTTGTGCGCGATGGCAATTCGCTTACGCAGTATTTGTTAGTCGCAGAAGGAAAACACGGTGCAGACGTGGCGAAGTTCGATGGTAAGCCTGTCACACTGAAAGGCTCGCGGATTTATCGTGACGGCTTGACGATGGTTGAGGTCGTTCGGGACTCTGTGCAGGTGATGAACGATGTGATTGTCACATCCCTGCCGACGAACGATTTAGGCACATTTACGCTGGTCGGCGAAATCGTGGACAGCAAATGTTATTTGGGCGTGATGAATCCGGGCAATACCAAACCGCATCGCGAATGCGCGGCGCTTTGCATCAGTGGCGGCATTCCGCCGATGTTCATCGCACGCGATTTGGTGGGCAATAAAGTTGCCTTGCAGTTGGTGTCTGCCAATGGAACTGCCGTCAATCAGGAAGTGCTTGCAATGGTCGCCGAACCCATCGAAATTACCGGACAGGTCGTGCAAGAAGGCGAGCAGCTCATATTCAAAGCTGATCCGAAAACGTACCGGAGAAAATAGCTGCCAGCTTGTGCAGGAATGTCGGCAGATGCGCGAAGCGTGTGGAGGGCGGGAAGTTCTTCCCGCTTTGGCTTACACGATCAGCAGCAACAACCAAAGCGGTGACAAGTCCCCGCACTCCACACGCTTCGCGAATTTGCCGGAAACAACAGTTTCTTAATGAATAAATGTTTGATTTTTAGAGGGGTAACTTATGTTCGATTTTTCCAATCGTGTAGTTGTGATTACAGGCGCAGCGGGCAATTTGGGAGTAGTCACTGCGCGCGCTTTTCAGGCAGCAGGCGCAAGCCTTGTGCTTGTAGATCGTTCGCCAGATCGCTTGCAGAAACTATTCCCCGAACTGGCCGATTCCACCCATCACTTTCTGGCAACGGGAGTTGATCTGGGCGATGTTGCGGCGGTGGAGCGAATGGCGACTGAAGCCGTGAATCGCCTGGGGAAAATTGATGTGCTGGTCAACACCGCAGGTGGCTATCGCGCGGGTACTCCGCTGCACGAAACGCCGCTGGAAGATTGGGATTTTCTGCTGAACCTGAATGCGAAATCGGTGTTGATTTCCTGTCGCTCGGTGATTCCCGCAATGCTCAAACAGGGCGCAGGAAAAATCATTAACATTGCTTCGCGCGCGGCTTTGACGGGCGAAGCAAATGCGGCGGCCTATAGTGTTTCCAAGACGGCAGTGGTTCGATTGACCGAAAGTATGGCGGCGGAATTGAAAGACAAGGATATTAACGTCAATTGCATTATGCCGGGGATGATTGACACGCCGCCCAACCGCAGCGCGATGCCCGATGCCGATTTCAGCAAATGGGTCGCGCCAGAAGCTCTGGCGAATGTGATTTTGTTTTTGGCCTCAGATGCTGCCAGCGCAATTCACGGAGCGGCGTTGCCCGTTTTCGGGAAGGGATAAAAAGCAGACAATGTGCGGAATTCCCTGAAAAAAGCCAGGCGAAATAACTAAACCACGACCCCGCCACAGCTTGACCCCGCGCCTGCGGTGCAGCCAAAACAATGCGCGCCAGTCATAATCTGGCGCGTGGCAAGTGTACCCGGATCAAACTGCATAAGTGTTTGCGGTAAATCCCCTGCCACACCTAGTTCCAGCATTTGATTGAAATCGCAATCATAGAGTTTTCCCGTCCAATCCACGCTCACCAAACTGCGACACATCACGCCTGCAACAGCATTGGGATTGAACGCTTCGACCAGTTTGCGCATGTATCGCTCTTCATTGCCCGAACGACGCAGGTATTCCAGATACCGCTGAATCGGCATATTCGTGATGGTGTAGAGATGATTGAAGCTGAGGTTGTAGCGGTTGTGCAATTCGCGTTTGAAATCGGATTCAATGGCAGCCTGGGCCGGTGGCAAAAATGCGCCGACGGGATTGTAGACCAGATTCAGGATCAGCCCGCTGCCCTCCGCGCCATATCCAACTTCATTCAATCGGCGCAGCGCCTCAATGGATTTTGTAAATACGCCATTGCCGCGCTGTGCATCGGTCTGCTGTTCGAGAAAGTAGGGCAGGGAAGAAATCACTTCGACCTGATGTGTGCGAAAGAATTCAGGTAAATCTTCTTGTCCCGACTCAAACATGACGGTCAGGTTGTGCCGCACGATGACGTGTGTGCCAAGGGCGCGGGCTTCGCTGACCAACCAGCGAAACGACGGATTTAGTTCTGGCGCACCACCCGTAATATCCAGTGTCGGAATACGAAATCGTTGTAAGACAGATACCACTTGTTCGGCAGTCTCACGCGACATGATTTCGGTACGTTTGGGGCTGGCATCTACGTGGCAATGCTTGCAGGCCTGATTGCACAGCTTGCCGACATTGACCTGCAAGGTTTCGATGGTTGCCGCGCGCAGTTCCAGTCCGTGTGACGCAAGTTTTTCATCAAAGCCAATGGGCGCGCGGGCTGGCGCTGGACGGGCTTGAATATTAGGCGTGTCCATTACATTGAGACTTTATGCACGGAATTGTGCGCCTGTAAGCCATGAATAAGCGCGGCACCGCCACGAATGGCCGAGGCCATGTGAATCGCTTCGGTCATCTGTTCCAGATTTGATCCAGATTCAAGGCAGGACTGAGAATACGCGTCAATGCAGTAAGGACATTGCAACGCGTGGGCGACGGCTAGCCCGATGAGCGCTTTTTCGCGTTTTGAAAGTGCGCCGTCTTCCTGACAGGCTTGATACCAATCCATAAATTTGGCAAACAGGTCAGGACGATGTTTGCCGATTTCACCAAACCGTGAGAGATCATCCTCTTCGTAATACGACATGCAATAAAATCTCCTGCAATCAATTATCCTCAAAAATGAATTACGATGCCGCCAGAAGTTAGCACATTATGCTGACGATTGCTCAGGAATGGCGCATTAAAGTTAGGATTTCCGGTCACAAAATCACGCACTTCGCCCCGCAAACTCAGGTAACGGAAGACGCGAAAATCCACACCGCCGCCGTAGTTGAAGACGCCGGTATTCGTCCCGATTTTGCCGGTGTTAGGTTGGTTATTTGTCCGAAAATCGCTTTCCCGAAACCGCGCATAGCCTCCGCCCGCCGCGATGTACGGCGACACCCGCCAACCCGGCACGAATTTCAACTTCAATCCCGGCGTCAAAAACAATGATGCGTAATCGCGTGGGATCAGCGTATTCGCGGATTTGACTTCGACCAGTGGCGTTGCCGCAAATAGCACTTCGACATGCAAAGAGGCGAGTTTCGCATCCACGATACGGCGCGCATAATTCGCCTGATAAGTAAGTCCTGACCCGAAATCTGCTTTGCTTAGCGTAGGGAGTTGAATCTCTCGGCTGCCCGTGGAAAGTGCGCCGAGCAGCAAGCCAACTTCATTTTTAGGCTCAGATTGGGCAAAAGAAATGCTCGCCGAAGCGAGCAGGAAAATGATGGTCGTGATTGTTTTCATAGTTCTCCTCTGCTGGTTGTTTGTATCTGCTTTCGTGGCTTATATCGCTTTGTCACAAACAAATATTCCGCCAGAGGAGTTTTTACGAAACAAAAGCCTGTCCTACTTGTAGCTCACAATCACGCGCTGCGGCGATTTGGTCAGTTGGTGCATTTCGGTACGGGCATAGCCTGCATTACGAAACATTCGATCATAATCGCCCACTGTGTACGCTTCGCCTGATCCCGTTGTGGCCAGCATCGTCAACCCAAAGGTGGCCAGCGGCGGCGGTGAGATGCGGTCTTCGTTTGGCGCGAATTCCAATGTCACGGCGCGCCCGCCTTCGTTCAGGGATGCCAGCGCTTTTTTCATTAGCATTTCGCAGGTTGGCTCATCGAAGTGGTGGAAGAAGTTCGTGAACAGCACGAAGTCATAGCCCGTGCCGTAATCAACGTCAAAGGCGCTGCCCGGCACCGTGTGAAAGCGATCCGCGACGCCGAAATGTTGTGCATTTTCTTCCGCAACGGCAAGCACGGCCTTCCAGTCTACGGCAGTGATTTCGGCATTGGGATTGTGCTTGGCAATCAGTACACCAAAGATGCCATGACCCGCAGCGATGTCCAGAACGCGACATGGCTTGCCTTGATCGGCATCAACAATCTGCGCGATTTCTTCAGCCGCCGGAAACATCATCGGAACCATCGCGCGCGCAAACTCCACCCACATCGGATGCTCCGGTTCCATTGAGCCTGTGCCGCCCAACAGCGTCGTGCCACGCCGCACGGTTTCGGCGATGTCTTGAAAGCCGCCCATCACGTAAGATGAATTCAAAAAACGAGTCAGAGAGCCAAGATAGGCAGGCGAATGCTGATTCAGGAATATCGCTGTATCTGGAGCCAAACCGTAATTGTCACCATCTTTGGTGAGAAAGCCGGTGGCCCCCAGATAATCACACAGAATGCGGATGCCGCGTTCGGAGGCTTGGCATTGGGTGGCGAGCGCGGCTGCCGTTGTCGCGCCATCGGCAATCGCGGTGAATAAACCCAGCTCGATTGCCCCTTTGAGTGCAGCGCTGGCCTGATACGCCAGCATGGTTTGAAAGATACGATCCGGCGTCGGTGCGCCAGTGGGTTCGCTTTGACTCATTTGATGTCTCCTCAAAAAAGGTAGCGCGATGTGCCAAATCGCGTTACGTTGCTTTTCATCGTTTCAGGGCGCGGTATAATACGCGCCAGTCTGGTTTTGTTGCGCCGGACAGTGTACTCCCCTCAATCCGCAAATCGAAGTTCCGCCTATGACCGAAGAAAAAATAGCCGAGCGGTATCGCGCATTGCTGGACATCAACAATGCGGTGGTGGCCTGTCAGTCGCGCGAAGAATTGATGCAGGCGATTCAGGAGCATTTGCATCGCGTCCTCACGTTTGATCGCGTCAGCTTTGCGCTGTACGACCTGGGCAAAGGAACACACAGCTTTTATGCCGTGGGCGGCACGGCTTCGGAATACATCAAAGTCGGGCGCAGCTTCAACGTGCAGGAAAATTATCCCAACACGTCGCTGAGCCTGGATCAACCGGTCATCCGTCACGATCTCTCAGTCATTCAACGCAACGAAATCGAAGAGCAGATTTATGCCGAAGGCGTTCATTCGTACTGCGTCGTGCCGCTGCTCGTGCGCGGTTATCCGCTCGGCACATTGAATGTCGTAAGCAGCGCCCGGCATCAATACGCCGAAACCGATGTCGCGTTTTTGCAGGAAGTGGCGAATCAAATTTCGCTCGCGGTGTGGAATCTACGGTCGTTTGAGCAGCTCCGCGAAGAGATGGAACAGCGTCGTCGCGCCGAAGAGATTTTGCGCGAAAGCGAAGAATTCAAAACGCGCCTGATCGAAGGCAGTCAGGATTGCATCAAGGTGCTGGATTTGGAAGGCCGCCTGCTTTCCATGAATGCCGGCGGGATGCAGGTGCTGGAAATCTGCGATTTCACTCCGTTGCGCAATAGTTTCTGGATCGAGTTTTGGCAAGGCGAATTTCGCACTGCGGCTGAAACGGCAGTTGCGTCTGCCCGTCACGGCAATCGGGGCCAGTTTGTTGGCTTTTGCCCAACCATGGGCGGCAAGCCCAGATGGTGGGATGTCACCGTGACTCCGATTTTGAATTCTGAAGGGACGCCCGAAAAGCTGCTGGCCGTTTCGCGCGACATTACGGAAAGCAAATACGCAGAAATTCGCTTGCGCGCAATTGTCGAGGGCACGGCTTCTGTCACGGGCAAAGATTTCTTTCGTTCGATGGTGCAACATTTGGCGACGGCGATTCCCGTGCGGTATGCCTTCGTCACGGAATGCGCAAATCCCGAACGCACCAAAGCCCGCATCCTGGCCTTTTGGAACGGCAATGACTTCACTGATGAATTTGAATACGAAGTGGCGAAAACCACGTGCGAGGCTGTGTATCAGGGCGAGACCTGCTTCTACGCCAACGAACTGCAACGGCTTTTCCCCGAAGAAACTGCGTTGGTGGATTTACAAGGAGAAAGTTATATCGGCATTCCTTTGATGAATGTCGCCGGAGATTTCATCGGCCACTTAGCGGTGATTGATACCCAGCCGATGGCAGAACCACGCGGGATGGATGTGCTAAAAATCTTTGCTGCCCGCGCCGGAGCAGAACTGGAGCGCAAAAAAGCCGAAGACGATTTGCGCCGGGCGTTGCGAGAAGTCGAACGGCTCAAGAACCAATTGCACGCCGAAAACATTTACTTGCAGGAAGAAATTCGCAGCGAAAATAACTTTGAAGAAATCGTCGGCAACAGCCCGGCGCTGCTGGAAGTCTTGCAACAGGTCGAACGCGTTGCGCCTACCGATGCGACCGTGCTGATTCTGGGGGAAACGGGAACGGGCAAAGAACTGATTGCGCGTGGTATTCATAATCTCAGCCCGCGCAAAGAACGTCCGTTGGTCAAAGTAAATTGTGGTGCGATTTCCGCTGGCTTAGTCGAAAGCGAACTCTTCGGCCACGTCAAAGGCGCGTTCACGGGCGCAGTAGACAAACGCGTGGGACGTTTTGAACTTGCGCACGGCGGCACATTGTTTTTAGATGAAGTGGGCGAACTACCGATGGAAACACAGGTGAAGCTGTTGCGCGTTTTGCAGGAAGGCGAATTCGAGCCGGTCGGCAGCAGCAAGACCATCAAAGTGGACGTGCGCATCATCGCCGCCACCAATCGCAATCTGGAAGAGGAAGTCAACGCGGGCAAGTTTCGCGCCGATTTGTATTATCGCCTGAACGTCCTGCCGATTCGCAATCCGGCCTTGCGCGAACGGCGCGATGACATCCCGCAACTGGCAATGTTTTTCCTTTCTCGTTTTGCGCGCAAGTTCGGTCGGAAAATGGAAGGCATTGGGCAGGAAACAATAGAATTGCTGACAAACTACGGTTGGCCCGGCAATGTCCGCGAATTGCAAAACCTGATCGAACGCGGTGTTGTGTTGGCATCAGGCACAATCCTTACGTTGGATCGTGCGATGTTGCCGCCTGCGAGCGTGCCAAAAGTGCAGGCTGTGGCGGCTCCAGCGTCTTTGCCAATGCCTTCGTCCAATCCAGACACTTCCCTTGAAAATGTCGAGCGACAGCATATTCTTGAAGTGCTTGCCCAAACCAATTGGGTGATCGAGGGCGAGCGCGGAGCGGCAAAAGTCCTGAATTTGCATCCCAATACGCTCCGCAGCCGGATGAAAAAACTTGGCATTCAGCGTCCAAAATAATCAATACTCCAAATTGGATTAAGGTAAGCAAAAGAGTAGCGCAAACATCTTATTTGCGTCTCCGAATTAAGGAGTGTGATGCTGCAAACAGGATGTTTGCAGTACGCGTTTAGATTTTCCTCGCAGTGGTGCCCCTGATCCGCACAGCTCAACCCACGAAACTCCGTAGCCCGCCACGAAACTTCGTGGCCACGAAGCCCACGAACCACGAACCAGTTTCTTCATTTTTTCGCTCCAATTTCCTCTAAACCCATCACTCCAAGTAAGTTAGCTGCACGACGCGCTCGCCTGTTTTTCGTGGCATCCCCCTTGCCATTCCTCTTGTCGCAAGGTTGAGCCAAAGGAGAGCCGTCAAATGTTACGAATTTCAGAAATCTGTGCTTCAGGTGAAAGCGTGACCTTATTGCTGGAAGGGCAAGTCACGCAGCAATCAACTGAGATTGTGTCTGAGACAACAGAAAAGGTTTTGGACGCGAGAGGTCAACTGATTCTTGATTTGGCTGGCGTCACGTTTGCGGATCGTCGCGGCATCGCCTTGTTACAGGACTTACAAAAGCGGCAAGTCAAATTGATCAACGGCTCGCCGTACTTAAAGGAACAACTCAAAGATACTCGCACCGTTTAAGAGGGAGATATTATGCACGCTGCTCTGGCACCTGAAACCTCTGCATCTTTCGATTCTTTTGAGGCTGTCGCATTGCCTCATCTCAATGATTTATTTCGCGCCGCCCGACATACGCTTGGCGATGCGGCAGAGGCCGAAGACATTGTGCAGGAAACCTACCTGCAAGCCTGGAAATCATTTCATCGCTTTGAAGCCGGGACGAATATTCGCGGCTGGCTATTCAAGATTATGTTTCATGTGATGGATCATCACCGTCGCAAATGGCTGCGGCTGAAATGGAAATCTGATAGCGATGAAGTGTTGCTGGAAACGCTGACATACGAACCCGAAACACCGCAGCAATTGACCGATGAAGAAGTCCTCGCCGCCTTAAATAAATTGCCGCAGAACTTTCGCGCCGTAGTTTTGCTCGCCGATGTCGAAGAGTTTGCCTACAAAGAAATCGCTGAAATGCTGAACGTCCCGATTGGCACTGTGATGTCACGCCTGAATCGTGGCAGAAAACTGCTCAGAACCGAGCTGGCTGATTACGCCACCGCCTGTGGCATCAGACAACCCGCGCGTCAGGCCACGGCAACTGCTTTGTAGTCGGAATATTTTTCCCGCTCAAAACGATTAAGCAAACGCAGAAACTAATTTTAGAGGAGAGCACACATGGAACTCGTCAACCCACAACCCGTCGCGCGCAAACTGAATCTGGTGAGCTGGCTGTTGCAAATTATTGTCGCCGTCATTTTGTTGCAAACACTCTTTTTCAAATTCACAGGCGCAGAGGAATCCGTCTACATCTTCACGACACTCGGCGCTGAGCCGTGGGGTCGCATCGGCTCCGGCATCGTGGAATTGATCGCAGCCGCATTGATCTTGTTCCCGCGCACGGTCACGCTTGGCGCAATTCTCTCGCTCGGCACGATCAGCGGCGCGATTCTAAGCCATTTGACTAAGCTGGGAATAGTCGTGAAGGACGATGGCGGATTGTTGTTTGGCCTGGCGTTGGTTGTGTTCGTATGCAGCGCAGCAATTTTGTGGCTGCGGCGGCGCGAGATTCCGATAGTGGGTAATTGGTTTTAGGCTGGAAACTACGGAACAGACGGAAATAACGAAAAGGACGAAACTTAGAAGAAGCGACGCTCATTCGTCCTTTTCGTTATTTCCGTCTGTTCCGTAGTGAAAGTTTTATTCATCCACAAATCGCAGCGCCCGGTTTTCTTCCACCAGTCCGCATTCGTGCGCGAGTCGAAAATATTCGCGCAATCCGGCCAGGTTTTCCTGATCCAGATCGAAGTTCACATTTTCACGCAGGTAGTGGAGCATTTCCGGCTGCGACATATTTAGTGAGGCCGCGTATTGGGTGGCAATTTCCGGGATGCGATCAATGCCCTCGCGTTTGGCCAACTCAAAGTCAAGTTTGATGCGGCGATAATCTTCCAGGGCATCTTCGCGTACGGCCCACACCGCAAACACGAAGGGCAACCCGGTCATCGCGCGCCACTCTTCGGCCAGATCGTAAATCTGTAACCCCATTTTTTCTGCGTTGGCCTTTAAGCGAAAGGTTGGGTCACCAATCACCAACGCCGCATCCGTGCCTTCCAGCATATTGGCTGCGCCTGCCGCGACGTCCGTTGTGCGTTCAGAGAAAACAGGCTGGTTGTGATACCGCCGGGCAAAGAGGATTTTGACCAGCGTTTGTGATGTCCGTGAAGCACAATCGAGGGCTACGTTACGGGCGCATTCTGGTTTGCATCGTGCTGCCAGAATCACGCTGGCCACCTGATGTTTACTGGCGACGGCAACATTGGGGATAAGGCGCAAATTCGGAATGCGCAAATATTCAATTACCGGAATCAGGGCGATCTCGCATTGCCCTTTGGCCAGCATTTGCGCACAGCGTGAGGGGGCAGCATCGCCAATGAAAATAACACGATTGCGTTGTGTGCCAGCCGTGAAGCTGTGAACAAGGGGGGCAGAATTCAAATACGTTGAGGCAGCGATTCGCATAACCAATATTTTGCCACGAATTGACACGAATTCACACGAAGGGCGTAGCTCGGTTGTAACCTTTCAGTTTCGTCATTCGTGAAGATTCGTGTAGAGTCATAATGAAAATGTAGACGGAAATGTTCCGCAAAATGTCGAGATTATGTTGATAGATTCACACGCTCATTTAGACACTCCGGCCTTCGACGCTGATCGCGACGAAGTCATTGCCCGCGCGCGTGCGCAGGGCGTTGAGTTATTTCTGGAAATTGCAGGCAGTGATGTTGCCAAAGGTTCTCTGGACACAGGCATTGCGCTGGCTGAACAGCACGATTTTATTTACGTTGCGGTTGGGTTACATCCACACGAAGCCAGCATTTATGACGAGGCGTTAGAACAAAAATTCCTGCAACTTGCTGCGCATGCAAAAGTCATCGGCTGGGGCGAAATCGGGTTGGATTATTACTACGATCACAGCCCGCGTGACGTGCAGCAGCAAGTGTTTCGCCGCCAACTGGAACTGGCGCTGCAAATCAAAATGCCTGTGATCATTCACACCCGTGATGCCGAAGACGACACGATTCAGCTTTTGCGCGAGGCGTGGTTTGATCGCGGCGGCGCAGAAATCGGCGGCATTATCCATTGCTTTACCGGCACGCAAAAGCTGGCAGATGCGGCGCTGGCAATGGGGTTTTTGATTTCTTTCTCTGGAGTTGTTACGTTTAAAAACGCGGCGGAGTTGCGCGCCGTTGCCACGACGACTCCGTTGGATCGGTTACTGGTGGAAACCGATTGTCCCTACCTCGCTCCCGTCCCCTATCGAGGCAAACGCAATGAACCCTCATTTGTCAGAGAAACTGCCACGTGTCTGGCGGCCTTGCATGAAATGAGTCTGGAAGAGATGGCGCGCCTCACCAGCGAAAATTTCCGGCGATTATTTCGGCTGAGCTAGTCGCGTAAAGCGGTAAAAAAACGAACAGCGCGAAAAGAAGCTGTGATGATTAACGGTTATATTTTTCGCGTATTGTTTTAGGAGGTATGAAATGACGAACAGCAACATCCCACACGTCGTGATCATCGGGGGCGGATTTGGCGGATTGGAGGCCGCCCGCGCTTTTGCCAATGCTCCGGTGCGTGTCACCCTGGTAGATCGCACGAATCATCATTTGTTCCAGCCCTTGCTGTATCAAGTCGCGATTGCGGGTCTTGCGCCGGGCGATATTGCCGCACCGATTCGCGCCATTTTGCGGCATCAGAAAAATGCGACCGTTTTGCTGGCTGAAGCAACGGGCGTAGATTTTGAGAATCGCGTAGTGCAACTCGCCGATGACACCTTGAGCTACGATTATTTGATTCTGGCGACGGGCGGGCGCACAAGTTACTTTGGGCATGATGATTGGGAAAAATTTGCACCGGGACTGAAAGATTTGGACGATGCGGTTGAGATTCGCCGCCGTGTGTTGCTTGCCTTTGAAGCGGCGGAAAAAGAAACGGATGCAGAACGACGGCAGGAATTATTGACCTTCGTGATCGTCGGGGGTGGGCCTACGGGCGTTGAATTGGCGGGCGCGATTGCCGAGCTGGCGCATTGCGTGCTCGCGCGTGATTTCCGCAACATCAATCCTCGCGAAGCTCGCATTATTTTACTGGAAGGCGGGCCGCGCATTTTACCCAGCTTTTCGCCTGATTTGAGCGACAGCGCGCTGAAGCAATTGCGCGATTTGGGCGTCAATGTGCGGACGAATACGATTGTCACGAACATTGATGAGACCGGCGCTTATTTAGGCGAGCAGAAAATCAATGCGGCCACGGTAATTTGGGGCGCTGGCGTCCAGGCGACGGCTTTTGCCAGCAAACTTGGGGTTCCACACGACCGAGGCGGGCGGGTCGTGTTGGAGCCGGATTTGACGATTCCCGGACACAAGAATGTTTTTGCGATTGGTGACATGGCTTCGTACACGCATCAAACCGGCAAGCCCTTGCCTGGTGTCAGTCCGGTCGCAATGCAAATGGGACGCTGTGCGGCGCGCAATATCCTGCATGCGATGAAAGGTGCGCCTTACGAAAAGTTTGAGTACGTGGACAAAGGCAATATGGCTACGATTGGTCGCAATGCAGCAATTGCCGAAATTGGCAAGATGCACCTGACCGGATTTGTTGCGTGGCTGGCGTGGTTATTTGTGCATTTGATGTTTCTGGTGGGCTTTCGCAATCGCGTTGCCGCGCTGTTCAATTGGGCGTGGTCGTATTTCACATATCAACGCGGCTCGCGGCTGATTACCGGACGACGGTTGTCATTGTTGCCAAGACAGGTGATGCGGACGCAGGTGGGAATGGATGACGAAGTGCCGCTGGTGGAAAAAAGCCAGTTTACGGTGCGGTAATGACAGCACGTGCGCGAGTGGTTGTCATCCCACAGCAGCATTGGCGCTACCCGTAGTTGTATTGACAACTTAAATTGGAAAAAAACATTCGGAGCAACAAACAAGATGTTTGTTGTACAACTTCTATGAATTTGTAGCGCAAACATCTTGTTTGCGCCTCCATTTTGTTTCTTACCCGTCGCATCTCTGATTTACGGCAATTCCCGGATGCGAATGTTCTTAAATTCAACGGGCGAGCCTTCTGCCTCTAAGCAGAGATACCCTGTGCGCGGCTCGCAGTTGTTGCCGCCGGAAACCTCTTCGCCATTCACCCACAATCGAATCTCACCGTTGATGGCACGAACGTAGTAATGGTTCCATTCGCCGACGCCTTTGCTCAAATTCTTGCGCGGAAAGCTGCGCGAACCGTTTGGCGACAGGGGAGGGAAGGGCGTCATCTTGGATTTGCCGACTGCAAAAACATCTCCATTCGTCGTGAAAAAATCACGCTTTTTGCCCGTGCGTTTTTCATATAGTGTTTCATAACCGTGATCCAGCGCTTGAATCTCAATGCCGTAGTTGGGCAATTTGTCGGGCGGCAAATCCTTCAGCGCTTCATCCGGCACCCACGCGAAAATGCCGGAATTGCCGCCAAATTCCAGATGCCGCCACTCGGCAACTAATTCAAAGTTCGTGAACTTTTGTTGCGTGCGAAAAACGCCAATGGGCTTGCCTGTGCTATGCCACATGTCATCTTTCCAGACCCACGTTTCCGGCGTGCCATTGACGGGGGCGAAATCTTTTTCGCCCAACGTGCGCCAGCCTGGGCCAGTGCCGTCAATAAAGGCTTTAGGTGCAGGCTGTGACTGTTGCGCCGGGCTAAGATAACCGTAGCCAAAAAGTACGAAGATGCTTCCTAAGAAGCCGATGGTTTTGAGGAATGAAAAGGTCTGAAACGATTTTGGGAGTGACATAAGCTTTCCTGAAGGTGTTTTCAAAGCAGCGGCAATCGCACGGTAAATTTTGTGCCTTTATCTACTTTGCTTTCGGCAATGATTTTGCCGCCGTGCGAATCTACAATCCATTTTACGATAGATAATCCCAACCCAAAGCCCTGCACCGTTTTGTCGCTGGTGCTGCGCGAATGGCGAAAGAAGCGCTCAAAAATATGTGGCAAATCTTCTTCGGGAATACCGCGTCCGGTGTCACTGATGCTCAGCACGGCATCACGCTGATCCTGTGTCAGCGTCAGACGAACGGTTCCATTTGCAGGCGTGTACTTGATCGCATTGTCCAGCAGATTTAAGAGCATCTGTTTCAATCGTTGAGCATCGCCGTTCACTTTCAATGGTGACGCGATTGGAGGGACATACAGCAGTTGTTGCCCTTTATCTTCGGCCAGCGGTGTCAGATATTCAGCCACCTGCGCGCATAATCCGTCTAATGCCACAGGCTCACATTGCAAAAGAGTCTGCCCGGCATCGCCACGCGCCAGCATTAACAAATCTTCTACTAATCGGGAAAGCCGGATGGTTTCCTCAAGGTTTGAGGTCAAAACGCTGCGATACTCTTCCGGCTTGCGATCACGGCGAAGCGCGATTTCAATGTCGCCGCGCATGACAGCCAATGGGGTTCGCAATTCGTGCGAAGCATCGGCGGTGAATTGGCGTTGTCGCTCGAAGGCTGCCTGCAACCGCGAAATCATGCGATTGAAGGTGATTGCCAATCGTCCCAATTCATCCATTTTCGGCGGCACCTGCACGCGTTTTGATAAGTCTCCCGCTTCGATTTCTTCGGCGGCGCGGGTCAATCGGTCTACAGGAAATAGCGCTTGATTGGCTAACAATAATCCACCGTAGCTACCGAGCAACAGCGCTGCCGGGCCAGCAATTGCCAGCAAAATGATTAGCTGCCGTCGCGCCTTTTGCAGCGGACTCAGCGATTGTCCGACGCGAATGAAAAAGAATTGCCCTTCGCTTTCGCGCGTACGTTGAATCGCCACGCGGAGCTGTTCGCCCGAAGCTAATTTGATGGTTGAGAAGTGTACGAGATTGTCATTGATGCGCCGCAGTTCTTCTAAATTTACCTGTAACTGATGAGTTTTGTCAGGAATCGGTTCATCCGTGATCGTCCCATCATCGCTGATGATTTGTACGACCTGCGGGGCCACCAGCATCTGCTCAGAGTGATCGGGACTATACGCGTCTTCGCTCATCTCTTCCTGAAACATCCGCCGTTCGATATTGCGCGCGGTCGAGGCCAACGAATCGTCAATGATGGTGACGAGACTTCGTGCCAGGTAGGTGTAAATCGCGACGCTGAAGAAAACAAGAACTGCGGTCAAGAGGGCAAGATAATAGAGGGTTAGTTTTACCCGCATAGTCTAATTTAACCTAACCCTTTCAGATAAAGTGGCGATCACACTTCTTACTTCAAACCGAATGCCTTGCTGTACCGACATTCGGTTATCAGCCGGCTGGTGAACAATCTCTTTCCTAACTAACTGGATCAATGCTCGCACACGCACATCGGTTATGCCAAGCCACCACCGCATCTCCTATGGCTTATTCAAAGCAGTTTTTTTGGTCATCGAAGATGACGAATAATATAGCGTAGCGAGCATCGCTACGTTGTGGTAAAAAATCTCCGTCTCCGAAGGTGACGAACTGCCCGCCTGTAGGGTACGACGCTTTCAGCGTCGGAACGATTGCCGCGCTGGTTCGTAGGGTGGCGCTCACCCGGTTCGCTTTACCCTACGCTATTGTATTTGTCGCCGTTGGCGACTTTGAATCAGCCTTATCACATCTCCTGAACGTATGATCATTCCGTTGACATTGTTCTGGTTTTTGCGGTACACAGGTGATGTGAGCTTTACTCCTCAACCGGCAATATCCTCAGAAAGCTTCACCTCTGCATGAAATTTTCGTGATCTGACGTTGCATTATTTACCCCTGAGTCAGCAACCGTACCGACTGATTGCACGATTTCACTTTCACTGGATTTGATTGATTTCACCTTCAACCTGCACTCCCTGGCAGCGTGGGTGAAAGGATCGCGTGTCTGATTGGGGATCGTCCCCGAAGACGTGCCGACAGTCAGCGACGACAGAAAAGCCATCGTCGTCAGTAACAAAAACTCACACCCTTTTCAGCTCTTCCCCTTGGCTGATGAAAGAAGTTACGTTATGTCAAACCACACCTTTGCCAAACCATTCCGCACTCGAAAAATGCGCTGGACGATCCTCTCGCTGAGCGCCTTTTCCTTATCCGTTCTGGGCCTGCTCGCCTGGCAGCAAAAGGCACCGAAGCCATTGACACCCACAGCAAACACCACGACTCGTATAGAAGAGAACTACGGGCGATTGCCGCTTTACTTTGAGGCCAATCACGGTCAGGTGGATGCGCAGGTGAAGTTCATGACACGTGCCAATGGGCATGATCTGTTTCTGACTCCACGGGAAGCTGTCCTTGCGCTCAAGAAGAAGGATCACACCAGTGCGCTGCGCATGAAGCTGATCGGTGCGCAGGAAAATCCGGCCATCAAGGGAGAAGAGAAACTTGCAGGAACTACGAATTACTTTTTGGGGAATGATCCCGCAGGCTGGCGCACCAATGTTGCGACCTATGCCCGGGTGAAATATGAAAGCGTTTATCCGGGGGTAGACGTTGTGTATTACGGCAACCAGCAGCAATTGGAGTATGACTTTCTCGTGGCTCCAGGGGCTGACCCCAAAGCCATCAAACTCGGCTTTGCCGGAGCAGAGAGTTTAGCTTTGGATGAGCAGGGGAATCTTGTTGTGACAACCGCAACAGGGAAGGTCATTCAGCATAAACCAATTGTCTATCAGGAAGCAGACGGCAAACGGCAAGAGATCGCCGGGAATTATGTTTTGCAAGATAACCAGCAGGTGAGTTTTGCAGTCGGCGAATATGATGCCAGCAAGACGCTCGTGATTGATCCGGTGCTCAGTTATGCCACCTTCTTTGGGCCGGGGCCTGGCCCGGATGTGGATAGTGGATACAGCACCACAGGGACGGATATTAAGGTGGATGAGGAAGGTAATGCCTATATCACAGGGACATTTCGCGCGCCGGAATTTCCCCTTTCCAGTGACGCAGTAAGACCGCAGCGATTGTATCGTGATGATGCCTACATTTTTATTGCCAAATTCAACCCACAGGGCAGTGGTCTGCTTTACTCTGCTGTAATAGGTGGAGTGGCCCATCCCGGTGCAGCGACACCTTTCGCACTGGCGATTGATGATGAAGGCTCGGCCTATATTACCGGGTGGAATGGCTGGCGAGATTTCCCGGTCACGCGGGGTGTCTTTGCCTCTCTGGGAAGTATTTTTGTTACTAAACTCAATCCGACCGGAACGGAACTCGCCTTTTCTACTGTGCTGGGTGGTGATGGCTTTAATGAGGAAGGTTCCGGCATTGCCGTGGATCGAGAGCATAATGTGTATGTCACAGGCCATTCTGATTCCAAGCGATTTCCAGTTACACCAAATGCCTATCAAAAAGAAAATGCGGGATGGGCGGATGGTTTTGTCATGAAACTAAAACCAGATGGCAGTCAACTTATCTACTCTACGCTGATTGGAGGGGGCTTACATAACACAGTTGTGACACCTGTCGTGGATGCGCAAGGGAACGTTTATTTTGCAGGGGATACGCAAGGGATTGAGGATGGCAGGCGCGCTGACTACAAGCCATTTCCCACGACTCCAGATGCCTTTATGAGTTCCACCGATCCCCAAGTATTGCTACGGGGCGGTGCTTATAGCGGTTTTCAGGCGAGCGA
>JAFDVL010000089.1 GCA_018268995.1 Acidobacteriota bacterium | reverse complement strand
GGAGGAAACCACGATTGCCTAACACCACGTTAACCGTGCCGCGCATGTAACATCGGCATCAAGCATAACCTTCGTTGGCGCGGCTACGGTTGAACAGATGTTAGGCCGTTTTTTCTCAGCGTCCTTCTTTACTCGACGTTCCCTGACCTTCCGGTCCACTCACCAGCGTGTTGAAGACCAGCTTGAACGTACCATGGGTTTGCGCTCGGTGCTGCGCCCGGAACCCGATCAGCACAACCTTGCCTTGGCCGAATTGCACTGAAACCAGCGCCGCTTTCCCGGCCAGCGCAGCCTCACCCAATAACCACCCGCTCTGTAAGATGTCGCGGTCGGCAAACGTGACGATCCGCTGGATTCGTTCATTCCGGGGCGTAGGCAGAACTTCATACGCCTGGTTATTCGTCAGAAATACGGCTAACCCTTCCGATGGCATACCGTAGGCAAGTGGGTTCGTGTTGTCGAAGTTGACGCGCAGCGTCGAACCGGGCGACCAGAATTCTTTGCGTGGGATATTGGCTACGACATTGCGAATCGGCAACTCGAATTTTTCGATCGGAAAGTTGCCCGCTTCCGCAAACGTCACCAACGTGCCGCCTTTCTCGACGAAGGCTCGCAGGGCGGCAACGCCTTCTGTGCCAAAGCCGCTGCGATATTCAGGCGGATAATCTGTGGCTGGCAGCCCCGCGCGACCGCCTCCCGCCGTTGCTCGTCGTTCACCCGTCATCGCCTCTACACGGTCGGCGGGCAGGATGATAACGTCATAGCTGGCTCCGAGATTCCCGGCTTTGATTTCTGCATCCAGCAGTGATTTGTAAGGGAAACCCGACTGCTCAAGAAGCCAGCGCGTCCACCCTTCATCCATATTGCCGCCGAAATAGCGTTGATACATGCCAACCCGGAGCCGTTTTACCTCGAAGCTGGCCGATGTGACATCCACGGCCAGCGGATGGAAAGCGACGCCTGTTTGCTTGGCGATCTCTTGAATGACTGCCTCCGCGCCACCTGTCACGACGAAATCGCCCGAACGGATGCCCGTCTCCATTGCCTGTTTCATGCGCCGGACTTGAATTCCTTTGTCGAGCAGCAAATTCAGGGTGCGGAAGCACTCGTTCAGGCGACCATCAAGGAGATACCCGGCGCGTCCTTTCTCGACCTTGCCTGTGCGCGGAATGGACGCGGTGAGTTTTATGAGATTGGTCTGAACCGCCGTATTTACGGGGTCTACTCGTACTCCCATGAACTCGGCCATCGTATCGGTTGCCATGTCGTATGGCGGGATGGGATTTCCCTGATTATCGCGGGTGTAGCTGTTGTCTGGATACAATGTTCGCCCCAACAAATACCGGATGACACCCATCTTGGGTTGTGCCATCGAGACGACAAACGAATTGGCTCCGTACACTTTCCCTTCGTGCGTGAATGCCGCTCGCGCTTGATGAACATCAACGCCCTGGACGAGCAGTTTGTTGACCAGCAACTCAGCCGTGAGCGGATCGTGCTGGGACTGCGGAATTACAAACGCTGCAGGCTTGCCTGCGGCTCCGCGTTCGGTCTGTCGCTTGGCTTTCAAAAAGGCATTGCGCAGCACTGTTTCGCGGTTGCGCGCGGCCAGATCCAATGTTGCCCAGGCAGCGACCTTCTGCCGCTCGACGATGTCCCGCACACGCCACCAGCCACCGGGCCACGGATTCGGAAAAGTGGTCTGCGCTTTGTATTCCGGCAAGGCGCGCGTTTCCCCCTGAAGTTGATCGGGATGCAGGAAAAGCGGGGTGGCCAGTCGCGCGCTCGCCGATTCCGTGAGCATCCCCGCGATGTTATGAAAAGGCGTGATCCAGTGGAATCCGAAATGGCCCCAGCCGGAATAAATGGCTGCGTTCACGACGCCGGACAGCCCGGCTTCTTCTTCTTTGTAGGCAATGTGAGCACCGTACCAACTCATCTCGCGCCAAACCAGCGGATCGCCTTGCGGACGGATAGGCTCGGCGTACGGTGGCACATAAATCCTCGGCCCGTATGCGCCCATCTGATGATGGTCAATGTAGGCCTGTGGAATCCAATCGCGGAACATTAACTTCGCCGCGTATTGCGATTCAGCCATATTGGTCTGAAAGGCATCCCGATTCGTGTCGTGGCCGATGTATTTGTGATACAGCACCGGCAGATTTACTCCCTCGTACTCTGTGCCGACGTATTTGTTGTACCAGTCCGTGATCAGGATTTCGCCGTCCGGGTTGAAGCAGGGGATCATAATGGAAATGACGTTCTCCATGATGCGCGCAGCTTCATCGTCGGTGCGCCGCACCAGTTCATACATCAACTCGGCAGCCATCTGGCTGGAAGCCACTTCGGAAGAATGCAGCCCCATGGATTGCACCAGCACCGCTTTGCCTTCGGCAATAAGCCGGTTGATTTCTGCCTCGGAGATTCCGCGCGAATCACTGAGCTTGGCATTCATCTCTCTGATTTGTTCCAAGCGGGCTAAGTTCGCAGGCGAGGAGATGAAAAGCACGAGAAACGGATTCCCCATCGTTGTCGGCCCCATGTCTACAACTTTGATTCTCGAACTCTCCCGCTCAAGCAGTTTGTAGTATTCAACCAGCTTATCCCAACGTGCCAGTTTACGATCAGCTCCCATCTGAAAACCGAAGAACTTATCAGGGGAGGTGATTTGCTGGCTTTGGGCAACAGCGCTTTGTGTCATACTGACAAGACAGCTTAGGGCTACGACCAGCTTTACTAGAACGACGTGAATGCCTTTGTTACTCATCGAACACTCCTTGGAGACATCGGCTCCGGTTTTGCAGATGATAGATAGCGGCCTTCGGGGCTTCTCTGTTCCTGCGCTTGATCAATTTACTTCTCTATCTTCACGGCCTAACAACTCGTTCACCGGGCGCGCGCCCAAGCGCACTCGAAAGCCACACGACCCGTGGCGCGCGCTCCGGTGCAATGGATGTTCGATTTGGTTTTAGGAGCCAATTGCCGAATTAGCAAGCTGTTTGACCTGTGACAACTTGCCGGCCTTTAAACCCACCATATATTCCCAGCCATTCACCGTCCAGAAGATTTTGGAATCGCTACAATTGGCCCCACACGTCGCATCAACAAAGTAGCCTTTGATGCCTTGTCGCAGTTGCACCGGTTTAGCCCCTTTCTGCTCGAACGGATAATTGGCCTTTCCCGTGATGCGATTTTGCCGCGTATGTTTGCCGTATAAGCTCCCCAGCCGACAAGCATTGCCCCCGCTGCAATCAACCGTGTAGCCAATCATCACCTCGTACTCCTTGGATTTTAATTGCGTCACAGTGCAGTAAAATTCGTCTGTGTCGGCATAAGTTTTGGGTAACGTTTTTGGAATCGCCAGTCTGAGGCCGGACCTTTTTTTCAGCACGATCAGCACGGGACGAAACCCAGGTTTTTCAATCGGTGGAAGTGGCGCATCAGTGGCAGACTGTCCGTGCGTGATAAGCGAAATCACTGCCAGCAGGAGAATCTGTCTGATACATCTGTTCCAAAGCTTCGCCATTGGGAGTAACCAAAAAATCGAACAACTTGTTCACCGGGCGCGCGCTGTGACATTGGCCGTAGACACAAAACTCGTGGCGCGCGCTCCGGTGCAATGGATGTTCGACAGCATTTGAGTCAACTAACGACGTGGTTTGGTTCGTATTAGTTTTGAGCCATTATATAACCAGGATTCTGCCACAGGATTTTTCCCCCAAGGAAAATTGATTTTTACTGATTGAGAATTTGCCGTAAATGAGGGGTCTTCATGGCAGTTTCCAAATTGCGGGCTGACCAATATCAAGCGAACATCTTTATCTTGTATTAGTCCGCCTTTGGAAAAAGAAATTAATACAAGTTTTTGCGGACACGCATTGCCGCCATTTGCGACACTCAGGATCACAACCTTTTGATTGAATGCTGATAGGTCAAATGAATTTACAAGATCAACAAATGGTTCGTTTATTGTGCCGATCTGACGTTTATTGAGAAATAGTTTATAGCGTGCCCCTTCTGGCATATCGTCACGGTTTACTTGAAATGAAAATAAATTTTCTCGAAGAGAGACAACCGTTTTGTTTTGCCCACACACAGTATTGGGAGTAAGAGCAAATGCCACAAGGAACATAAATATTGTGATTGCAAATTTGGTTTTCAGCCTCTTTGTCTTCATAGCACAGTTCTTGGGGGCAAGTTGTCGAACGATGAATTAACCGGGCCGAAGAATGAGGCTCCGGTTGAATGAGTGTTAGGAATCGTCAGAATCTAACCAAACCAATTGATGACGCGAAGCGAGTAACAAAGAGAATGCGCCATCAGATACGAGCCGCTTCCCGCCTGTGACCCCCAAAGCCAAGTGCCATGGACGGCGGGGAAGGCGAGTCGGTAACGAAGCTGCGCGTGCCGACAGAGATGAAACCTATCCTTGCAAACAACGTCTGGCGACTTGCCTTGAATCACGATTGCCTAACAACTCGTTCACCGGGCGTGGCCGTGTAACCGTCACTCACAAACCGCCCGGACGGCCACGCTCCGGTGCAATGGATGTTAGGTGATTGGTCTTTGCTGACTGATCCAAATCAATATTCCATTAAATAGGTGAAGAACCAGCCAAAGTAAAAATGATCTTTCCAGTTCCTTCTGGACGAATAAATATTCGGCGTCGTCGGAGTCCCATTTTCCGTGCCGTTGATACCATTTCCCGATCAGAAAAAGTGGCGCAAGCCAAACGATGCTAGTCGCAATCGCAAACCAGAGAGGAAAGGTATAAGACATGACATCAATCAGAAACCGCATCACACTGACCGCCAGAAAAATATACACACCACCATCGTAGGTACGAATTGCATTGGCCGAACTAATCGCTTGGGTCAGTAAAACGTGATTGACTGAACTGACGAATATATCGTCCATTTCAATTTTGATGCCACAATAGGGACAATTTTCGGCAGCCAAAGAAATGAGTTGCTGGCACGTATGGCAGTTCCCCGCCCAAGCGATTTCAGGGTCAAGGAAGTTTTTATCCGCTAGTTTCTCAAGCATATCTTTTGGAGGAACTTGTTTTCACCTAACACACCGTTCACCGGGCGCGATATAACGCTGGAAATAATTACCCCGCTGGCGTTTCGCGCTCCGGTGCAATGGATGTTAGATGCTTGTGAGAAAAGCAAGTGTCTTTCATTGTTTTCGGTTCTTTTCCCATTCAATAACGCGGACGATTTCTCCCAAATATGTGCGCCGAATTGTGATCTTAACTTTGGTAGCAGTGTTTTGGATATACGCCTCTTGGTGATCGCTACTAATTGGAGAGTAGCCTTCCCTCCCGCCATAAAGATCAACTTCTTCTGGAGTCATAAGCTGGTCAAGATTTGTCGCAACACTAATGTGCAAGTTTTCTGGCGATGGATACCTTTTGCTCACCAATTCATTTAGTTGAGTAAGGGTTTCGGCATTAAAATCTGTCTCGTTTATCAAAACCTGAATGATCCGATATTTGTAAATATCGTCTTGCCCATTTCTAGCAAAGTTACTAACGATGATATAGCGAAAGGACGATTTGAATTTATCTGTCTTTACAGATTGACCTGTAGCCAAACCTACACTGATTAGTAGGAAAAGTATCGGGATACAAATAAGCCTTCTTTTCATAATTGAATAATCCCTGGTAGTTTTGCGCTTTAGCTTATCAAAAAAATCTAACAATTCGTTCACCGGGCGCGCGCTGTAACGTTGATGGAAACGGACACGCCACGTGGCGCGCGCTCCGGTGCAATAGATGTTCGGTTTGTTTTGTTTGTCTTTGAAAACGTCATCGACAAATCGTTTCCGAGTTCAGGTTGTTTTTTGACAGCCTGATTGACTAAGACCTTTGACCAAGACCGAAGGTTCTTCCGTTTGGTTAGGAAGCGCATCAAGAACGAGGATACGCGCTCGGTAAAGATTTATTTGTTTCTGTGTGGTTTTCCGTTGTTCTCTGGTTTGGCCGTTCGAGACCGCAGAGAAAACCGTTGTCTGTTGCATCATTTGGGGCTGAGAAAGTTTATCGGGTTTGGTTCTCAGCCGATTATTTGTTTGGCGTCAAAATCATTTGCGTTCGTTGTCACAGTCATTTGTTTTTGTTTGGTGAACAAACCGTTTCCGTGGTCACCCAGTTCTTTGCGTTGGTTGGCACTCAGGTTCCGGTGTCACCAAGTTTGTTCCTTCGCTTGGTCTGGCTCTCGCTTCCTTGTCACACACCGTCGTGGCTGGACTACCGAACAAGGCGTTCACCGGGCGTGGCCGTGTAACGCTCGTTTAGAGACGACCTGACGGCCACGCTCCGGTGCAATGGATGTTCGACGCTATTTGAGCAAGTTATTCTTTTAGTTTTTTTTCGATTGCCTTTACCCATGCTTGTTTGCGTGTGCCAAGTAACCATTCGCGTCGTGCGTAAACAGCCAAATTGGCGTAAGGATCATTGTCGTTTATTTTGCCTGTAAACATTTTATGTAACATGACAAGATGTTCTCGATTCCAAGCCCACAGCGTTTTGCCGCGTGATTCCAGGCAATAATATAATTGCCCTAATTCAGAAAATGTTTTTTCAGTTGCGTGATATGAACATTGTGTACAGCGAATTTCCCAAACAGCCGCATTCCAGTTAGGGCATAAATCAATGCAAGTTAAATTGCCCGTTTGAAAACAAGGGTTAATGGCAAATGCTTTTTCACCACATTGGGAGCAAATAAGCTCTACTTTATTAGCACGATGTAAATGTTCATATTGAACGTGAGTCAGGCTACTGTGCATCTGTGTTTCCACGGGTTACTTTGGCGTCGAACATCGCGTTCACCGGGCGAGCCCCTATAACACTGATTTACGGACGCGATGTTCGGCGCGCTCCGGTGCAATGAATGTTCGGTGTAGCTTGTAAGTGCCAAAGGCAACTCGTTAGGCCAACAATATGCATTCGTTTTGCAAGCATAGACCTGTTTTCTGGTTGAATCTCTAAACGTAAAGAAATACGGTGTCTGAGTATCAGCCATTTCTTGATATCAATAGTATTGCCAACTGAATAATATTTGTCACCATCCATAGCCCAAGCGATAACCACACATCCCGATATGTCTTTCGATTGAATGGATTGCTTCGATCCAAGCGAAACGCATACATCAACAGCCAGATTAATAATTGCAATGGGTAAAGAAAGAAAAGGGCAAAGTGCAACAGAAGGGCGAAGAAATTAACAACCGGGATAAAGCCTACAGCGAAGCTAGCTGCGTAAAAGACAGCCGCTAACCAGAGCCAGTTTGCGACGCGGGAGGCTTGTACTTCGCGCGGATTGGTATCTTTCAGATTTGAGTCGAAGAGAGTTTCCATAACTATTACCTTCCTTGTTTTGTCTGGTGAGGTGAAGGTTTGTTTTCACCAATCTCCGAAGGAACCGAACAAAGCGTTCACCGGGCGGGGCCGTGTGACCATGATTGAGAGACGCCGTGACGGCCACGCTCCGGTGCAATGGATGTTCGGTATGTTTTGATGGTTTTGAAAACCATCATCGACAAACCGTCTGGAGGAAACCGTGTCTTTTCACACCTTCATCAGCCAAACCCTTTGACCGCAACCGGAGGTTATTCTGGTTTGGTCAGGAAGCACATCAAACGCGAGGATATGCACTCGGTCAGGTTATTTGCTTGCCGTTTGGTTTTCCTTTGGGTGCGGGGCTGACCGTCCGAAGACCGCAGGAAAACCGTGGTCAGTAGCGTCGTTGTGGGCTGAGTGAAGTTATGTTGTTTGGTTCTCAGCCGGTCATTTGTTGGTCGTCAATATCATTTCCGTTGGTTGTCAAAGTCTTTGGGTTTGTTTGAGACACACGCCGTTTGCCTGGTCCCCATTTGCTTTTCGTGCTTTGGTAATCTGTTTTCGGTATCACCAAGTTCTTTTCTTCGTTTGGTCTGGTTCTCGTTTCGTTGTCACAGAGCGTTTGGTTAGGACTACCGAACACCACGTTCACCGGGCGCGCCCCTGTAGCCGTCAAAAGCGGACGCCACGACGGGCGCGCTCCGGTGCAATAATTGTTATGTGTGGCTTTCAACAAACAGTTGAAGATCAGTCACGTCTCGCCACCATTTATGCTCTGGTTCATTTGGTGGCTTGATTGAAATGTAGCCTTTAATCAAGCCTGTTATCTCATAGATCGTTGAAAACTTTAGCCAATCAAACAATGAATAATTGCTGCTTGTCTGATGGTTTATTTGCGTTGCCTGTCCCTCTTTTTGTAGATGAAAGAGATAATTCTCTGCCGTTTGCAAATCGGGAGAAAGAATTGAGAATCGTGCGTTTTCATCATCTAGGGGATCAAAACTATCGAAAACAAAATATTGCCATTGAGGTTGACGTTCGGATTCCCATATCGCCTCGCCTGATGAAGTCATATAGTAGTAACTGTCGTCCTCGTCTAAACGCAACCATTTATTTTGACAGAGATGGTCTAATACGCTCATAAGTTCGAGGTCGTTAAGCCCGTGCGCATATGGCAAGTTAAAAGCCTCGGCAAAGATGTCATTTTGTAAAAGTTTGAGCCGACAACCGCCAAGCAGTAAGACATCTAAAATTATCAACTCATGATCGTTCAATTCTGAACAATGTGTCCGAAAGGGGAATGCCATATATTATCGAAAACACATAACAACTCGTTCACCGGGCGCGCCCCTGTAACCTTGAATTACGGACGCGATGTGGGGCGCGCTCCGGTGCAATGTTTGTTCGGCTTGGCCAGTAGGTACGGACTAAATAACCAGCCACAAGCTTAGGTGGAAAATAGAACTATGGGGCAACCAGCTCAGCGAGCTTGGCTGCGACATTTGCCATCGTATCTTCTTTAGTGTCCAAGCCGCTTCGCGAGCCGAGCAGCGGGCTGACTTCGCGAAGCGCTTCATACGTCGTGTCATGCACGATGGGAACGAGCAGATCACGCGCTAGGAGTGCAGAAAGCTCTTTGTCGGCGATGCCCTCTTGTGGGAGGCGGCGCAGCAGCGCGGGGGTCACTAACACGATCCCAACTCTGGACTTCGCCAGTCCCTTGTCGATTTCGCGGAGCAACGGTGTGCCGAGGGCGACGTCCTTCTCACTGAACCAAACCGAGACACCGCACGACTCGAGCAGGTCATGAAGCTCTTTTGCAGCCCCTCTCCGGTCGTCCCAGGCGTGGCAAAGAAAAACGTCTCGAAGCTCAGGCACAGACACTCGCCTCTCGATGCTTTCGCGGATCGGAGTCAGCGCCCGCACCTCGGCAGACGTGTACGCCACGGATGAGCCTGCTCGCGACCAGCGCGGCCTTCCGCTGCTGCTGGACCCACCGATGCTGCTTCGGCCTCCCCCGATGCTACCTGACGAGGAATAGGATGTAGGGTAGTACGAGGGCGAATATGAATATGATCCGTAACGAGAACGGCTGCTACATGCGGGGCAAGCTGCTGCCCCACTCGCTGTGCGATGTCCGTTTACTGGTGCTGTGCATCTAGCCATGTCGTAATCCTCCCATTTGCAATCGCTTTTTCAAATACAGGATGTGGCGCTTGATATGTTGTCTTTTCTGCTTCATTCATCAAATTCTCTTTGGGTTCAAAAGAGCCGAACAACTCGTTCACCGGGCGTGGCCGTGTGATCGTGATTTATTGACGACTCGGCGGCCACGCTCCGGTGCAATGAATGTTCGGCAGGTTCTAGAAATTTATATACCGCTCCACAATAAGTGGTTTACTTTTGCCTTTGAAGTAAATATCAGCAGTCATATTGAACTCTCCCCAAGCTGCCGTCTGGATTTCAAAGTTACTCTGGCGGTCAACACTTTCTCTGTTTGGGTTCCTAAACGTTGGATGCAGATGATAAATAACCTTTTCCACTTCATCCAATAACCTTGGAGCATCTGCATCCAAAAATATTCTCAAGCGATAGTATTGCGTTTTCCCTTTATCTTGAGATGGGTCTCGCTCAGATTTATGAGATATGTATATCGTGTTAGGTAGTTCAGGAGGTTGAACTGGATCAATCCCTTTCTTCTCAAGTTCAGATGTTCGTTGAGAAGCACCAAGTTTTATGCCAGTAGTGCCTGCCTCGAATGAATCGCCCTGTTCAAGTCTTTGTTTGATTACACCAAAGGCAGAGGCGATAAACTCTCGAAACCAAAAGATTACGACGAGAAGTGTTATGGGCCAGGCCTATGTACTCGACAAAAGATGA